>NZ_JBIAXU010000006.1:0-358522 GCF_042896985.1 Streptomyces sp. NPDC001194 | reverse complement strand
CGGGGGGTGCTGGGACGAGCCGTGTTCTGGGGGGTGTTGTCCGGCTGCCGGGCGGGCCGCGGGGCCTTTCCGGCGGGCGGGGGGGGGGGGCGGGGCCCCCCCCCCGGCCGGAGGATCTCGGCTAGGCGCAGCTGATGCCGATGCAGATGGTGTTGAGGAGCGTCAGCAGGCCGACGCAGGCACACGTGCCGGAGAACTGGTCTCCGTCGACGCCGACCGGGTCGGTCTCCGGAAGGGCGTGCAGGTGAGCCAGCAGTTCGAGGTCGTGGTTCTCCATGACTTTCTCCTTCTCTGTGCGGTGGCGGCAGGTTCCCTGCCGCTCAGCCCGGCTGCCGGATCATCCAGTGCCGGGGGTCTGTGTGGCGGGTCCGCAGGAGGAAGGCCAGAATTCCTGCGGACCCGTCGCTCCAACTGGTGGAGACGTCTCCGTACTCGGTGGGGAAGACGACGTGGCCGTCGCGGTGGGCCCGTTCGGAGACGATGAGGCGGGCCAGCTCCTCGGCCATCGTGCGGTAGGCGGGGTCCCCGGTGGCCTCGGCCATGTCGAGGAGGAAGTCCCCGTTGCCCGCCAGCCCGTGGCACTGGGCGAGGGCGGCGCGGGAGGCGCGCTCGACGACGGCGTGTGCGGCTCCCCGGGCGAGGTCACCGAACCGCTTGTCGCCGGTCCGTTGCCAGAGCCGGACCAGGAAGGTGCCGATGCCCGCCGAACCGTGGCACCAGTACGGGGCCGTGGGCGGGTCCGTGGCCTGGGCCGGCCACTGGGCCGCCCGCCCGACCATGACGGCGTTGGCCACCAGGTGCTCTCCGGCCGCCACGGCCAGTCGCAGGTCCTCCGGCCGGTGGGAGACGTCTGCGGCGGCCAGGAGGAAGCAGCCTATGCCGGAGGTTCCGTGGGCGAAGCCCAGGTAGCGTTTTCCGGCTTCCGCGGAAACGGCTTCGGCGGGGACGGGCCAGCTCACGCCGGACGGCTCGGGCTGTGCGGCGGCGGCCAGCCGGTCGGCGGCGTCGACGACCAGTTCGGCCAGGCGCGTGTCGCCCGTGCGGTGCCACAGGTGGGCGGCGGCCAGTCCGCTGCCGGCGCAGCCGTGGGTGATGTCGTGGCTGGGTGTCGACTCCAGCGGGGCCAGAGCCAGGGCCACCGCCCGGCTCCTGAGCGCGCGGTCGCCGAGTGCGTGCCCGGCGTCGTACAGCGCCCAGGCGGTTCCGCGGCCGCCGAAGTGAAGGCCGGGACGTATGGAACGGGTGTCGGCGCGGGCGGCGATCCAATGGGCCGCGGTGGAGATCGGACCGGGCAGGCGCGGGTCACCCGTGAGCTCGAAGTACCGTGTCAGCACCGCCAGTACGCCCGCCGCACCCTGCTGCACGGTGCAGGGGTCGGTCTCCCCGGCCCGGGTGGACACGGGCCACAGCCACTGGTCGTCGTCCGGGGTCATCGAATCCAGGAGGTGGTCCACCATCCCGGCGACCGCGGCCCGCGTCGCGGCATCGGGCCCGTCCGTCCGCGCCGTTCCGGCAGCGGCGCGGGCCGGCCGTGACGGCCCCGTCCCGCGCAGAGCCGCACGCGCCCTGGCGGGGTCCCACCGCTCGCCGGGATCGTCCTTCATCAGCCCCAGGATCATCTCGGTCAGGTCGTCCGGCAGGTGCAGTGTCGCGGTACACGCGGCCAGCCACTGGGCGAACCGCTGTTCCGCGGGCCGCGTGGCCGGTTCCTCGGGCAGCAGGTTCGGTACCTTCCCGGCGACGACGAAGCACACGGTGGCGCCGAGGCTGTAGTAGTCGGCCGTGGGGGAGACGGGAGCGTCCTGCAGGCGCTCGGGGGCGCTGAAGCCGGGTGTCCCCACGCGTGTCGGGAGCACGTCGTCGTCCTGCAGGGCGGCGAGTTCCAGGTCGATGAGGCGCAGTTCGCCGTCGGGGCGGACCATGACGTTGCCCGGCGTGAAGTCCCTCAGTACGCAGCCGTTGGCGTGGGCCGCCGCGACCAGGTCCACCAGGCGTGCGACCTGGGCCAGCGCGTCCGGCCGGTAGCGTTCGCTTCCGACGTCGCGGAAGCGCTCGGCGACCCAGGTGCGCAGGGGCACGCCCGGCACTTCCTCCTGGGCGAGGAACAGGTGCCCGCCCGTCTCGAACATCGCGAGCGGCTCCGGCGCCAGTCCCGTACCCGTCAGCTTCTTCAGCGTCCTGGCCTCGGCCCGCAGCCAGTCGCGGACGTCGGAGCCGTCCGCGTCGCCCTCCACGTGCGGCCGGGCTTCCTTGATCACCACGGGCGCGCCCGTGGTGACGTCCGTGCCGCGGTAGACGCCGCCCTTGTTGGTGTGCCGGATCGCTTCCCTTATCGAGAACCGGCCGCCGAGCAGGACGGGGCGGTTCGCGGCTTTCTCCTGCCGCGGTGGAAGGGGTACTGAGGCGGGAAACGGACTGACCGCCCAAGAGGGCGGAGAATACTGCCCGGTGCGCTTGTCCTCGACGGGATTTCCGTCCGGGTCCTCGATGAACCACACCAGCAGGCCCTGGTCGGAGAGCCGCCGCCGGCCGACGAAAGCACCGTAGCGATAGTGCACCAGACTGTTGGGTGCGTACGGCTGGTCGGACAGAATCCGGGGGCCGGTCAAACCCGCGGTGGCCCGGTGCAGTGCAAGGGCCAGCCGGGCGGCATCGCCGTCGGAGGACGGGTACACGGTGATGAACTTCCCCGAGCTTCCCCGAGGCGTGGCACGCGAGTTGAGCGCGCCCACCTGCTCGGTCGACCGCACGAACTTGAATGCCGATTCCTCGCGCAACAGTACGTGCAGGGCCTTCTCGAGAACTTCCGGCGCCGAGGCCGCCGTCGCGGACACGTGCAGTTTCCAACCCTGCCGGCGCACCGTCCCGGACGGGCGGGTGAGGCGGCACCACATCTCGTCCGCATCGGCCGTCCAAAGTTCGCCCTCACCGGTGGCCCGGAGCGCCTCGTGCAGCAGATCTTCCAGGTCGACTTCGGTCGCGTGACTCGTCATGAGAGTCCCCCCTCAACGGAAAGAACCGCTGGTGGAATATGCCTTCGGTAAGAAGAAACGTACAACCAGCACCCGTCATAAGTCACTGGAATCAGCGAGCGCACGGGATTGCTGGGCCTGGATATGGCGCAGTCCGGCGCAAAAAGAGGGGCGCATTTGCGCCACCGGATGGAAAATACTCATCCTGTTCGAAAATGGCCGTCCATCTTCGGGAAGAACAAACAGTCCAAGTTTATCAATTTCGAATACCCGGGACCTGTGGTTTCGATTCACGAGAGCTGAAGCGAAACAGTGGCCACATCCCTCGCGGCAAACCCTCCGTGCCCGGCCGTGCCGCAGTGCTCGACTGCGCCGCTCGCCTCTGCCTCACCGGTCGGCCAGGGGACTCCGGTCCACAAGCCCCTGCTGTGCAGGGGGGAGTTGTGCGGAGATCGATCACCCTGGCCGGCTTCTCCTGCCGCGGGGGTTCCGCGGCAGGAGAAGCCGAAGGGCACCAGTCAGGTGCGGTACGCGTAGTAGATCGCGTCCGGGTAGGACGCGATGATGCTCGCCAGCGACTTACGGTAGGTGTTGGTGGAGTGGTACGTCAGGTACGGCATTCCGGCGTTGCTGCGGTACGTGACCATCATGGAATGGTCCTTGGACCCGTCCCTGTTGAAGTCCACCTGCACGATGTCACCGACATCCGTCTGGTAGACGTTGGCAAGGTTGGCGGCCCTCTTGTTGGACAGCGTGAACCACGCCCACTCGTTCGCGCCGACCCAGGAGTCCGTCTGGCGGGTGCCGTCGTACGACCAGTTGCGGTAGTCCGTCGTCGAGCCCGGAACGGTCTTCCAGCCACCCGCCTTGAGCGCCTGGCTGATGAAGTTGGTGCAGTCGCCTCCCGCGCCGCTGAACTTGCGGTACGCGGGGTTGTAGCTGCTCCAGTACTTCTCCGCGTACTTCGCCATGGCCGCGTAGTCGTACGCGCCGCCGGTCTTCGCCTTGGGCTTCGCCGGGGCGGGGTACTTGGTGGAGGCGGGCGTGCCGTCCGGATACTGGTTGCCGTCGTCCTTGGCGACGTTCGCCTTGGCAGCCACGGGCTCGTTGATCGCCACGGGGCCGTTGTCCTGGGACTTGATCGAGGTCAGCTCCCAGGCACCGCCCCGCTTGCTGGTGAGGGTCAGTTCGTAGCGCGTCCGGAAGTCGGTCGTGGCCGGCTCGTCCCCGCGCAGTTTCTTGTAGGTGAGCGTGGTGTCCTCGGAGACCTCGACGGTCGCCTTCCCGCCGGTGACCGTGGCCCGGTCCACGGCGACATGGGTGGTGGCACCCGTGTAGGCCTCGCCGAGCGCCGCGAGGCGCGTCTTGCGGGACTGCAGCGAGGAGATCGCCGCGTCCTCGTCCTTCTTCAGCTGAGCCGACATGCGCGTCTTCGCCGAGGACGGGCCGGAGTTGCGGTGTCCCGGCTGCTCCTCGACCAGAGCCCGGGTGCGCTGCGAGAGCACGTCGTCGGCTATGCGGGCGAAGGCGTCGACGGTCGCGCGGTCGGCTGCTTCGGGCCCGGAGCCCGCACTCGCGGAGTAGGCGAACAGCGTCGCGGACGACAGGGTCACGGTCAAGGCTGCGCCGACGGCAAGCCTGAACCTCTTTGGTATCACTGCATTTCCCCTTGTCACCCGGTCCACACGGACCGGGGGACGGAATCTTCGCACAACCGGGCGGCTTCCCCGGCCCCTTCGGCGTCTTCCGCTTCATCGGCGGTCACCTGACAGGATCCGCCCCGAGCGCAGGGCGGCCCGCCTCCGGTTGTCACCTGCCCCCGCCGGCGCCGACCCTCGCGGCCGGAAGCCGATGCCACCACACCGACCTCACGGCAAGTGCCTCTAGGGTATGCGGGAAAGCACAGCAAGGGGGCATTCCCAGTGGGCAGGCAGGATACGTCCGAAAGAGGGCGCTCGTGGGGCAGGCGGGCGGCTCCGGAAGGCAGTGGCGGAGCCGAATCGGGCCGCCGGAGGAAGACCGGGACGCGCCGTAGACCCCGGGCGGCGGCCGGCCGGACGGCCGCCCTCGCGCCGGCCGTCGCCGCGGCGCGCACACAACTGCGGCGCCTGCGACCTGCCTTCCCGAGGCCGGGGCGCAGCGGCTGGCGCCGGTGGATACCCTCCTGGCGCCAGTGGCTGGGCGCCTGCCTGTACGGGTTCGTGGTCCTGGCGGGTTTCGTCACGTACGCCTACGCGACCACGGACATACCCGAAGACCTCAACTCCTTCGCCACACAGCAGGACAACGTCTACTACTGGGCCGACGGCTCCACGATGGCCCGGACGGGCTGGGTCAGCCGGCAGGAGATGCCGCTGGACAAGGTGCCTCCCGCGGTCCAGGGAGCCGTTCTGGCCGCCGAGAACTCGAGCTTCTACTCGGATCCCGGAGTGTCACCGGCCGGCGTCCTGCGCGCCCTGGGCGCCGCGGCGACGGGAGGTGAGACCCAGGGCGGGTCCACCATCACGCAGCAGTACGTGAAGAACGCCTACCTGAACCAGGACCGCACGCTTTCCCGGAAGTTCACCGAGCTCTTGCTCGCCGTGAAGCTGGACAACCAGAGGGACAAGAAGCAGATCCTCCAGGACTACCTCAACACCAGCTGGTTCGGACGCGGGACGTACGGGATCCAGCGCGCGTCCCAGGCGTACTTCGGCAAGGACGTCTCGCAGCTCAATGCCGGCGAGGGCGCCTTCCTTGCCTCCCTCCTCAAGGGCGCCGGGCTGTACGACCCGGCCGTCGGCAAGGAGAACCACGAGCGGGCCGTCGAACGCTGGTCCTGGATCCTGGACCGCATGGTCGAGACCGGCCGGCTCTCGCGCGCCGAGCGCGCCACCTACACCACGTTCCCCGAACCCTTGGGGGCCGCCCTCCCCGGCAATCCCGGGGCGCAGACCGGATATCTGGTCGAGCTGGCCAAGGCCTATGCCGTCAAGGCGGGCCACATCAGCGACTCCGACTTCGACCTCGGCGGCTACCAGATCTACACGACCTTCGACCGGACCCGCATGACGGCCCTGACCTCCGCCGTCCAGAAGGCGCAGAAGGACTTCGACGCCGAGCGGCGACCCGACACGGACAAGAACGCGAAGATCGGCGCGGCGAGCGTCTCCACCGACGGGCGGCTGCTCGCCGTGTACGGCGGCCCCGACTATCTGAAGCAGGGCTTCAACGAGTCGAACGCGACGACGATCCCGGTCGGCACGGCGTTCACACCGATCGTCTACGCCGCCGCGCTCGACGAAGGGGTGCTGCGCTCACGCGGCAAGACCCGTACGCCCATCTCCCCCTCCACCACGTACAACGGAGACGACCAGGTCACCGTCCAGACGCCCGAGGGGCCGTACTGGGACCGCAGCGGCAAGGTGGTGAAGGGCCGCAACGACGACGGCCGCAGCTGGGGCCAGGTGACGTTGCGCCAGGCCGTCGCCAACTCCGTCAACACTCCCATGCTGCAACTCGGTCTCGACGTGGGCCTCGACGGGGTGCAGTCGTTCGCCCAGCGCGCGGGCCTGCTCGGATCGAGCCTCGGGCCGCGGATTCCCGCGTTCGCGCTCGGGGAGAACTCGATGCCCAGTGCGATCCGCATGGCCGGCGCCTACGAGACCTTCGCCGCCGACGGCATGCACACCGACCCCTACTCGGTGCGTTCGGCCAGCCGCAACGGTGCTGCGGTTCCGCTCGACACGCCGCAGCCGACCCGGGCCGTGACGGCCAAGACCGCCCAGGCGGTGACGGACGCCTTGCGGGACGCGGTCACCGAGGGTTCGGCGAAGACGGCGGGCAAGGCGCACGCCGGGGCGGCGGGCAAGACCGGAACGACGGCCGCGAACACGGCGGGCTGGTTCGTCGCGAGCACCGAGCAGGAGTCCACGGCCGTGGTGGTCTACCGGATGTCGCTCACCGACCTGGTTCCGCTGCCGCTGACGGGACTGGGCGGCGACGCCCCGGGCACGCCCGGCAGCGAGCGGGCGGTGCGTCTGTGGAGCGACTACATCAAGTCGGTGAAGTAGGCCGGGCAGCGCACGCTGCCCGGCCACGGGGCCCGCTCTACTTGATGAGCGAGGCCCAGTCCGGCGCCTGCGCGGGGTCGAGCCCGCGCAGTTGTGCCAGGACCTTCGGGTCCTGCGCGTCGAGCCAGTCCGCCAGCTCCCGGAACGACACGCAACGGACGTCCTGGCGCGGGCAGACGTCCTTCATCACGTCCTCGACGGCCTTCATGTAGATGCCGCCGTTCCAGTCCTCGAAGTGGTTGCCGACGAACATGGGCGCCCGACTGCCGTTGTAGACACGGTTGAAGCCGTTCAGATACGAGGCCCGGGTCTGCGCCTGCCACGCCGCGAACTTCGCCGGGTCGCCCTGCGTGCTGTCGCCCGACTGGTTGAAGAGGAAGTTGAAGTCCATGGAGAGGACCTGCACTTCCTTCCCCTGCAGCGGTACGAGCTGCAGGGGGAAGTTCCAGATGCCGTCCAGCTTGGACGGCCACAGCTGGAAGTCCCCCGCGGAACTCGCGTCGTAGCGCCAGCCGTACGGCTTGATCGCGGTCAGGAGGTTCTTCTGGCCCTCCAGGCAGGGCGCCCTGCCCCCGACCACTTCCCGGTCCGGGTCGAAGGGCAGCGGCGCCTCCTTGGTGAAACCGGTGTTGGTCTTCCAGTTCTTGACGAACGCATACGTCTGGTCGATTTCGCTCTTCCATTCGGTGGGGCTCCAGTCCCCGCCGCCCTTGGGCCCGCAGAAGTGCCCGTTGAAGTGCGAACCGATCTCGTCGCCGTCGCCCCAGGCGCCCCGCAACTGCTCCAGCGTGCCCTTCACGTGCGGGACGGTCGGGTACGAGATGGCGGCCGAACCCTGGTTGTGCTGCGGCGGCCGGTAGAGCGTCTTCTTGCTCTCCGGCAGCAGGTAGATGCCCGTGAGGAAGAAGGTCATGTGCGCCTTGTTCTCGCGGGCGACCTGGCGGAAGTGGGAGAAGAGGTGGTCGTCGCCCTCCAGCGCGCCGTCCCAGGAGAACACCACGAACTGCGGCGGCTTCTCCCCGGGTTTCAGCCGCTCGGGCTTGAGCTGTCCAGGCTGCGGCCCGGTGTAGGAGGTGGAGCCGTCTCCCAACACCTTGACCTTGCCGTCCCAGGCCTCCTCGGCCTTCTTCGCGGCGGCGGCCCCGTCGGCCGCACCCCCCGGAGCCGCGAGCTTCGCATCGTGCTGGGCGGCCCCCTCGGGACCGCTCCCCATGAAGGCGAACGCGCCGGCGGTGGCCCCGGCTACGGCGAGCACTGCGACGCCCACGCCCAGGCGTCTGCGGTTCTGCGCCTTCCGGCGTACCTTGCGGGCACTCCGGGACTCCGTCCGGGCAGCCGGAGCGGTGTCGGTATCGGCCACAGTCGTCCCCCTGAAATCCCCGCAGCCGGGCCGCGTATGGATGGTTCGTATGAATATAGAACTTGTCGGCACTCCTCCCGCACCCGAGGCTCCTCACCCCGTCGCTTCACAGCCAACTCACAGCCGCGCACCGGGCACCGGGCACCCGCCTCGGGGACGGGGCCCCGGCGGGGCGGGCCGCCGCGTCGGCGAAGGTGGGCGTGTCATCCCAATGGGGCGATGTGCGGCACGGCGGATCAGGCAAGACTCTCGCCAAGCCCCACTTCGCCCCGGAGGTTCCATGTCGAAAAGCGGCGCGCCGCGCATCGATGTTCCGCGTGAGGCCCCCGCGCGGGCGTCGCTCGTCCTGGCGTCCCTGATCATCGTTGCCGCGGTGGCCAACTTGAACCTGTCGGTGGCCAACGTGGCGCTGCCCGCGATCGGGAAGGCCTTCGACTCCTCCCAGACCACGCTGAACCTGGTCGCCGTGGGCTACTCCCTGGGCCTGGCCGCATCGGTGCTCTATCTGGGTGCGGTCGGGGACCGGCACGGGCGCAAGCTGCTGCTGCTCCTCGGCACCGCGCTGTCCGTCCCCGCCTGCCTGCTCGCCGCGTACGCGCCCAATGACACCGTCCTCGTGCTGGCCCGGATCCTGGGCGGGCTTTCGGCCGGAATGGCCTACCCGACCACGCTGGCGCTGATCACCGCCCTGTGGGCGGGGCCGGGGCGGACGAAGTCGATCGCGCTGTGGTCGGCCCTGGGCGGCGGCATCTCCATGCTCGGGCCGGTGATCGCGGGCGCGCTGCTCGAACGCTTCTACTGGGGGTCGGTGTTCCTGGTCACCCTGCCCCTCGCCGTGGTCGCGGTGGTCATGGCCCTGATGTTCGTCCCCGCGCACGCCAACGAGTCGTCCGAACCCGTGGACAACCTCGGCGGCATCCTGTCCGTCCTCCTGATCGCGGGACTGGTGCTGGCGATCAATTTCGCCGCCGTCCCCGGCGAGGCGGCACTGGTCGTCGGCCTCGCCGTGATCGCCCTGGTCGCCGGAGTGGCGTTCTTCTGGCGCCAGCGCCGGGCTCCCAACCCGTTGTACGACCTCCACGTCGCCGGCCGGCGCACGTTCTGGGTCGCCGCCTGCGCGGGAATCATCGTGTACGGCGCCATGATGGGGTCGGCGTTCATCAGCCAGCAGTACCTGCAGAACGTGCTCGAGTACAACCCCGTCGAAGCGGGCGCCGCCATCCTCCCGCTCGTGGTGCTGATGGTGCTCGTGGCACCGCGGTCCGCGAAACTGGTCGAGACGCGCGGCGCCCGCGCGACCCTGCTGATCGGCTACGCGTTCCTCTTCCTCGCCTTCGCCTGGATGCTGCTGTTCTGGGGCGAGGACAGCAGCTACTGGCAGATCGGCTTCGCCTACGTGCTCATCGGCATCGGCGCCGGCTTCGCCGGGACGCCCGCATCCCACTCGCTGACCGGATCGGTGCCCGTGCGACGGGCCGGCATGGCCTCAGGCACCGCCGACCTGCAACGGGACCTCGGCGGGGCCATCATGCAGTCCATCATGGGCCTGCTCCTCACCGCCGGCTACGCCTCGGCCTTCAGCGCGGCGATCGCCGCGTCCCCCAAGGGCAAGGACGTGTCGGACCAGGTCCAGAGCGAGCTGACGAAGTCGTTCGCCTCCGCGGGGCAGGTGGCGGAGCAGCACCCCCAGTACGCCGACCAGATCATCGCGGCAGCACGCCAGTCGTTCCTCCACGGCGACGACTGGGCGTACACCGTCGGCCTGGCCGCCATCGCCCTGGGCGGACTGCTGATCTTCTTCATGTTCCCGCACCGGGACGCCGAGCAGGAGCTCCTACGGCGCTTCTACACAGAGGACTCCGCCTCCGCCTCCGCCGCCGAGAGGCCGAGCGGGCCGGGAGCCTGAGGATCCGGCAGGTTGCCGAAAGCCGGTCCGAGGACCGGATCGACGCCGGCGGGGATGCGGGCGTGGCTTGCTTGACGAGCCGGGCCGCCACCTGCAGAGTCGGGATGCAGCACCGCAGCGCCGCCCGACTCTGCCGACCGGTCCCGCCCATCCACACGTGGCAGACGGCCCCGACACCCAGGAGCGGCTGAACCTATGGTCCTCGACCTGGTGGTGATCGGTATGGCCGTCACCTTGGGGCCCTTGCACAACAGCGCCTTCATCCTGCTCCTCTCCTCGCGGCGCGGCGTCCGCCTGGGCCTGGCGTTCCTGTTGTCGTGGCTGGCCAACCTGATCGCGGTCATCGCCTGCGTGATGCTGCTGACCGGGGGACAGCCCCCGGCCCGTCACAGCGCGCCCTCGACCGCCGTGATCGCCGGGAAACTCGCCATCGGCGTGGCTCTGGTGCTGTACGGCGTCCACCGGCACCGCCGACCGCCCCGCCCGCACGGCCCGCCGCGCTGGACCGCGCGGATCGACAACGCCTCCTCGGCCACCGCGGCGGGCCTGGCGTGGCTGCTGCAACCCTGGGCACTGGTCGGCGCCGGCGCCGCGACCGCCGTCGACGCGGACCTCTCCACCTCCACCGACTGGCTCGCACTGACGGGCTACTGCCTGCTGGCCACGCTCAGCCTCATCGTCATGGAGATGTACGCGCTCCGGGCGCCCGCGGCCGCGGACGCCCGGCTGAACGCCCTGCGGAGCTGGCTGGAGCAGCACCAGGAGCGGCTGATCGTCACGCTCTCCCTGCTCGCCGGCCTGTGGCTGACGGCCCGGAGCGTGTACGAGCTGGTCGCCTGAGGCCGGACGCGGCGCTACCGGATGGACAGGCTCATGCCGGGGGCGGGGCGCAGTACCTGCCCCGGCAGGACGGAGCCCGTCACGCGCCCGTCGCAGTGGGGCCCCGACCACACGGAGGCGGTCCCGTCGGTGAAGTTGGCGACCTCCGAGGGCACGAAGTCGCCCAACGGGTAGCAGCCGGACGGGTCGTGAATCGGTGCCCGATCGATGAACAGCACCCCGTCCGCGGCCTGCGCCGTACCCGGCACTGCCAGCCCCAGCGTCAGCGCCGCCGCGCACGCACCCAGTACCCGCGCCACGCGTCGTGTCTCGCGCATCCCCGTCCACCCGCCTCTCTCGTCTTGCCACAACCCGTCGGGTCACCCATGGTAGCGGCCCGCTACTGAACGTGAGGCATTGCCTGGATCACCGACGCGCGGCCCGGCGTCCAGGATGGCGAGCTCGGCCTCCGTGGCCTGGCGTTTCCACTCAGGGGCGAGCGCGGCGTAGGTGGTGACGTCGTGCCAGCAGCCTTGGGTGCGGAAGAGCTGCCGCAGGGTGGCCTCGCGGCGCAGTCCGGCGGCGTGCATCACGTCGGCCATGCGGTGGTGGTCGCTGCGGTGGCCGGCCCAGATGCGGTGCAGCCCGAGGTGGCCGAACCCGTAGGCCATGAGCAGTCGGCCCGCCTCGTGTCCGTGGCCGGCCATGGGGGCACCGGGGAGCAGCACCAGGCTGGTGAGCATGGCGTTGTTCCCGTAGCCCTCGACGAGCAGGCCCATCGTGCCGGTGAGGGTGTCGTCGTCCAGGCAGGACACGGCGAGGGTGTAGCGGTGCCGCGGGTGCGCGTGCGGCTGGCCGAGGCTCCGGGCGAACGCGTCGTGCGCCTCGCTCTCGTCCATGCGGTCGATGCCGAGGTAGCGGGTGAGCAGGCGGTGCGTAAGGATGCGCGTGAACGGCTCGTGGTCCGAAGGCCGTAGTTCGCGCAGCTTGAGGCGCCTGCCGCGGAGTTCGGGTACGCGCGTCACGGGGCGGCTCCGGGTCGTGCGCCCACGGGGTGCGCCGCCGTGCCGCCCGACGCGGAAGCGGACCCGGCCGGGACGAGCACGTCGAGGTCGACCGAGTAGCGCCCGGAGGGCACCGGTTCGTCCAGGAGGATGCGGCGGGCGGTGTCCGTGGCGAGGGCCGCACCGAGCATCACGCCGCTCGCGAGTTGGGGCCAGCTGGACAGCGTCCGGCCGATCCGGGGCAGGGCATCGGTCATCGCGGGGCTGAGGCGCCGCTCGTCGACCATGCGCAGCAGGAGGCGGATCGTTCCGGCGCGGTCGAGCCCGCGCAGCTCATCCGACGTCGTGTCACCGAGCAGTCCGTGGAAGAGCGGGCGCCCCGGTTCGGTGTCGAAGCGCTCCACATCCAGCAGCCCGCGGTCGTTCGTGTCCATGAGGACCGGAACCCCCAGGCGGCGGGCGTGCTCACGGGCGGCCACCTTCACCCACGGTGTGTCGCACTCCTCGATCAGGAGGTCCAGACCGCCGCGCTCTGGGGCGAAGAAGTCTCCGATGGATTCCTCGGTGAGGCCGCCGCGGTGGAGCTCGATGTCGAGGTACGGGTCGAGCTCGTACATGCGCCGGGCGCACAGCACGGTCTTCTCCAGACCCAGCTCGTGGACGCCCGCGCGCAGCCGGTTCAGGTTCGACAGGCTCAGCCGGTCGAAGTCGGCGAGCCGGAAGGAGCCGCCCACGCCCTCCATCGCACAGGTCAGCGCGGCACTGCTGCCCACCGACAACCCGACGACACCGATCCGGCGCCCGAACAGGGACTGCTGCTGAGCACGAGTGATCTTGTCGCGGTTCCGGTCGCTGCGCACCAGGCGGAAGTCCGCTTCGGGCAGTACGTGGACGAGGCGTCCGGACCACGGGTACCAGACCCACGTCCCGTACGTCTCGGGCCGGCCGCCCGTGGTGTCCGCGACGGCCCGCGCGAGCGCGGCCGCCGTGCGGTACTCGCCCGGGGCCAGGCAGCGTACGAGCTCTTCGACCTGCTCCTGGATCCGGTCGTGCACCTCTCTCACCAGCGCCGAGTCCCGTACGGCGGCCAGGGCGCCGGCGTGATCGGGCAGGGCCGGGTCGAGCAGAAGGGGACGAAACGATTCACTTGCTTGCCGGGGCGAGGGCAGCACGAACTGCCCCGGGCCCGCGCCGGGGGATGGGAAGAAGGTCACGCCAGGACGCTAGCCAAACCCGCGATCTTGAGACCGCGCACCTCACCCGTGGGGGCGCACTCGAATTGATCTTCGATGTAAATGCGCCCGGTGTGCGCCCTTGCGCGCCCTGGCCACCAGGCCGTGACCACCCCGCCCGTACCTGACCGGGGCCGGCTGCGCTGCGCCCGCCGAGGGCAACCCGCGCATTCCCCGGCGGCGCGGCGGCGCGTCCCGCTAATGTGGCCGAACTCACTGCCGCTGGGGGGCGGGTGGTCGATCGCGACCGCCCGGGGTGTGATGCCATCTGGCCGAGCTCTGCCGTGCGGCGGTGTATCCGGAGACGGCTGGCTTCGCGGCCCGGCGTCCTGATGCGCAGAGGAGCAGCGTGCAACGGCCGCTTCCGCAGGGGATCGAGTACCTGATCGAGCAGTTCGACACGTTCGCGGCGAACCGGGGTGCGAGCCGTCGGTTACCCGTGATGCTGCTGAAACGGGATCCCGCCCCGCCGGGGACCATCCAGGCGTCCACCGGTCGCACGATCGTCCTGGGCTACCGGGAACGCCTGCGCGACGAGGATCTCGGCCGTGCGGTCGACCTCGTCCCGCACGCCCTGATCGAGGACGGGGACGCCGCCCCGCGGGACGCCCTGCCCGGCGAGGTTCCGGGCACCGTGGATGATCGGCACGTCGCCCTGCTGGACGCCATCGTCGAGCAGCTGGAGAGCACGATGCCCCCCGGCGTGGGCGAACTGCGGCTGCCGCGGTTCCACACCTGCCGAGCCGCCCTCGACGTGCCGGTCGGCGCCGGGTCCACGGCAGCCAAACGACGCCGACTGCGCGACGAGCTCTACCTCCAACTCATGCTCCGGCGCCCCCTCCTGGGCACCCTGGCCCGACTGGCCGGTGCCACCGGGGACAACTTCCTGGTCAACATCTGGCTCTCCCTCTTCCAACTCCTGGTCGTCGGACTGCCCCGCCGTGTCTACGGCCTGTGGCTCAGCAGGCGGCGCAGCCTGCGCTGGGTCGGCTCACGGCGCCCCCAGGGCGCGAACTTCCTCCGCATGGCGCTCACCATCACCCCGTCCGGCACGGCACGCGGCAACCACGCTCTGATCCAGCGCATGCTGCTCATGGCCCTGCTGAACGACCTGGCCAGGGCAGCCGCGCCCTCCCGGCTGTGGATCTACCGGGTCCGCCGGCGCTGGCCCTTCGTCCTGCTCCTCCCCGAGGTCGGCGAGGAGGGCACGCCCGTCCGCCAGCTGCTCGACACGTACGCGGACATCGTCCGCACCGAGCCGCCCGCGCCCCTGATGGTCCTCGGGGCGCTGAAGGGCGAGCCGCCCTCGTACGCGCAGACCGTGCCGGCCGACCCCCGCAGCGTGACCGGTCTCGCCGACCGCGTCCACAGCCTGTACACCCGGGGCTCCTCATCGGCCGTGTACGTCGTCCCGCTGTCGGCGAGCGACGACGACGGGCCCGCCGACCGGTGGGTGGAGACCAACCCGAACATCACCGTACGGGCGAACGGCTGGGGCGACTACGTCCGGGCCGTGGCGACCCCGGTGGTGGTGCTGGCCCTTGTCGCCGGAGGTCTGTACTTCGCCGGGCACGACACCGAACTGCCGCCGTCGTGCCACAAGGTGAGCACCGGAGAGATCGTCGGGGTCACCGACGGAAGCGAATGCCATCTGGGCGTCCCCGGCCGGGACGACGAACTGTTCGCGCTGGAATCGGTCGCGGCACAGCAGAACCACGACGCCATGACCAGCGGGCGTCCGTACCGGACGGTGGTCTTCTTCGCCCC
Source organism: Streptomyces sp. NPDC001194 (assembly GCF_042896985.1). Taxonomy (NCBI): domain Bacteria; kingdom Bacillati; phylum Actinomycetota; class Actinomycetes; order Kitasatosporales; family Streptomycetaceae; genus Streptomyces; species Streptomyces sp. NPDC001194. The sequence goes on along the minus strand of NZ_JBIAXU010000006.1, from coordinate 343,410 downwards.
GCTCACCGCAGAGCCGGGGGACTCCACCCCGGTCAGCATCCAGAGCCTGCGCGGCGCACTCGCGGCCCAGAACCAGGTCAACGGCCGCGAGGGCGACATCGTCCAGATCCGCCTGCTGATCGCCAACGCGGGAAAGTACTTCGCCTACGGATCCCAGAACGGCCGGCAGCCCGACGTGGCCAAGGAGATCATCGACCGGAAGGACCGGGACAAGATCGCGGCCGTGGTGGGCATCACCCAGAGCCGCCCGGCGTCGTTCGCCGCGGTCGCGGAGATCTCGGCCGCGAGCATTCCCGTGATCGGCAATTCCGTCACGGGCAGCAGGATGGTGGACGAGCGGGCCCCCTCCTACTACTTCCAGGTGTCCCCCTCGAACGACCGCATCGCCGAGGTGATGGCCGAGTTCGCCGCGTACTCCGAGCAGATCGGTGAGCTGACGACGGCCAAGGACGGGGGCAGGACGGCCGTGATGGTCTACGACCCCGACGACGAGTTCTTCAGCTCCGACCTCCAGCGCAAGTTCACCGAGCACTACAAGGGCGGCAAGGTGGTCACCGTCCCGTACTACGAGAACCGCAACGGACAGATCGTCTCGGAAGTGGCGCGGGACGTCTGCACCGAGGTCCGAACCTCCGGCGGATTCATCCTGTACGCGGGCCGCTCGGGCGAGATGCCGGAGCTCTTCGACGCCCTTCAGGCAAGTGCGGACTGCCGGAAGGCGGACGGGAAGCCGGTCGCCGTGTTCTCGGAGAGCACGGCCGCGAAATACATGCAGGATCCGCAGGACATGCTCAAGGAACACTCCGTGCTGAAGCCCTTCTACGTGATGCTCAACAACTCCACCGGCACGGAGAGCCCCGACAGCCCGTACTCCGAATTCACCGTGCGGTTCCGCAGCGTGTTCAAGGACGGCTCGGTGCCGGAGGGGAACGCGGCCGGGGCCTACGACGCGCTGCGGGTCGCCTCCGAAGTCATCAACTCCGTCTACGCGCAGTACAAGACGCCGCAGAACAGCAGTGCGCCGTTCCAGCCGACGGACGTGTACGCACGGCTGTCCAACCCGGGCGTGCAGAACTTCTCGGGCGCCTCGGGCCTGCTGTCGCTCGACAGCCGCCACAAGTACCCGCCGAGCAAGGCCGTCTACGTCCTGGAGTCGCACATGGACAAGAGCGTGACGACACTGATGGCGTGCGGCCTGCTGCCCGACCAGCCGCCGGGCCTGAACAACCCCGCCACCTGGGGCCGCCCAGGCAAAACACGCCCCTGCCCCTCGGCCTAGGGGGTCCCCTCTCGATCAGCGGATCGCCGGTGCGGGCGATCTTGGAACCGTAGGCTGGGCGAGGGACGGCGGGCCACGCCGTCCCTCAGGGCCCACCGGCGGCTTCGAGGTCGGCGATCACCTCGCGGGCCGCCCGCGTCCCCGAGGCGAGTGCTCCCTGCAGCGAGCCCGTTGCCCGGTGGTCCCCGCAGACGTAGCGGCCCGGCGTGAAGCGGGTGGTGCGGGTCAAGAGCACGGGCGGGGGCATGGCGGGCAGGGCGCCTCGCACCGTCACGCGGTGCACGGGTTCCCAGGTGCCGGTGTCCGTGCCGTACGTCTCGGCGAGGGCGGTGAGTACGGCGGCCTCCTCCACCGGTCCTGGCGAGCCCAGCACGGAGGTCGACACCAGGGCCCTGCCGTCGCTGGAGTATCCGGGCTGGACCTCGGTGAGGACGCATGTGTTCAAGAACCTGCGGCGGGCGTCCACCAGCAGGATGGGCTCGGGCAGAGGTGAGCGCCCGACGGCGTGGTAGAGCGTCGTAACGGTCCGGCCCGCAGACGGGGCGAGGCCGGGCAGGAGGCGTGCCGCGGCACCGGCTCCGGTGGCGACGACGACGGCCCGCGCACGGAGTTCCCGGTTGCCGAGCACCATTCCCCCCGGCGTCAGCTCGGTCACGGGCGAGGAGGTGCACAGCACTCCCGGGGGCAGCCGATCGGCGAGTTGTGCCGGTACGGCGCCGATGCCGTCGCGCGGCAGGCAGAGCGTGCCGCGCAGCATGCTGCGCCAGACCAGGTGGAAGAAGCGGGCCGAGGTCTCCAGCGAGTCTTCCAGAAAGACCCCTGACAGGAACGGCCGGAAGAACGTCTCGACGAAGTCCTCGGAGAACCCCGCGTCGGCCAGGGCGGTGCGGGTGGTGACGTCGGGTCGGGCCCGGACACGGGAGGCGGGGGCGAGCATGGCGCGTGCCGACAGGACACCGAAGGCCAGCAGATCGCGCGGCTTGACCCGGCCGCCCGTGAGCACGGCGATGCCGTCGCGCGGGCGCCGCGTGGGATCGGCCAGGCGGAGCCTCCCGTCGTCGGTGTGGACCAGCACACCCGCGGTGAACGGTCGCAGGAGCAGAGCGGGCAGGTCGAGGCGACGCCGTACCTGCGGATAGGAGGTGTTGAACACCTGGAAGCCGCGGTCGGTGGTGAAGCCCGCGACGCGGTCGGTGCGGATGCGGCCGCCCACCGTGTCCTCGGCCTCCACCAGGCGCACGCGCAGGCCGGCCCCGGCGAGGTCGGATGCGCATGCCAGCCCGGCGGCTCCCGCGCCGATGATCGCCACGTCATGCCCGTCGTCCTGCGTCTTGGCCATGAATGCCCTCACATACCTTGCCCGACCGGCGTCGCAGCGGCGGTTCCAGGCTACGCGCGGACCCCGGTCAGACGGCTTCGGACGCGCCGCCGGGTACGTTCGGGACCCTTCCCGAACCACCCGGCCCCGGTACCAGGCCGCATGCGGAGCCCCTGGCATCCGCGGGGCATGAACACCTCCGCGTCGAGGTGTGGCGCGCCGCGGCGCTCAGACGCCGACCGATGCCGCCTCGCCGGCCTCGGCGACGCTCTGTTCGGGCTTCGACTGCGGCGCAGCAGCGGAGGCCTGAGCCGGCCAGGTGTAGAGGACCATGCGCTGTCGGTTGTCCTTCTCGAGTACGCCCTTCGTCACGAGCTTCTCCAGCGTGGCGCGGATGACCGGGTCCGACGACGTGCGCTGGGGGTGAGCCGCCTCGAGCTCGATGCGGATCTCGCTGACCTTCTTGGGCTCCCCGGGCTGCTTGGAGAGGATCTCCGTGAGAAGCCCGCCGAGCGTGGGCTCCGCGGGCTTCGCGTCCTCGGCGGCCGGGTTCACCGCCGTCTTCCTGACGGCCGTGGACTTCCTTGCCGGGGCGGACTTGGCAGAGGCCTTCTTGGCGACGGGCTTCTTGGTGACGGGCTTCTTGGCGACGGCCTTCACCGGGGCCGCCGCACCGTCGGCCTTCTTCCGCGCCCTCGGCTTCGGCACGGTCACCTCATCCGTGCCTGCGCCGGCCGGGACGGTACTGCTCACGGGCGAAGCGAGCACCTGAGAAGGGGCCGGTGCGGATCCGTCGTCCGTCAGCAGGGAATCCAGCGCCGTGGTGAGCCACTTCTCTTCTGCCTGGAGCTGGTTCAGACGCGTGGTGAGGTTCGCCTGTTCGGCCTGATTGGCCGACAGGTCGGCGGTCAGTTGCTGCGTGTACTTGGTCTGGATCGGGGTGTCGACCGGTTCGTTGGCCATGGCAGTCACCGTTCCTCAGGGGAGATGTGCATCGCTGCTGCCGGATGCTACTCGGCGCGGGTCAGCGATGGTTGGCGTATCCCACACCATCTTCCCTGGTCGGCAAAGAGGCATGCGTACCGTGGTACGTCGGTTGCCGGGCCGCCCGCAGCACTCTCTCAGGGGGTACGGATGCCGTCGCAGGCGATCGGCAGGTGCCGGGGGCCGCGGAGCACTGCGTTCTGACGGTACGGGGGAGGGTCCTCCAGCAGCCGCGGGTTCTCCAGCCGACGGGCCAGTGCGCTCAGCGCCTGCTGGGCCTCCAGGCGTGCCAACGGGGCGCCGAAGCAGCTGTGGATGCCACTGCCGAGGCCGAGGTGCTGGATGTCCCCGCGGTCGGGGTCGAAGCGGTCCGGGTTCTCGAACCGCTTCGGGTCCCGGTTGCCTGACGCCAGGATCAGCGAAACCGTGGCGCCTTTGGGGATGTTCACCCCGCCCATGTCGATGTCGGCGAGCGTGCTGCGCCGGGGCAGCATCTGCACGGGCGGTTCGTACCGCAGCAGTTCCTCCACGATCCGCACGGACATCTCCGGGGACTCGCGCAGCCGCCGGAGGACGTCAGGGTGACGCAGGAGGGTCAGCATGCCGTTCGTGATCAGGTTGACCGTGGTCTCGTGGCCCGCGATCAGCAGCAGCGCCGCGGTGCTGATGACCTCCAGCGTGCTCATGGATCCGTCCGGCTCCTCGTTGACGGCCGCCAGCTGGGACAGCATGTCCTCGCCCGGGTTCTTGCGGCGTTCCTCGATCAGCCCGGCCAGATACATCCCGAGCTCCATCTGCGCGTCGGACACGCCCTTGTGCTGCTCGCCGGGGTCGGCGTCCGGATCCGGGTCGAGGCCGGCGGCGATGGTGTCGGCCCAGCCGTGGAAGCGGGACTCGTCCTTGCGGGGCACGCCGAGCAGCCGGCAGATCACCGTGACCGGGAAGGGGTAGGAGAACTGGTCGACCAGATCGATGCGTTCCAGCGAATCCGAGCCTGCGATGCCGTCGATGAGGCCGGTGACGATGTCTTCGAGCTCACCGCGCATGCCGTGCACCCTGTGCGGGGAGTGCGGAGGCCCGAAGGGCCGGTTCGTGATGCGGCGCAGCCGGTCGTGGTCCGGCGGATCGAGCTTCAGGAAGACCGGGGGCAGAGCCGACCCGTCCTCTTCCTCCTGCGCCAACGGATCGCTCGACGGCAGCGTCAGGTTGCGGGGATCGGAGCTGATGCGCGGGTCGTGCAGGAGGCTGAGAATCTCGTGGTAGGTGCTCACGAGGTAGGGCCCGTCCGCGTCGTGGTACACCGGGGTCCTGCGCAGCTCCTCGTACAGCGGGTACGGGTCGGCCCGGCTGGAGTAGTCGATGATCTGCCGGAGCATGGCTTCGCGCATGGCATGTCCTCGTGCGGCTCGCGGGATCGGGACGGGGGAGAGGGCGCGGGCCGGCGCCGCGCACGGCGCGGACCTCGGGCGTGAGTCGCATCGGACTCGCGTCGGCTTCCGCCGTTCGCACCTGCTCGTCGGCCGACTCCGGGCCAGGCTTCTCCCAGCATGCACGCAAGCCCCCGGAACCGCCTGCCGGGGTTATGGAACCGCAGGTCACGCCCTAGGGGGTGTCCGCAAAGTAGAGCCGTCCGCCCGGAGGGCGGTCCCGCGGCGTCCGGTGCGTGCTCTCGGTGTGCCGGGCGGAAGCCCTTGTACTGGACGTACTCGGGATTTCGCCCGGTGCGCCGAGAGCGCGTGCCGGGCGTCGCGGGGCAGGCGGGACTTTGCGGACACGCCCTAGGGGAGCGCGGCGTCGCCATGGCAGCTGGAACCCGCGGCGGGTTCATCGGACAAGGGCCGCGCCTTCTGCTCCCTCTGCATTTCGGTCGGCCCCACCCCGGTGCAGCGCCGCTGAGGCTCCTGCGTCGATCGTCAAGCAGGCTTGCGCCGGCTGCACAGCAACCGCCCGATCGCTTTCATAGGCTCCCTCGTGTTCGAACAACTTCGTTCACGACATGGGGGAATCACCATGAAGAAGAAGCTCGCCCAGATCGTCATGACCGCGACCGCGGTGGCTGCGCTGGGGCTGGTCACCGCCGGCACGGCGAGCGCCGCGACGGCCTCGTGTTCTTCCTCCGGCGGGACGCTCTGCACCAGCTCCAGCATCCCCGCCAACGGCGGCCACCAGGTCTGCTTCGGCGGCAAGCACAACGCCCTCGCCTCCTGGGGGCGCGCCGAGCTCTGGGACGGGGACACCGGCGTGATGGTCGGCTCGATCGCCACCAACGGCTTCCGCTGGCAGCAGGCCTGCACCGGTGGACTGTACGGCCAGCACTACTACCTGAAGGGCACGGGCGGGTACTTCTACGGTGAGGTCTGGAACTGACCCTGCCCCGCCCGCCGGAACCGGCCCCGACGTGACGCGGCCGGAGCCGTCATCACCGCCCCCGCCGGCCCCGCGCCGTCGGGGGCGGCGTCCGCGTCGCGCCACCGGGCAGCGGCGGGGGTCAGCCCCAGGCGCCCGGCTCCCCGGCACGCAGCGTGCGGTACTCGCTGGGACTGATCCCGTACGCCTCGCGGAAGCACCGGCTGAAGACCGACGGTCCGCTGAAACCCCAGCGAGCCGCGATGATCTGTACCTGCTCGGCGCCGGGACCCCGGCGGTCGAGCTCGGCGCGGCACCGCTCCAGCCGGCGCCGCCGGATCCAGGCGTGGACCCCCTCCTCCTGGCTCCGGAAGAGCTGGTGGAGTCCGCGGACGGAGATGTTGTGGCGGGCCGCGACCGCCGAGGGGGTCAGCTCCGGATCGCCGAGATTGTGCTCGATGAACTCGAGGATCCGCCGCAGCAGGGCCTGGGCCCGGACCTCGGCGGGGAGCCGCTCCTCCACGTCGAGCTGCTGGGCGAGGAAGGCGGCCGTCAGACTGATGGCCGCCGTGCCCAGGGCACGCAGCTCCCCGGGCCCGCCGTGGAGTTCGTGATCCTCGAGGGAAGCGAGGAACGACGACAGGACCGCCGCCAGCCCGCTGCCGGCCGGCATCCGGCGGGCGAGCAGCTCGTCGAGGCGCTGCGAACGCAGCGGCAGGACGTGACGGGGGAACTGCAGCATCGTCAGCCGCACGGTGCCGCTGCCGGACACCTCCGTGTCGGAGGGCCGGGAGGTGTCCCAGAGCAGGAAGTCCCCGGCTCCGGCGGTGCTCGCGTTCCGGTGCTGGGACAGGGCCGTGGCACCCTGCCGGATCAGCCCCAGCTGGTACTGCTCGGGATCGCCCCGCCGGACCAGCGCCGCTGTGCGCCGCGAGGTCAGGGGCGACATGGTGAACCGCGCCATGCGCAGGCCCTCCAGGTCCAGCACACCGGCCTCGGCCCGGAACTCGGCGGGCCGCTCGCTCCTGAGGGCGGTGGGCATCACCTCCCGCGAGACCAGATCGGAGAACCAGTCGAAACGCTCGCTCGCGGGCACGTCACCCGATGACACCAAGGACCACATCCCACTGCCCCCCGACAGCTCGCACGCTCCGGCGCAACCAAGGATGCAGTGGCGTACTCCCGGCCCGCGCGTCATTTCCGGCACAGGTCGCCCGACCCCCGTGGTTCACGGATCGAGCCGTTGTACTCCGGGCCGGGGCGGAGGAGCCCGCTGACACGGCGCAGGCCGGGAGGGGCGAGGGTGGCGCGCCCGGGCGCGCCACCCCGGGGGTCACTTCGTCTGGTAGACACCGAAGACGTCGAGCACCAGGTCGGCGTCCTCATGGCCCTGGTTCCAGAAGGTGATGACGCCGTGGTCGCCGTCGCTCGCCTGGACCAGGTTGGGGACCGTGTCTCCGGTCGTCCAGTTGAGGGTGGAGGAGACGGGACGCGGTCCGGCCGGTGCGGGGGGCTCGCCCTGCGCGGGCAGCGCGTACGGGCTCGGGGCGACGGAGAGGAATCCGGTGCCGCGGGTCTCGGTGACGGTGGCGTTCAGCACGTACGCCTCGACACCCGTCGCCGCCTCGGGCGTGAACCCCTGCGTGATGTACTCCCGGGCCCGGAACCTGCCGCCGGGCCAGCCGTACGCCTCCTCACGGGTGTCGAGCGTACGGAAGGGGGCGAAGGGCAGGAAGGCGGCCTTGCTGTCCTGGCTGTAGTAGCCGACGACGTCGACGACCACGTGGGTCGGGGACCAGGCCCCGTTGAAGATCTTGATCGTGCCGTCCTCGGCCACCGGCACGATCACGGCGTTGGCCACGGTCTGTCCGGGTACGAAGTTCAGGTTCGACGCCGTCGGCACCGCCCCGGTGCCGGAGAAGGCGGTCATGTGGCCGGGCCCCTCGGGCTCGGTCACCGTGACGTTCAGAGCCACGGCCTTGATGTTCTGGGGCACCCCCTGCAGTCCGCTGATCCGGGTGGTGAACGCGCTGCGGGAGGCGAGCTTCCCGCGGGCCGTGCCGAGACCCTCCCGGGTGTCGACGAACCGGGCGGGAGTCATCGAGGTGTAGCCGCTCGCCGAGGCCCGGGTGAAGTAGCCGGTGACGTCGGCGATCAGGTCGACCGGCTGCCAGCCGCCGTTGAACAGCTCCACGTACCCGTCCTCCCCGACGGGCACGATCACCAGGTTCGGGACGGACCGGCCGGCCGTGTAGTTCAGGTTCGAGGTGTTCGGGCGGTCGTAGCCGGCTCCGGGCCACACGGTCACGTGGCCGCTGTCGACGGTCTCCGTGACGGTGACGTTCAGGGCGACGGCGGTGACGCCCGCCGGGACGGAGGCGTTGCCGGCCACCTTGACGCGGGCGGATCCCTGCCCGGGAACCTTGCCGACCGCGGCTCCGGTGCCGTTGCGGGTGTCGAGGAGGCGGGTCGGGGCGTGCGGGGTGAAGTCGGCGCCGGGGGTGAGGAATGCCCCGCCGTTGGTGGCTTGGACGGCATTGGCCGTGTCGGTCACCTTGACCTGCACCTGGTACTCGCCGGACTTGTCGTACGTGTGCGAGTGGTGCAGCTCGTAGTTGCCCTGGGCGGTGACCGTGTCGGTCTTCCCGTCGCCCCAGTCGATGACGATGTCGAGCGCGAAGTCGGCGCTCGTGATCAGGGCGGTGAGCTCGATCCCGTGCGCGGTGTAGCTGGTGCCGCTCACGTCGACCGCGAGGGCCGGATTGGCCCCCGCGTCGAGTGCGGCCTGCTCGGTCGCCGCAGTCTCCGCGTTCTGCGCGGGTGCGGCCGCCTCGGTACGCGCGGCCTGCGCCTTCTGTGGTGCGGCGGTTTTGGAGTTCGCCGTGGGCTTCCCCTCGGTGGCGGTGGGCAGGGTGGTACGGATCGTGCGATCCGCGGGGCTGTGGAAGCCCTCGGACGTGGATGCCGCGGCGATCGCCTTGGCCACGCCGGCCGCGACAGGCACGGGATCCGCCGCCTGCGCGATGCCCGGAATGATGCCGAGACCGGCCGCCACGAAGGCAGCGGTCATTACGAGTCGGTGGTTGCGCACCGGCCCCCCAGGTGTGGTGATGAGCGAAGAGGGGCCACCGTATGAAGGGTTCCGGCCAAGGGTCACGGGGTTCTGGCGCCATTCACTCCATAGGGGTCAGCGCTTTACCGGCTGTGCGGTTTGCGATCGACAGGAGGGTGCCTGTCGTTCCGCGTGACCCGACGGCCCGTGCCGACAGGTCGTGGCCTTTTGTGCGGTGGCGGCTCGCGTGTTTGTGGCCGGAAGAGCCCACGGCTCTGCGAATGTTGACGTGAGCTGGCGCAATACCGCATCCGTGTAACGCCTTTGCCGACCGGGAGAGAAGTGTGACCATCAAGGACATCGGGCCGGAACCTCAAAGCTTCGACCTTGAGCAGGCGACGCTCGAGAACATGAACTATCGCGCGGTCGCCTGGTCCGGGAAGTACCTTCAGCTGACCCTCATGTCGATTCCGGTGGGTGAGGACATCGGCTTGGAGGCGCACCCGGAGACCGACCAGTTCCTACGACTCGACGCAGGCCGGGGCCGTGTCCAAATGGGCCGTACGAAGGATCGGCTCGACTTCGACCGGGAGGTCGAGGACGGCTGGGCGATCTTCGTGCCCGCCGGCACCTGGCACAACGTCACCAACATCGGTGACGAGGCCTTGCAGCTCTACGCCGTGTACGCGCCGGTTCACCATGCGCCGGGCAAGATCCATGCGACGGCCGCCGATGCGGAGCGCGACGAGGACTCGGGCAACGACGAGCCGCCGGCCTGGTCGGTCCAGCCCGTCCAGCAGCCATCGGACGAGCACGCCTGATCAACGAGCGCCTGTCGCGAGAGTGGTTCTTGGTTCCTGGTTCCTCGTTCCTGGTTCCGGGGCCGCGGGCCGGCAGCGGGACACGGGCGTGGACCATGGAAGCGCCAACGGACCGGCCGGACAGGCATGTTCAGGTCAGAGCCCACAGGCGGACGGTCTTGTCCCGGCTGCCGCTGGCGAGCAGGGTTCCGTCGGGGCTGAACGCCACGGAGATCACCTGGTCTCCGTGGCCGGTGAGCGTGGCGATGTGGTTCCGGGAAGCCGTGTCCCACAGCCGGACGGTCCGGTCGTCGCTTGCCGTGGCCAAGGTCTTGCCGTCGGGGCTGAAGGAGACCATGGTGACGAAGTCGGTGTGGACTTTCGCGAACGTGCCGGCCAGGGTCCCGGAGGCCAGGTCCCAGAGGGACGCGGTGCCGTAGGGCTCGGAGAAGGCCAGGGTCTTTCCGTCGGGGCTGAGGGAGATCGATTGCGTGGTGCCGCTGTTCGCGGCGATGTCGGTGCCCTTCATGGTCCTCATGTCCCACCGGCGGGCGGCGGGGCCGGGTCCCGCGGAGGCGGCGAGGGTCTTCCCGTCGGCGCTGAAGGCCACGGCGTACACGATGCCGCCGGGGACGTCGAGGCTGCCGGTCCTGGTCCGCGCCGTCACGTTCCACAGCAGAACCATGCCGTCCTGACCGCCGCTGGCGAGGGTCTTCCCGGTGGGATCGAACGCCACCGCCCGGGCTCGGGCGGTGTGGCCGGTGAGCGTGGCCGCCGGCTTGCGGGCCGCGGTGTCCCACAGGCGCACCGTCTTGTCGGCGCTCGCGGTGGCGAGGGTCTTCCCGTCCGGGCTGAACGCCGCGGAGAAGACCATGTCGGTGTGGCCGGTCAGCGTGGCCAGGTGTGCATGGTCCTTCACGTCCCAGAGGCGCACGCTGCTGTCGTCGCTCGCGCTGGCGAGCGTCTTCCCGTCCGGGGTGAACGCCAGGGAGTTGATCATGTAGGTGTGGCCGGTGAGGGTGGCGACGCAGGCCCGGTCGGAGCTCGGCGAGCGGGACTTCCACACCCACGCGCCGCCGGTGGCACCTGCGACGGCGACGGCCCCCGCACCGAGCAGGACGGCCCGGCGGCCGGGCCCACGGGGCCGGCGGGCGGCGGACGGCCGGGGTGGCGCGGGTGGCGCCGGTGTGGGTGACACCGGCGCCGGCACCCGTACCGGCCCGGTCGCGGGAGCGGTGGGCGGGTGGACCGCCGGCTGCCGCGGGGCCGGCGGCGCCGTGACGGTCGAGAGGAGGTGCGCCCGACGCGGCTCGGCGGGGCGCTGGTCGGGCCGGGTGCGCCGGTCCGGGGCCGCACCCAGCCGCTCGGCGAGCTCGGCGGCGGTGGGACGCTTCCCCGGGTCCTTGGCCAGCAGCTCCTCCAGGACCGGGGCGAGCTGCCCCGCGTGCCGGGCCGGTGGCAGCGGCTTCGTCATGATGGCGTGGAACAGCGACATCAGGCTGGGCGCGGCGAAGGGTGCGGTGCCCTCGACGGCGGCGTACAGCGTGGCTCCCAGCGACCACATGTCGCCCGGCGAGCCCGCGTCCCCGCCTTCGAGCTGCTCGGGCGGCATGTACTGGGGGGTGCCGACGATGACCCCCGTGCGCGTCAGCCTCGTCGCGCCGGAGCCGTCCAGGACCCGGGCGATGCCGAAGTCGGTGATGATCGTACGGCGGCCCTGGAGGAGGACGTTGTCGGGCTTCAGGTCCCGGTGCACGACCCCGGCGGCATGGGCCTGCGCGAGTGCGTCGGCCATCTCCGCGCCGATGGCCGCGACCTGTTCCCACGGCAGCCTGCCGTCCTGCTCGACCAGTGCGCCGAGGGACCGGCCGGCGACGAACTCCATGACGATCCACGGGGCGCCCGTGTGCTCGACCACGTCGTGGACGGTGATGATGCCCGGGTGGTTGAGCTGGGCGGCCACCTGGGCCTCGCGCAGGGTACGCCTGAGCAACTGCTCCCGCTCGTCGGGCGCGACGCCCTCGGGCAGCAGGACCTCTTTGACCGCGACCTGCCGGTCCAGCGTGGTGTCGTGACCGCGCCACACCCGCCCCATGCCACCCTGTCCGACCAGCTCGATCAGCCTGTAGCGGCCGCCCACCAGGTGTGCCCCTGCCCCCGTCATAGCGGTCACTGTAGGCCTCCGGGGACCGAGCCGCGCCGGTCCCGGGGATTTGCCACCGAGACGTGGAACGGCGATGGGGACCAAGGCTCCGCTGCCGCTGCCGCTGCCGCTGCCGCTGCCGCTGCCGCTGCCGCTGCCGCTGCCGCTGCCGCTGTCGCGGTGCCGAGGTACACGTGGCCGCGCGCTTGCCGTATCCGGTGCGACGGCTCGGTGCTCCTCGATGCGGACACGGCCCGAAGCATCCGGGCACACGACCGCTGGTCCTCAGTCCGCGATGAAGGGTGCGTACCCGACCGGGACTTCGCTCACCTCGAGGTCCGAGAAGAGCAGAGTCAGATCGTGTGCGTTGGTCTCGATGTGAACCTCATGGAAGGCGACCCCGACGGCCTTCGACCAGCGGTGGGCCGCCTCGGAGTCCGGACGCAGCTCGGCCCCGTACATCTCGTGGTGCCTTGCGCCCCAGACGTAACTGCCGCGGTCGGGGTGTGCGGTTTCGCGGTCGAGGAGTCCGTCGTCCAAGGAGACCCGCCAGGTATCCGCGGGCAGGAAGGTCTCGCATCGGGCCTCCACGCAGTGCCGGAAGAGGTACCGCAGGTAGGTCGGCGGGCTCTGGGGGCCGTTCCACACGTGGACGATGACCTCGTAGTCGCGCATGTAGGCGGTGTATCCGTGGTGCACGACAAGGTGCTGGATGGTCTCGTTCAGCGTCTGCCGAAGCTCTGCGGTGTCCATGCCGTCCTTCTACCTCACTCGGCAGGCCCTCCGACAGCAAGATTCACAGCCGTCCCAGTGCGGCCTCCGCTCCCGGTCCTTGTCGGCTTTGTTCCTGTTGGACGCGGCAGGCCCCGGGACCAGGGTGTCCGGGGACGGCCGGTCATTGGCGTACGCTTCCCGCCGCGGCGCCGACCACGGCACCTGCTCCGAGTCCTACATCGCCACCGGAGCCGCGAGAGGGAAGGGCGCGGCGGGCCGTGTCAGTAGGCCCGGATGAAGTACTTGGTGGTCGTTGCGCCGATCGAGCAGTCGTTGGTGCTCTGCGTGGAGATGTACGTGTATCCCGGGGGAACGGTGCACGCCCACATGTTCGACTCCGGGGTGCGCAGGTAGTACTTGGTGCGGGTCCCACTGGTCGAGCAAGTCTGCGTGCTCTGCACGGAGATGTACGTGAAGCCAGCGGGCAGAGTGCAGGCCCAGAGGTTGGTCTCCGGGGTGCGGAGGTAGTACTTGGTACCGGCCCCGGGTCCACAGTCAACGGTGTTCTGCACGGATATGTACGTGAAGTTGGCGGGTGCGGTGCACGCCCACAGGTTGGTCTGCGGGGTGCGGAGGTAGTACTTGATGCTGCTGCCGCCGGGGCCGCAGTCCGAGGCGTTCTGTACGGAGATGTAGGTGAAGCCGGCGGGGAGCGTGCATGCCCACAGGTTGTCCGCGGCCGGCTGCACGAAGTACTGCGTGTTGCTGCTTCCGCACGTGGAGGTGCTGGAAGTCGTGGTGTAGGTGTAGCCGGGCGGGACGGTGCAGGACCAGAACCCGGCGGCGGGACCGAGGGCCGTGCCGGCCGCCGCACCGCGGGCGTCCGCGGCGACCGGCCCCGACGGCTGGGCCGCTGCGGACGTGCCGAGGGGGAGGAGGGCGGCGGCCAGCATGACGGTCGCGGTGCCGGCGCCGAGCAGGAACGTCCGCAGTTTCGATCGGACCATGAGAAATGCACTCCTGGCTGTCTGTTCGTTCACGGGACGGAACCATGACGTGAGGAGTGCCGGGGCCGATCCGCCCCGGCCTCCCAAGGATGCGCGGTGGAATGTTTCCACGGGCATCGGACCCGGGCAAGTGCGCGATCGGGCCAGTTGGTTCGCGTCAGGCTGCATGCACGCGACCGGGCCCACGGATGAGGCTGTTGCGCGTCAGACGGTGCCGTGGGGGGAGACGGCGAGCACGGCGACGTCGTCGTGGAGGTTGCGGCCGGCGGCGGCTTCGCCCGTTATGACGACGCTTCCCGAGTCGGTACGGACGGATTCGCCTCCCACGGCGGAGGCGCCTGCTGCTCCGTCCACGCGGCCAGGGCCTCTCCGTCGACGCAGACGATCCCGCACGTGTCGGCGTACTCGGCCGCGGGTGCGGTGAGCGAACCGGTCGTGACGAGGACGGCGACATCGGCCCCATGGACCGCGAAGCAGGTGCCGCCGAACCGCTGGAGGTCCTGCGAGCCGACCCGGTTGTCCTCGGAGTAGTGCTTGCACTGGAGCACCACCCGCCGGCCGTCCGCCGTCGTCGCGAGGACATCGGCACCCAGGTCGCCCGCACCCCCGACCACCTCCACCGAGGTGCATCCGTCCCGCGCGCACAAGGCGGCCACCGTGTGCTCGAAACCGTCCGCGTCGACCGCGGCATGGTCGAGGGCCTCGCTCCCCACGTCGGGAAGCTCCGGCAGCGGCCCGTACCCGGCCGGCGCCGCCACCGGACGCGGCGGCCGGGCGCCGCGCCGGCCGGGGGCGATGGTCCACTTCGCCAGTACCGCTCCGAGCAGCAGTACGCCCAGGGCCGCGACCGGCGGCACCGGCACACCGGCCCAACTCGTCGGAGCGGCCTTCAGGAACGCGGTCAGCCCGCCGATGCCGATGCCCAACAGGCCGACCGCGAGCACCACATCGCGCCCCCAGCCGGTGCCCCGCACGGCCACGGGCACGTCCTCGTCAGGTGTCGTCATGCCGAGGTCCCCTCCCCTTCACACGCCGGGTCCCCGACCACGGCGAACACTGTTCGATGCCCGTATCGCCGCGATTCCGGCTCTCAAACGGCCCCCGGGCGCGGGCTGTCCACCCGACAGGGCGAAGCTGTCGGCCCGTGCCGCTCCCGGTTGGTGGCCGGGGGGATCGTCGACCGCCTCCCGCAGCGGGGCGGACACGTGCGGACAGCGGTGGACAGGCTTCGTCTGCGTGTGGCCTGGCAGGTGGACAGCGGTCCGCCGGAATCTTGGATCACGCCGGAGAGCGCACCGCGAGGGTGGCGCCGAAGGCCCGAACAAACGTGCTCGCCAAGGACCGAGAAGAAGCGCACACCGTCGCTTCACATCAACAGGAGAATCCGATGAAGCAGCTGCTGTTCCCGAACAACATCCAGTTCTGGTACGAGACCCTGCGGTCGATGAGCCACATCGCCTATGGCGGTGCGGACTTCGGCGAGGTGGTCTCCACCGGTGAGCGGATCATCGAGGGCGACTACGGCAGCTGGTACGTCGAGTGGACGGCCACCGCGGACCGTGTGTCGCAGGCGGCGGAGAAGGCGCTGGCGGCCGGCCACCGCATCAGTGCCCGGGACGGCTTCCTGCGCGCCTCGAACTACTACCGTTCGGCGGAGTTCTTCCTGCACGGCCACCCCTGCGACCCGCGTCACGACGACGCCTACGACCGCTCGGTGGCCTGCTTCAAGGCGGCGGCGGCGCTGTTCACCCCGGTCATCGAGCCGGTCGAGATCCCGTACGAGGACACGACCCTGCCCGGCTACTTCTACCGGGTCGACGACTCGGGGACGCCCCGGCCGACGCTGATCATGCACAACGGTTTCGACGGCACCGCGGAGGAGCTGCACTTCTTCGGGGCGATGGCCGCCGTCGAGCGCGGTTACAACGTGCTGGCCTTCGACGGCCCCGGCATGCCGGGCCCGCGTCACCACCAGAACCTGGTCTTCCGCCCGGACTGGGAGAACGTGATCACGCCCGTCGTGGACTTCGCCGAGACCCTTCCCGAGGTCGACAACAGCCGCATCGCACTCCTCGGCGTCAGCATGGGCGGCGTCCTCGCCCCCCGGGCTGCCGCGTTCGAGCACCGTCTGGCCGCCCTGATCGCCGTGGACGGTCTCTACGACCTCGGCCAGACCGCCGTACGCAACATCTCCGGCACCCGCGAGGAGGCCGAACGGCTCCTGCGCGCCGAGTCCGCTCCGGAACTCGACGCCGCCTTCGAGCAGGCCATGACCAGGGACCCGATCGCGCGCTGGGCGATCAACCACGGCATGTACGTCATGGGTGTGGAAACCCCCCGTGCCTTCAACGCCTCCTATCTGGACTACACCCTGGCCGGGGGCATCGCCGAGCGGATCCAGTGCCCCACCCTCGTGTGCGACGCCGAAGAGGACATGTTCTTCAAGGGTCAGCCGGAGCAGCTCTACGAGCACCTGACCTGCCCGAAGACCCTGATGCTCTTCACCACGGCGGAAGGCGCCGGCGCGCACTGCCACCCCGGTGCGATGCGCCTGTCCATCGCCCGCATCTACGACTGGCTCGACGACACCCTCGCTGCCGCGGCCTGACCAGGCCGTGCGGGCACGGGTGCCCCGCACCCGTCATGGCCCCCCGAGGGACGCCGTCGGCCGGTGGACGGCGAAGGGCCGGACCGATCACGGTCCGGCCCTTCGCGTTCTGGCCTCGGGCGTTCCCGAGCAGGCGCCGTGCCTCAGAAGACGCCTCCGTGCTGTCCGGCCTTGCGGCCGCGCTCGCCCGAAGGCATCGCGGGGCTGTCTCCGTAGGTGTAAGCGCTGCGGATGTGTCCGTCCACGGCGTGGACGATGACCTGCGCCGGCTGGTGGTCTCTGGCGTGTTGTCGGGCCGCGTTGATCGCGTCCTTCTGGGTGCGGTGCGGTTCGTGGAGGAGCCGTCGACCTTCGCGGCCCTCGACCTGCCACTTGATGCCCGCCGCGGCCGCCCGTTCACCGGACGGTGACACGTGGTAGACGGTCTGTCTCGCTGCCATGATCGCTCTCCTCGGCTGCCAGGCGGAGGCCCGCAAGGCCGTGGACGACGCCTTCCCGACGGCCCCTGCCAGTCCTGGCCTGCGAAGGCAGTGCCTGGGTGGAGGTGCGTGGCGCCTGGCCTGCGGTGTCCGCCTGGGTGGCTCCTACCCGTACCGGCGGCACCGAACCAGTACCCGGAGCCGTCCGTGCGCCCGTCCGGGCGTGCCCGCCGGCGGGGCCGGGCGCATACCGAGGACCTGGCCGCAGCACGGGCAGCACTGGCAGCACTGACCGAACGGTCCCGAGGGCGTCTGCGGTGGTCTGATCGGCGCTTCGCCTGGGCCGTGAGTTGCGCATCTCGGCGGGGTCCTGCTCCCGGTCGTAGAGGGCCTTGCGCGGGGTGTTCTTCGGGATCAGTGGGGCTTCTCCTCCAGGCGGGCTGCGAGTTCGTCGAGGTGTGTCGCGCGTGAAGCCCTGAACACGCTCGCCGCCGCTCAGATGCCGGCTCCGCGTTCTTCCTGGCCGTCGTGGCCGTGGTCTGAGCCCCACCCCCTCCGCGTCGCGCGGCGTCAAGACGGCCGGGCGGCGTGGCGGTCTCCTCGCCGGGACAGCTGCCGAACGCCCCGCGCCGATCACTCGATTGAGCCATCTCGGGTCCACTCGCACGGCCGGGCCCCGCGGCCTTGGGTAGCGTTACCGACCATCACGAGAACGCGGGGAGGGGGCGGGGTGAGGCGTAGCGCCCGCGGGCTGTTCATGCTGCTGCTGACCCTCGTCTTCCTGCACCTCGCCCTCCCTCATGACCAGCCGGCTGCCGCCCAGCCGCCGCGGCCGGTCGCGGCCCTCGCGCCCGCGGCACCCGAGGTTCAGCCACCGGGAACCGTCCTCGCCGGGATCGGCCACCATGAGGGCGGGCAGGGCGACAACGGCGTCATGAGGGGCCGCGCCCACACCGTGCCCGTGCCCGCACGCGCGGGCATCTGGGCCGGCTCCGTCGTGCGTCACGCCGCGCTGCTGCCGCGCCTGCCCGAACCCGGTACCTTCCCGGGCACCGGCTCCCCGGGACGCTCCCAGCGGCCCGCCGCACCCGATGGCGAGCCCACCCCGGCCGGTTTGCAGACCTTCCGCTGCTGACAGGGCCACACGGCCCCCTCGCACGCCCGGCGAGCCACCCGGCAGCCGCCCGCGCGATGGGCGCCGTGTGCCCGACACCCCTGTCAGCACGCATCCCGTACGAGGCAGATCCGCATGGAATCAACCACCGCCCTGAACGTCCCGGACATCTTCGTCTGCCGTCACACCCACTGCGCGGCCGTCCCACTCCTCCCCGGCAGCCGGGCACTCGAGCGGACGCCGCCGGTCGACCGTCGGCCGCGCCCGCACCCCCGGTTCCACGACGGCCCCACCGGCAGCGTGGCTGCCCGCGCCGCCCGCGCCGGCGCGTTCGGACCGCTGTGAACCGGGGCCGCGGTGCCAGCCAAGACCCCGGGCCCGAGGCCGGGCACTCGCGTGCGGACCACCCGTCCGGGGCGCAGCGCCACCGTCGACGCAGCCTGCCGTACGGACGGGATGTCACCGCCTCCCTGGTCGTCTTTCTCGTCGCCCTGCCCCTGTGCGTCGGCGTGGCCGTCGCCTCGGGCGTCCCCGCCGAGCAGGGGCTCATCACGGGCATCGTGGGCGGACTGCTCACCGGCCTGCTGCCCGGCAGCAGCCTCCAGGTCAGCGGACCGGCCGCCGGCCTGACGGTGCTCGTCTTCGAGACCGTGCAGACGTACGGGCTCGGCGGCCTGGCCGCCCTCATCGTCGCGGCCGGCGTCCTGCAGGTGCTCCTCGGCCTGGCCCGCTGCGGGCGCTTCTTCCGGGCCATCTCGCTGTCCGTCGTCGAAGGCATGCTGGCCGGCATCGGCCTCGTCGTGATCGCGGGCCAGCTCTACACGATGGCGGACGCCGCGCAGCCGGCCGGCGGCCTCGCCAAACTCGCCGGCATCCCGCAGCTGCTGATCGCCCCGCCCTCGTGGGCCGCCCTGGGAATCGGCTGCCTCACCCTGGCCGTGCTGGCCGCATGGCCCCACGCCCCGGCCCGGCTCCGTACGGTTCCCGGCCCGCTGGTCGCCGTCGCCGGCGCGACCGCCCTCACCGCCGCAACCGGAGCCGGTGCGGCACGCCTTGAATTCTCGGGGCTGGCCGAGGCCGTCTCTCCTCCGGGCGCCGCCGACTTCGCGCTGTTCGGCAGCGCCGGGGCGATCGGCGCCCTGCTCGCCCTCACGTTGATCGCGTCGGCGGAGAGCCTCTTCAGCGCAGCCGCCGTGGATCGCCTCCACGACGGCCCGCGCACCGACTACGACAAGGAGCTCATCGCCCAAGGGGCGGGGAACACCGTCTGCGGACTGCTCGGCGCCCTGCCGCTCACAGCCGTCATCGTCCGAAGCGCCGCCAACGTCCAGGCCGGCGCGCGAACCAAGGCCGCACGGGTCCTGCACGGCGTCTGGCTCCTTCTCTTCGCCGCGCTCCTGCCCTGGACGCTGGAGGTGATCCCGGTGGCCGCGCTGGCAGCCGTACTCGTCCACG
The DNA here is from genome assembly GCF_042896985.1 of Streptomyces sp. NPDC001194. Classification (NCBI taxonomy): domain Bacteria; kingdom Bacillati; phylum Actinomycetota; class Actinomycetes; order Kitasatosporales; family Streptomycetaceae; genus Streptomyces; species Streptomyces sp. NPDC001194. Next base: position 324,171 of record NZ_JBIAXU010000006.1, on the reverse strand, counting down.
CGGGATGCAAACTGCTGCCCCTGCGGGGGCTTCGGGCGCTGTGGTGCGCGCACCGCGGCGAGGCGGTGATCCTCGTGACCACAGCCCTGGCCATCGTCACGGTCGACATGTTCGAGGGCGTCCTCCTCGGTCTCGGTCTCTCCGTCCTGAAGGCCGCCTGGGACACCTCACGCATCCAACTCCACGTCCATACCGCCGGCACCGGCACGGCTCGCGTGGAGATGAGAGGCAATGCGACCTTCCTGAGGCTCCCGACGATCCTGGCCACCCTGGAGCAACTGCCCGCACACCGCGCCGTGGAGCTGGACCTGACCGCCCTGCGCCACCTGGACCACGCCTGCGGCGCGGCCCTGATCCAGTGGGCCGACCGGCACAACCGCACCAGCGAGGCGCACATCACCTATGGAACAGCCGTCGCCCCGCCGTGACCACCACGCCGGCCTTCGGTCCGGCCACCGGCATCCGAGCGGCCCCTTCGTGGTCCCTGCGGCAGCGGGCACCCCGGGACTGCGCCGAACCACCTCGGCGGGCGCCCATCTGCGGTAAGACGAGCGAGCCAAGGCCCCGCCGGGTGCGCGTGCGGGGCCTGGAACGAGAGCTTAGCCTCGAAATGAGGCGACATTTCCCTCCGCTCTCCCCTCTGGAGGCCGTCATGAAGGGTCGCCACTCCCTTTTCGTTGCCGCACCGGTCTGCGCGGCCCTGGTTCTGGGGCCCGCCGCAGGCGCCGTCGCGGCGCCCGTGCGCGCTCCTGCCGCCCCTGCCGTGAGCTGCTCGCTGACGGAGGTGTCGCCGGGCTCGTTCGAGCTCGTGAGTACCGACCTCGTCGGGGTCACCGTCGTCGACGTCAAAAGGGACGGCACGCTTTTCGCACAGCTCCCCGTGACCGGCGACAGCGTCAGGCTTCCCGGTCTCAAGGCGGGTACGTACCAGTTGGAGCCGCATGCGGGCCTGGGCACGGTGCCCGCCGCCGGCACGTGCACGACTCCGCCCGAGGGCAAGACCACCGAGGACGGGACCACACAGGAGGACGCGCGCAAGAGCTGGGACCAGGGGTACCGCGACGGTCTGCGGGCGATCAAGGAGTCCTGCGCCGGCACCGAGCCGCCGAAGACGGTCAAGCCTGACGAGAACTACCTTGCAGGCCACGCCAAGGGCGTGGAGGACGGACTGAAACACTTCTGCACGGAGAAGAAGGGCGAGCACTCCTGACAGATGTCCCGCCACAGAGCGGTCCGCCGATGACGTGTCGTCGGACGTCGTCGTTGCCGCCGCCCGACGCCCGCCCGCAGGCGGAAGAACCCGCCGCGGATCCGCTGACCGACCGCGAGCGCGACTTCTGGGGCGAGGCCTGTCAGGAGTTGCTGACCGAGGTGACGAAGGCCAAGAAGCTGGGCACCATTCCGAGCGATGACGCCCGGAGTTCTGGAACGATGCCCTGGGAGCCTTCGAACACGGAGCCGGCTAGTGCGTCGCCGGTACCGCGGCGAAGGACTCGCCCAGGGCTTCGGAGGGCATCCGCGAGGTACAGAAGGGCATTGGCCGGCTGGCCGCTGCCATGTCCCTGATCAGGGGTGATCTGGAGGGCCGCTGACGACCGCGTGCACAGCTGACGACGGTGTGCACGTGGGGCCGCCAAGCGGGTGTCAGCCGACGGCGCCGAGGATCGGCGCCCAGGTGGCACCGGTGAGTGCGGCCACCGCCTGCTGTTCGGAGAGCGGGGGAGCGACACGGGTCGGCTTCGGCGTGTCCGAGCCGCTTCCGCCGCCGGTGCTGTTCCACTGCACGATCTGAAGCTGCGCGCCCGTCGCCTTCAGGGTCACCGTTACCGTCCAGCGGTGGGCGGTGTCGGCACGAGACGGGTGCTCGGCCGCGTTCCGCTCCGACATCACCACGGCCCCGCCGGGAATCGCACCACTGCTCGGCAGCTCGCTCAGTGTGCAGGTGTCGCCTTTGGCGCGGGCGGGGGTCCGCTCGCAGCTCAGTCCGTCGCCGTCCCCGAGCGGCAGCTTGAGCCGTACGGCCGAGACTCCGACGTAGGCGGCTCCGTGGCCGTCGTCGACGACCAGTCCGCCGCTGGCGACGTACCCGCTCGACGGATCGGAGGGGTTGTTGCTCCGTCCGGTGACCTGACTGAACCGGCCCCCCGGGAAAGTCCCCTCCAAGGCCTCGACCATCTGGTCGCCGGTGATCGCGGAGCGGGGCATCGCCAACGCGGCCGTCTCCATGTCGGACCCTGCGGAGCGGGACCCGGAGAGCACGCCGGGGATCACCAAGCCGCCTGCCGCGATCACGGCGCAGGCGCCGACCCCGGCCAGGACGCCGGCGTTGCGCCGGCGCCGACGGCGCCGCCCCCGCTCGACGGCGCCGCCCAGGAGCGCGGTGAGGTCGGGTGCGAGGGAGTCGGTCGTCCGGTCCAGGGCTTGTGCGACGTCTGCTTCGAACGGCATGGCGGCATCACTTCTCTTTCGCTGATGGGGGCGTTGCGGCGGCATGGACCTGCGTGGTCCGGTGCTCACCGCGGAACCAGATCGGACAGGCTGTCGCCGAGCAGCGCGCGCAGCCTGCCGAGTGCCCGGGTGCCCTGCGAGCGAACCGCGCTGCTGCTCAGCCTCAGCATCTGGGCGGTCTCCTCGATGCTGTGGCCCTCCCAGTAGCGCAGCAGCAGCACCGCCCGGTCGCGGGGCGGAAGTTGGCCGAGCGCGTCCAGCAGGGTGAGCCGCAGTGCGGCATCGGGGCCCGGCTCCGGGCTGTCGGGCATGTTCCCGATCGGGCGCTCGCCGGTGCTGCGCCGGCGCCGCAGGCTGAGGAACGTACGGACCAGAACGGTCTGGGCGTAGGCCGCCGGGCTGTCTGCACGGGCCACCCGGCTCCAGTGCACGTACACCCGGCTGAGGGTCTCCTGGACCAGGTCCTCGGCAAGATGCGTGTCGCCGGCCGCGAGTGCGTACGCCGAGCGGTACAGCGCCTTCGCCCTCGCGCTCACGAACTCCAGGTACGCATCCTCCTGTGCTGATTTCACTCGGCCCCGCCTGCTCTCTTGTTCTGTGATCCCCCGTGCATACCTCTCATGACTACGTGAGACCTCGGGATGTCGCGCAGCGGAGGCATCTTCTTTCCCGCCGCTGCCGCGGCCGGGCTTCAGGCGGCGCCCTGTCGGCGGAAGGGGGTGGGGTGTTCGTACAGGAAGGCGTCGAGGGTGCGGGGCGGGCGGCCGAGGATGTCGGAGACGGTGGTGGTGGGGATTTCGGGCCGGGTGATGGCGAGTTGCTGGATCTCCGTCACGTGGTCGGCGAGCCACGTGGGCATGTGGGCGTTGCGGACGAGGTGGTCGCGCAGTTCGTCCGGGGCGAGGTCGACGTAGCGAATTTGACGCCCACTCAGGGTGCTTATTCGTGAGGCGAGTTCGGGGTGGGAAACGGCTTCTGGTCCGGTCAGGGTGTAGGTGCCGCCGGCGACGCCGGGGCTGGTGAGGGCGGCGGCGGCGACGTCGCCGATGTCGCGGCAGTCGACGTAGTTGCACGGCGCGTCGCCCATCGTGCCGAGGATGACTCCCCGGGCGAGGGTGGGGGCCAGGCGCAGGAGGTTCTGCATGAACGCGTAAGGGCGCAGGATGGTATGGGCGAGGCCGCTGGCGCGCAGGTGTTCCTCGACGGCGTGGTGTCCGCGGGAGATGGCGACAGGGGAGTCGGGTTCGGCGGCGGGTGCGGAGACCTTGACGATGTGTCCGATGCCGGCCTGGGCGGCGACGTCGATGACGCGGGTTTCGAGTTCGACCTGGGCAGGGCTGTTGGCCATGGCGAGGAAGAGCTGGCCGGCGCCCTCGAAGGCGGTGCGCAGGGAGCGGGGATCGGTGGCGTCGGCGTACTGAACCTCGACGGGCGGTCGGTGTGCGCCGGTCGCGCCGGGGATCGGCTGGTGCGGGGTGCGGGTCAGGGCGCGGACGGGATGGCCGAGCGCGAGCAGGCTGTGGAGCAGGGCGTTTCCGGTTGCTCCGGTCGCTCCCATGACAACGATCATCTTGTGCTCATTCCTTGGTGACTTCCCGGCGGCGGGTGCTGCCCGGATGGGTGTGGTCGGGCTGGGGGTCTTGGGACGGGTGGGTCGGTGTCGTACGGCCTATGTCGGGTACGTCGTGGTGGTGCTGCGCCAGCGCAGGGTGACGATGGCGGTGGCGAGGGCCGCGGAGACGGGCAGGTCGATGCGCAGGCGCTCCAGCCACGGGGTGGCGGGAACGGGGCTGTGGGCGGGTAGCCATTGGGCGGTGAACCATCCCAGCAGGGCCGCCGCGCCGGCGGCGGTGATGACGAGTGCGGCGGTCAGGGCCGCGCGCGGCATGGTGATGGTCCACCGTCGGGGATGCCCGCCGTGCCGCAGCCAGGTGCCGACCAAGAACGCCACCACGGCGGAGGGGCCGGCGATGGAGGTGCAGGCGGCCACGGCCAGGTCCTGCTGCCCGGTGACCACTCCGGCGGTACCGGCCATCAGGGCGGGGGCGGCGTAGGCGGTCAGCACCTCGCGCCACAAGGTGAACGGCCGGGATGTTCGGGAGGCCGCCCGGTTTCGGATGGTTCTTTCCTCTGTTGCGGGCATGCTGGCTTCTTTCTCGTTCGTGTGAGCCGAGGGAAGGGTTGCGGCGGAGGGGGCAGGCTCCTCCGTCAAAGTGATTAGGTGGCTAACTATTGCCTCGTAAAAAGGGCCCTACCCGGGGGTGGGGCCAACCGGCTGAGGGCCGGGTCAGTCGGCGGCCAGGGCCGCACTGCCGCGCACGACGCGGGCGAGCAGATCCAGGAACACCGCACGCTCCTCGATGGAAAGCCCGCCCACCATCGACTCGAGCCGCCCGAAATGATCGGGCGCCATGTCGCGCAGGCGCTGCGCACCGCGTGCGGTCAGGACGGCCACCGTGCCCCGGCCGTCCTCGGCGGACGGGCGGCGGGCGACCAGCCCCTCGCGTTCGAGGCCGTCCAGCAGACCGGTGACCGTGGCCCTGGAGACGTCGAGGTCGGCCGCGAGGTGCGAGGGGGATTTCTCCCCGCCGTGGTCTTCGAGATCGGCGAGAAGGTGGTAACGCCCCGTCGACAGGCCGAACCTGGCGAAGTGCGCCTCGGCCGCCCGGCCGACCCGCGCGCCCGCCGAGATCAGCCGTACGGCGACCAGTACCGCCTGTGGGTCGACCTCGAGGCCGTAGTGCTCGAGTTGTCGCCTGGCCTGGTCCAGGGTGGGAGTCTCGCCGTCGATGCCGTCCCTCGTCATGCAAGTAATATGGCGGCTAATCACTTGGGCTGTCAAGGCGTCCGGCGCTCCGGGACGACGGGGGACCGGCCTCCCGGGCACGGGCACGCCGCGGGTGGCCCGTACGGGCAGAAACCCAAGATCGAGCCTTCCGCGACACCCTTTAGCATGAGTCGTTCCTGATCGTCCCCGGGCCGGGGCGGCCCACGACGCTGCCGCGGCCCCGTGCGAGGAGCCGCACCATGCCGTCGAGCACCACCGCTTCGCCGCCGTACGCCGTCCCTTGCGCGGGGGCGGCCGGCTCCGCGGAGCGGTATGCCCTCGTCTCCGCCGACGGACGGCTGGTGCGGGCCCCGGAGTTGAGCGCGGTCGGATCGTTCCACCCGGACGGTGGGGGCGGGTTCATCGCGCCGGCCGCCGACGACGAGGGCCGGTGCGGCTACGTCGATCACCGCGGCGCGTGGCTGGCCGCACCGACGCTGGCGTACACCGGGGCGTTCGATGACGGGGGACTGTCCCGCTTCCGGGCACGAGACGGCCACTGGGGGTACGCCGGGACGGACGGCATACCCGTCATCCCGGCGGCCTTGACGGAGGCCGGTGTGTTCCGCGAGGGCCTGGCCGCCGTCCGTACCGAGGCCGGATCCGGGTTCATGGACACCTCGGGCGGCTTCGTGATCCGCCCGCAGTACGCCGCGGCGGGTCCGTTCGCGCCGAACGGCCTCGCCGGCGTTCGGATGGAGGACGGCGGCCGCTGCGGCTACGTCGATCGCACGGGCCGTACGGTCATCGGGCCGCGGTTCAACGGAGCGAAGCCCTTCGGCCCCGAAGGGGTGGCGCCCGTGCGAGTGGGTGACCTGTGGGGCCTGATCGACGAGAACGGCGAGTGGGTCGTCGAACCGTCCTTCTCGATGCTGGGCCCCTTCGATGCGAACGGCCTGGCCTTCGTCCTCGGCGGTTCCGTCGGCAACCGCTTCAGGGGCTTCCTGAACGCCCGCGGCGAAGTGGTGATCGAGGCGAGTGACCGGCTGTCGCGGGAGTTCCGGTGCGGCCTGGTCCGCTTCGACGACGGCTACGCGCACGGCTACCTCGACGCCACCGGGGAGGAAGCCATCGGGCCGTGGTACGAGTGGGCGGAGGATTTCGACCTCTCCGGGGCCGCGGTGGCCCACTGCCTCGTACCCGATGAGGAGGACTCCGAGGAGGCCCGTGCCGCCGCCGCCGACCGTCCTTCCGGGCGGGCATGGGGCGTCCTGCGCTCCGACGGACGGTTCCTCCCCGTCCACCACCTGGAGCCCCTCACCGACGCCGACGGGTGGGTCCTCGGGTTCGGCTCCGGTACCGGACTCGCCGCCTTCGTCACCCGTGAGGGCGGCGTCGCCCACGTGGACCGCGACGGCCTCGACGTCTGCCGGGTCGTGGCCGCCGCGGACGGCGCCGCCGTGCGGCTGGTGGACCCGGCGGGAACGACCTTGTGGGAAACCGCCGCGGCCGCGGGCAGCTACGCGCGCGTCGACCCCACCCACTGCGGGGAGGCGCACTCCTACCTGGTCCATCCCGGCGCCCCGCAGCGGGACATCGCCGAGCTCGCGCTCGAGCTGCTGGCCGCCGAGCCCCGTCCCTTCGAACCGTGCTCGCTGATCTTCGACTCCAGGGAGGACCCGTACGAGCCCGCCGAGCCGGAGGACGACTCGGAGGCGGCCGACGGCAGTCGGTGGGGCGCCATGAGCGTGGTCGCCGAGGTCTTCCTCCACGCCGAGCACCAGCGCGAGTTCTCCTTCCTCCAGGACTGGACGGTCGAACGGTTCGGCGAGATCGAGGCGGACGCGGTCAGCCGGCTCACCGACCGCTTCGGTGAGCCGCTCCCGGGAGTCGAGCTGTGCCTGCGCTCCGGCGACGGCGAGTCGTCCACCGTGTGGCAGGCAGGAGACGGGCAGCTCGTCCTGCAGTCCTACTTTCTGGTCGGTGACGGGGACGTGGAGATCCAGCTCTGGCTCGCCGCCGTCGTGGACGGTGCACCGGAGGGCTCGGACGGGACGGCCTGCCGTTGACACATGCCGAACGACGTGCGACAAAGGCCTCGTGCGCTCGGCCGGTATGCTCGTCCGAGCTGCGGTTCTCCGCGTGACCGTGCCACGATTGCGGGCCCGTCTTCCCACGCCGGGGCCGCGTGACACACACCACCGCACAGATGTGAACGGACAACTCTGCTTTGACCACGATTCCCGGATCCCGTGTCCCGGGGCGGACGTGGACGGTCCGTCTGACCGGCCACAGTGACCACACCGTCTCCGTCACGTGCAACACCGAGGCATGTCGCATGCCGCCCCGGTCCAAGGACACGGCGGCCATGCGACGTTTCGCCGCCGAGCACTGCCGCGCGCACGCCCGCCTCGCCACTGTCCGCCCCAACGCGGCATGTGCCTGCCAGGCCGCCGAATGCGGATTCCACGAGGGCACCAGGGCCTCGTGCACCGGTGCCCCCCTGCTCGTCCTCATCCACAACCCGGCCGTCGGCCAGGTCTGGACGCTCGCCGAGATCTGTCAGGCCTGCGCACCCCTGATCTCCCACACCGCAGTCCTCGGCCGCGCCGAGCAGTCAGCGCCGCGTTCCTCCGCGGCATCGGCCCCGGCTTCGTCCCTCCCCTCCTCACCGGCTCCGGCACGTGTGGCGGTGGCCGGCGGCTTCTCGTCCCCCGACGCCGCGCCCGAGGCCGTCTCCCGCCGCCGCCCGTACCGCGGCGGACCCCGCCGCACCCGCTGACGGCCCGGCGTACGAAGCCTGCCGCTCGGCCGCTCGCGCACTCACGAGGTGACGTCGGGGCGGCAGTGCAGGCAGCCGGGCGCGTCTGCAGGGCTCCATCCGTATTCCATCTGGCGGGCGGTGCGGCGGGCGAGTTCGACACCGTGGAGGCGCCCGACGATGTGGAGGCTGGCGTCGATGCCCGCACTGATTCCCGCGGACGTGACGATGTCGCCGTCGTCGACCCACCGCACGTCGCGGCGTACCCGGACGTCCGGCCAGCGGCGGGCCAGTTCGTCCTGATCCTCCCAGTGGGTCGTGGCCGGACGGCCGCTCAGAGCGCCGGTGGCGGCCAGCAGGAAGGCGCCGGTGCAGATGCTGAAGGTCAGCGCGGAGGTCTCGCGGCGCCGGGCCAGCCACTCGATGACCTGCGCGTCCTCCTCGACGGCCGTGGTGACCCCGCCGGGTATCACCAGGATGTCGAAGGGCGGGTCTTCGTCGAGGGTGTGGTCCGGCACGACCTTCAGTCCGCCACGGGCGCGGACCGGCCGGGCGGCCGCCGCGACCGTCACGACGCGCAGCAGGGGCTCGTCGGTCGCGGTACGGGCCAGTCGGCCCGCCGTGCTGAAGACCTCGAAGGGGCCTCCCATGTCGAGAACTTCGACCTCGTCGAAGACGAGCATGCCGAAGGTGAGCGGGGCAAGGGTGTCACGGTTCATGGCACCAGGCTCCGGGTGGACGGGGCTCGGGTGACAGTGTCGTGAACGGCGACCACCGCTAGGATCCCGACATGGGTCATCACCTGGTCGCCTGTCTCGCCTTCGACGGGATGGCGCCGTTCGAGCTCGCCACCGTCGCCGAGGTCTTCGCCGTTCCGAGGCCGGAGCTGGACGTGGACGGCTGGTACCGGTTCGAGTTGTGCGCCGAGACGCCCGGACCGCACCGGGTCGTGGGCGGCTTCGACATCGTGGTGCACCACGGCCTGGACCGGCTCCGGTTCGCCGACACCGTCATCGTCCCGGGAGTGCCGGACGTACGCCGTGACGTCTCGCCCGCGGTTCTGGACGCGCTGCGCGCCTCGTACGCGCGACGAGCGCGGGTGGTGTCGATCTGCAGCGGGGCGTTCGCCTTGGCAGCCGCGGGCCTGCTGGACGGCAGGCAGGCGACCACGCACTGGCGGCACGCCGGGCTGCTCCAGGCACGCCATCCGCAGGTCAACGTCAACGCATCCGTGCTCTACGTCGACGACGGCTCGGTCGTCACGGCGGCCGGCACCGCTGCGGGCATTGACGCCTGCCTGCACCTCGTCCGCAAGGACCACGGCTCCGCCGTCGCCGCCCGCGTGGCGCGCCGCATGGTCGTGGCTGCGCACCGCGAGGGCGGTCAGGCCCAGTTCGCGGAGCATCCCGTGGTCGCCGAGGTGCCGGCGGACGACCCCATCGGCAGCGCCATGAGCCATGCGCTGGACAACCTGCACCGCCGTCTCGCCGTCGGCGAACTGGCCGGCGTCGCCCATCTGTCGGTACGGCAGTTCGAACGCCGCTTCGTCGACACGACCGGTCTGCCGCCCGGACGCTGGCTCACGGAGCAGCGGATCCGGGCCGGCACCGTGCTGCTGGCATCCGCGGACCAGCCGGTGGACGTGGTCGCGGGCCTTGTGGGCCTGACGGTCGCCGGCTTTCGACACCACTTCCGCAGGACGATGGGCCTCAGTCCCTCGAGCTACCGGCGCCAGTTCCGACAGTCGCCGGACCGGACGGCATCCGGGTGCTCGGAGACCACGCAGGTTTGACCGTCGTGGCGCCGTGGAGGCGCTGCGCGTGGCCGGCGTGCGTCGGGGCGCCGCTCAGAACCGTTGGCCTGCCTCCACGATCCCCGACGGCGTCAGGTGCCGATCCGGATGCCGTGCGTGGTGGCCGGTCAGCGGGATGCCGTGCGGTGTTCGATGCCGCGACGCCCGAGGGCGAACCATGCGAGGCTACCGAGGAAGGGGGCGACGAGGACGATCACCACCCACAGGATCTTCACGGCGTTGCAGTGCCCGGAGCGCAGGACGCTCAACAGGGCTGCGATCGCGAGGAGGAGGGCGGCGAGCGCGGCCGCCAGAGCGGTGGCCATCACGCCTCCGGCCAGAGCGAGGCGGCCTGTGTCTCCCATGGCCTGAACGTGGGCGGTTTGCAGGGCGGCGATTGTGTTCATCGGGGGGTTCCTTGGTGGGCGTTGTGACGGTCAATTCCGTTCGACCGCCGTATCGTCGCCGGGCGCTGCTTGCGTTCACGTTCCTCTTTCCGCTCGTTGCAGGTCAGCCGAAAGTCGTACCGGACCTGCCCGGTGGTGTGATGCCCCGTTCCGAGGGCGTGGGGGAGTGTGAGGACCGTTCGTCCAATGGGGGCGAGCACCGGTGGAAGGGAACGGCATGATCCGGGTGCAGGGGTTGCGGAAGAGGTACGGCGACACGCTCGCCGTGGACGGTCTGTCGTTCACGGTGCGGCCGGGGGTGGTCACGGGTTTCCTCGGGCCGAACGGCGCCGGCAAGTCGACGACGATGCGCCTGATGCTCGGGCTGGACGCGGGGGAGGGGAGCACCACCTTCGACGGGGTCCGGTACGCGGAGCTCGGATGCCCGGTCGGCACGGTCGGCTCGCTGCTGGACGCGGGCGCCGTGCACCCGGCCCGGAGTGCGTACCACCACCTGCGGATGGTCGCCGCCGGGGCGGGCCTGCCGGATCGGCGGGTACGGGAAGTGCTGTCCCTGGTGGGGCTCGACGACGCGCGCCACTGCCGCGCCGGTGGCCTCAGCCTGGGCATGCGGCAACGGCTGGGGCTGGCCACGGCGCTCCTGGGGGATCCGGAGTACCTGATCCTGGACGAACCGGCCAACGGCCTCGATCCCGAGGGCGTGCACTGGATGCGTCGCCTGCTCGTCGGGCTCGCCGAGGAGGGGCGGGTCGTGTTCGCCTCCTCGCACCTGCTGTCGGAGATGGCCGTGCTCGCCCAGGACCTGGTGGTGATCGGACGGGGCCGCCTCATCGCCGCCCAGCCGGTCGAGGACTTCGTTGCCGCCCACACCCGCTCGGAAGTCGTCGTGCGCGCCGACCGCTCGGCCGAACTGGCCGCCCTGCTGCGGCAGGAGGGAGCCCAGGCCTGGGCGGACGAGTCCGACACCCTGATCGTGACCGGTTTCGACGCCGAACGCGTCGGCGCGATCGCCGCCGGGCATCGGCTGGCGGTACGGGAACTGCGTACGCGGCGCAGCAGTCTCGAGGACGCCTTCCTCGCGGCCACAGCCGACCTGACCCAGTTCCGGGGGGCGGCCGCATGACCGTCCGGAGCACGCCCGGCCGTGATGCGGCCTCGCCGCCCGTTGCTGCGGCCGGCCGCCGGGGCGGCGCGTTCGGCCGGGCCCTGTCCTACGAGTGGGTCGCCCTGCGGTCGCTGCGCACCCCGTGGGCGTTGTGCGGCGCGGCGGTGGCGGGGCAGGTGCTGGTCGACCTGGCGGTCGGCCGGGACGGGACGTCGGGCATGCGGCAGTTCGCCAGCGGCATGGTGGGTGTGACCCTCGTCGGGTTCGTGCTCCTGGCCGCGTTCGGCGTCAACGCCCTGGGAGGGGAGTATCGACACCGCACCATCACCCGGAGCGTGCTGACGCTGGGGGACCGCCGCTGGATCCTGCTGGCAAAGGCGACGCTGACCGGCGCGGTCACCGCGTCCGTCGGCGCGGTCATGGTGCTGGTCAACGCAGCGAGCGTGCCGATGCTCGGGGAGACCTCGCTCCCCCTGGGCCCGGCCGTCGCGCTGGGGGGCGCCGCGGTCCTCTACACGGTGCTGTGCGCACTGGTGGGCCTGGCGCTGGCCGGAGTGACCCGGAATTCGACGCTGTCGATCGCCGTCGTGGCCCTCTGGCCGGTCCTGCTGGAGAACCTGCTCACCCTGACCACCCGTTTCGGCCGGAACCTGGCCCCGTTCGGCGCGGCCGCGGCGCAGGCCCAGGTGGGCGACGGAAGCGGACCGCAGTGGCTGCTGATGCTGCCGCTGACCGTCCTCACCGCGGTGCTGCTGACCGCCGCGGGCGTACTGTTCCGCCGGCGCGACGTGTGACCCTGCGGCGCGTCCCGCTAGGATCCGGTCCGGTGAAGATCTTCGTCCCCCGACCGGACCGCCGTTGGCTGTCCTGGTGGGAGGGCAGACCCGGGCATCTCGCCCTCGACGTCGCCGTCGTGGCCGGATGCGCGGTGCCTGCTCTCACCACCGGAGGCAGTCCCTGGAGGCTCCTGGTCTTCTTCGTCGCTCTGCCGACCCTGCTCGTACGCCGTCGCTTCCCGTGGCTGCCCGTGGTGGCGATGCCGCTGTTCTGCTGGAACTGGGGAGCCCTTCCGGCCGTGGTGGTGTGCTACACGGCGGCCCGGCAGTGGGGATGGCGCTGGCGAACCCTGCTGTCCTTCGTCCTCACCGCGGCCGGCACGGTGATCGTCGCCTGGGATCCGACGCCGGAAGACGGTGTCTTCTACCAACTCTTCTTCCCCACCGCCTGGTTGGCCCTCCCCGTCCTGGGCGGGCTGTGGATGCGCCAGCGGCACACCTTGCTGGACGCGCTGCGTGAACGCACCCGGCAGGCAGAGCGGGAGCGGGACCTGCTCGCCGAGCGGGCGGTCGCCGCCGAACGCCGGCGGATTGCACGGGAGATGCACGACGTGGTCGCCCACCGCGTCAGCACCATAGCCCTGCAGGCGGGCGCGCTGAGCGTGACCGCCTCGGACGAACGCACGATCGAGACCGCCGAGGTCATCCGGCACGTCAGCGCCCAAGCGCTGACGGAACTGCGCGAGATCCTGAACGTCCTGCGCCACGACCAGCAGGAGTCGTCGGACGGCGTGCGCGGAGTGCAGTCGGACGGCTCCGTGCAGGCGGACGTGGCCGCGCTGGTACGCGACTGCGTCGCCGCCGGCGGCAACATCCGCCTGCACGCGGCCGCGGAAGTCCCCGTGGTCACCGGGGCCGTGCGCCGGGCCGTGTACCGGGTGGCCCAGGAAGCTCTCACCAACGCGGCCAAACACGCCCCGCACGCTCGTGTCGACATCCGTCTCGTGGACGAGCAGGGCGAGTTGCAGCTGACCGTGACCAACCGGCGCGGCGGCAAGCGCCCGGCCGGCCACGCCGTGCCCGGATCCGGCTACGGCCTGCTCGGCATGAGGGAACGGGTCACGCTCGTCCAGGGCACCCTCCATACCGGCCCGACCCTGGAGGGCGGCTACCGTGTGCACGCAGCCTTTCCGCTCGTGTCCACCGCCGCCAAGGAGTCCGCGTGACAGATGACCAGCCCGGCTCCTCGGTCAAGGTCGTCCTGCTGGACGACGAGGAACTCGTCCGCAGCGGCGTTCGGATGATCCTCGACGCCGACCCGCAGATCGAAGTGGTCGCCGAGGGACGCGACGGGGACGCCGCCGTGGACCTGGTCGCCCGGCACCGCCCGCAGGTGGTGCTCACCGACATCCAAATGCCCCGCGTCGACGGCCTGGAAGTCACCAGACGACTGCTCGCCATGCCCGACCCGCCCGCGGTCGGCGTGCTGACCACCTTCGACCTCGACGAGTACGTCCACGCGGCGCTGCGCGCGGGCGCGGCAGGTTTCCTGCTCAAGGACACCCCGCCCCGGGAGCTGGCCCGTGCCGTGCACGTCCTGGCCCGCGGCGAGGCGATGCTGTCGCCGCGCATCACCAAGCGCCTGCTGAGCGCCTTCTCCGGCAACGACACGGCGGAGGCGGCTCGTCGTCGGCTGACCGCGCTCACCGAACGGGAACGCGAGGTCGCCGCTGCGGTCGCGCGGGGCCTGAGCAACGCAGAGATCGCCGGGGACCTGTACCTGAGCGAGTCGACGGTGAAGGTCCACATCGGACGGATCATGACCAAGCTCGAAGCGGCCAACCGCACGCAGGTCGCCATCATCGCCCACGACGCCCAACTCGCCTGACCCCTACGCAACCGGGCAGGAGTTGACCGCGGCGGCGCGGCAGGCTGACGCGCCCTGGACCTGCACGTTGTGTCCGGTGTCGGCACCGGCGTGCTGCCGCGTCTGAACGAGGCCGCGACCGGATCTCTCGGCGTCCGGGAGTCCGGGCGTTCGGCGCGCAGTTCGCGCCCGCGATGCCGTGCGCCCGCGCTGCCACCGTCGCCCGCGGCGCCGCGCTGCCCACGCCGCACCACAAAGCGCCGGAGATCGGTCCCGGCCTCGACGCCGGCCCGCCCTATCCATTCCTGCCGTTCCTCGGCGGGCACTTCGCCGTGCCCTTTCGCCGAAACATCGCACGAGCGGGCCGGCCGGATACGACTTTCGGCTAACCCGCCACGAGCGGAAAGACGGACGTGACCGGCAGGGGCGCCGGACGACGATACGGGTGTTCGAACGGAAGCGACCGACACCACGCCCACCACGTCGAACTGTCCGACACCGGCCAGGCGTGAATGGTCCGTCCTTCCCGACCCGCTCATCTCGGCACCCTCGACCCGGAAAGAATGACCATGACTCTCGACAAGCCCTACATCAGCGAGCATTTCTCCCCGGTCACCGACGAGATCACGGGCCGTGAGCTGCAGGTGCGGGGGACTCTCCCGCCCGAGCTGAACGGCCGCTACTTCCGCAACGGCCACAACCCCAAGCCGGGCGTCACCCCCAGCCACTGGTTCCGAGGCGAGGGCATGCTGCACGGCATCCGCCTCAAGGACGGCCGGGCCGAGTGGTACCGCAACCGCTGGGTGAAGACCCCCTTCCTGGACGGCGTCCCCTTCACCGGGACGGAACTCGAAGTCAGCGCCGCCGCCACCAACATCATCTTCCACGGCGGTCGCTACCTGGCACTCCAGGAGGCCAACCTGCCCTGGGAGGTCAGCGCCGACCTCGACACGATCGGCGTGTACGACTTCGGCGGCAAGCTCACCAGCGCGATGACCGCCCACCCCAAGGAGGACCCGGAGACCGGTGAGCTGCACTTCTTCAGCTACAGCCCCTTCCCGCCGCACCTGACCCACTACGTGGCCGATGCCTCCGGCGCCATCGTCAGGTCACAGATCGTCGAAGGCGCCGGCCCGTCGCTCATGCACGACTTCGCCATCACCCGCGAGCACGTCGTCTTCATCGACTCACCGGTGGTCTTCGACCATGCGGAACAGTCCGGCATCCCGTACCGCTGGCACGACGACGTCCCGCTGCGCATCGGCGTGATCCCGCGCGCCGGAGGCAGGGCCACCTGGTTCGAGGTGCCTGACCAGGCTGTACTGCTGCACGTCGCCAACGCCTACACCGACGCACGGGGCCGGATCGTCCTCGAAGCACCCCGCTTCGACCGTTCCGCCTGGGAGAGCTCGTGGAAGTGGTGGGTCGGCGCTCCCGGCTACGGCACCACCCCCAACGCCGGCTCGACCTTCCACCGCTGGATCATCGACCCCGGCACCGGCAAGGTCACCACCGAATCCCTCAACGACCTGGTCACCGAGTTCCCCGCGATCAACGACGCCCACACCGGTGCGGACTACCGCTACAGCTACGCCATCGCCTTCCCCGGCGCGGGCCTGTCGGGCTACCACACGGCCAAGCTCGACTCACGCACCGGCGAGCAGCGGCTGTACGCGCACGGCGAGGGCCGGATGCCCGGCGAAGCCGTCTTCGCACCCGCCGCAGGCGCAACCGCCGAAGACGACGGCTACCTGCTCACCATCGTCAGCGACGTCAAAGCCGACACCTCGGAACTCCTCGTCCTGGACGCGGGCGACCTGAGCACCGTCGCCGCCGTCGAGCTCCCCCGCAGGGTGCCCGCCGGCATCCACGGCCACTGGATCCCCGACACCGAGCTGCCTTCCTGAGCGCTCTGCCGGACCCTCCGGACCCTCCTCCCCTTCCCCCCCCATGGACCGGACCACCATGAACCACAGATTCCTCCAGGGCAGTCCGCCCGCCCGCGGCGCCACCCGCCGCAGTGGCGCCGTGCTGGCCGCACTGGCCGCGAGCCAGTTCGCGGTCATGCTCGCCACCTCCATCGTCAATGTGGCGCTCCCTCAGATCCGCAGCGGGGTGGGCCTCTCGGACAGCGGAACCACGTGGGTGGTCAACGCCTACGGCCTGGCATTCGGGGCATTGCTCCTGGCGGGCGGCCGCGCGGCCGACCTCCTCGGCCGGCGCCGGGTCCTGATCGCGGGCCTGGCCCTGTTCGCCGGGGCCTCACTGGCGGCAGGGCTGGCCGCCGGCCCGGGCATGCTGATCGCCGCCCGCGCCGCTCAGGGTGTGGGCGCCGCAGCCACCGCCCCGGCAGCGCTCGCTCTGGCCATGCAGCAGTTCCCCTCCGGGGCCGGACGCGGCAAGGCGCTCGGCGTATGGGGAGCGGTATCCGGCGCGGGAGGCGCCGGCGGCGTCCTGCTGGGCGGCGTGCTGACCCAGGCGTGGGGCTGGCCCTGGATCTTCCACACCGTCGCACTCGGATCGGCACTGGTCCTGGCCGCCGTTGCCGCTCTCGTGCCGGCCGCGGACGCACGTCAGTCCGGACGGTTCGACCTGCTCGGCACCACCACCGTCACCCTCGCCCTCACCTGTCTGGTCTGGGCACTGACCACCGCACGCGGCGCCGGCTGGACGGACGCCCGGGTGCTCGCCGCCCTCGGCGCCGCCGTCGTGCTGCTCGCGGCCTTCGCCGTGATCGAGCTGCGCCGCCCCCATGCCCTGATACCGCCGGGGCTGTTCACCACCGGCCGGGTCGCCGCCGGCAACCTGCTGATGGCACTGCTGGGTTCCGTATGGATCGCGCTGTTCTTCTTCCTCCCGCTCTACCAGCAACAGGTCCTCGGATCAGGCCCCTTGGCCACCGGTGCGGGTCAGCTCCCACTCGCCGCCGCGAACATGTACGGCTCCACCCTCGCGCCGCGCCTGTCCCGCCGTTTCGGTGCCACGGCGACCGTGACCGGCGCCCTGCTCACCGAGGCCGCCGGGCTGCTGTGGCTGTCCCGGATCAGCGCCGACGGCAGCTACCTCGCCGACATCCTCGGCCCGAGCATCCTGGTGGGCCTCGGGCTCAGCATCGCCTTCGTCCAGCTCACCGCCCTCGCCGTCGAAGGCGTCCCGCCACGGGACGCGGGCCTGGCCGGGGCACTGGTGAACACCACCCGCCAGGTCGGCGGCGCCATCGGACTCGCCGCCCTCGCAACCCTGGCCGGCTCGGTCACGACGCACGCCGCGCTGCACGAACCGCACGTGGAGGCGCTCACCGCCGGCTACCGGACCGCGTTCACCGTCTCGGCCGCGGTACTGGCCTCGACGGCCCTCCTCGCCCTGCTCCTCACACGCCGCACCGGCCCACGTACCACCACCGACGCGCCCCGGCCCACCGCCCCGGACACCGCACCACGCACCGCCCAGCCCCAGAACTGAACGTTCACCGGACCACCGAGTACCACCCCCACAAGGAACAGTGACATGACGAGAACCCGCACGTACGCCGCATGGACCGCCGCCGCGACCGCCCTGCTGGCCACCGCCGCCACCACCGCATTCGCCCAGGCACCAGAGGGCGCCGCTCCCCAGCCCTCCGCAAGCGGCATCGCCTGGCACGCCTGCGCCGACACCGACTTCAAGAACATGCAGTGCGGGGCGATGACCGTGCCGGTCGACTGGTCCCACCCCGACGCCGGCACGATCACCCTCGCCATGGTCCGCAGACCCGCCGACGACAAGGCCCACCGCCAGGGCACCCTGCTGCTCAACGACGGCGCCGGCGGCTCCTCGATCGAACAACTGCGCTTGGCCATGCACGCCGGACTGCCCGCCATCGGCGGGGACATGACCCGGAAGTTCGACCTCGTCGCGGTGGACCCGCGGGGCATCGGACACAGCAGCCCGATCCTGTGCGCGGAGGCCCCCAAGCCCGCCGGAGTCAGCCACTTCCCCAAGGACCGGGCCGCCTACGACACGCTCGTCCGCCACAACCAGTCATTCGCCGCGGACTGCCTGCGCCGCAACGGCCCCCTCGTCAAGCACGTCGACCTGACCAGCACCGCCAAGGACTTCGAAGCGGTGCGGATCGGACTCGGCGAGCGCCAGGTCAACTGGTACGGCATCCACTACAGCACCCTCCTCGGCCGCACCTACGCCAAGCTCTACCCGGGCAGGCTGCGCACCATGGTCCTCGACACCGCGCTCGACGACACCACGTCGCCGCTCGAGCGGGTCAAGGCGGAGGCGGCCACTGCCGAGACGGCCTTCAACCGCTTCGTCGCCTGGTGCGAAGCCTCGAAGGAATGCGCCCTGCACGGCAAGGACGTGGCGGCCACGTACGACGCCCTCGTCGCCGGCGCCGACCGCGATCCCATCCCGACCAAGGGCCGGGCCCATGAGCCGCTGACCGGTGAGGACATCCGGGAGGCCACTCAGGACTACCTGAACGTCTCCTTCCTCACCTGGCCGGAACTGGCGAACGCCATCGTCAAGGCCACGGAGAAGAAGGACGCGGCCGACTTCAGCAAGGGCCCGGACGCCACGGATTTCACCCACGACCCGGATGACACGCTCGACCAGGTCCAGGTCCAGGTGGCCGCCTGCCTCGACAACGCGCGACCGGTGCGCACCCTCGCCGAGCTCACCGGCCTGCAAGAGGAACTCGCCCGTACCGCCCCGCACCTGGGCGGCGCCGTACGCTCGTAAAAGGCCATCGCCGGCTGCCTCGGCTGGCCCGTCCCGGCGCAGCCGGTCAAGGCCGGCGCCCCGGTCCACGGCGCGCCGCCCGCGCTGATCGTCCAGTCCACCCACCAGGCCCTCGCCCCGCACGGCGCCGGCCCGGCCATGGCGGCCCAGCTGCCGGGCAGCGTCGTCCTGAGCCGCGAAGGCGACGACTACAGCATGTTCCTGGTCTCCAAGTGCGTCCAGGACGCCACCAACCGCTACCTCACCACCACCGCGCTGCCCGCGCCCGGCACCACCTGCACCGACTGAGTCCCGTACTCCACCACTCCCGGTGCGGTGAAACGGCGGCCCGGCTCATTGACACCCGATGAGCCGGGCCGCCGATCGTCTGCGTCGTTCGCGCTGCTGCCGCCCTGACCGGACGGACTCCGAGACTGCCGATCACGATCAGTCGGACACGTCCCGCGCGACTGGAGGTGCCGCTGGAGCCCATTGGCCGCTCCGAGAGCGGTACTGGTTCAAGGAGTCGTCCTGCCGCCGGTGACGGGTCCTTCCGGTTCCGGTGACTGCGGTCCGTTGACGTAAGCCTCGAAGAATTGGTCCACCCGCGGGTCGTCGGCGGAGGTGACGGACAGTTGGCGGCCCCAGGCGGTCAACTTGACCGGTGCGTCCTGGCCGGGGACCGGACTCATCATGCGATGGGACCTGCCCTCGACCTTCTTCGTGAACGCCTCCACCACCCGCTGTGGCACGTACGGGGAGTACGTCACCCATACGACGCCGTGCTCCAGGGAATGCACGGCGTGTTCGTTGCGCAGCGGTTGCTCGTAGACGTCGCCGTCGGCGTTCTGCCAGGTCGGGTGATGCGGGCCGCCCACGGGCGGAGTCGGGCCGCTGGAATAGTCCACCGGATCCAGCACGTGGGGGCGCTGCGGGATGTCGTAGACCTGTTCGCCGGGGATGTCGACTCCGCCGGAGTCGATGCTCCTCGTGGCCACGCGGGTGGTACGTGGTCCTTCGTGGGCCGAGGCGATCGCCGTGGCGCCGACGAGCACGGCGCCGGCCGCCACGGCCGTGGTCACTGCCGCCAGCCGCCGCTTGAGCCGGGCAGACCGCACCGCCTCGTCCCTCGGCCCAACGATCGATGAAGCGTTCCCAGTCTGATTCTGTGTCACAGCCGGAATGTACGCGGGAGAAGAGACCGGTATCGGGTAACTCGGAATGAATGTCGCGCATGAGGTGATGCACGCCCGTTCGGGCGCAGTGGCGAAGGCAGGACGCCATTGGGGCACGACGGCTTCGGAGGCCTTCATCCGCGGACCCGGCCCGCCGGCCGGGGTGCTGGTCCGGGTCGGTAGGGTGCATGCCGGACTGCCGGGAGGGGTTGAAGGATGAGACCGGGGCGAAGACTGCGGATCACAGGGCTGGTGCTCGCGCCGCTGGGGATTCTGCTGGCGATCGGTACATGGCTGTTCGCCGACTTCGCGTTGGGCGGGCACAGTGTGGACTCCGACGGGATGCGGCCGACGTACGAGCAAGGCGACATCGCCTTCACGAAGAAGATCCATGGCAGTGGGCTCCACCGCGGAGACGCGGTCTTCTACCACCTGCCCGGCCGGTACTCGGACACCGACACGGTCTTCCAGCGCGTCATCGCCATGGGCGGTGACCGGGTCAGCTGTGACGGCAAGCGGGTGCTCCTGAACGGCAAGCCACTGAGGGAACCCTACGTCGCCGGGGGCAACCCCGCCGGGAACGGCACCACTTATGACGTGGTGGTGCCGGAGGGCCGTCTCTTCGTGATGGGCGACAACCGCGTCACCTCCAACGACTCCCGTTCCTTCCTCACAGACGGACAGAGTGGCACCATCCCCGTGGACACGGTCCGCGAGATCGCGTTCGAGGACGCGGGCGTCGTGGTCGTCACGGTGCTCTCCGCCCTGATCGGTGCGGTCCTCGTCGCCCTCACCGGGATCGGCTGCGGCCTCGCCGGATACCTGATCCAGCGCCGTGCCGAACGCACACGGCCCGTACGCGTGACCGTCTGACGGCAAGGCCTGCCGACAGTGGCTTGCGGGGCACGCCTGCGGCATCACCCTGAGAACGACGGGTCACGGTCGCGGGCCGAGGGCGACGTCGAACCTCTCAGCGCCAGGCGGGATGCCCCTCGGCGGAGGCGCCGGTGGTGAGCGCGCGCTCGCCGGTCTTGTCCGCACGTACGGCCCAGATCGCGGGCCGCTCGTACGGGCCGCGGACGAAGGCCACCCACTTGCCGTCGACGGACCAGGTGGGGTCCATCTCGTGCGCGCTGGTGGCGATCAGTTCACGATCGTTGCTTCCGTCGGCGTCCACGAGGTGGATGTCGCCCTGGGTGCCCGTCCCGTAGGTCCCCGCCGTGTACGCGAAGGTGGCGCCGTCGGGAGACCACACCGGGTCGTGTGCCGCGTGGGGCAGCCGGGTCACCTGCTGCGGGGCGCGGTCCGGGGCGGCGGGATCGACCACGTGGATCTGCCAGTTCTCGGGATCCGTCTGCAGGCAGACCGCGATGCTCTTGCCGTCCGGCGACCACGCGGGATCTTCGACCGGGCTCCCGCCCGAGGTGAGCTGGCGAGCCGCGCCGTCGGCGACGCCGACCACGAACAGCTGCTGTACGCCGTCCTTCATGCGAAGCACGGCGAGCCGGCTGCCGTCCGGTGACCAGGACACCCTGCCACCGGCGATGGGGGCGATCCGGCGTGCGTTCGAGCCGTCGGCGTTGGCGGTCCAGACCGCCGTGCCGTCGGGCGTGCTGCGGGTGAATGCGAACGACCTGCGGTCGGGGGACCACTGGGGCAGGGTGTCGCATGTGCCGGCGCTGCCCGCGATGACCTCCACGGGCTTCTCCGCCGAGGCGTCCCGGCGGGCGATGACGCCGTGGCACGTACTGGGCCAGCCCGGCGCGGTGTCCTTCCGGATCAGCAGCGGATCGGCCGGGAACGGTGCGGGGGCCGGGGCGGACCCGGAGGGCGAGGAGGCGCGGGGCTTGGAACCGTCCGTGGTCGAGTGTCTCCAGGGCTGCCACACGAACAGGCCGGCGGCCGCGAGAGACGTCACGAGCACCGCCGCCACCACGGCGAGGCGACGCCGGGGCTTCCGGGCAACGGCCGGCGGCACCTGTGCGGGGGTGGGGGAGAGCCGAGCCGCGGGTCCCGTCACGGTCCGCGACTGTTCCGTACGGGGCTCCGCGACGACGGGCGGGGCGGCGTCCGGTGGCGGGACCTCCTCCGGGACCTCCTCCGGGGCGTCCTGGCGGGCCTCCGGCGGGCTGTCCGGTGCGGTGGACCGCACCATCGGCTCCGGTTCCGGAAGCAGCTGCGTCGCCGCTTCCGGCAGCCAGGAGCCACCGTCCGAGTGGCGGACGGTGAGGGTACCGAGGAAGGCGGCCGGGGTGGGCCTGGCCGCCGGGTCCTTGGACAGACAGGCGCCGATGGCTTCGCGGAGTTCGACGGGCACCGCGGTCAGGTCCGGTTCTTCGTAGACCACCTTGTAGTGCCTGGCCGCGGACGGACCGTCGCCGAAGGGCGCGCCGCCCGCCGCCTGGGTGAGCACCACCCCCAGGGCGAACATGTCGACCGCGGGGGTGAGCGCCCTGCTGCCGGTGAGCTGCTCGGGTGCCAGGAACCCCGGCGTGCCGACCTGCATGCCGGTCTGTGTCAGTGACGTGCCGTCCAGGGCGCGCGCGATGCCGAAATCGATGACGCGCGGCCCGTCCTCGGCGACGATGATGTTCGCGGGCTTCAGATCGCGGTGGATGACCCCCGCGCGGTGGATCGCGTCGAGTGCCTCGGCCAGGCCGGCGGCAAGGACGGTGAGCGTGTCCAGGGGCAGCGATCCGACGCGCGCGAGCACCGCTTGCAGGGTGGGCCCGGGCACGAACGCCGTGACCAGCCAGGCCGGCTCCCCGTCCGGGTCCGCGTCCACCACCGGAGCGGTGTGGAAGCCGCCGACCCGCCGCGCCGCCGCGACCTCGTCGGCGAACCTGCGCCTGAACCCGGGCTCGGTGCTCAGCTCGGGACGTACGACCTTGATGGCGACCGCACGGCCGGACCGGGAGCGGCCCAGGTAGACCACGCCCATGCCCCCCTGACCGAGCCGTCCCACCAGCCGGTAGCGGCCCTCGCCGAGCGAGGTGGGATCACCCGTTTCGAGCGGCTTCATACGTCCCCCGTTTCAACCTTGCGCGATGAACAGCCTCTCCCTACCCGTCGCGCCGTCCACCAGTCAAGCCGGGCCCTCGCGGAATCCCGACCGGGGTGCGTTCGGCGTCCGGTCCGCCTGGTGGGTGGGCCGTTGGGGGATCAGGCAGCCCTCGGCCGAGTCCCCGGGCCGACCGGTCCGGCCGGTCCGACGGACACGGTTACCAGGGTCACCGGGAGCGGCGGCCTTGGCCCATGGCGAACGCGACGAGGATCCCTGCGAGTCCTGCCCATACGACGCCTTCGCCGCCGGCTTGCCGCCAGCCCAGCAGGCCGAGGGCGAGGGCGCTGATCGCTCCCGCCGAGAGCGCGCGGAAGTCGGAGAGGAACGACCACTGCCGGCGGCCGCTTCCGGGCTCCCTGAGCTCGGCGACGGCGGTTCTGACGACCACGGCCGCGATCACGATCGCGGCGACGACGAGTGTCGTTCCCACTTCCGCTCCTGACGTCGGTGACCTGCAGTCACTTTCTGGCTGGCGGTGAGGGTCCGATGGTAGATGTCAGGGTCACCTCCGGCCGATCCGGCCGTCATGGCCTGCGGGGCCGCGGCCACGGCCATGCCGCAGGGCGCAAGGCCCCCGAGACACCGGCCGGACTTCCCGGCACAGCCCGCGCTCGGCAGCTCACGGCGAGCTACTTTGAGGTGCCCCCAGCAGAGGAGAGTGCCGTGGGCAAGGTGGTCATGTACGGCTCGGTGTCGGTGGACGGCTTCATCGCGGATGAGAACGACCAGCCCGGACCGCTGTTCGACTGGTTGTCCAGCGGTGACGTCCCGTTGGACGAGAGCGGCGCGCTGAAGGTGTCGCAGACGTCCTACGACCACACCCGGCCGTACTGGGACCAGATCGGAGTGACGATCGTCGGCCGCCACGTCTTCGACCTGACGGCCGGCTGGGACGGGGAGCCTCCGGGCGGGATCGACCACGTGGTCGTCGTGACGCACCGGCCGGAGCCCGAGGACTGGGACCCCGAGGCGCCGTTCCACTTCGTCGACGGCATCGAGGCAGCCATGGCCAAGGCGCAGGAGCTTGCGGGTGACCGCGTGGTCGAGGTCGCCGCCGGCGACGTCGGTGGCCAGGTGCTCGCCGCGGGCCTGATCGACGAGGTGCGCATGGACGTCGTACCCGTCGTGTTCGGGTCCGGCAAGCGCTACTTCGGGTCGGTCCGCGCGCAGCACCTGTTGGAGGATCCTGACGTGGTCATTCAGGGCAACCGGGTGCTTCACCTGCGCCATCGGGTGCGCCGTTGACCGATCTGCGCGCCTGCGCGCCTGCGCGGAGAAGTCCACCGCGAACGGTGACGCAAGAGGTATCGCGGTGGTGTCGACCGCGGCCCGGTTGGGTGGGGCAGGCGGGGCGGCCTGCTCAGTGTTCCGTGTCCGGCTCCGTGGGCTCGGCGTCGGCGCGTACGAGGTTCTGTTCCAGGCGTTCCAGGACGGCGAGGGCTTCGGCACGCTCGTCGTCCGAGAGGCCGGTTGCGGAGATGTCCTCGAGTTGGGTCCAGACCCGCTCCACCTCCCGGCGCAGGGCGTGACTGGCCGCTGTCGGTTCGATGAGCGAGGCGCGCTTGTCGGTGGGCGAGGGGCGGCGGCGGACGAAGCCGGCCTGTTCGAGGCGGCGGACCGTGCGGGTCATCGTGGCGGCGTCGGAGTCCATCAGGCGCACCAGGTCGATCTGACGCTGGGGACCGAGCTCCCAGAGGTGCATCATGACCAGCTCCTGGCCCGGGTGCAGGCCGATGCGGCGCAGTAGCTGTCCCGCGAACATGCGGTGCAGCCGGGCCAGCCGGAAGATCGCATGACTGATCGGTCCGCCGGTGGCCGCGCCGGGGACCGGCACGGTGGCCTTCGGCTCCGCCGCTCCGGGATCCCGCCCGGCCTCGGATGTGGACTCGGCCATCTCTTCCCCGCTCTCCTGTTTGGACAGGAGAACTCTACCCACCCCCAGGTCCATCGGCACCGGTTCTCCACGCCTACCTGCATAGAACGTCAGGTAGAGGGCGCTGTGCAGCGCGCTTGCCAGGTTGCCGAAAGCGGGTTTACTGTTCGGACAGGTAATTTACTTGTCCGAACAGTAAAAGGCTGGCGTGGGCCGCGGTGCGCCCGACCCGCAGAGCGCCACCCGTCCCGAGGGAGCGACCATGACCACTGCTTTCGATCCGATCGTCCTGGGCGGCACACGCCTCGCGAACCGAGTCGTGATGGCGCCGATGACCCGCAGCCGAGCCCACGGCCCGGGCGCGGAGCCGACCGAGCTGATGGCGACCTACTACGCGCAGCGGGCCGGCGCCGGGCTGATCGTCACCGAGGGCGTCCAGCCCTCGCCCGTCGGCCAGGGCTACCCCGACACCCCCGGCCTGCACACGCCGGGCCAGGTGCGGGCCTGGCGGACGGTGACCGACGCCGTGCACCGCGAGGGAGGGGTGATCTTCGCGCAGCTGATGCACACCGGGCGGATCGGTCACCCCAGCCTGCTGCCCGACGGCCTGACGCCGGTGGCGCCCTCGGCGGTCGCCGCCCGGGGACGGGTCTACACCCACCAGGGACCGCAGGACTTCATCACGCCGAAGGAGCTGAGCGAGGCGGAGATCCGGCAGACCATCACCGATTTCGCGACCGCGGCGCACCACGCCGTCGAGGCCGGATTCGACGGCGTGGAGATCCACGGCGCCAACGGCTACCTGATCCACCAGTTCCTCGCGGACAACACCAACCAGCGCACCGACGCCTGGGGCGGCTCCACCGAAGGCCGGATCCGCTTCGCCGTCCAGGTCGTGACGGCCGTCGCGGAGGCGATCGGCGGGCGGCGGGTCGGTCTGCGGATCTCGCCCGGAAACCGGTACAACGACATCGTCGAGGACAACCCGGGCGAGGTCTACGAGGCCCTGCTGGACGGGCTCGCGGGTCTGGATCTTGCCTATCTGCACCTGATGGAGGGCCCCGACTCCGCACTGACCTCGCAGCTGCGCAAGGAATGGCCCGGCACGTTCGTCCTCAACCCGTTCACCCACCCCGACATCACCGGCCCCGACGCGCTCAACCTGATCGAGGACGGGAGCGCGGACATGGTGGCTTACGGGGCGCTGTTCCTCGCCAACCCCGACCTGCCCCGGCGCCTCGCCGCCCGAGGTCCGTTCAACACCCCGGACCAGGCCACCTTCTACGGAGGCGACCACCGCGGCTACACCGACTACCCCACCCTCACCGCTTGAGCGGCGGCCCCGCCGACGGGGCCCCTACCAGGGAGTTTCCAATGTCCAAAGCCATCACCTTCTCCGAGTACGGCACCCCCGAGGTGCTGCGGCTTTCCGAGGTCACCGCGCCGGAGCCCGGCCCGGGCCAGGTCCGGATCCGCGTGCGGGCCGCCTCCGTGAACCCGCTCGACATGAAGATCCGCTCCGGCCGGATGGCCGAGGCCATCCCGGCGCGCTTCCCCGTGGTCCTCGGACTGGACGCGGCCGGTGTCGTCGACGCGGTCGGCGAGGGAGCCGGCGCGGCCGTGGGCGACGAGGTCCTCGGCGCCACCGCGGGCGGCAGCTACAGCGAGTACGCGCTGCTGGAGCAGCCGGTCGCCAAGCCCGCAGCACTGTCCTGGGAGGTCGCGGCATCGCTGGTGACCGTCGGGCGGACCGCGTTCCGTGTCCTCGCCGAGCTGGGCGTGCGCACGGGGCAGACCCTGCTCGTCCACGGCGCCGGCGGCAGCGTCGGCGTCATCGCGGCGCAGCTGGCCGTCGCCCGCGGCATCACCGTCATCACAACGGTCGGCGAACACGACATCGAGCGGGTCACCGGGCTCGGAGCCACTGCCGTCCGCTACGGCGACGGCTGGGTACAGCGGGTGAGGACCGCGGCGCCGCAGGGAGTCGACTTCGTCCTCGACGCCTCCGGCGCCGGTGTCCTCGCCGACTCCGTCGCCCTGACCGGCGACAGCGCACGCGTCATCACCATCGCCGACATGTCGGCCGCGCAGCACGGCGTCCGCTTCAGCTCCGGCAGCGCCGACGAGGCCGAGGACCCTCTTCCGCAGCTGGTCGAACTGGCCGCCGACGGCACGCTCACCCTGCCCGTCTGGCGTACCTATCCGCTTGAGGAAGCCGCCGCCGCGCACACCGATCTGGAAGCCCGCCGCAACCGGGGCAAGGCCGTCCTGCTGCCCTGACCTCCCGTGCCGCCGCCTCGTGCTGCCGGCGCGGCCGAGGCGGCCCCGGGGCGCGGTCGGTCACCCCGGGCGTCGGCGCGCCGAATGACGCACTGCGCAGGCCGCAGCAGCACCACTGCGCGCGCCAACCGGCGGCACAGACGGCCGATGCCGGACCCGACCCACGACCGATCCCCGCACGACCTGACCCCCACACCCGCAGATTGGAATACCCATGTCCGCACGCACCCTGCCCGAAGCCACCTTCGCCCGCACCGTTCTCGGCTCCGGCCCCGGACTCGCGCTCGCCCACGGCGCCGGCAGCAGCGTGGGCGGCACCTACGGACCGATACTGGAGGGCCTGGCCGCCCGCCGCACCGCCGTCGGCATCGATTACCCCGGCAGCGGGGACACCCCCCGCTCCACCACACCGCTGTCGCTGGACGACCTGGCCGACCAGCTCGTCGCCGCCGCCGTCACCGAAGGCCTGGACACCTTCGCGCTGTCCGGCTACTCCCTCGGCGGCCCCGTCGCGATCCGCGCGGCAGCCCGCCACCCCGAGCGCGTCACCGCCCTCGTGCTGACCGCGACCTTCCCGTACCGGGACAACCACCTCGCGCTCGCCCTGCCGCTGTGGCGCAAGCTGGCCGAGTCGGGCGACCGCGAAGTGCTGGCCGAGTACCTGACGATGATGGCCCTCGGCGCCGACGTACTGGAGGCTATGCCGGCCGAGCAGCTCCGGCAGGCGATCGGGTTCACCGCCGCCAGCGTCGCCGAGGGCACTCCCGAGCACGCCGAGCTGGCCCACCGGGCCGACGTCCGCGACGACCTGCCCCACATCAAGGCACCCACCCTGGTCATCTCCACCACCCAGGACCGCTTCACCTCCACCCGCCTGCACCGCCAACTCGCCGAGACCATCCCCGGCGCCCGGCTCGTGGAGATCCACACCGGCCACCTGCCCATGGTGGAACGCCCCGAGGAATGGCAGAAGCTCATCACCACCTTCCTCGCCCAGCACGGCGCCTGAGCAAACGAGACGCGCACGGCGGACCCTCCCGCCGAGCACGGGAAGCGGTGAAGCTCCTGATCTGTGGTCAGTCGCCGGCGGCGGACACGTCGTCCTCGCGGCGGCCGAGGACCGGTGCGAGATCGGCCCGTCGACCCGGGCATCGACTGGGCGAAGAGAACGCGTCGGGACCGGAAGTACAAGATGGGCAGGGCCTACCAGTACCGGACGCGGGCGGGGTATCCCTGAAAGGCACCCCCGATCGGGGCGTTGCCCCCCGGAAGGAAGGACACTTGCCGTGGACGGCTGGCACGTGGACGAGCGTTGCTTCAACTGCGATGTCGCACGACAGCTCGCGCCCGATCTGATCGGCGAAGCCGACGGAAAGTCCCGCATCCTGCGCCCGCCGCGCGATGAAGCGGAGACGCGGGACTTGCACGCGGCCGTCTTCGCCTGCCCCACCCGCTCGATCCGCCCCTCCTCCGGGCAACCGGACCGGCGACTCGACCCCTTTCCCATGGCCTTGGACAGCGGCGTCCTGCTGTGCGGGCACAACTCGCAACACACTGCCGGGGCCAATTCCTACCTGCTTCTGCGGCCTTCCCGCACGCTCATGATGATCGACACACCACGCTGGAGTCGTGACCTGGCCGAACGCTACGAAGCAGTGGACCCGATCACCGACGTACTCCTCACCCACCGCGACCACGCTGCACACGGCCGCCGCTACGCGGACCATTTCGGAGCCAGGCTCTGGATCCACGAGGGCGACCTCGACGCGGCGCCGGACGCGGACCACGTGATCCGGGGTCTCGACCCCCTGGAGATTGGTGAGGGGGTCACCGCCCATCCGCTGCCCGGCCACACTCGGGGCAGCGTGCTCTACCTCGCGGACGACCGGTACTGCTTCAGCGGGGACAGCTTCTACTGGTCACGCACCACCAACGACCTGGAAGTCGCGGACAGTGTGACCTGGTACTCCATTGAGGAACTGGCGACCTCACTGGCCCGGACGGCCGGACGGCTCCGGTTCGAATGGGTTCTGCCTGGCCACGGCGACCGCCGCCGGCTGTCCGCCGACGAGATGTCACGGCGGTTGACAGCGCTGGCAGAGCGTACGGGGCGGCTGCGGCCTCGCCCGGTTGACTTCACCGCCGTTCGCTGGTGAAGGTGACCTGGCTCCCCTCCCTGGTCCAGGGGCGGTTCCCCGACTCGGTCGCGGCCGCCGGGCAGCTGCCGGACGGCTTGGTCCTCGATGGCGAGCTCGTCCTCCGGTCCGCCGCGGCCGCGCCGCCACACCGAGCGCCGCCGAAACCTGAACGTCCTCTTCGCGGCCCGCGCGTTGACCGCCCGCGGACCATGTGCCCGGTGACCACGGACCCGGGCGGCCGGGCCCTGTCCTCAGCGGGCTCCGGCACCCTCCGGATCCGGGGTGGGCGGCGGGTTGTGGCAGGTCACGTCCTTCGCGGGCAGCCGTCCCGTCGACAGGTACGCGTTGACCGGTATGTTGGCGCAGGCCGTGGGGTTGGAGAGGTACACACCATGGCCCTCACCCCCCAGTGCCAGCACCATCCGCGACCCCTTGAGCGCCTGGTGCAGTCCCCGGCCGGTGCTGAGCGGGGTCATCGGATCCCACTCGTTCTGCACGGTCAGGACATCCGCCCGGGTCTTCATGGGCGTGGCGGGCTCCAGCGGCCGCTGCCAGAAGGCGCACGGTTTGATGTTCGACGCGAAGTCCCCGTACAGCGGGTGCTTCACCTTGTCCCGCGCCGCGTCCCGCGCGTACTGCTCCGGATCGCGGGGCCAGTTGTCCGAGTCCCCGCACACCACGGCCCAGTACACCGCGGTGGCGTTGCCGGCGGGAGCGGCGTTCGGACCTTCCGACGCCTCACCCGCATCGACGCCTGGGCCGGCCGCCCGGACGCGGCCGAGCGGTGACTGCGCGCCGGGCCCCTTCCGGTCGGCGCCCTTCCCGCTCGCGCCCGGATCGGAGCCATTCGGCGGCTGGGGCGTCTTGTCAGCCGATGCCTTGATGGACTTGACGACGACCGAGGCAGCGTGGGGATCGAAGTAGAGCGACGGATCGTCCCTGATGTCGTCACCCGTCATCCTCTCCCCGTAGTGGATGATCGGGTCCCGGTCGGCCCGAGCCACCAGCGCCCAGAAGGTGGCCGACACCGCCTCGGGCGTGGCGCCGAGCCCGTAAGTGTCCGAGCGCTCCGCCGCCCACCGCGTCCACCGCTCGAAGGCGGGCTCGACTTCGGTCCCCCACGCCTGGATCATGCCGCGCCAGACGCGCCCCGGGTCCACGCCGCTGTCCAGGACGAACCGGTCGGTGCGCTCCGGGAACATCTGGGAGTACACCGCGCCGAGGTACGTCCCGTACGAGTAGCCCAGGTACGAGAGCGTCCGCTCCCCGAGTACGGCGCGGATGACGTCCATGTCGCGCGCCGTGTTGCGGGTGGTGATGTACGGAATCACATCGCCCGACTTCTCACGGCACTTGTCGGCGATTCCGCGTGCCCAGGACACGTCCGAGGCGAAGGTCTCGGGCCGGTACGCCCCGCCGGCGCCCACCTCCGCTTCACTCAGATCACCACAGCCGATCGGGCTGCTCTCGCCGACGCCGCGCGGGTCGAAGCCGACGAGGTCGTAGCGGTCGCGGACGTCCTTGGGCATCTCGGCATTCGTCCGTATGGGCCGGAAGAGCCCCGAGGTCCCGGGGCCGCCGGGGTTGAGCAGGAGGACGCCACGCCGCTTGGCCGGGTTCTCGCTCTTCATCCGGGATATGGCGAGGTCCAGGGTGCGCCCTTCGGGACGCTGGTAGTCGAGCGGCACCTTGAGGGTCGCGCACTCGTACTCCGCCGGCCGATCGGGGCTGCAGCGATGCCAGGCCGGCGTCTGTCGCAGGTACGCGGGGGTCGGGGCGGCGGAGGCCGATGGCGTCGCCAGGCCGGGAACGGCGGCGGCGAGGAGCCCGGAGGTGGCGAGCAGCCGTGCGAGACGTTTCATGCGCGTGGTTCCGTTCCTTCGTCGGATGAAATCGCTTGTGCCTCGACTGTGTTGGACGAGCGGGTCGGACCGGAACCCTCCCAGGAACGACCTTTCGTCCCTCGCACGTACCACCCGAAATCCCGGACACGTGGCCGAGAACCGCCCCCAAGATCCTTACATCCGCCGGGACTTCCGGGACGCGCCCGCCCGTCCACTCGTAGTCCCGTCCCCCTCAGGGAGGACAACCGACGACAACCGACTCGACCGCACCCTCGATCGGATGCTGAACAAAACGCGCTATCGGGCATCCAGTGCGATGACCTCCGGGCCTGACTCCGCCTGTGTCCGGTCGTTCCAACCGGCGACGTCCTGGGCGGCTTGGACGAAGGCGGCGACGGCTGCGGATCGTGAGGTTTCCGGCCAGGCGACCATGACCGCGCTGGGGCTGAGGCCGGTGACCGGCCGGTACGCGATGTCCGGGCGTTGGTGCCGCTCGGTGGTGGAGAGTGACAGGAACGCCACCGCCTGCCCCAGCGCGACCACCTCCAGGAGTTGCTCGACGCTGTCCACGAGCGGCCCCTCAGGAGTGTCGGCCGGCGCCAAGCCGGTGTGGCCGTCGCCTGCTTCCGTTCCGTCGTATCCGGTGTAGTAGGCGGTGTTGGAGGGGGCCGCCCCCTTCCAACGCGGGATGGGTTCGCCCTGGAGGTCGGTCAGCCGCAGTCGCCGGCGTCCGGCCAGGCGGTGCGCGGCGGGGAGGACGGCCAGTCGCGGCTCGACCACGAGCGTCTGGGCATCCAGCCCTCGACCGTCGAACGGGCTGCGCAGCAGCGCTACATCCGCACGGCCGTCCCGCAGCATGGCGATCGGCTCTCCGCTGCCGCCGACGACGACTTCGGGCGGCGGCAGATGCGGACCCGTTCCCCGGTAGGCGGCAAGGATCTCCCGCAGCAGCCCGGCATCACCTCCCGGTTTGACCGCCACGACGAGCTGGGGTGTCGCCTGACCGGCCCTGCGCGCACGGCGGGCCGCCGCGTGCACCGCGTCGACCGCGATCCGGGCCTGGTCGAGCAGCACCCGACCGGCGTCGGTCAGCCTCACCTGCCGGGTCGTGCGCTCCAGCAGGCGCACCCCGAGGCGGGACTCCATCTGAGCGATCGCCTTCGACAGCGGGGGCTGCGCCATCCCCAGGCGTTGCGCGGCCCGGCTGAAGTTCAGCTCCTCGGCGACCGCGATGAAGTACCTCAGCTCCCGCACCTCTAGCTCACTCATATCCGTGGACTATAGATCCAGAGCCTTCCGGTCTTTCCCTGCCGCCCGTGGGTCAGGGGAGGCTGGGTGCCATGACGACTTCGCAGAAGACTGCTTTGATCACCGGCGCGAACAAGGGAATCGGCAAGGAAACGGCACGCAGGCTCGCAGCCCTCGGCATCACCGTGCTGATAGGCGCCCGCAACGCCGAGCGCGGCGAGGCGGCGGCCGAGGAGCTTCGCGCGGGCGGCGCCGACGTACGGTTCGTTCCCCTGGACGTCACCGACGAGACCTCCGTCCAGGCCGCCGCCAAGTACATCGACGCCACGTTCGGCCGCCTCGACATCCTCGTCAACAACGCCGCGATCGCCGCCGGACCGCAGAAGCCGAGCGAAGCCCCGGCGGCCACCGTACGGCAGGTCTACGAGACCAACGTGTTCGGCGTCATCGCGGTGACCCACGCCATGCTTCCCCTGCTCCGCCGCTCCGCCGCCGCACGCATTGTCAACATGTCCAGCGAACTCGGCTCCCTCACCCACATGGCCGACCCGGGCAGCCCGTGGTCCGCGTACTACTCGATCCTCCTCCCTTACTGCACCTCGAAGAGCGCGCTGAACGCGATCACCGTGCTCTACGCCAATGAACTGCGTGCCGAAGGGATCCTGGTCAACGCGGTGAGTCCCGGCTACTGCGCGACCGACCTCAACCGCCACAGCGGGATGCGCACGGCGGAGGAGGGCGCGGCCGTGGCCGTTGATCTGGCGACGGCGGGCGAGGACGGCCCGACGGGCACCTTTCGGGCCGAGGACGGGCCGATTCCCTGGTGAGACCATGCCGAGCGGTGCGGATCGTGGGGCCGTAGGGCCCCTCCTACGCCCCCTTCGGGCGCAACGGAACCACCGCCGCGCGCTGTTCGTCCGTGAGATCCACGGGCGGCAGCGCGCAGCTGTTGTGGCGTTCCCATGCTTCGCGGACTTCGGAGGGGACGCGTCCCCGATGAGGAACGTGGTAGCCGCTGTCCCGGAGCTCGGTCTGCCCGCTGAGTACGGAGGTGAGGAAGCCGGCGAGGGCTCCGTCGAATGTGAACCATCCCGGACCGCGGGCTTCGTTGCCCGCGATCCGCCAGCGGTCGGGTTCCCGGGCGGGGTCGGTGATCCAGAAGTTGCGTTCACCGTTGTCGGTGCCGCCGATGGCCGCGCGGTGACCCCCTACCCGCAGCCGGCGCTAACGCGATCAACTCTGCGCCCACCACGCGTGACTGCGGCCGCATCCCCGACCCAATCGCCGCCTTCGGGGCCGACATCATCCCCGGTCTGATTCGGCGTTCGACGCCGTGGAGGGCCGCCCCCGGCGGCCACGGGAAGGGGGCGCCACCTGTGGCCAAGGGGGCGCCACCTGTGGCCGGACAGCACGAAGGCGGCGGCGCGTGCGGGCGGCCTGACCCAGTGCCGTGTGACGCCGGCCGTCTCGCCACGCGTATGGCGCTGAGGTTCCGAACGAACGTCGCGCAGGTTCAAGTGCGTGCCGTGTCCGTATTCCTAAGATTCGACGGCAGAAGGGAAACCCGGGCTGCTCCTGGACGGGTAGGCACCAAGGACAAGAAACTCGTGAAACAAGAGAAGTTCAACCGCATGGCGTCATCGCACATACCGGCGCCGACATGGACATCCCCGACGGGGTGATCGGCAACAGCCGGACCCCCGTCAGCGCCGGCAGCTCGCAGCCTGCCTCCGGGCAGTCCTGCTCCACTGGAGACCGCGCCCTGCTGATCAGCCGGTTCCACACCTTCCGCGCGCCGGCCTCGGCGGTGGCCGTGCGATGCACAGGGCGACCTGAAGAGGGCCATCCCCAACTCGTCGACCCCTTCTAGTACATGCAAGCAATCAGCTCTTTGACCGTCGAGGAGCTCATTTTCAAAACCCGGCGGCCGGACAGGGCTGCCGTGGGAAGCGGAGACATGATGGGCCAGAGTCCTTATGACCATGTCGTTGTGGGAGCGGGGACAGCAGGGTGCGTGATTGCCTCCCGGCTCTCGGAACGCCCCGGCGCGAGGGTGCTGTTGCTGGAGGCGGGAGCCCGCGACGCGACCGAGGCGATGGCATCTCCCTGGGGGTTCCTGGGGTTCGACGCGGCATCCCTCTGGCCGGGCACCTCGACCGTGCAGGCCGGTACGGGCAGGGCCGCTGACGTGCTGCGCGGGAAGGCGCTCGGCGGGTCGTCGAGCATCAACGGCCTGTACCACCTGCGGGGGCACCGCTCCGGATACGACGCATGGCCCGTGCTCGGTGCTCCGGGCTGGGGCTTCGACGATCTGCTGCCCTTCTTCCGCCGCAGCGAGAGCACTCGCGGTCGTGATGCCCTGGTCCGGGGAACGGACGGGCCGGTTGTGGTCGCCCCGGTCCCGGAACCCCATCCCCTTGCCGTGGCGGGCGTCGACGCCGCGGTGCAGGCTGGTTACACACGCGCCGACGACATCGGCGGCGGGCTGGAGACCGGGTTCGGGTGGAGTGACATGAACCTGCCCGGCGGCGCCCGCCAGAGCGCGGCCGACGCCTACATCCGTCCGTTCCTCGACCGGCCGAACCTGGACGTCGTCACGGACGCGACCGTGCAGCGGCTGCGCATCACCGGGGGCCGCTGCACCGGCGTCGAGTACGTCGTGGGTGGCGTGCACCTGTCCGTCGAGAGCGCCGAGGTCATCTTGACCGCGGGGGCCGTCGGCTCCGCGCATCTCCTGATGCTGTCAGGGATCGGCCCGGCACGACACCTCGGCGAACACGGCATCGGCGTCGTCGCCGACCTGCCGGGAGTGGGCTCCCACCTACAGGACCATCCGTTGGCGGGAGTGGTGTACGAGGCCAGCCGGCCCGTACCGTTCGTTCCTGCCAACCCGCCGGCCGAAATGACGGGCCTGCTGTACAGCGACCCCGCCGCGGTCCGGCCGGACCTTCAGGTCTACGTCGTCGCCGCGCCGCTCCCGTCGGCCTGGGGCCGGCCGCCGGCCAACGGCTACTCCATCGCCTTCTCCGCGATGGCTCCGCACAGCAGCGGAACCGTGCGCCTCGCGGACGCCGATCCCGCCAGTGCTCCCGTCGTCGACCCCGGCTACCTGAGCGACGACCGTGACCTGGAGGTCATGCGCAAGGGGCTTGCAGTGGCACGCCGCATCGGAGAGGCCGACGCGTTCGCCGACTGGCGCAAGCAGGAAGCGGTGCCGGGCTCCGGGACGAGCGGCGAGTCCGAGGAAGAGTTCATCCGTAAAGCCACCGGCCCCTACTTCCACTTCACCGGCACCTGCCGCATGGGAACCGACGCCGATGCCGTCGTCGACCCCGCGAACCTTCGCGTACACGGGATCGCCGGACTGCGGGTCGCCGATGCCTCGGTGATGCCGTCCATCCCCTCGGCCAATACCAACGCGACCGTCTACGCCATCGCCGAACGCGCTGCCGAACTGATCGGCTGAGCCTTCTTCCGCGCCCACGACGCTTCCCCAACGCGTTACGTCCCCCCGGCCACGCTGCCCGCCGCCCTCCTCCGGCGGCGCGTCGAGCGCGGCGGGCAGGTCCCATCCAAATTGCATGTGAGTAACTCTTGCCGTTCTTCACATGCATTTGAAGTTAATGATGGGGCTCTATACCTTCGAGATGAAAGCGCGAGAAACACCGCGCAGTTCGGCCCCGACCGGCCTCATCACCCCTCCCCAGACAGGAGCACCGCCATGTCCGAAACGCTTCAGACCACCGACGCCGCCACCTCCGACGCCGTCCTGCTCGAACAGACCGCGGTCGCCGTGCGCGCCGCCGGTGCGGCACTGCGCGAGCGCTTCGGCGACGTGGTCCGCTACGAGACCCGAGAGCAGCTGATGCGTGCGCTCGCCGCCAATGACGACACGGCCCTCGACATCCTGCGCCCCCGCCTCACGAGCCTGCGCCCGCAGGCCGGTTGGGTGGAGGACGAGCTGGACGGCGGGGCGCTGCCGCCCGGTGAGTGGTGGGTGGTTGACCCTGCCGAAGGCAACGTCAACCACCTGCACGCCCTGCCCGAATGGGCGGTGACCGCCACCCTGGTGCGCGACAACCAGCCGGTGCTCACCGTGGTCCACCTGCCGCTGACCGGCGAGACCTACACCGCGCTCACCGGCGCCGGCGCCCACCTCGACGGCCGGCCGCTGCGCGTCTCGGCGACCGCGGACCTCGGCCTGGGCATCGTGGCCACCAGCCAGGCCCGGCCGGAGGAGGACGAGAAGGTCGTACGGCGCGTCGGGTCCTCGATCACCGCGATGCTCTTCGACGCGCTCGTCGTCCGCACCTCCGTACCCGCGACCCTGCACCTGGTGAACGTGGCCGCCGGCCGCATCGACGCCTTCTGGCAGTTCGCCGGAGCCCGAGCCGACCTGCTGCCCGGCGCGCTCCTCGTCACCGAAGCCGGCGGACGGATCTCCGATGCCCAGGGCCGCCCGTGGACCCCGCAGAGCGAGGGCTTCCTGGCCTCCGCCCCCGGCGTCCACGCCGAAGCCGTCGCCACGCTCTCCCGCTGACCCCGCACATCACAACCCGCACCCGCGCAAGGAGCACATCATCATGACCACGATCGCAGTTCTCGGAAACGGCCGCGTCGGCGGCAACCTGGCCGCAGCCCTCACTCGGGCCGGGCACGAGGTGACCGTCGCCGACCGCGCGCCGGGCGCCGCCGCGCACGCCGCCCGCACGGCCCGGATCGTCATCAACGCCACCCCGGGCGCCGGCTCACTGGACCGGCTCACCGCCCTGCGTGAAGAGCTGCATGGCAAGATCCTCATCGACGTCTCCAACGCCACCGTCGACGGGCCGGACGGACTGCCCGCCGACCTGATCCACCCCGGCTCGAGCCTCGCCGAACAGCTCCAGGAGGCACTCCCCGAAACACATGTCGTCAAGACGCTCAACACCATGCTCTTCCCCGTGATGACCGCCCCGGCCACCCTCACCCAGACGCCGACCGCCTTCCTCTCCGGCGAGGACCCGCTGGCCAAGGAGACCGTCCGCGAACTCCTCACCGACCTGGGCTGGAACAAGGAATGGATCACCGATCTCGGCGGGATCCGGACCGCCCGCGCCACGGAGGCCGCGATACTGTTCGTCCCCCACGTCATCCGGTCCACCGGATTCACCCCCTTCGCGATCTCGATCGTCCGCTGACCGGCGAGCCGCGCAAGCTGCCGGCGATCAGAGCTCGCACCGGCGCGGATGGGCTCCCGGTGGGACACGATCGCGGCAGCCGTGGTCCGATTTCGGTCGCGGAGACGAGGATGGAGCGCCCGCGCGACTCCTGACGATCAGGCTGCGAGAAGCCCGATCGTCAGGGGTCGCGTCTTTCGTTTGCGGACCGGGTGAACCGACCACGGCGGCGCGCACTCGGACGATCAGCTCATCTCGCCGCAACAGAAGCATCAGCTCTACCTCTCGACCGCTGCCATGCCAGCCGACTATAGGAAGATTGGCGCGGTGCCCACACGGGTCATGGCTTCGTCCCACGGAACACGGTCACCGTAGGACGGCGTTGAAGCAGTGCACACGAGAGGGTCGGAGAGGAATGCGCGGTACTGGAGTGGAAGTCGACGGCGTGCGCGGGGTGTTCGCAGTGGACTCGACCGCCCCGGGCGCCGCACCGCGGGGACTCGACGCTTTCCGGCGCGGGTGGGAGACGCAGGTCGGCGACGATGTCTTCCAACTGCCGGCCTTCAGCCCGGACACGATCGGTGACTTCCGGGTCAAGGGCAACGTGGCCAAGGTGCACGGCGCGGCGATCGCGGATCTTCACGCCGCGTCGGCGACCCGGACCGCGGACGTCCCGGGCGGCGATCAGGATCTGGTCGCCATGTACGTCGTGCGGCGCGGCGCATGGACTCTGGGCGGCCCACCCGGCCACGGCGAACAGACCGTGTCGGCCGGGCAGTTCCTCGTCCGGCACCTCGGCGGCCTGACGGCCTTCGAGACGTCGGCGCACCTCACGGCGAAGTTCCTCGTCCTGCCCCCCGGCGAGCTCAAGCCCCTGCTCGGGACCCGAGCCGTCACCGGGCCGGCGGACTCGGCCGAGATGCGCTTGCTGACGGCCCTTACGGACATGATTCACACAACCGTGGCCGACCTCGGCCCAGCCGGTGTGGAAGCTGCCGAAAACACCCTGATCGAGCTGACCAAGGCGGTGGCGAAGGGCCGATTCGACGACGTGGAACCCCGGTTGGCTCCCGCGCTCACCCAGGCGGCCAAGGACCTCGCGGACCGTCGGCTCGCCGATCCAGACCTTTCTCCGGCGATGCTCGCGCGTGAACTCAACGTCTCCGTGCGTACGCTGCACCGGGCATTCGCCGCGGTGGGGGAGCAGGTGACCACCTACGTCCGCCATCGGCGACTGCACGAGGCCCGGCTCGCCCTCGTCTCGCCCTCAGGGCGCCTGAGCATTTCGGAACTCGCCGCACACTGGCAGTTCGCGGACGGCAGTCACTTCACCCGAGCCTTCAAGAAGCACTACGGTCAGACTCCCACCGAGTACGCCCGCTCCGCCCGAGCAGCCTCGCTCCCGCCGAACCGGCACCCGCCGCGCCACGGGTCGGCCGAAAGCGGGTGACCGGAGGCTCGACGACCTGCATCACCCTGCCTGGGATTGGGCGAGCCGCCGCGCCCGCCGGCGCTCCCGGCGCCACCGGCCTGACCCGGGTGGCGCCGGGCCAGGACGCGGTGTGGCTGACCGAGTCCGCGGGCGCCGTGGGCGCGGGACTTCCGGCGTGGGCTGTTGCCGCTACGAGGCGGCGGGGTCGTCGAACCGTACCGAGCGGACTTCCAAGCTG
This sequence comes from Streptomyces sp. NPDC001194, assembly GCF_042896985.1. Taxonomy (NCBI): domain Bacteria; kingdom Bacillati; phylum Actinomycetota; class Actinomycetes; order Kitasatosporales; family Streptomycetaceae; genus Streptomyces; species Streptomyces sp. NPDC001194. The sequence continues at coordinate 285,087 of NZ_JBIAXU010000006.1, read as the reverse complement.
TCCTTGGCGGGCTGGCCGTGTGCCTTCAGCCGCCACTGCGGGCCTTGGCAGTTCGCGCCGAGGTAGACGGTCACGGCGGTGTCGGTGTCGTTGTGCGGGCCGTAGCCCGGCTGCTCCTTGTCGTCGCCGACGGCGTGGAGGTTGACGCACTTGCCGCTGTGCGGATCGTGGAGGGTGATCTGCCGCTCCACTCCGTAACCGTCGACGTACTTATAGGTGAAGTTGCCTTCGGCGGCCTGGGCGGTGCCTGCCATCGACAGCATGAGGGTGAGCGCGCCGAGGCCGGCGCCGAGGGCGGTGCGGAGCTTCATGACGGGAAGGTTCCTTCCGGATGATGATCACGGATGGTGCGAGCCCGACCTTAAAAGGGGCGGCGGGAGGCGAATCGATCCGCCAGCGCGCCGCCCCGGCGCGCCGTGCCTGCCGCCACCCGTTCGGATCTCGCTGCCCGGCCCGGGTGTCGAAGGCTGGTCGCCCTGGCCGACTGACGACCCGGACACGCCGCCTCGGTGACCGTTCCTGGCGGAGTCCGTCTTGGTCGGCGGGTTTGTGCGGGGCGTTGCGCCGGGCTGCTGCCGTCGGGTCCGTGGCCCGGGGGCGGCGGTCTGAGCGCCGCTGTCGGGGGTTGGCCGAACGGCCCGGGGCTCTCGGCTGGCGAGGCGGCCGGGGGTAGCCCTGGGCGTGCGGCTTCCGTACGGATCCGGGCGGCAGCCCGTCGTGCGGGGCGGGCCTGCCGCACGACGCCGGGGGGAAGGGCGCCGTGCGGCCGAGCCCGCACCAGAAGGCCGCACCCGCCGGTGGCACCTTCCGGTATCCACGCGTGTATCCCAACAACTCTCCCCTAAACGCTCCTGTTCCCGAGGAACTTGAAGAGGCGTCAGGCTCGGTCGGGTCTCGCCACGCTCGCTCTAAGCCACGGCTTCATCGCCGGCCGGGCCCCGGGATGCCGTATCGGCCGGCGGGCTGCACTGTGGACGTATGGCGGACAAAACGGCGATCGTGATCCACCCCGTGTCCCCGCAGGGCGGACGCAAGGTCACCGTGCACGCACTCGGTGTGGACGCGGACCTGGGCCGGGCGTTCACGCCCGGGGACGTGTCGGAGTTCCTGCGCCGGGCCGGCCTGGAGGATGTGGACTTGTCCGAAGACGGGCCGATCCAGTGGGAGGGCGGCGGCCCTGAGGTATGGACCAGTCAGATCTGACGGCGGTTGCCGGGATCTTCCGGCCGATGAGTTCCCCGGCGGCGTGGGAGGCCCCGCTACCAGGGGGTAGGACCCCGGTACCCGTTGGACCGGGGGCCGCCGGTCGACCTGCCGTTCATGTGAGCAGCAGGGACACGACGGAAGGGCCCGGATCCATGTGCGGATCCGGGCCCTTCCGGTGTGGTAGCGGGGACAGGATTTGAACCTGCGACCTCTGGGTTATGAGCCCAGCGAGCTACCGAGCTGCTCCACCCCGCGTCGGTAAACCCCACTGTACGGCACCATCGGGACCCGCTCCGACCGGTTTTCCTGCAGGGCGCCGTCCAGGGGCTCCTCTGGGGGGGGGCGGAGTCCCGGACGGGACCGAGCGGATCCCGTGCATCTCCGGCGGCGCAGGCGCCGGTCGCCGCGCCACCGCCTCCCCGGCGGCGGCCGGGGAGACTGACGCCGGCGGGAGGCGGGGGACCGGGGGCGTGGGGTCAGGCGTACGCGTAGGAGCTCGACGAGTACTCGGAGTACGAGCCGTTCATCTTCAGGCGCGGGACGTCCTGGCCGCACTGGGCGCAGGCCACCGGGCGGCCGCCGTCGCGGCCGCGGATGGTGATCCATTCGCCGTTCTTGCCGGTCAGTACGGTGCGCAGGGCCTCCTTCGCGTGCCTGCCCAGGTCCACCGCGGTCTTCGCGAAGTCGAGGAAGGTGATGTGACGCCCGCAGGAGGAGCACGTGGCGTCGAACACCTTGAAGGGGCCCTTGAGCGAGCTCGGCGAGGTGTCGAGGTAGTCGGCCAGTTCCTGGATCTCCGACGCGCTCAGGAGCCGCATGTGGGGCGGCTCGGCCAGAGGGAGAGCGGCGATCACCCCCTGCGGGACCTGGTAGGTGCGCGTCGTTTCCGGCCTGTTCTTGACGTATTCGAGTACCTCGTCGAGCGTCAGCTGTGCCTGTTCCACTGGGGGTACCTCTCTCCGCTGTCGTGAGATGGCGCGGCTGCCACGCTTCCAGCCGTGGTCGGGGTCCACCACTCCGTTACGCCGACCGGCCCGGTGACCACCCGGTCCAGCTCCTCGCGCAGGCGGGTGCCGATGCCCGCCCTGCTCCAGTACCAGCGGCACAGCTCCGGCGCCGCGCCGGAGCTCGCGTCGTACCAGGTGAACGACGACCGGTGGGCCGCGTGGGCGTGCGCGCCGAGCGCGTTGAACTCGGAGAACCCGCGCGGCGGGCGGCTCGCCACGTACCGGTCGAGCGGCATCCCGTGGCGGTCGGCGCACAGGGCGCGCAGTTCCCCGTACAGCGCGCGCGGATAGGTGAAGGGCGGGTGCTGCATGAAGTCGAAGGACACCTGGTGCCCGAGGAAGTCCTGCGTCGGCGCGAGCCAGGGCCGGTGCCGGCCGAGTTCGGTGACGGGACGGCGGACGATCCACGGACGCCCGTCCACGAGCAGGTCGGCGGGGGTGACGGGGCGGAAGAAGACCATGTCGGAGTCGACGTGGCAGATGAGGCCGGCATCGGTGAGCTGGTCCGCGTACAGCTTGCTGACCTGCTGTCCCAGGTAGTCGTCGCGGTGGTCCGGGCCCACCTCCAGGCGGACCCCGTCGCCGACGGACCGGCGCACGGCCGCCGCCCCGGTCCGCGGGGTGACGACGACCACCTCCGAGAAGCCCCGGCACCACGTCCGAATGGCGGCCAGCGCGTAGCGCAACCAGGCGACGTCACCGTGGTAGGTGCGGATGAACAGCGCGGTCCGCTCACTAGGGTGGGTGCCGTGGTCGAGGCCGTGCCCGCCTTCTGGTGCCGGGCGCCCAGTCAGGGCAATGTCGGAGACAGGCTCACTCCCTGGCTGGTCCGGCGGATCTGCGGCGCCCCGGCCCGGTGGGTCGCGCCGCACGCGCCGGGGCGCAAGCACTTCGTCACGGGCAGCGTGGTCTCCCTCGCGGGGCCGGGCGCCGTCGTCTGGGGAGCCGGGGTGATGTGCGCCGGTGAGGACATCGACCCGCGGGCCGACCTGGTCGCCGTACGCGGGCCCCTCACCCGGGAGGCGGCCCTGCGCTCCGGGGCGGCCTGTCCGCCGGTCTACGGGGACCCAGCCCTGCTGGTACCCCGTTTCCTGCCCCGTGCCGGCCGGGTTGCCGGGCGGCGTCCCGTCGTCGTGCCGCACTTCGCCGACAAGGCCGGTGCGCGGCTCGGCACTCCGGCCGGCTGGCGTCTCGTCGACGTGCAGCGGCCGGTCGAGGAGGTCGTCGAGCAGCTCGTACGGGCGCCTCTGATCGCCTCGTCGAGCCTGCACGGGATCATCCTCGGCCACGCCTACGGGATCCCTGCCGTCTGGATCCGCTACCGGGACCTGCCGAGCGGTGACGGGAGCAAGTTCCACGACTACTTCCTTTCGGTCGGCGTGCCGGTCCCGCCGCCCGTGTCCGTCGGCCGGACGGGCGCGGGGCTGGATGCGGCAGCGCTCGCCGATTTCGCGACGCTTCCGGCGCGGCTTCCGGACCTCGACCTGCTCCTGGAGAGGTGCCCGTTCCGTTGACAGCACACGAAGACGACGCGGACCAGGGCCTGCGCCGGATCCTCCACGGCATCCGGGACGCCAACTACCACCGCCCCGGCATCCGTTGCCTGCGGCTGCTGGAGGCCGGACCCGGCCCCGCCGCGAACCTCGCCGCCGAGGTGGCGCTGCTGCGATCGCGGCAGCACCCTTCGCTGGCCGGCGACCCAGGCCACGTGACGGCGTGGACCGGCCCCCGCGGCCGGGTCGAGCAGTTCAGCCTGCTCAACGCCTCCGGCCGCTGCGACGACTTCTCCCGCGACCACGACCTGTCCTGCTTCGGCAAGCGCTTCCACCACGGCGCGCACCACCCCGTCCTGGCCGCACTGATCGGCTCCCTGCCGCACCTGGTCAACTTCCGGGTCAACGTGCTCGGGCCGGGTGCTTCGCTGTCCCCGCACGAAGAGCACAGCGTCGTACGGGCGCGGTCGGGCGCGGTGGGCATCCGGGCCCGCTTCCACCTGCCCCTGACCACCCATCCCGCGGCGACGCTGACGCTGGACGGGGACGTGCACCACTTGCAGGCCGGATCGGTGTACCTCGTCAACCACGGCTGCGTGCACGCCGCCGAGAACGGCGGCCCCGCCGAACGCGTCCACCTTGTCTGGGACATGCTGCTGACCGCGGAGGCGGCGGCTGCCGTGTTCGGACCGGGCCCGGCGCCGGCGGGCCTGACCCGGACCCGCCGGCGCACCCAGCCGCCCGTCGGACGCCGCACGGTCACCGGCTGGGAGCGCATCGCGCCGCAGGTCAGGGAAGCCGAGGCACGGAGCATCGGCCTGCTCGCGGTGCAGTAGCGGCAGCGGTAGCAGGAGTGGCAGCAGGAGCCGTTTCAGTACAGGGTCCTGCGGAACTCGGCGGGTACGTAGTGGAACAGCAGCGAGGTGTGCGTGCTCCCGTCGGGCAACGGCGGGCGCCCGTGCGGCACCGTGGTCCCCCTGAAGAGGACGGCCTGACCGGGCCGCTGGACGAGGCTGACCTCGCCCTGCGGGGTTCCCAGGTGCAGCGGCCAACCGCCCTCGATGCCCGGGCCCGACTCCCCGAGCAGCAGGGACACGGTGTACTCGCACTGCTCCCGGTCCACGTGGCGGCCCAGGACCGCGCCACCGCGGTACGCCGAGACGTAGGAGTACGAGGGGCGTACCGGCCGGCCCGCGATCCGCCCCACCAGGGAGCGGAACTGGTGGTGGAAGAAGCGGGACAGCGATTCGTTGTACCAGCCGTAGCGGCCGGCGACCTGGGCGTCCCCCAGCGGCCACGAGCCGGTGGCGATGAGCCGCTCGTAGTACTCGAGCAGGGCCAGGCGGTGCCGGGGGTGGACCATGTGGTCGATCCGGCACACGTCTTCGCGCTCGAAGTCCGCGGCGGCCGCGGCCTGGGCGGTCTCGGCCCTGGCCGCGGCCAGGGCGCGCAGCCCCGCCGACCCGAGCGCCCCGGCCCGCGCGAGGGCGGCGCGCAGCCGCGCGGGGAGCGCCGGTGGAAGGGGCCGTCCCGGGACCAGGGTGCGCAGCGCCCAGAAGTCTTCGAGGGAGACCCAGAACGGGGTGAGTGCACCGGTTGACGGGTCGTCGGTCCACAGGATCGGCCGGTCGGGCAGGAACCGGTCCCGGAACCGGGCCCGGCCCGCGAGGCCCAAGGGGATGGTGACCCCGTCCTGGAGGACCACGGCCGGGTCGAGGAGCGGGTGTTCCGGCTCGGTGCCGGGCGTCGGGGCCGAGGCGTCGTGCACGGAGCCTGCGACCGGGGAGCCTTCGCCCGCAGCGCCTTCATCCGCGGGGCCTTCGTCGAGCCAGCACACGTAGGAAGGACGCCGGGTCAGGCCGCGGACGGTTGGGGGCATGGGTGGGGTACGTCCGTTCGTCAGGCGCCGGCACGTGGACGCCACGGTGTCGAGGACTGACGGGTCGAAGCCGGGTGTACTGCGCCACTTGCCGGGGCGCGGAGGCGTGATCGTCGTCGCGGAGAGCGGGAGGTCCCGGCCGGGCGGCCCGGCGGGCAGCCCGAGTTCCCGCTCCAGCCACCGGATCGTCCGGGCCGGAGCCGCGCTCAGCTCGGCGTAGTCGAGGTCCACCCAGCGGATGCCGGGCGGCCCGGCGGCACGGCTGTCCAGTACCGCTTCCGTGGCGGCCGCCCACTGGCGGGCCGCGATCCGGGACAGGTCGTCGTCCCGCCATCGCCGCCAGCCCGGCGGCAGCAGCAGGTGCCAGGCCCGGCGGGGCCAGCCGGGCAGGTCCGGGATGTTGACGAACCCCGGATGGGTCCAGGCCCGCACCATGCTGGCCACGGTGTCGCGCGGGTCGCGGTGCAGGTGTACGACGGTGGCGTCCGGGAACAGCCGCAGCAGGAAGGGCAGCCGCAGACAGTTCTCCGGGGTCTTCTCGAGCAGCCTCGGCGGCGGACCCTGGGGGCCGCCGTGGTCCGGCCGGTTCCGGCCGGGCACATCGCGCAGCCCGGCGAGGAAGCCCGCGCGTACGGCCCCGCCGTACCGGTCGGCGTGTGCGGCGTCCAGGGCGTGCGAGGCGTACCCGCCGGCCGCCGGGTGGAGCCCGGGCACGCCTTCGATAACGCCCTCGCTCTCCCCGCCGACCGTCCACAGGCCGGGGTGCCGGGCGAGGGCTTCGTACAGGGCCGTGCTGCCCGAGCGCGGCGGCGAGACGATGATCACGGGTGCGGTGCCCGTGGCCGCCGCCGCGGTGATCGGCCGTACGGCGCCGGTGACGGGCGGGCCCAGACGGCCGAGTGCCGGGTCGTGGGCGGCCCGGAACTCCGCTGCCGCGGGCTCGGATGCGAAGAGGTACCGGGCGCGCACGCCGCCCGCGTCGGGCCGTACTGCGCGCGCGAGGAGCCCCTCGGCCCGGGGGAAGAGGGCGTGGTGCAGGGCGCGGGCTTCGGGGCGTGCCCGGCCGGAGGGGAGCGCCACGCGGGCGACCACGGCCCAGGCGAGGGCCTCGGCACCGCACTCGGCCCGCCCGGCCCGGTCTTGGGCCCGGTCCCGTGTCGCGGCCCGCACCGCCCCCGCCCGGGTGGCTCCGGTCGCTCCGGTCTCCCGGTCGTCGCTCACTGCCGGTGGATCCAGCCCGTGACGCTGAAGCGGCCGTCCGCGAACGCCTTGCTCGGAACCCGGATCGGGAGTACCTCGTGGTCGTGTCTGCTCGGGAAGAACATGGCGAGGTTGGCGCGCGGCACGATCGTCTGGCTGCGGTCCGTGGCGACCACCCTCCCGTCCTCCGGGACCGTCTCGAACACCCGCAGCTCCCCGCCCGAGAACTTGCGGGGCTCTCCGGAGAAGAAGTACACGAAGGTCAGCTCGCGGGTGTCCCCGTCGTCGCTGTCGCGGTGCATCCCGAAGTAGTCCCGGTCACCGTTGGCGGTCACCTGGAGTTCGATGCGGCCCAGCGGGAACGCCGGGAAGTTCAGGCGGCCGCTGATCTGCTGGAGGTGTTCCTTGATGCGCTCCGTGAACAGGGCTTCGTAGGGGCCCAGTCCGTCGAGGACCAGACTGCGGCGCACCCGTTCGTCCACCACCGCCGAACCGCCGGATCCGGACATCCGCACCGTGGCGGGCTTGAACTCGGATTCCCGGTCCAGCACGTACGCGCGGAACTCGTCGTGTTCCGATGCGCTGAGGAACTCCCGTACGCCCTGTGCCACCTCCGCGACCGCGTCCCGTTCGTAGCGGCCGGTGCCCGTCGGGACGCCCGCGGGCTTGCTGTAGTGGCCGCCGCGGACCAGCCGGGCGATCTCGGAGGGGACGGAGGGCCGGTCCACCACCCATTCCGCACGCGAGCCCAGGTAGATGGTGTTGTGGAAGGCGGCGTTGAGCGCGAACACCTCGTCGTCCAGGGCGCCCGCGAGCACGTCGACCGTGTCGGCCTCGGCCAGGCCCAGCCGGTTCAGCAGCTCACCGGCCGGGGCACGGTACGTGAGGTAGCGCGCGGCCTCGGTCAGGAAGGCGTCCTCCGACCGCTCGAAGCCGACGCGGCGCAGCGTCAGGTCCGCCAGCCGTGATTCCTCGGCGACGAGGTAGTGCACCTCGGCGTTCGGGTCGACGGCCAGCGTCTCCAGGGCTTCCTTGTACACGGCGGCGCACAGTCCCACGTTCGTCAGGTCCTCGTCGGCGACGTGCACGGGGCTCAGGCCCCAGCATCCGTCGCCGACCAGGTGGGTCTGTACGAAGGCGACGATGTTGCGGGCGCCCAGCCCCCACGGCGGCCAAGGCCGGTCCCGTACGGCGGCGAAGACCTGCGAATCGCCGTCGGAGAACAGGGGCAGGACGACCTCGTCCATCAGGTGGGGTGCGCCGGCCCTCCGGAAGAACGTGTAGAGGGCCGCCTTGGCGGTCTCGCTCAGCTCGTCGAAGATCTCGATCCGCGTGCCGCCGTTGCCATCCGTGTAGAAGTCGCGTCTGATGGTCGGGATCATGGACTCTCCTGCCGATTCGAGTGGGGGGACGACGGTTGGACCTCGCTGCGGGTACGGGCACCGGCCTCCGCACGGGCGCGGGCACCGGCGTGGGCGCGGACCCGGACGGGCACACGCCCTTCCTGCGGGTGACCGGGCCGGGCGGCGAACCCCTGCCGTGGGTCCTGGTCCGCGCGCCCGTCGTGACGCACGCACACCACCTGCGGCTGGCCGCCCTGGCCCGCGCCGGCGTCCGGTTCGCCGGAATCACCAGCTATCTGGGGTTCCCCGGCCCGCCTTGGCGGGACGAGCGCGACTACGGGCTCCTGTGCGAGGCGTGGTTGCACTGCTTCCGCGATCCGGAGCACTTCCTGCCGCCGGCCGGGCCCCGGCTGCTGACGAGCGAGTCCGACTTCACGGACCCGCTCCGCGTGGATCCGGCCCGGGTGGCTGGCGGGGCTGCCGGGGCCGGGACGGAGGTGGCGCCGGGCCCCGACATCGTGCACGTGTCCGGCCGGGAGCCGTGGCGGCAGGAGGCGAAGAACTGGCCGCTCGCCGCCCGCTGCCTGCGCAGGCTGGCCCGGGAGACGGGGTTGCGGATCCTGGTGGTCGACGCGCCGGCCGGGGCGGAGCCGATCCGAGGCGTACGCATGGTCGGGCCACTGCCGTGGCGGCGGCTGCTCGCGGTCATCGCGGGGGCGCGGGCCCTGTTCGTACCGGCCGTGCTCGACGCCTCGCCACGGGTGCTCGCGGAAGCCCTGTGCCTCGACGTGCCGGTCGTCGTCAACCGGGCGATCCTCGGCGGCTGGCAGTACGTCAACCCGTTCACCGGGGTGTTCTTCGACGGGGAGGACGACGCGGTGGCGGCGGTACGGGCCGTGCTCGACGCCCGACAGCGGCCCCGGGCCTGGTTCGCGGCGCACCACGGGCCGGCCCGGGCCGGGGCCCGCGTCCTGCGTCTGTTGAGCGCCCTGGACGACTCCTTGCCGGGCTCCCTCACGCACGTGCTGCTCACCCCCGACCGGGGACCGGGGACACGTTGAGCACGAGCCGTGCCGTACCGCGCATGGGAGAGCGGTGGATCCACACGTCGGTCACCGGATGTACGGACCAGTGCCGTCGTACGTCGAGGTGCCGGAAGAAGACGGTCGCGTCGGCCGGCACCCGCCGGACGACGGCACCCGGCCGCAGGAACGACGGGCTCCCGTCCATCGCGCACAGCTCGGGGAGGGCGGTCCCATCGGGTCGGCCGGCCTGTCGCTCGCGCTCCGCCTGCCGCGACAGCCGCTCGCGGCGTGCCAGGTAGGCGTAGAACTCGCCCATTCCGAGGACGTCTTCGCAGGCGACGTACTCGGTGGTCGGGCCGTTGTACACCCGTACGGCCCCGACCGTGGGACCCTGCGGCGGCACCGTGTCCACGTGGAAGCCGCACCGCCGCGTGGGGGCCTCCGTGAACACGCGCACCATCGCCTTGTGCGTCCCCGCCGTGTCCACGACCCGGGCCAGGACCGCGGCCATGGCATCGGCGAGGGGAGCCGCGACGGAGGCGGGAGCATCGGCCAGTGCGGTGTGCGCCCAGCCGGTGAACTCGGCGGGCGTGACCGAGGGCAGGGTGGTGCGGGGGATGACCAGCCGTTCCCCCTCCACGAGCTCGGCCAGCTCCTGCAGCCACGGCTCGCGGCGGCCGTCGGGGACGATGACCGCGCTCAGCGCGGGATCAGCCGCGAGTCGGGCGGCATCGGCTGCCGTCGCCCCGTGCAGGACACCTGCGACGGCCGTGTTCCGGGAGCTGGAGACCACGGACCGCACGCTACTGGGTGGCACGGCGGCCGCCCGCCCGACAGGCTGGTCCGGCGGCGGTGGAACCCGTACGGTCGAAGCCGGGACCGTGAGGCAGGTCCACCCGGGATCGAGGCCGGGCGACGCCGGGTGTGCGGCGGCTGTGCTGTCGTCGGCCGGCACGATGTGGCCTGGCCCGTATCTGCTGTCATGGCCACGTAAGATGATCCCGGCACCCGCATGCGCCCGTCGCCATTCCAGCCCGACCGGGCGGTAGTTGCATGAGACATCGATCAGGTGTTCGAGCGCGTCTGATACATATTCAAGCCATGAACATGATCACTCGCCGACGGGCGCTGGGGCTCGGCTCCGCCGTTGCCGCGGCCGCCGGACTGGCCGCCTGCTCGTCCAAGCCGGCCTCCCAGGCGCCGGCGGCCGGTGCCTCCGGCGCAGCCGCCCCGTCCGGAGCGCCCGTCTCGCTGCCCACCGGCGCCATCGACGAGACCTACGAGGGCCACCGCATCCAGATCACCGTGGGCCCGGGCGGCCACCACGGCATGGCGATGCCCACGGTCAAGATCGACGGCAACGACCTGCACATCATGCCCAACGCCGACGGCAGTTGGGTCACCGTCGTCAACCACTACGAGACCTTCCCGGACCCGGTTTCGGCCGCCCGGGCCGCCGTCCGCGAACTCCAGGGCGCCGGCCTCGTCCCCTTCACCGCCAAAGAGGCCAAGCTGTGACCGTCCGCAAGAACCAGGCCTCCCTCACGCCGGACGAGAAGCGCGCCTTCGTCAACGCCGTCCTCGAACTCAAGCGGACGGGCGTCTACGACCGGTACGTCAACGCCCACAACTGGTACATGCTGAACGACTCGGACTTCGGGGACCGGACGGGCCACCGCTCACCCTCCTTCCTGCCCTGGCACCGCCGGTTCCTGTTGGACTTCGAGGCGGCGCTCCAGCGGATCGACAAGAACGTCTCCCTTCCCTACTGGGACTGGACGGCCGACCGTACGGCCAACTCCTCCCTGTGGGCTTCCGACTTCATGGGCGGCACCCGCCGGGAACGCGACGGCCAAGTGCTCGACGGGCCGTTCGCCTTCCAAGGCGGCAAGTGGGCCCTGACGGCGGGCGTTGACCGGCGCACGTACCTGCGACGCGGCCTCGGCTCCGGGACCCCGCAGCTGCCGACGCGGGCCGACGTGGACTCAGTGATCGCCCTGCCGGTGTACGACTCCGCTCCCTGGAACAGTACGTCGAGCGGGTTCCGCAACGCCCTGGAGGGCTGGCGGGGCGTCAACCTGCACAACCGGGTGCACGTGTGGGTCGGCGGCCAGATGACCTCCGCTGCCTCTCCCAACGACCCGGTGTTCTGGCTGCACCACGCCTTCATCGACAAGCTGTGGGCCGAGTGGCAGGCGAAGAACCCGAAGTCGGGCTACCTGCCCGCCGGCCGGACGGCGAACGTGGTCGACCTGCGGTCCGTCCTGAGCCCGTGGAACAACGTGACCCCGGCCGACCTGCTCGACCATCACCGCTTCTACACGTTCGACACGGAGAGCGGCGGGCAGCGCTTCTAGCCGGTGGGAGCGCCAGTGAGCGGACCGGCCGAAGCGGAGTGTCCTTGCGGGTGCCGACGGCCGTGCGCCGGAACAGGCGAGTGCTTTGACCGGCCGCCCGGGAACAGGGCCGCGCCGGTGACTCGGGAGCCCCGGTCCCGCGCAGCGCGGCGGGCCGGTGGACGTGCCCGGGGCGATCCGTCCCCGGCACCCCGGTCTTCCGGCACCCCGGTCTGCCGGTCCCCGTCAACGGGGTTGTCCTGGGCGGCTGTTGCGATCCGGACCGGGTGTCGGCACGCCCGCCGACTGGGCATGGATGCCCCATGAGCAACAGTGGAAGCGAAGAGAACGCGCCGCCCGTCCCGGGTGACGGGGAAGCCACCCCGGCCCAGGGGCGTGCCCCAGCCCCGCCCCAGGCCGGCGCGGAGGGGGCCGCGGAACCGCCGACTGAGCCCGCGCCGGAGGGGGAAGGCTCCGTCCGCGAGGCGGCCGCCCCGGCTGAAGCCGGGGCTGAAGCCGGGGCCGCCGAAGCCGGCGCCGGTGCCGCGGCGGGCGGAAGCGCACCGGACGAGCCGAACCCCGAGCCGTACCGGGTGAGCGTGCGGGATCTCGGACGGTTCGCGGTCGCCGCCGTCACGGTGGTCGCGGCACTGGTCGGCCTGGTCCTCGGGATCCGGTCCGAGCTGTACGCGGGCAGGGAGGACCAGCGCGCCCAGAAGGCGGAGCAGCGGGCGGTCGACGAAGAGCAGCGCGCCAAGGAGGCACGGGAGAAGGCCTACGCCGACCTGGTCGACTTCTACCGGATGGGCTCGGAGGTGATCGTGGTGAACGGCAGTTCCCGGGTCATGGCGATGCGGCTCACCCTTCCGGGGAGCAACGTCCGGTGGGACCTCGACCTGCTGCAGCCGTGCAAGCAGATCAACATCACGTACCGGTCCTTGCTGGATTCCATGGCCGTGGAGGAACCCTCCGTGAAGCTCGTCGAAGGCGACCTCGCCCAGCTCCGCCTGGAGTTCATGGACCCCATGGACAGGGCCTGGATCCGCAACAGCGGTGGGGCGGTCGCGCGGACGGCGGGGTGGAAGCCGTCGGGAAGGCCCCTCATGGTCAACTCCGAATCGTGGAACTCCAGGGCCCAGGCCGCGCCCGCCTGCGACAAGCCCTGACCGGCCCGCTCCGCCGCCTTCCCGTGACGTCGGCGGACCGACGTCGCGGGGCCCTCGCGACCACGCCACCTCCAAGGGTGGCCTCGTACTGCTGACCGGTCGCCAATCGCCGGCAGCCGTTGCCGGACACGTCACCGGGCGCCAGTACGCCCCGCTCACCGCAGGGAGGTGGCCGGTGGGGCGTGAACCGGAGCACGAGAGGGCGTACGGTTCCGGCACTCGGGGCGGCCCGAACAGGTGAGGATTCGGGCAGATGTGCTGGTGGGGGCCGGGCGGCGGTGCGGCCTAGGATGACACGCCGTCAGGGATCGTTCCGGGGTGGTGTGGGGGAGGCGCTTGTGGCCAGTGAGTTCCAGGAGCGGAAGCTCGAGGAGATGTTCGCCGCATTCGACGCGGACGGGGACGGTTTCCTGCGCGAGGCGGATTTCCGGGCGCTCGTCGCGCGCTGGGAGCAGCTGCCGAGGGTGGCGGCCGAGACGGAGCTGCGGGCGCGCCTGGAGTCACTGCTGATGGGGTGGTGGGCGGCCCTGCTGGAACGGGGGGACGCCAACGGGGACGGGGCGGTCGACATGGGCGAGCTGCTCGCACTGGTGGATGAACTGCCCGCCATGGTCGCGACCGTCACGGCGACTGCCGAAACCGTCTTCGAGGCGGTGGACGAGAACGGTGACGGGGTGATCTCCCCGGCCGAGCACCGCAGGCTCGTCGAGACGTGGAACGGGCGGCCGGTCCCGCTGGACGGGGTCTTCGAGCTGCTCGACCTCAACGGGGACGGGCACCTCAGCCGCGAGGAGTTCGCGCTGCTGTGGCGCCAGTTCTGGATCAGCGACGATCCGGCGGAGCCGGGCAACTGGCTGTGCGGCCGGTTCGCAGACTAGTGCGTTGTCCACGCACGTTCGCCGGGGTTGACCGCGAGCCTTGAACCCGCGGCCGTCCCCGGACGCCTGGCATCGGCTGCGGACCTGGGCGCGTTCGCGGCATCGGGCAGCAAGGACCTCGGGGTGGCAGGCATCCGGCCTGCACCACCACCGGTAGTCCTGCAAGGAGCCCAATACCGTCGAGCGGTGCATCAACCGCCTTCGGGCCGCTGTGTGGAGGACCATCTCTGTCCCGCCCGCAGAAGAGCCCTGAAGAGCAGCCGCCGTCCGGCGGCATCGCCCGAGAGCGCCTCGTCCGCGGCCTCGACGATCAGTACGCAGTGGTCCGCGGGCAAACGAAACGGCCTGGTGCCCCGTCAAACAGCGTTCACTCCGCTCTGGATAAGGTCAGTCCATGAGCGGTGGTGATCAGCCGGACCTGGACGAGATTGAGTCGTGCTTCGCTGCTGTGGTCGAAGGGCGAGTGAGCCGGGATGCGGCAGACCGGTGGGCCGCACGCTGGGTCCTCGACGACTCCCTTGACTGGGACGAACTCTCCTGGTGGGCGTTGCGGCTCCTCCACGGGATCGATCTGCGGCTGGGGCCCGGGGAGCCGTACCTGCACGATGACGAGCAGCTACGGGGGTGGCTGGAGGAGCTTCGGGTGAGCCGTCGCGATGATGCGGCTCCTTGAGAGTCCTCAACCTCTGCCCGGGGTTCCCTCAGACCTGCTCGCGGGTCTCCCCGGCCATTCCGCTCCGGTCCCGGTACGGGACACCCGTGGCGAGGAGCCGCCCGATAGACCGGCAGGGCCAGGGTGGCCGGTGGTTGCACATGCCGTAACGGCATGTGGTGTCGTCGAGGGCACCACAGCACGAAAGGCCCTGTCTGCGATGTACCCCTCCGCCACGCCTCCCCGCGAGGTCAAGATCGGCGATGCCGCCGCCTTCGCCGGAACCACCCCGCGCGCCATTCGTCACTACCACCAGATCGGTCTGCTGCCAGAGCCTGAACGGGGCGGAGACGGACGCCGCCGCTATGGCTACGACGACATGATCCGCCTGCTGTGGATCCGCAAGATGTCCGAGGCCGGCATCAGCCTGGACGACATGCGGGCCGCCTTCGACGAAGCCCGGGACGTCGAGGACGTCCTGGGCCGGCTGGAGGAGACCCTGGCCGCCCAGGAGGCCGACATCAAGCGCCAGCGCACGGCAGTTCAGCGCCTGCGGCTCGTGGGCAGCCCGCTGGGCCTGCTCTCCCCGCTGGTCACGGACCGGCTCAGCCACCTGCCTTCTGGCGCACTGCGCCCCTCCGACCTGGACGCCCTGCTGGTCACGGAACGGATCTTCGGGCCGCTGGGAGCCGCAATCCAGGCCAGCGTGTTCATCACCCTGGCGACCCATCCCGGCCTACGGGCCGAGGCAGACCGACTCGACGCGGCCGACGCCGCCCTCGATGACACCGTCGACCCCCACGACCCGCAGGTCGAGGAACTCGCCGCGCAACACTGCGCCCACCACAAGGCTCTGCTCCAGGCCATCGAAGCGGCCGGACTGGACGTGGCCGAGGAAGAGCTCTTCGAGATCCACGACGCCGAGGCGGGCGACGAGGAGGACGTCCAGATGAGTGCCCACGAAGCAATAACCAAGATGCCCTACGGCTTCTCCGCAGCCCGGACGCGGTGCATGGAACTCACGGCACGGCTCCTGGCCGCGGACGCCTCCAAAGACAGCTGATCGCTGGTGAACTCCCCACTTCGTTGAACACGAGAGCGAGTGATGCGAGGAGCATCCCTGGCCGCTTTACCCGTGGGCGGCGGGAGCGGCCGCCGTGGGGACTACTTCGCCGACTGACTGCGCCAGCGGGCGTGGTGGAAGATCGGTTCGACGGCGACGACGCAGAGCGCGTGCATGGGCTGGTCCGTGCGTCGGGGGTCGAAGAATCCGGCCATGTCACCGAGGAAGCTTTCGCCGTGCCGGTGGATGTGCGGGTCTCGGGCGACGCGGTCGCCGAGGTCGGTGAGCCAGTCCCCGATCCAGAAGAGGAGTTCGGCGCGTGCGGTGATGGTGATCGTCCCGGCGTGCTCGGCGAACCGTGCGGGGTGCCGATCCGTACGACGGCGAACGTCGTCGGGACGGTCGGGTGGACGTGCGGCGGGGGCGGTCACCTGCAAGGGCGCCGAAGAGCGGCGCATGCCGCGCCGCAGATCAGGCCAGTCGGAGGGGCGCAGTCCCGTGTCCTCGCGGGCCAGGAGGGTGGGCAGCGCGGGGGTGTCGCCGCCCGCGAGGGCCGTGGGCCGGGAGCCCGGCGGGAGCGGGATGTGGACAGCGCTGCGTGAGCTCGTCGCGGCGACGCGGAACAGAGCGCCGAGTCGAAGGAGATCGGCGCGGCCGGCCTTCAGATATCCCACTCGGTGGTGGGGAGGGTGGAGGAACGTGTTGCGGAGCATGGGACCGGTGCTCAGTATCCGGCTGAGCCCGGATCCCGGACGGGCCACAGGATGGCTCGTCACCCGCAACCGCATCCGGCCATCCCCAACCCCCATGCGGCAAGTACAACAGGTGAGACCCGTGCCCTCACACTCCTTTTCTCCGTCCGCCTCCGAACCCGGCGGGACCGATCGCGCCGGCGCGCCCACGACCGGAGGGCACAAGGGCTCCCGGCGCCGGCCGACCGCTCCGTCGGGGCCCGACGGATTGCGGCTGCGGACCGCGGGCGTACTCTGAGGTTCTGGAGACTGAGACCCGTGCCGACGGCCTTTGCGGGTCCTTCCGCAGGCGAGCGGATCCACCCCATGAAAGCTGACCAGTACCCGGCCATCTCGGACTACGCCTTCCTCAGCGACGGGCACTCACTCGCGCTGATCGGGCGCGACGCATCGGTGGAATGGGCGTGTTTCCACCGGTACGACGCGGCGCCCGTCTTCGCCCGTCTCCTCGACCGGAGGAAGGGCGGGTATTTCCGCATCGCGCCGACCTCGCCGTTCGAGACGAGCCGGCGCTATCTGCCGGACACCAACGTCCTGGAGACCACGTTCCGGACGGCGGACGGGGTCGTGACCGTCACCGACTGCCTCCCGGTCCGCGAAGACCCCGCGCATCCCGGCCGCCCGGCGAGGCCGTGGCCGGGGCACGTGCTCCAGCGGCATGTGCGCGGTGTGTCCGGTGCGGTCGAGATGGCCGTCGAGTTCTTCCCGACGTTCGACTTCGCACGGTCACCGGCCGCCTTCTCCCTCGTGGAGGACGCGGGCGATACCAGCGTCCTGCGGGCGTACGGCGGGGCGGAGGCGCTCGTCCTGCGCAGCGGCCTCGGCAGCCTGGAGCCGGCCCCGGAGGTTCCCGGCGACGCGGCCGACGCCGGCGACGCCGACGACGCGGACGGAGCGGAGGACGCAGACGACGCGGCCGACTCGGACGATGCGAACGGCGCGGACGGTTGCCCGGGCCACGTGTCCCGGGCGGTGGTCACCGCCGGCTCCGAGTCCGTCGTCACCCTCGTCCGCACAGGGGCGGGTGACCCGGTCCCCGGGCCGCTGTCCCTACGGGAACTCGACGACCGGCTCGCCGAGACCGTCACGTACTGGCG
Organism: Streptomyces sp. NPDC001194; assembly: GCF_042896985.1. Lineage (NCBI taxonomy): Bacteria > Bacillati > Actinomycetota > Actinomycetes > Kitasatosporales > Streptomycetaceae > Streptomyces > Streptomyces sp. NPDC001194. The sequence continues at coordinate 267,990 of NZ_JBIAXU010000006.1, read as the reverse complement.
CGCGTGGGCGGCCCGCTGCACCTACCGGGGCCCCTACCGCGATGCCGTCGTCCGGAGCCTGCTCGTCCTCAAGGGGCTGATTTACGCCGAGACCGGAGCGATCGTCGCCGCGCCCACCACGTCGCTGCCCGAGGAGATCGGCGGGGAGCGCAACTGGGACTACCGCTACACCTGGCTGCGTGACGCCGCGGCCATGCTCGCCGCCCTCGCCGGGAGCGGCTACCCGGACGAGGCCCGGCACTTCTGCGACTGGCTGATCGACGCGACCTCCGGCGCCGCGAAGGAGCTCCGGGTTCTGTACGGGATCGCCGGAGAGCGCGAGCTCGACGAGGTGTGCCTGGACCATCTGGAGGGCTACCGGGGCTCGCGCCCCGTGCGCGTAGGCAACGGGGCGTGGGAACAGTTCCAGCTCGACGTCTACGGCGAGCTGCTCGCGGCGCTGGACCTCGCGATGCACTTGCGCGGCGACGACTACCGCCCGGAACGGGCGGTGTTCGTGCACGACGTCGTCGAACTGGCGGTGGCCCGATGGCGGGAGGCGGACGAAGGCATCTGGGAGGTCCGCTCCGGGCGCCGGCACTACGTGTTCTCCAAACTCATGGCGTGGATCGGACTCGACTCCGCGATCCGCATGCTCGACCGCCGCCCGGACCAGGTGCGCGGCCCGGAACTGCGCAGGCGCTGGGTGCGCGAGCGGGAGGAGATCCGGGCCGAGATCGAACGCCGGGGCGTGGACCCCGCGACCGGTGCGTTCGTGCAGGCGTTCGGCAGTGTGGCGCCGGACGCCACGGCCCTGCAGGCGATCCTGCGCGGATTCGTGGCTCCGGGCGATCCCCGGGCTGCGGCCACCGTCGACCTGATCGACGCGGAGCTCACGAGGGACGGCCACGTCTACCGGTACCACGGGGGCGACGGACTGAAGGGCGGGGAGGGGAGCTTCGTCCTGTGCACGCTCTGGCTGGCCAGTGCGCTGGCCTACCTGGGCCGCATGGAGGAGGCCGAGCAGCGGCTCGGCCTGGTTCTGGGCTGCGCGAACGACCTCGGCCTGCTCGCGGAGGAGTACGACCCGCTCACGCGCAGCCAGCTCGGCAACTTCCCGCAGGGCTTCAGCCACCTCGGCGTCATCGCGACGGCGTACGTCATCGAGGTCGCCAAGCGGCAGAGCGAAGATCCCGGGCCGTCCTCCGTGGCGGAGGACTACATCGACAAGCTGGCCCGGATCAGGCGCGCGACGGCATGACCGGGATGCCCACGGCAGGACGGGTCGGCTCCGTCGGCTCCACCGTCACTTCAAGGCGCGCCTGGCGTCCCACGTTTCCGGGGCGGTGGGCTGTGTCGGGGGAGCATGGTGGGATGACCACTGATCATCCTGCCGAGCGGGACGGTACCGGGCACGACCGGTTCGCCGCGTTCTCGGACCGGGCGGCGAATGTGACCGGCTCGCCGTTGTTCTATCTCCTGTGCGTGCTTCTGGTCTTGGGCACGGTCGTGCTGCACTTCATGCATCTGCCGCTGTCCTGGTTGATCTTCGCTGGGGACGTCATGACGTCGGTCAGCCTTCTGCTGCTTGCGCTGCTGAAGAACGCCGAACGGCGTGATACGCACGCCGTGCAGCGCAAGCTGGACGCGATCGCGGCGGCGCTGCTGGAACAGCGCGAAGGCACGAGCCGGGAAGCGGCCGAGGCGCTGCGGCGTGCCATCGGTACGACCGGGAAGCGGTGAGTGCTGCGGCGCGCGTGGACGCCGTGATGCGTCGGGCGGGGCGGGGGAGTGGCCGGTCTTCGAGCGGATCGTGCCGTACGGCCTCGCCCGGGCGCCGGGCCGGCCGTATCCGCGGACGGGCCACGACTACCCGCGGACTCGCCTGCGGGTCAGGACCCGAGCTCGAAGACCCGGCCGGTCTCCGCGCCCTCGATGGAGCGCACGTAGGCCTGTGCCACCTCTGCGAGGCCCACCGGGGCGAAGCCGGGGAAGAAGTCCCCGTACACGTCCAGGGCTTCGGTGAACACCGTCGGGCTGACCGCGTTGATCCGCTGCGGTGCGATTTCGATCGCGGCGGCCCGTACGAACGCCTCCACCGCGCCGTTCGCCAGCGAGGCCGCCGTGCCCGTCACGATCGGGCTGCGCGCGAGCACCCCGGTGATCAGCGTGAAGGAGCCACGCGGCGACAGCCGGTCCAGGCCCTGGCGGACCAGCTCGACCTGGCTGAGTACCTTGCCCTTGAAGGCGTCGGTCCAGTCCTGCGGGGTCATCTCGGCCACCGGCCGGTACGGGACCGAACCGGCGGCGCTCGCCACCGCGTCCAGGTGGCCGTCCCGCCCGGCGGCTTCGTACAGGGCGGCGATCTGCGCCGGGTCCGTGATGTCGTACCGCAGGTCGCCGCTGGAACGCCCGGCGGTGACGACCTCGTGGCCGCGGCTGGTGAGCGCCTGGTGCACGGCCGTGCCGAGGAGGCCGCCTGCGCCGATCAGAAGGATTCGCATGCGCTCGATGCTAGGCATCCTTCCCGCGGGCAGGGAAATACCTTCCATACAGGAGTTATGCTTTGTGGTCATGAATGTCGAGCTCAGGCACCTGCGCGCGCTGGCCGCCATCGGCGACGAGGGGTCCATCACCGGCGCCGCGGCGGTCCTGGGGATCAGCCAGCCCGCCCTGTCGAGGACGCTGGACCAGCTGGAGCACCGCGTCGGCACCCGTCTCGTGGAACGGACGACGCGCCGCCTCGCCTTCACCGCCGCAGGCGAGCGTCTGAAGGAACGCGCCCAGCGCATCCTCGGCGAGCTCGACGACGCGCTCGCCGAAGCGGCCCGGTCCACGCGGCCCCTGCGCATCGGCTTCGCATGGGCAGCCCTCGGCGAACACACCGTGGATCTCCTGCGCGGGTGGCGCCAGGACCACCCCGGCACTCCGGTCGAGGTCCACCACCTGGCGGACCCCTACACCGCCCTTCTCCGTGGGTCTGTCGACGTCGTGTTCCTGCGCGCGCTGCCCGAGAGGACAGCGCCTGACCTGGCCGTCCTGCCGCTTTACAGCGAACCGCGCGTCGCCGCCGTGAGCCGGGACGACCCCCTGGCGACCCGCCCCGAAGTCGCCCTCCGCGACCTGGCCGGCCGGACCGTCGTGCTGTGCGCGACGGCCGCGACCACCAGCAGCGCCCTGTGGCCGGCCGGCAGCAGTCCGGCAGCCACCCGGGTCGTCTCCAACGTGGACGAGTGGCTCACCTCCATCGCCACCGGCGAGGCCGTCGGCATCACCGCCGAGGCCACCCGCCACAGCCATCCCCTTCCGGCGGTGCGCTACCTCCCGCTCACCGACGCCGGGCCCGTCACGGTCCACTTCCTGGCGCCGGCCGTCCCCGGACACCCGGCCACCGCGGCATTCCGGGCCCATGTGTGTGACGTGCTTCCCACCGCGGGGACCGCGGTGCCCGTTCTCGGCCGGAAGGGTGTCAGAGCCTGAAACAGGTCGCGCCGGGATCGGTAGCGGACGTAGCCGATCCGGTGTCGGTTGTTGCAGTACGGCCAGCGGTAGAGCGGGTCGGGCTCGGATGCCGACCGGCCGTGGAACTGGCACGGCGGGGGCGGCCTTGACCGTCGCGGTCTTCGCGGCCCCGCTCGCGGCCGGCCAGCGGCACACCACCTTCGGGGCGGATACACAGGCAGGCTGCGCGTCCTGCGGACAGTTCGCTTCCCTCCAGGGCCTCTTTGCGGGGCAGCGCTCTCGGACACTCGAGTCCGGCGGGCCGGTCCGGCGGATCGAAGCGGACTTCGGGGTCCTGTGCGAGTCCCAGCGCGACACCCAGGACTCCGGACCGCGGCGGCCGGGGCGAGGCTGCCCGGCCCCGGCTCCGCCGCGTGGCGTCGCAATTGCGTCAGTGCCGGCAGGAAGGCCTGACACGGAGCAGCTCGGTCCGCAGTGCGGGTGTGCCGTCGACGGGTGCCGGGTCCTCCGCGGTCGGCGTGATTCCTCCGGCGGCGGTTTTGTCGAGTGTCGCCAGGCCGTCGGGGCCGACCGTGCCGAACACCGTGTAGTTCGGGCGCAGTGCGGAGTCGCCGTAGACGACGAAGAACTGTGAGCCGTTCGTGTTCGGACCGGCGTTGGCCATCGCCAGCAGGCCGCGCCCGTACAGGCGGCGCGCGCCGGTCGGATCCGTCGGTGCGGGCGGCAGATCCACGGGCAGTTCGTCCTTGTACTTGTACCCGGGCCCTCCCTCACCGGTACCGGTCGGGTCGCCGCACTGCAGGACCTTCAGAGTCGGATACGCCGTCAGACGGTGGCACACCGTCCGGTCGTAGAACCCGTGCCGTGCCAAGTGCAGGAAACTCTGGACCGTGCACGGCGCCTTGGCCTGGTCCAAACGCAGCGGGAGCGGGCCCTGGCTGGTCGAAACGGCCATGTCAACCGTGCCGCGGCTGGGGGTGCGCCGCGGGTCGGGCGGCAGCGGAACAGGACGCGCGGGCGGCTCGTCCGGGGTCTGTGTGTACTGGCAAGGGCCGTGCGTGGTGCGCGGCGGAGCGCCGTCGGAAGCGGTGGCGGCACTCGCACCGGACACGACTAACGTCACGGCCGCGAATGTGCTGATCAATGCTCGGTTCATCTTGTGCGCCCTCCTGATGATCGCCAGGTTCTGGAGCGGTCGCAGTCTAGGGCGTGGTGTGGTCGGCGGGAATGGCGCATCAGGTGGCCGGGGCCGGTGAAGGCTCGGGCGGTGGGGTGCGGGCGAGTCCTACCCTTCATGTGCTTGGGTGCGGGCCGTCGCAGGGACGGCCCGCACCCGCGTTCGCGCTTCGGCACGCGACCGGGGACGGTCAGGGGGTGGTGCAGATGACGAATGCGCTGACCTTCGCCGAATCGGTGGCGGTGGGGCTGTACCTGCCGCTCCAGTACCAGGTCGAGTCGATGGCGAATGACCGGGAGACGGTGAAGAGGACGGAGGTGCTGTAGCCGCCTCCGCCGGTGGGTACCTCACCGGGTGGACACGTTGCCGTGACGGTCTTCTCCTGCCCCGCAGTGACGTACGACTCCAGACCGTTGACCTGGTGGAAAGGAGCTGCGAGAGCCACGGTGGCGCTGGTGGCGACGGCAAGGGCAGCGGCAGAGAGCGTGAAGAGGGCACGCGGAATCTGGGACCGAGGTGTCATGGGGCGTCCTTAGGGTGGTCCGGAACTTGGCGATCACCCATCCGATTTCCCGATCTTGGTACTGATGTTCATGATGTTCCGGGAACGTCACCCGAACCAGCGACATCACGGTCAACTGTCTGACCTGCGCCTGTTGGCTACGGCCCGTGAGGCCGGCCCACGCCTGATCCGTCGGTGACGTCACTGCACCCTGCGGCCACCGCGACCGTGCGTGCTTCCAGCGGCTGGCCCCGTGCCCCGGAAGCACCGGAGGCGGTGCGGGGCGCGGACGTACCCGAGCAGACGGTCGACCGAGGCGGTGTCGGCAGGGCAGACTCGGGTGAGAGGGAAAGGGGCGGGCGATGACCGCACTGCCGATGGACCGGCACGAAGGCGAGCGGGTGGCACGCAACGCGGACGGGATCGCGGCCGCGCTGTCGGGCGGCCAGCGGATGGAGTTCTACCGTGAACTCCTGGCCGCTGCCCCGGAGCAGGCCAAGGGCGTGCTCCTGCGCTGGTGGGGCCAGGCGATGCTCGACACCGATCCGGACGCCGACCCGCGAGCCGACGCCGTGCTGGCCGGCACGGTGGCCACCGTCTCGCTGGGCGACCTGCTGGCGCGTCGTCGGGCGGCGGGGCTGCCCGTTGAGTGAGCCGTACGACGAAGGCCTGCCGTGCGTCCTGTCCGAGAACGTCTCCCGGCTGATGATGGACCCGTCGCTGCCCCCGGACGTGTTCGGCGCCATCGTGGCCGCCGTGATCACCATCGGCGAGACCGGCGGCATGGTTTTGGGGAGCACGGCGTCGCCGCGGCGCCCGCACCAACGGCGCCTCCCGCTCGGGATCGAGGGCGAACTGGGAATCGCCGAGTACGTCATCAACCGCGACGAAGATCCACCGCAGATCGTGATCACACACGTCCTGGTGTTCTGAACGACCGCCCTGGGGAACGGCCTTCGCGCGGGCCGGCCCCCGGGCGGCACTGCCTTCGGGGGCTCCGACGGCACCAGGGGATGGGCCGGGAGAGCCGTCGGGCCTGATCGAAGCGGTGCCGGAGAGAAGTCGCCGGGTAAGTGCGTTGTTCTTGAATGGTCGTTCATGTATTTTCTTCTTGTGCCCAGACCCCGAGAGTTCGAGCCTGACGCCGTCCTGAACGTGGCCATGCTGCGGTTCTGGGAGCGCGGATACCGGGCCGTCTCCGTCGAGGATCTGGTCAAGGCGACCGGAGTGAAACCCGGCAGTCTCTACAGCGCGTTCCCCGGCGGCAAGCGTGCGCTGTTCCTGAAGTCGCTGGAGCGGTACTCGAACCTGGTCGTCCCCCAGAAGCTGGGCGAGTTGGAGGCTCCGAACGCCTCCGTGGGCGAGATTCACGGCTACTTCGACGGACTGGTGCGCGATCTGCTCAGCCCCGAGGGCCGGCAGGGCTGCCTGCTCGTCAACACGGCGATCGAGAACGCCGCCGAGGACGACGAGGCGGCTGCCGTCGTCCGCGGACATCTGGCCCGGCTGGAGCGGTGCATGACCCACGCACTGGAGAACGCGCTCCGCAGGGGGCAGGTGCGCCCCTCGCTGGACTGTTCCGGGAGCGCCAAGCTCCTGGTCGCCACCTGCCAGGGGCTCATGGTCGTCGGAAAGGCCAACCCGGACGAGACGCTCTTGCGTGCGATCGTCGACAACGCCTTCGCTGCTCTCGCCTGAGAGCGAGGCGCACGGGCCACCGTACGCGGTGGCCCTTTTCTCCGCGCCGATAGTTGAATGACTGCTCAAGAATGGAGTCGGTACATGAAGGCCATCGTCATCTCCGCCCACGGCGGACCAGAGGTTCTCACCCTCACCGAACTGCCCGACCCCGTGCCCGCAGACGGCGAAGTGCTGATCCGGGTCAGGGCGTTCGGCCTCAACCACGCCGAGGTCTACATGCGCAGCGGCGCCTGGGGGAAGGTCGCAGCCGTCCCCGGCATCGAGTGCGCCGGGGTGGTGGAGGTCGACCCTTCCGGTCAACTCCCCATCGGGACACGGGTCGTGGCGATCCTCGGCGGCATGGGGCGGACCCGCAACGGAAGCTACGCGGAGCTGGTGACCGTACCGGCGACCAACGTGGTGGCCGTCCGCTCGACGCTGGACTGGGCCGATCTCGCGGCGGTTCCCGAGGTGTACGCGACGGCGTGGAGCGGCCTGTTCGGCAATCTGGACCTGCAGCCCGGCGAGACCGTCCTGGTGCGCGGAGCGACTTCCTCGCTCGGCCAGGCCGCGGTCAACCTGGCGGTCGACCACGGGGCGACCGTCCTCGCCACGACCCGGGACCCGCTGCGGGCGCCCCTGCTGAAGGAGCTCGGGGCCGCGGACGTCCTCATCGACGACGGCGCGCTCGCCACCCAGGTCGCGGAGCGGGGGATCGGCGTGGACGCGGTGTTCGACGTCGTCGGCAACAGCGTCCTGCGTGACTCGCTGGCCCTGGTCCGGCCGCGCGGCCGGGTCTGCCAGCTCGGCTTCCTGGGCGGATTCGAGCCCGTACGCGACTTCGACCCGATCGCCGACCTCCCCAGCGGAGTCCGGCTCAGCTTCTTCGGCAGCGCCTTCGCCCTGGGCACCCCCGCATTCCCGCTCGGCGACGTGCCGTTGGACGAGATGTACGGCAAGGTCGAGGCCGGCGTCCTGCGGGCCCGTCCCGCGAGGGTCTTCCGGTACGAGGAGATCGTCGAGGCCCACCGGGCCATGGAGGCCGGAGCAGCCCTCGGGAAGATGGTCGTCACCGTCGACTGAGACGCCGGACCTTCCGTCAGCCCACCAGCGGGGGCGGCGACTCCGGGCGGGATCCGCACTGCCGCGCGGATCCCACCCGGCGGTTCGCCGCCCGGCAACCGTCAGCGCGCCAGGTGCACGAAGTGCCGGGCCGTCGTCTGCCAGGTGTCGTACGGCCAGCCGGACGTCCAGGCCGCCCGGGCACTGCGGGACGACCTCGATCCCCTTCGGGATCCAAGGACCCGGCTGCCCGTCGAGGACCAGGACACGCCGCTCGGCCGGGGTCGCCAGGACCGTCGCGAGGCTGTCCTGGAGCGAGGCGAGGGCCAGGCCGAGCAGTGCCTCGCGGCGGGCGACCCGCAGCGGTCCGAGGTGGTGCAGCCGCAGGCCGGTGCGGCGGCGCAGCATGCGGGCCAGGGCGAGGTTCCCGGCGCGGGGGGCGAGCAGCTCGGCGTGGCAGGCCGCGCCGAAGCCGCGTACGGGTTCGCTCACCACCGTGGCACCGAGGGAGCGGGCGATGTCGGCCGAGCCGTCGGTGGAGCCGTTGTCGACGACGATGGCCCGCCACCCGGCCGGCTCCCGGGATCAGCCGGTCACACCCGCCGACTCGCGCTGGCCGGCCCGCGCGAACTCGGCCATGCCGTCGGCGAAGCCGACCGAAGGACCCCAGCCCAGCTCCTTGCGCAGCCGGGCCGAGTCGGCGGTGATGTGCCGTACGTCGCCGAGGCGGAACTCGCCCGTCACCACCGGGGCGGGACCGCCGTGAGCGCAGGCCAGCGCGACCGCCATCTCGCCGACCGTGTGCGGTTCCCCGCTGCCGGTGTTGAAGGCGGTGAGCGCGCCCGCCTGCCGGGTACCGACCGCCTCCAGCGCCACCGCATTGGCCGCGGCCACGTCCGTGACGTGGACGAAGTCCCTTCGCTGCGCTCCGTCCTCGTAGACCCGGGGCGCCTCGCCCCGGGCGAGCGAGGAGCGGAAGAAGGAGGCCACCCCGGCGTACGGGGTGTCGCGCGGCATGCCCGGCCCGTACACGTTGTGGTAGCGCAGCGACACCGCCCGACCCTCCACGCACCGGGCCCAGCTCGCCGCGAGGTGCTCCTGGGTCAGCTTCGTCGTCGCGTACACGTTCCGCGGATCCGTCGGGGCGTCCTCGGCGACCAGGCCCGGAGCGAGTTCGGCTCCGCAGTCGGGGCAGCGGGGCTCGAACCGGCCCGCCGTCAGGTCCTCGGTCCGACGCGGCCCGGGGCGTACCGTTCCGTGCCGTTCGCACGTGTACCGGCCTTCCCCGTAGACGACCATCGATCCGGCGAGCACGAGCTCGCGCGTCCCGGCGGCTGCCATCTCCGCGAGCAGCACCGCCGTCCCGAGGTCGTTGCAGCCGACGTAGTCCGGGGCGTCCGCGAAGTCCTTGCCGAGGCCGACCATGGCCGCCTGGTGGCAGACCGCGTCGATTCCGCGGAGTGCGGCTCTGACGGCGTCGGCGTCCCGTACGTCGGCTCGCACGAACTCGGCATCGGGCAGGGGGGGTGTGCCGGGGTGGGCGGCGGGGAGCAGGGCGTCGAGGACGACGGGCTCGTGCCCGCGGGCCGTGAGGGCGGAGACGATGTGGGAGCCGATGAACCCGGCCCCTCCGGTGACGAGTACGCGCATGCCGAGGACGCTACGCAGTGCGCGGCTCCCGGAGGCTCTCCCACGCGTGCACGTAAGACTTCCGTCATAGGGGAGCGCTGGGAACGGCAACCGGGGCGTTACGGTCGTTGACGCGCGCTGGGACTCGGTGCGGGGCCTTCAGCGCGGGTACCTGAGCGCGTGTACCCGAATGGTGACCGAGGTGGCCTTTCCGGTGCCGGCTCGTTCATCGCCATCCGTCCTCCCTGTGCGGTGGACGGCTCACGGGATGCACCGCGTGGCGTGGTGCACCGGAGCCGTCGACCACGCTCCCGATGTGGAAGCGGACGCGGCGGCCGGTACCGCCCTCATCGTCGTCGGAGCCGCCGGGAGACCACTCCAGGACCGCCGTGCCGGACAGGTGCACGGTGCGCCCCGTGGCGAAATCGGCGAACAGCAGGGCCGCGGCGCTGTCGACGGCCAGATTTCCGAGGCTGTTGAACATGTTGTTGCCGGGGTAGTCGGGCCACCAGAGGCTGTCGCCCTCGACGCGGACGAAGCCGGGCGACCCACCGCGGTGCGAGGCGTCGTTGCCGCGCTCCGGATGGGTGGTGCCCAGGAAGAAGGTGTCGGCCGCGCGGATGAGGCGGGCCTGATCGGACGCCAGGGAGGCGGCGTACCGCAGCGGGGAGCGGTGTCCGCCCTCGGCTGCAGAGGGCCCGGGTCGGAGGTGACGCCGCTGGATGTACTGGGGGCAGTTGCCGTACGCCTGATCGACTTGGAGCGTCAGGCCGTCCTCATCCGCGGTGGTGAGCGTCCCGTTGACCCGGAAGCGACGGCGGGTGGCGAAGTCGATGGCCAGCAGACCGATCGGTTGACCGGGAGAGAGCCCGTGGAGTGGGTCGTCCGCGGCAGGTGCGGTGCGCACGCGTAGGGCGGATGCCGCGATGACGTCCAAGACGCCGGGCGGTCCGGTCAACGGTGAGATCCACAGCCTGCCGGAGCCGTCGCGTGCCGTGAGCGCGGCGAGTGTGCGTTCGGCGAGGAACTTGGCCGCCCCGCCGCGCAGGTCGGGTGGGCCGAGCATGCCGGAGAGACGGTCGGCCTGTGCGCGTACGCCGGCCTGCTGCTGTACGGCGAGCTCGCCGGGGTGGAAGCCCGCGGGTGGCGTTTCGTTCGATCTGCTCATGGCCATCTCCTGAAGGTGGCGGGACGGATGGCGAGCAGCGGGGTCGCCGGGGCGGTCGTCCCGGTGGCGGGGTCGATCAGGGTGAGCCTCGGCATGCTCGTGGCCCTTCTGCGTGGAGAGGGCGACACCGACACGATCATTCTAATGGTTGGCATGCGCCCTTGCCGTTATAACGATAGGTGTCTGCCTTCAGGGAAGTCAAATGGTTCGCAGCTCCTTCAACCATTAGGTCCCTGGTAGGGTGGATGGCGTGGACAGCACAGACCCCGCTACGAGCGCACCGCTGCTCGGCGAACCGCTCCCGATCGAGCTGATGAACACGGTCTGGGCCGATCGGGACGGCGCACACGACGCGATCGCCGACCCCGACGGAGCCGTCGCATGGCTGCGGGCCGTCGGCCCCCGGGTGACACCCTCCGCTCCCGAGGTGGGTGCCTGGCTCGACGCCGAACAGCCCGCGGGAGTGGAAGAGACCGCCGCTCGCCTGCGCGGCTTGAGGGACGCACTGCGAAGGCTCGCCGCCGAAGCGACCGAGGACTCCCGGCCGGACGCGCAGTCGGCGTTCGCCACCCGGGACGCCGCGCTCGCGGCACTGAACGAGGCATGCAGGGCGACGCCGGTGTGGGCGACGCTCCACTGGCCTTCGGGTGGGGACCCGACCCGCATCGTGCGTACCGGCGGCGCCGCGGGGCAGGCGGTGGTCGCCATGCTGGCCGGACAAGCCGTCGACCTGTTCACGGGCGACCTGCGGCCGCAGATGCGTGCCTGCCTGGCACCGGGCTGCGTGCTCTACTTCGTGAAACAGCACCCCCGTCGCGAATGGTGCTCGGCCGGCTGCGGCAACCGCGCCCGTGTCGCCCGCCACTACCGGCGCCACCGGGTCACCAAGACCGACCCCGAGTCCTGAGCGCAGGCTCTCCGATGAAGGTCGACGTGCTGACCGAGGCCGTCGTCGCGGACCCGTACGGAGACCACCCACACCTGCGACCCGTACGGAGACCACCCACACCCGCGAGCCGTACGGGGAGGACTCGGGCCGCACCCGCATGACGCTGCGCAACCGGGGTGAGCCCAGCGGATCCGCCTCCGCCTCCGCCTCCGTGATGGCGGCTGCCGTCCTGCGCGGTGCGGGTGCCCGCCCGCCTCGACTCCGCCGCCGATGTGCCGGTGCGGGCGGCGCACGCGACCATGGGGAAATGGAGCCGGCGTCACTGGGAGACATCAGCATCCCCGGAAGGGTCGCATCCGCCGGAGAGGGCATCGGCCTGGACGAGCTGGCCCTCGCGGCCCGCAACCACGGGCTGCCCCTGGAGGCCCTGCGCTACGAGGTCACCCCGGCCGGGCTGCACTACGTACTCGTCCACTACGACATCCCCGCCGCCGACGAGGCCACCTGGCAGCTCACCGTCCGTGGCCGGGTCCGCACGCCCATGGTCCTGGACATGGCCGCCCTGCGCGCGCTCCCCGCGGTGACGCACCGGGTCACCATGGAGTGCGCGGGCAACGGTCGGGCGCGGCTGTCCCCGCGGCCCGTGAGCCAGCCCTGGCTGGTGGAGGCCGTGGGTACCGCCGACTGGACGGGAGTGCCGTTGCGTGCGGTGCTCGCGGAGGCGGGAGTGGAGCCGGATGCCGTCGAAGCCGTCTTCACGGGCGCCGACCACGGCGTGGAGCGCGGTGTCGAGCAGGACTACCAGCGCAGCCTCCCCCTGCCGATCGCCACGGGCGCGGACCCGGAAGTGCTGCTCGCCTACGCGATGAACGGCCGGCCCCTGCCCCCGCAGCACGGGTACCCGCTGCGCCTCGTCGTGCCCGGCTGGTACGGCATGGCACACGTGAAATGGCTCCGGGACATCACCCTGACCGACGCCCCGTTCACCGGCTTCCAGCAGGCCGTTGCCTACCGTCTGCGGCAGACGCCCGACGAGCCCGGCGAACCGGTCACCAGGATCGCGCCGCGGGCCCTGATGGTCCCGCCCGGCTTCCCCGACTTCATGTCGCGCACCCGCGTCGTGCACCCGGGACCCGTGGTGCTGGAGGGGCGAGCCTGGTCGGGTTACGGGCCGGTCGCGCGGGTCCAGGTCAGCGCCGATGGGGGTCGCACCTGGGCGGCAGCCGAGGTGGCGCCGAGGGCGCGGCGCACGTGGGCATGGCAGGCATGGCACTGCGACTGGACGGCCACCCCCGGGACGCACGTCCTCGTCGCGCGCGCCACGGATGCGCAGGGACGCACCCAACCCCTCGAACAACCTTGGAACCGCGGGGGTTTCGCCAACAACCTCGTCCAGCACGTTCGGGTCCTGTGTTGCTGATCACGGCCGCTCCGCGTCCGCCGGCCGCAAGCCGTGCCGGGCCGCCGGACGGTCCGGAGGCGTCGGCTCGGGACTGCCGGGGGTCCGGGCCTGTACGCAGGAGGCCGTCCGGAGGAATGAGTACGCCGTGGCGTCGGGATGGACCGAGGACGGAGGGCGGACCAGCGCGCGAGGGTGTCACGTCGTCGCGCTGCGCGCCTGCCGCTGAGCCCGGCTCCAGCGCCAGGTCCGTACGATCAGGACCGCGGCCGAGGCTGCGAACAGTGCCGCGGTGATGAGCAGCCAGCGTCCGAGGAACCCGTCCGCTGGGAGGGCGGTCGCGGCCGTGTAGTGCTCGACGCGGCGGAGGACCAGCGGCCACCAGACGAGTAGCAGGACTCCGGAGACGAACGCGGGTACGCGGACGTAGTTCACGCTCACCCGTGGCACGGGCGGTGTGGGGCCGGGTCCCCGCGTGAACAGCGCCTGTACCGCGCGGTCGGTCAGCGAGTACAGCGGGAGCAGGACCAGGTCGTGGAGGAGGGCGGCCCCGACGAACCACACGGCGACCCCCAGGGTGTCCCCTTGGAGCAGGCGCAGACCGGCGTACACGGCAAGGGCGAAGGAGGCCAGTACGAGGAGCAGGTGCACGGGGGAGGCGCCGTAGCGGCGCCGGAAGGCGGTCGGGGCGCTCATGCGGGCTCGCCGAAGGTGAGGCGGGTGACCCATTTGGTGTTGTGGACCCCGGGAGCCCCCGCGACGATGGCCCGCGCCGGGTAGCCGTGGTCGGCGGAGAGGGTCGCCCCGTTGACGCGGACGGCCAGCAAGGAGCGGCCGTCACGGACCTGATGGTCGCTGAGTGCGGCGGAGCTGAACGATCCGCCGCGCTGCACCGACTCGACGAGCGCCTCGGGCGTGTTCACACCGAGTCCGACGAGTGCGGCCAGATCGGTGAGGCGGACCCCGCCCCACCGCTGGTCGGGCGTCGACCAGCCCTCCACGCAGGCGATGGGCAGAGCCGACTCGTGCTGCGGCATGGCCAGGAGCTGCTCGTACGTCAGGTCGACCTGGCGCCCGGGGCCGCGTACGGTCAGCCGCCACGCGGGACCGACGTCGCTGGGCCGGATGCCGACCGAGGCGGCGGTCTTGTTGATCTGGAAGCCGTTCGGGCCGGAACCAGGGTCCCGGCCGTGCGGGGCCAGCAGGGCGGTGCGTCGCCACCATCCGCCGAGGCTCTGCCCCGCCGTGACGACCAGCAGTGCGACCGACCCGAGCCCCACCATGGCCAGGGCACCCCGGCGGGAGATGGTCGGCGCCGCGGGGCGCGGCGAGACGAGCCCGACCGCTTCCTCGGTACCCGCCGCGGGCTCCCCGGGCCGTGCCCGTACGGCTCTCAAGGCCCTCGGGAGTCGAAAGGCCACGTGGACGACGAAGGCGCCGATGAACACCCAGGCTCCGTAGAAGTGCAGGGTGTAGAAGGAACCGGGGAAGACGTAGTGGAGCTGGACGTTGAGGATTCCGGTGGCGAACTCGAAGCCGGCGCCGCCGACCAGCAGGAGCAGCGACAGCCGCTCCAGGGCGTGGCCGACCGAGCGGACCGGTGGCCACTCGAACAGCTTCGGGATGACCGACCACAGCTTCGCCAGCAGGACGGGCACGAGGACGATCCCCAGCGTCACGTGGACGCCCTGGGTGAGGCGGTAGAGCCAGTACGGAGACGTCGGCCACGAGAACAGGTAGAAGCCGAGCCACCCCTTGTCGGGCGTCTGGTCGTTGACGGCCGCGAGATCGGGGTTGTACGCCGCGTACGACAGCAGACCCGTCACGAAGAGCACCGTGATCCCGAAGAGCAGGACCAGCCCGAACACCGCGGTCAGCCACGGACCCCGCAGGGGACTGCGCCAGAACTCCGGACGGGCCGGCCCCGGAGGCGGGCCCGCTCCCAGGGCCGGGCTCCCTGCCTCCCGCAGCCGCGCCGGCGGACCGAACCGGGCCCTCGGCGGGGCCGGCTTCCGGGCGTCGGCAGCCCGACCGGGCCGAGGCCCGGCTGCAGGAGGGGCGTCAGTCTTCTCCGACTCCTTGCCCGCGGACGGTGGAACGTCGTCCGGCCGGCCTTGCCCGATGCCACTCGCGCCCATCGGGCACCTCCAACGACCGCCGCTTTACGCTCTTTCTTCCTGTTTCGCCAGCTAGAAGAACATGCCGCACCGATGCCGCGCCTGCTCCGGTGACACGCCAAGCGGGTGGAATCCCCGCCGAGCACTCACGCGGCGAGTCCGCGGTCGGCGCGAACGGCGTCCAGGCCGTCACCGCTCCCGGGGTGGAGAATCCGTACGGAGTCTCCGCCCCGGGAGCGGAGGTCAGACGGCTTCGGTGGGGAGGCCGGCCTCGACCCAGTCCTGAATGCCCTCGCGGTACTTGCGGACGTCGGTGTAGCCGAGGGCGCTGAGCCGATCGGCGACCTGTCCGCTGTTGGGGCAGGCGGGGTTGGAGCAGTAGGTGACGATCGCGGCGTCGTGGTCGGGGAGCAGGCCGGGCGCCCGGGTGTCGACGTCGGCCGGGATCAGAGCGAGGGCGCCGGGCAGGTGCTGCTGGGCGTAGTACTCGCCGCCGAGCGTGTCGACGACGGTCACGGTGCCGGCCTCGATCGCTGCTGCCAGCTCGTCGCGGGTGATGAGTGCGGTCATGCCACTGCCTCCATGGGAATCGGACTACAGTCCTGTTATGACTCACGACGATAACGGACTGCGGTCCGGTTCTGCAATGCCGTTGGAACTGCTGCATACGCCGCCGCCCAAGGAGCGTGCGGACGCGGCCCGAAACCGGGCCGCGGTGCTGGAGGCGGCCGCCAGGCTGTTCGCCGAACACGGCGTCGAGGCGGTGTCGATGGATCAGGTCGCCGCGGCCGCCGGGGTCGGCAAGGGAACCCTGTTCCGCCGGTTCGGTGACAAGTCGGGGCTGGCGGTCGCCCTGCTGGACGCCCGCGAGCGCGTGCTGCAGGAGGCGGTCCTGCACGGGCCGCCCCCACTCGGCCCGGGGGCCCCGGCCGACGAGCGCCTGGCCGCATTCCTCAACGCCTACCTCGACTACCTGCTCGAGCACCTGGCGCTGGTCCGGATGTCCGAGACCGCCAGCCCCGGAGCCCGATACAGGATCGGGGCGTACCGGTTCTGGCACCGCCATGTGGCGATCCTCCTGGCCACCGCCCCCGACCCCGATCAGGCCGCCCACGCCCTGCTTGCCGGCCTGGCTGCCGATCACGTCGCCGCACTCCTGCCGGAACTCGGTGAACAGCGGATGCGCAGCGGCCTGCTCCGCCTCGCCCACCGCGCGTCGTGAGGAACCCGTCTGTCGGCGTACAACCCCCGCTGGCTCCGGCAAGGAGTGTCAGCGGGGCAGGGCATGATCCGGTGAATGGGCTACACACGGTGGACTTCGGATCGCATGTTCGTCTCGTACTGCCAGTACTACCTGCAGGGCGACGACTTCCTCACTGTCTACGAGGACGCCGACACGGTCGGGCGGATCTTTGAGGGCAACAGCCTGGCGGCCGGAGGCCCGGAACACCTCACGGTGTTCGCCGGCACGCACACCGGCTGGATCCGCCTCACCACCGAGCAGTGCGCGGAGGAACCTCCTCCGCCGGGGCTGGAGTGGGAGACCGCAGTGGACGTGAGCATCTACAGCACGAGCGGAACCCTGCGACTGTTCCGGTGGGGTGGTGATGTGGAGGATGAGGCGGGGAACTTCGCGACCGCCGGCGAGGGCTGGTATCGCGTCCGGGTTCAGGCACGCGGACGAGACGAGGGCGAGGGGCATGAGGGCGACGACCCGGTCGAGGAACACTCCTTGAGCGTGTGGCCGGCGCCCCCGCAGCCCGACGTCGTCCACCGTGCCGACGATGCCTTCGCCCGCGCTCACCATGACCCCGCGCGGCCCCCGGCAGAGCCGATTCAACCGTGAGCGCGTTCGCCTGCGGGCTGCTGATGTGCATGGGCTGGTGAGCGTGGGCGACCGCGTGCCGGTCTTTGCGATCGCCGCCCTGAGCGCGCCGGGCCGAGGGTCGGGTCCCGCCCAACCGGTCAGGGCCGGTGTCGCCGACAACCGACGATGACGTACGGCCGTTCAGGGGCGAAGCGGGCCGCGGCCCCCCCTGGCTGCCGGCGGGCACCAGTGGCGGTGATGCGGATTTTGAAGGACGCCTCGTTGCTGGCGTGGGGGGCGAGTGGATACGGAACCGCTCCGGAGCCGCTACCCGGCAGCCACAACCTGGCCGGACGTGACCTGGGGAGGTTCGGGCAGCAGCGACGCGAGGTTGTCCCGTACGAAGTCAGCGGCCCTCCTGACCGACTCTTCGGCCCCTCCTTGGTCTTCGAAGACGCTGGTGGAGAGCATCACTCCACCGCCCGCATCAACCCAGTAGTAGGCCACGAATCCGGGCACTTGGCGGAGGAGGGGTACGAACCCCTCTTCCACCCGGCGCCCTGCCTCGGCAGGATCAGTCACCCCTTCGTACCGCCGAACCACTGCGTACACGGCTGATCTCCTCATGGATCCCAAGGGCACCTCGTGCGAAACGATCTACCCCCACCGTGCGTCGCCGGCTCGCGGGAGATCCGGAAGGCACTCGGATAGCCGCATCGGTGTTCCAAGATGCGGCCACTGAATGCCAAGGCAGGGCGGGCGACCGAAGCCACCCGAAGGCGTGTCGGCGAACGACCAGGTGAGCGAGTTCATGGGGGCCTTCTTCGCATCGCTCACCAGACCTCCCCACTCGCTTGAGAACCGGAGCGAGTGGGGGAGTGGTGGGTGGTCGCTTGGGCGGGGTGCCAGCTGTGCGTTGTCGGCGGCGGTGCTGGCGCTGTGTGTCAGCGCGCTGCGGCGACCGAGTCGATGGTGCCCTGCCAGGTCCTGCGGTATCCCTCGCGGAGAGGGCCGCCGACGAGGTCGAGCACCTTCAACGCCGCGCTGATCAGTGCTGCGGGGTCGCCTGACGAGCACAGATGGCGGTGACCTTCGAGGAGGGCGGCACCGCGCTGGGGGTCGGCTTCCAACAGGCGGCGGGGCAACCACTTTCCGCCGCCGATCCACGCGTGATGGTGGTCGCACAGCAGATCGGCGGCGGCATTGACCACGTACCCGGCCACGGCCAGACGCTCGACGGGGTCACCGGCGTCAGCGAGGTCGTCCAGGGCGTCCGTCAGACCGTAGCGTTTCGTATCGACGGTCTCCGGTTCCAGTGCAGGCGGGCCTTCACGAAGATCTGCCTCGGCGAGGGCGCGAGCGCGGCCGGCCTCGCCATGGGAATCGACCAGAACGAGACCGGAGGCGTACATGTTCTGGAGGACCGCCCGCCGTGCGGCGACGTCCGCAGCGAAGAGCTCCAGCAGTCCGGTACGGGTGTGGACGAAGAGTTCAACGACGCGTTCCTCGAACCGGATCGTTTCCCGGCAGGTCACGCCGCCGTCCTCGACGAGCACCGCGATGTCGAGGTCACTGCTGGCAGTGGCGCGTCCGGTGGTCGTGGAGCCGGCGAGGACCACGGAGAGCGCATCGGGAAAGCGGCTGCGGACGAGACGTCGCGCCTGGTCGATGGGGTCTACATGCATGAGGGGCAGAGTGCCAGGATCCTTGACCGGAGGCGAGTCGATTCCGTACGCCGTGGATCTGGCGGCCGATCCGGTGCTCCGAGACGGTCGACGTGTCGTCCTCGGCGCGGAGACGGCGGCCGGGCGAGCGTGTACTGGTCTGACGGTTCGGTCACCGGCAGTATCCCGCGTGCAGGAACTCGCGTTGGCCCGGTGTCCCGAGGTCCAGGGGGATGCCGACATGGCTCGGCAGAGCGGTGAAGAGGGCGTTCGGCACGATGAACTCGCGTCCGGTGTACCTCTCCCGCACGCTCTGCCGGTCGGCGGGCCGGCACACGAACGGGTTGGCGTACGTGTTGTAGCCCAGCCCCACACCGGTGTTGAGGAACCCGGTGTCCTGGCACTGGAACAGCGCGCCCCGCAGCGCCGAGGCGTCCCGGTCGCCCCGATAGCGCGTCCGGAAGTTCGCGAAGCACGTCGAGGAGTCGGCGCCGTCGTACGGGGACGGGCCGGCGGCGGCCAGCGCTGCGAGGAAGGAGCGGTTGCAGCCGATCTCCGCCGAAGGGGCCTCGCCCGCGAGCAGCGCGTCACGACGGCAGCCGGTGACGTCCTCGAACGCCCCGACGACGTCCTTGTCCCGGTCCAGCCGGGAGTACGCGAAGACCAGGTCGCGCTGAGCCCCGAGCGGGTACGCCCCCGTCGTGCCGAACTCCTCGTCGAGCAGCCGGAACCAGGTCTCGAAGGCCGGCACCTGCGCGCGGACGCCGGCCGGCAGCGTGTAGACCTCCAGATCGGTCGGCGTCGTCCAGCCGTCCAGTCCCGGGTAGCCGACGTAGGACAGGACCCCGATCCCGACCTTGGCCGGCTGGTCGCCGTACCGTGCCCGCAGTTTCAGATACTGCTCGAGGTTGGTGCTGGAGCCGGCCCAGGCGTAGCGGAAGCCACTCGGGTAGAGGGACGTCTCGCCCCGGGCGTGCGTGGTGCCGAAGAGGGAGGGTGCCACGCACCGGACCTCGCGTGCCTCCCATGCGGCCCGGTACTCGGCCGGTGTGGAGACGCACGGCCCGCCGGGGTCGCTCGCGCCGTCGCGGGAGAGCGGGAACGCGCTCGGCGCGCCCAGGAGGAGCAGCCCCGCGACGAGGGCGGCCAGCCCACGGACGTGCTTTCCGAGAGATCGTTGTCTCTTCATGGGGCACAGTCTCGAAACCCGCGCCCGGCTCCGCGAGCCAACTGCTCCACCCGGCCCAGCCCCTCCGGGCCCGCACTGCGCCTGCCCGGCCGATCGACCCCGCGGAGGTGGGCGCGGAAGGTCCGGGACGAGCGGCCCTTGTCCGCGATGGCCGGCTCGAGGTTGTTCGGGCCGTCGGTGGTCAGGGGTTCCGGGCATGCAGGGCGTGCGAGAGCGCACTCGTGCTGATGTCGATGACCGTACGGAGCTGCTCCTGGCTCGCCCCGGCCTTGCTCATCACGGCCAGCGACTGGTTGACCGCCGTCATGTGGAGCGCGAAGCCGTCGGCATCGCCTTCGGCCAACTGCGCGGCGTTCAAGGCGGTCCGCAGCCGCGCACGCTGAAGGTCCAGAGCTTCGATCGCGCGCGCCGCGATGGTGGGGCTGAGCGCCGGTGCCGCCATCGCGGTCTGGGCGATCAGGCATCCATCAGGTACGTCAGGGTCGGCGATGCGCTCCAGGGTGACTTCGAAGAACGCCCTCACCGCCTGGAGCGGGTCCTCGGACGCACGTGAAAGCGCCTGGTCGTACCTGCTTCCGTACCGCGCGGCGTAGCGGTCCAGGCAACTCAGGTAGAGCGAGTCTTTGTCGCCGAACGAAGAGTAGATGGAACTGCGGTTCAGCCCGGTCGCTCTGGAGAGGTCGTCGAGAGACGTGTCGGCGAATCCGGCCCGCCAGAACTGGACCATCGCCGCGTCGAGCGCGATGCCCACGTCGAACTGCTTCTTCCCGGCCATCACGCATGCACCTCGTTCTCGTACCAGCCGTTGTGGCCCCACCCATCCTATCTTGAACTGATCAGTTCAAGATGCAGTAGGCTCACGACATGACCGACGACGCCATGGCTCCGGACCGCTCCTGCGAACAGAACCCGGTCCCCGGGCTGCCTCTGTACGACCTCGCGGGTTTCACTCACCGCTGGGCCGACGCGGAAGGAATCCGACTCCATGCCGTGGAGGGCGGCCGGCCGGACGGTCCCACCGTCGTCCTGCTCGCCGGATTCCCGCAGACCTGGTGGGCTTGGCGAAAGGTGATGCCAGGACTTGCCGAGCGATTCCGCGTGATCGCGATCGACCTGCCGGGGCAGGGCCACTCCGACCGCCCTCAAGGGGGCTACGACACGCACACCGTCGCTTCGCGTGTCCAGGCCGCGCTGGCGGCCCTCAACGTGCCGAAGTGCTGGCTCGTCGCCCACGACGTCGGGGCCTGGGTCGCCTTCTCGCTGGCCCTGAAGTACGAAGAGCGCCTGCATGGTCTCGCTCTGCTCGACGCCGGCATTCCCGGAATCACCCTCCCGGACTCCTTCCCGACGGACCCCGACCGGGCCTGGAAGACCTGGCACTTCGCCTTCCACCTGGTGCCCGAACTGCCCGAGACTCTGCTCACCGGCCGCGAACGTGACTACGTCGGCTGGTTCTTGAAGGTCAAAGCGCTGTCCCCGGACACCTTCGACGGTGCCGAGATCGACCATTACGCAGCCGCCATCGCGGCCGACGGCGGACTTTCGGCGTCACTCGCCTACTACCGCGATGCCGCGGAGTCGGCGCGCAAGAATCATGACGCCCTCGAACGGGGTCACTTGGCCCTCCCGGTCCTGGGAGTCTCCAGCTCGCACGGCTCGATCCCCGACATGGCCGCCTCCATCAGCCCGTGGGCAGGGAACGTGACCGGCGTGGTCATCCCGCAAGCCGGATACTTCATCCCCGACGAGCAGCCCGACGCAACTGTGGACGTGTTGAGGGCGTTCATCGAGCACGAGCGTGTCGAGTAGTCCGCGCGCCGGTCAGTTCGTGACGTCGGCGAGATCGGCACTGCTGCCATCACCGCCGACGCGGCGAAGGGCCTTGGCGGTCCTCCGCCACGGGCAGGCACTCGGCGAGCAGGTCGACGACGTCGCGCCAGGCCCGCCGTGCGTGCCGTGGGTGGTAGCCGACACCGGGGACCGTGGGGTGGCCGACCGGCGGGTGGTGGAAGGCGTGCAAGGCGCCGCCGTAGACCGTGAGGCGCCAGTCGACGCCCGCGGCCTGCATCTCGGCGGTGAACGCGTTCCGTTGCGCGGGCGCCATGATCGGGTCTTCCGACCCGACCCCGGCCCACACCGGGCATTGAATGCGCGCCGCCTCGCCCTGCCGGCCCGTGGTGGTTGCGTTGACCGTCCCGATCGCGCGCAGGTGGACGCCGCCGCGCCCGAGCTCCAGCGCGATGGCGCCTCCGGTGCCGTATCCGACGGCGGCGATCCGGTCGGGGTCGGTCCGTGGTTCGGTGCGCAGCACGTCGAGCGCGGCGTGGCCGATGCCTCGCATCCGGTCGGGATCGGCGAGCAGCGGCAGGCAGCGGGCCAGCATCTCCTCGGGGTCGCCCAGGTAGCGCCCGCCGTGAAGGTCGAAGGCCAGAGCGATGTATCCCAGCTCGGCGAGAGCATCGGCCCGGCGGCGCTCGACGTCGCTGAGCCCCATGCCCTCTGGTCCGAGCAGTACCGCGGGCCGGCGGTCGACGCCGGCCGGGAGTGCGAGGTGCCCGATCATCGTCAGACCGTCGGCCGGATACTCGACGGTACGCGTCGTCATCGTCGTCATGGGACTGGACTGTAGTGATCGTCGTGCCCGGTCCGGCCGGTGTTCTGCCACTGGCAGAACAGCGCGGGGCGTCCCTCTGGAATACGGCCGCGACCCGGATCCATAAACTATGAATATAAAAATGCTATGCTTCTGGCGTGAGTCGCCACGACACCGCGCCAGGCGCGTCCGCCGCCATCGGAGCAGTCCTCTACGGCCTGGCCACCAGGGCCGTGAGACGCCTGCCCCGGGACATGAGCCTGACGTCCGCCGCCACCCTGGCCACCCTGGACCGGACCGGCCCGCGGCGCATCACCGATCTGGCCGCGGTCGAGGGCGTCACCCAGCCCGCGATGACCGCCCTGGTCCGGGTGATGGAGGAGTCCGGCCTGGTCGAGCGGCGGGGCGACGCGTCCGACAAGCGGGTCACGCTGGTGTGCCTGACCGAGGCCGGCGCCTCCTATGTCCGGACGCGGCGCCAGGCGGGCGTCCACGCGTTCGAGCAGTTGATCGGCGAGCTCACCGGCGATGAGGTCGAGGCGCTGGTGGCGGCCCTTCCGGCGCTGAAGCATCTGGCAGAGCTCGAAAGCCAGGACCGCGAAGGGCCGAAGCAGTGACCGGGCAGCCGGCCGGCGGGGTCGCGGCGGAGACGTTCCCGGCGGCGCGTTCCGAGGTGCGCCTGCTGGTCCCCGCCCTGATGTTCATCGCTCTGGTCGTGGCGGCGGTCGCCAGCCTCGGGACGCCGCTCATCACCAGCGTGGCGACCTCGTTCCACGTCTCGCTCGGCAGCGCGCAATGGACGCTGACCATCGCGCTGCTCAGTGGCGCCGTCGCCACGCCGGTCCTGGGCCGGCTCGGAGCCGGCCCGCACCGGCGGGCCACGATCCTCGCCACGCTGGCGGTCGTCGTCGCCGGCAGCGCGCTCACCGTGCTGCCCCTGCCGTTCGCCTGGCTGCTGGCCGGCAGGGCGGCCCAGGGAGTAGGGCTCGGGCTGACGGCGCTGATGATGGGCGTCGCCCGGGACCACCTCCCCGAGGAGCGCAGCGCGGGCGTGATCGCCCTGATCTCGGTGGTCTCGATCATCGGGGCCGGAGTCGGCTACCCGCTGGCCGCGCTGCTCGCCGAGCTCGGCGGGGTACGGGCCGCCTACGGCCTCGGCCTGGTCGTCACCGCCGCCGCCCTCCTGGCCGCGTGGCGCTCCATGCCCGAAGCCCCCGAAGGCCGCTCCGCCCGCGTGGACGTGGCAGGCGCGGTCGTCCTGGCCACTGCGCTGCTCCTGGTGCTGTTCCTCGCCGGCGAACGGAACCTGTGGAGCCGGCACCTCGCCGTGGCGGTGGGCCTCGCCGTCGTCGCGGTGGTGCTGCTCTTCGTCTGGGTCGTCATCGAGCTGCGCAGCAGGACGCCCCTGGTCGACGTGCGGGCGGTGCGGCACCCCGCGGTCGCCGGGGCGAACCTCGCCATGTTCGTCGGCGGGATCGGCATGTACCTCCTGCTCACGCTCATCACCCGGTACGCGCAGACGCCGCACGGCGCCGGCTACGGCTTCGGGCTGACGACCTTCGTCGCCGGGCTGGTCCTCATCCCGTTCTCGGTGCTGGGGTTCGTCGCCGGCAAGCTCACGCCGCGGGTCCGGACGCGGATCGCCGACCCGCTGCTCCTGGCCGGCAGCGCCGTCGTGGTCGGCGGCGGGTTCGCCCTGTTCGCGGCGGCCCGGTCGGACGTGGCCCAACTGTTCGCGGCGATGGGCGTGCTCGGCTTCGGCGTCGGCGGCTTCTCGGCCGCGATGCCCGGCGTCATCCTGGCCGTCACCCCCAAGAGCGAGACGTCGAGCGCCATGAGCTTCAACTACGTCGTCCGCAGCGTCGGGTACTCCCTGGGCAGCGCCATCGGCGGCCTGATCCTCGCCGCGGGCACCGGCCCCGGCCAGCTCTTCCCCGACGACAGCGCCTACACCACCGCGGCGCTGGTCGGCATCGGCGCCATGGCGATCACGACGCTGACGAGCCTCGCTCTCGCCCGCCGACGCTCGTCCGAGACCAACCCGTAAGTCAGATGCACTCATCCCGACACTGGAGGTTCCATGCCCAAGGGCTACTGGGTCAGCGTCTACCGCACCATTTCAGACCCTGAGAAGCTGGCTGCTTACAACAAGCTGGCCGGTCCGGCCGTCCAGGCCGGGGGCGGGCGGCTCCTCGCCCGCGACGGCCGGGTCGTCGCCTATGACGCCGGACTTGCCGAGCGCACCATCCTGATCGAGTTCGACAGCTTCGAGCAGGCCGTCGCGGCGCGTGAGAGTGCGGCCTATCAGGAGGCGCTGGCCGCCCTCTCCGACGGCGTCGAGCGCGACTTCCGCATCGTCGAAGGCATCGACTGACCGAGGTCCGGCCGGATCTTCACCGAAGATCCACCGCCTTCGTCTTCACCGGTACGGCGGCGAGGGCGTCCCTCGAAGCCCGCGCTGCTCGACGGGTACCGCTGTCCGGCATCCGTCGTCGGCCGGCGTGTTGGTCTACGGCGCCGGCTCGTTGCGCAGGCGGGCCGCTTCGTGGTGGCGTCCGAGCTGGTGGTAGGTGGCGGCGAGGTTGACGCGGGCGAGGAGGGTGTCTGGGTGGTCGGTGCCGAGAAGACGTTCACGGTCTGCGTGGACGGCTTCGTGGAGGCCGAGTGCGTCGTGGTGGCGCCCGAGGTTGCTGTAGGTGACCGCGAGGTTGGCGCGGGCGAGGAGGGTGTCTGGGTGGTCGGTGCCGAGAAGGCGTCCGCAGTCGGCGTGTACGGCTTCCAGGAGAGTGACCGCCTCGTGGTGGCGCCCGAGCCGGTGGTAGGTGGCGGCGAGGTTGGCGCGGGCGAGGAGGGTGTCTGGGTGGTCGGTGCCGAGAAGACGTTCGCAGTCGGCGTGTACGGCTTCCAGGAGGCCGAGTGCGTCGTGGTGGCGCCCCAGGTTGCTGTAGGTGACCGCGAGGTTGGCGCGGGCGCCGATGGTGTCGGGGTGGTCGGTACCGAGGAGGCGTTCGCAGTCTGCCTGGACGGCTTCTTGGAGGGTGAGTGCGTCGTCGTCGCGCCCCAGCTGGTGGTAGGTGACGGCGAGGTTGGCGCGGGCGCTGATGGTGTCGGGGTGGTCGGTTCCGAGGAGGCGTTCGCGGTCTGCCTGGACGGCTTCTTGGAGGCCGAGTGCCTCGTGGTGGCGCCCGAGCCGGT
Source organism: Streptomyces sp. NPDC001194 (assembly GCF_042896985.1). Taxonomy (NCBI): domain Bacteria; kingdom Bacillati; phylum Actinomycetota; class Actinomycetes; order Kitasatosporales; family Streptomycetaceae; genus Streptomyces; species Streptomyces sp. NPDC001194. The sequence continues at coordinate 242,478 of NZ_JBIAXU010000006.1, read as the reverse complement.
GGTAGGTGGCGGCGAGGTTGGCACGCGCGTGGAGGGTGTTGGGGTGGTCGGGCCCCAGAAGGCGTTCGGAGTCGGTGCAAACGGCTTCTTCGAGGGTGAGCGCGTCGTGGTGGCGCCCGAGGTTGCGGTATGTGTCGGCAAGGTTGGCGCGGGCCTGGAGGGCGTTGGGGTGGTCGGGCCCGACGAGGCGTTCGCAGTCGGCGTGTACGGCTTCCTGGAGCGAGAGTGCGTCGTGGTGGCGTCCGAGCCGGTGGTAGGTGACGGCGAGGTTGGTGCGGGTGCTGATGGTGTCGGGGTGGTCGGGACCGAGGAGGCGTTCGCAGCCGGCGCGTACGGCTTCCAGGAGGCCGAGTGCGTCGTGGTGGCGCCCGAGGTCGCTGTAGGCGGCGGCGAGGTTGGCGCGGGCGCTGATGGTGTCGGGGTGGTCCGGCCCGAGTACTCGCACGGCCGTTTCCGTGATCGATGTCCAGTAGCCGTGGGCGTCCTGGTGCAGGCCGCCGGCTCTGAGGCTCTGTCCGTTGATGAGGATCACCGAGTGAATGCGGTCCCGCCAGAGGTGCTTCTCGGCGTTTTGGAGCAGTGCGGTGGTGTTGGCCCGCAGCGTTTGTGCGAACTCCCGCGGTAGATCGGTGGGCGGCCAGATCGCGATCAGGGCGTCGGCGGTGGTGGTGGCGAGGTCGGGCTGCCGGCTGGCGGGGGTGGTTTCGCGGACAGCGCGGCCGGTGAGGGCGTGCATCCGGATTTGACGGTGCGGGGTGTGCGGGTCGGTGGTGATCAGTGCGTACCGGCGTAGAACCCGTAGCGCGCGCACCACCTCCTCCGCCGTGGTCGCCTGCTTGGCGCCGTGGCCTCGGGCCGCGGTGAGGAGCGTGGTGACGGGTGGGGTGGTCCAGAGGGATTCCGGGTGGCCATCCGGGTCGAGGAGCGCCAGCAGCCGGACGAGGGGCGTGATGACGCCTTCGGGGCCGGCTTGTTCGGCTGCGCCCAGGGAGAGGAGCAGGGCGGCGGTGACCTGCCGTTGATAGCCCTCGGTGTCCGCCCAGTCCGGGAGGATGTCGTCCAGCTGCAGTGCTTGGTCGGCCAGGCGGGTCAGGTACCGGGCGCAGCTGAGTTCCTCGGCGAGGAGGTACGCGGCCGCGTGGCCCAGTGCGAGGGGGAGATGGCCGAGCACACGGGCGACCTCGCCTTCCCGCCCGTCCAGAAGGTGCCCTCCACCGTCACCGGCGACCCGTTCCTGGAGGTAGTCGACGGCTTCCTGAGGGGTGTAGACGTCGATTTCGATGCGGGCGCGGCCGCCGCCGGTCAGGCGCGGGTCGTGCAGGCGGGTCGTGGCCAGCGTCCAGCCGATGCCGGGCCGGGCCGGTGGCCACCACGGGCCGACGACGCCCGGGTCGGTGACGTCGTCGAGGACCACGAGCCAGGACCGGTTGGTGGTGGCCAGCCACTCCAGGAACGCCCGCGCGTCCTGCTCGGGATCCTGCCCGCTCGCGCCGAGTGCCCCGACCCGCAGGGCGGCCTGCGCGTAAAGGGCGATGACCTGTGCGTGCTCGCCGGCCGGGACCCACACCACCAACCCGGTCTCCTCGGCCACGGCTTGGTGGGCGTACTGGGCGGCGAGCTGGGACTTGCCGACCCCGCCCATCCCCGACAGCACCCCCGCTGACGCCCGCCTGGCCTGCGTCAGCACCACCGCGCCCCCCGCACGGGCGGCATCGATGCGTTCCCGGATCCCCGCGCGGGGCTGGAACGCCGATGCCGCCAGCGGCGGCGCCCCCACCAGCAGACCCGGCTGCCCCACCACCCGGCCCCCAACACCGCCCGAAGGCCCGCCCAGCGAGGCCGCGACGACCGGCCCCGGCCCGCCCGGTCCGCGGTCCTGAGCTGCTTCCGCCTGCCGCCGCAGCTCCAGCAGGCCTTCCTCGTCGAGCCGCAACGCCCGAGCCATGGCGGCCACGGTCCGCGCGCTCGGAACGTACGGCTTGTTCAGGGCGTTGCTCACCCCCGTACGTCCCAGCCCGGCCTTCCCCGCCAGCCAGGTGACCGTCTGCCCCTTCGAGGCCAGCGCGTCCGCGAACTGCGCCTGTAGCCGGGACAAGGCCGCACCGGGCTCGTCGTCAGGGTGCCGTTCCCCATCCGTGGTGCTCATGATTTCCCCCGGCCGGTGTGCACGCCATTGTTCAGCAGTGTTCATCTTCGCCCGGCCGAACCCTGTCGCACACCCGATTCGAGATGGTTGGTCCATCAACCGAAGCGTCCTTGCGAGGAGTTCGAATGTCTGCTCTGACAGTGGTGCTGTTCACGATGTGCCTGGTCTTGATCGGCGCCCTCGCCGTCGCCGCGGTGGCCGGGAAACTCGCCCGCCTCGACGGCGCCACCTACCCGGCCGCGTGCCTGCGCGCCGCCGCCGCGTTCGCGGCGTTCCTGACCCTGGCCGCTGCCGTCACCGGCGCCCTGGCCGCGGTCCTGACCTGACCTGACGGCAGCGGTCGGGGTCCGGTCTGTCGGGCGGGGCAAGAACGGTGACCGCCGGACTTTCCGGTTCCGGGTTTGGGGCGCCGGCCGGGCAGGAAGCATGGCCCGCGTGAGACGTCGCCACTCGTGCGGCGCCCCACGGCCACACGGACGCACGGCTTCAACGAACTGCTCCCTCCAGCCCGGAGTGCCGATGGACTGCACCACGTCGACCCTCGATTTCACCCAGGTCGCGAACCTGTACGCGCAACTGTCCGGAACGCTCGCGGGGTTCGCCCTGGCGGCCGTGTTCATCGTCGTCTCGCACCTGCTGGGCGGCGCCCCGCCCGCAGAACGCCGGGAAGAGGCACTGAACAAGGCGGTGCCCGTCCTGCTCTCGGCGCTCCTGGGTCTCATCCTGACCTCGCTCGCCTACTGCATCATCGCGGCCGACGGCAAGAACACCGGCCGGGCGCTGTTCGAGCACGACGTGGCGGGGCTTGCGTTCTCGGTCTCCGGAGCCATGCTGATCTACGCGGCCATCCTCCTCCTGGAGAGCGTGCTGCCGCACACCGCGGTCGACCACGGGCGCCGCCTGCTCGGCCAGTGCGCGCCCCTGCCGATGTTCGCGCTCTTGTGCAACGGGGTGTACGAGTACGGCAAGGGGTACTACAAAACGGTGCCCGGTTGGCTGGACCTCCTCATCGCGGGCCTGCTCCTCGTGCTGCTCGGGGTCTCCGTCGTCGGCTACATCGCATACGGCCGCCCCGGCCTGGACGGAGTCCGTCTGGCGGGGGACGGGGCGACGCGGGGGATCGCCGGGAGCGGGCTGGCGGTCGTCACCGTGTGCGTCCTGCTGGTGAGCTGCACGGTCGCGCTCGGCGGGAACGGCTGCCCGGTGCCCATGGGCGGCGTGGTGGCGGTCATGGTGGCCGGTTTCCTGGCGGCGGTCAGCCTCTCCGTCTGGCTGTTCCTGACCCGCCCACCGCGTCTCGTGACCCCGGCCCCCGCCCTGGTACCCGCTCCGGCTCCCGCCCCGGCCCCGGCGCCTGCCCCCACCCCTTCGGCAGATTAGTCGTGGTCCATGTGACCGCGGAGGCCGTCCTGATGGATCGGTGTTCGGTTGGTGCTGGTCAGGCAGATGCGAGTGGCCCGGGCGGTCGGCCGCCCCGCTGGGACTGTTGACCCCGATGGTCGGGCTCCGATGGTTGCCGTTGATCTTCTGCTGATCGCACGTGGACGGCTGCCGGGCACCTTTTCCGCAGCGGCCGGCCGGCCGCGTGCACAGCACCCGGAAAAGGGAATCACCGTGAACACCTCGAAGCGCCTTCGGCTCCTGGCCCTCGGCTTTGTCACCTCTGCCGTGATGGGGATCTCCGGCCCCGCGACGGCAGCCACGACGACCGCGGGCCCGCCCACCCGCGGCGGACACGAAGTGACCAACCGCTGCTACTCGGATGTCGCGCCGAGCGCCTACGACCGCATCACCCAGCACGCCCGCGACCGCATGAACGAGCGCGGGGTGACCGAGGACGACATCCAGAAGGTCGTCAGGGTCGGTGCCAGGAACGCCGCGTGCCAGCAGAACGGGAACTGGCGCTACACGCTCGGGCTTTCCAGTGGCGGCGAGCTGGTGGTCCTCGTCGGTCTCGGCGAAGGCGGCTGGAACGTCGTCACCGTCTTCTGGAAGGGCGAGTAGCAGCAGTCGGCTCCGCGATCGTCCGTGCCTCCACCGGCACGCCGCCGGTCCTGATCGGTCCCCGCTCCTGGTTCGCGCCATCGCCTCCGGAGCGGGCCGGCGGACGCGCCCGTGGCGGGGGGCGGGGGGGGCGCCCCGGGGGGGGGGGGGGCCGGGCCCCCCCACGGGGCACCGCGGGGGGGGGCGGGGGCGCGGGGGGGGGGGCGGTGGGGCCGCCGGGGGGGGGGGCGCCCACGGGCCCACGGCACGGGCTCCCGTGTGGGCGGTCAGGAGCGGTTGGCGTTCGACGGGCCGAAGAACTCGATCTCCGCGATGACGACCTGCTTGTCGGCGGAGGTCGTATGCGAGGAATCGACGGTGAAGCGGACCTTCGTGACTTCGCCGACGGGGAACGGACGCCGCTGGCCGCCCGCCCCCTGGTCCAGGGTCAGCCGGCGCGTGGTGACCTTGCCGTCCTTCCCGGTGATCGTCGCCGTGACGCGGTGCGGAAGGGCCGACTCGCCCGTCTTGTCGGCCCGCGCGGAGACGCCCGGGGTGATGATCAGGTCCAGCAACCGGGTCGGTTCGCCGAAGGTGGCCTCGATCCATTCCCCTTGACCGGACTGCGAGACGCCGGGCCCCCACCAGGTGTTGCCGCGCTTGTCGAAGACGAGCTCCGGCTGGTGGCCGGGATACGAGCGGGAGGCCGCGACCCGGTCCGGAGCGACCGGGGCCCGCTTGGCGAAGTGGTCCCGGGTGGCCTGGATACCGGCGGGCAGGTACACGAAGCCGAGGATCGCCAGGGTGACGACGACGGCGAGGGCCGTCCAGGTGCCGATGCGGTCGAAGACACGGCGCAGCCGGGGGCGGTCTCCCGCCCACGGCGTCTCGCGGTGCCGCCCGTCGAAGAGACGGCGCCACCAGGGCGCCCGTCCGGGTGCGGCGGCCTCGCCGGTCTCGGCCAGCGGCATCGCGCAGCGCACGCAGTAATGGCGGTCGGGCCGGTTCGGCGTCGCGCACCACCGGCACGGCGGGCCGCCCTCGATGCCGGGCTGCTCGCCCGGGGCACGCACGGTGGGCCGGTCGGCGTCCGGCCGGCCGGGCAGGACGGGCGCGACCGCCGCCGGCCCGGGCTGCGGAACCTCCGGGTCCGCCACGGGTACGAGGAGGGAGCGCGCCCGGTCGGACATGGTGTCGCTCAGCGCGTGCGGGGCCGGTGCGGCGGGCACGGGCGCGGTGGGCGCGGTGTCCTCGGGCGACGGCGCATCCGGGCGCACCGGATCGGGAGCAGCGGGCTGCGCGGCGTCGTCGGTCCGAGGCGGACCGGCCGACCCGGCGCCCCCCTGCCCGACCGACGGCCCCTGCCCGCCCGACGGCCCCGGACGGTCCGACTCCCCGGCCGCCCCGGCGTGTCCGGACGCCGGTCCCTGCGAACCGCCGGCGGCGGGCCTCGTGGCGGGCCCGGTGCCGCGGCCGTCGGCGCGCACCGCCCGTGCCGCACGCGCTCCGTCCGTGGTGCCCGCGGCCGTGCCGGCGCGCGCGGGCGCGCCGGCGTCCGAGCCACTCGTCGCCCGTGCCGTTTCCTGCGGGGGCCGGGGCGCGTCCACGGCGGGCCTGTGGGAGTGCGACGACGAGTCGGCCGGCCGCGCGGCGCGGGCGGCGCCCTGGTCCCAGCCGAGCACGGCGCCGCACGCGTCGTGTCGGCCGGAGTCGGCTCGGGCAGGCGGAGGGTGACGTGCAGCCGGGGGCGCGGGGCGCCGGGGAAGGGGCCCAGCGGGCGGGCGTTCCAGTCGGCGCCGCCGCTCTCGGTGATATCGGGCGCGACGCCGAAGGCGAGCCGTACCGCCTCCGCGAGGCCACGTCGGGTGCCGCGGACCCGGTGCAGTGCGACGGCGGCCGCGACGGCCGCCCGCAACCTGGGCTCGGGCTCGCCGCCGTCGGTCTCGGCGCCCACCCAGGTGCCGAGCCACCGTGCGAAGTCGCCCGGGGCCAGCGCCGGGTCGAAATAGCTGTCCAGGCAGTCCAGGACGTTGAGGATGGGCGCGAGGACCTCGTCCAGGCCGCCGACGAACCGCTGTGCCAGGTCGTCGTCGGCGAAGACGGCGGGGAGCATCGCGCCCAGCGGGAGCGAGGAGCCCAGGCCGTCGACGGAGCCCCGGTAGGGAGGGGCCGTCATCCGTCGTCCCCGATCACCCGGACGCGATGGTCGAAGGAGAAGACCAGCGAGGGCCGCTCCAGGTCGATGCGGTCGGTCGGGTCGCCGCGCCTGCCGGTGAGGGGATCGGCGGGGTGCAGGACGACCTGGTCGACGAGTTCCACCCCGGGGACCCGTTGCAGCACCGCGAACAGCTCGCCGGTCTGGACGGGGCGGCCGAAGGGCCAGCCCCGGCCGTCCGTGCCGCCGGTCAGCGGGTCGAGGTGGCGGTAGAGCGCGTCGTGCGCCTGGCGGCGCACCCGGTCGGTGTCGACGCCGCGGAACGCGTGCACCGTGGCAACGACCGTGACGCCCTGGTAGTACGGCGGGCCGACGGCCAGCCGGGTGCCGATGAGACGGCGCTCGTCGAGATACCGGGTGATCCGGCGGAGCAGGTCGTCGCCGGGCACGAGCTGCTCGAAGCGCAGCCGGCCGCCCGGATCGGGGACGGCCCGGGGGACGACGAGGACGCGGACCGCGTAGGCGCCGTGCTCGCCCTCCTCGCCCTCCAGGCAGGCGATGCGCGCGGTTTCCGGCGCGGCGCGCCGGGCGAGCTCCTCGTAGTCGCGCAGGGTGACGGCGCGGTCCTGGGCGCGCAGCGTGATCGGCGCCCGCAGCTTGGCCTCCTCCACCGTCTCGCCGTCGACACCACCGTGCGCCGCCTCGCGGTTGACGACCTCGGCCACGTACGGGACGGAGGTGCGCAGCACCTGGACGGCGCCGCGCGCCACGTTGCCGCCGCGTCCGAATGAAGTCCTCACCGGTGCAGACATGTTGCCCTCGGGAACGGTACGTTCGGGCAACCGGACCACCCTCACGGCCTCATCGGGGCCCGACACCGTCCTCTTCGGCACGCAGCCACTTCTCCACGGCTGCGTTTCCCGCGGTGTGCTGGAGGAGTCTCAGGCGCGCCAAGGTGCCGCTCTCCGGGGCAGACCGCGCAATCGTCCCGACCGCGCCCGCGAGTTCCGCCGATTCCGCGCGGCACGGCGTACGGCCTACGGCTTGTGGGCGACGCCGCCGGCGATGCAGCGCTGGGCTGAGCTCAAAGGCTTGAGTCGCGGGCCGTCAGGCCACCAGTCGGCACACCGCACCAGGCCCGGGTCGACCATCTCCAGGCCGTTGAACAGCTCCTCCAGCTCGGCCCTGGTGGAGAAGGTGCCGCTGCCCATCATGCTGTGCAGGAACAGGTCCTCCATCTTCCGGGCGGTGGCGCTGTACTCGTCTTCCGGATCCAGGAAATGACTGATCGCGACGTAGGAGCCGGACGGAAGGGCCTCGAGGTAGGCGCGCATGACGTCCTTGCGCGTACGCGTGCCCTCGCCGTTGTAGTGGTGCAGCGTGCCCATGTGCAGCAGCGCGATCGGCTCGTCCCAGTCGAGGTGGGACCGTACGAGTTCGTTGCCGAGCAGCCTCTCCGGTTCGAAGATGTCCCCGGCGGTGATGACGGCGCTCTCGTTGCCGTCCAGCAGTGTGCGGCTGTGGCCCAGCACCAAGGGGTCGTTGTCCACGTAGACGACCCGGGCGCCGGGGATGAGGCGCTGCACCACCTGGTGGGTGTTCTCCGCGGTCGGCAGGCCCGACCCGCAGTCGAGGTACTGGGTGATGCCGGCCTGCCCGGCGAGGAAGCGGCAGACGCGGATCAAGAAGGCGCGGTTCTCGACCGCCAGGTCCGCGGCCTCCGGCGCGGCTTTCTGCACGCTCCGCACCACCTCGCGGTCCACCTCGTAGTTGTCGCTGCCGCCCAGGAATGCGTCGTAGACCCTGGCGATACTGGGCTTCGTCGGATCGATCCGGGTCGTTGCACTGGACATGGGACCTCGCGGGCGTCTCGATGGGATCGGTCGGCCAACGGACACTAGCCAGACCGGTAGGCCGAACGGGGCATCGATCGCCGAAAAGGTCCCGGATTCCACCCGATGGTGTGGCCGAACGAGTGGTGGCGGAGGCCGGGGGGCCGGATCGGTGCCGCTGCCCGGGGAGATGGCCGAACCCTGCGGCGCCAAGCCGCCCCGCCATCAGCCTTGTCCACGAGCCTGGTCCGCGCGCGCTGCTCGGGCAGGCTAGTTTGTTCGGATGAGTCTTCTTGATGATGTGGCCGAGCGTGACGGCTGGCGGTGTTGGGTGTGTGACGAGCCGGTCGACCCCGACGAGTCGGTGAACGACCCGCGGGGGCCCAGTGTCGACAGCCGGACCGCCGACCGCAAGGCCAAGGTCCCCGAGCGGCTCGCGCACCGCGGGTGCAACACGCGCAAGGGTGCGGTCAAGGTGGTCATCGCCTGGCCGGAGCACCTGTATGTAGTCGAACCCGCGCCGCTGATCGCCGTTGCCGACAGGCTGGAGCGCAAGGGTGGCCGCGAGGTGGTGGGCCGTTGTCCGACCAGGAAGGACGCCCAGGAGGTGGCGGATTGGCTGGTGGACCGGTTCTCCCGGCTGGTACCGGGACTGCCGGTGACCGCGGGCATCGAGCCGGGCGGCGGCCAGTTCCTCGTCAGCCTGACCACTGGCCGCCGCTGATCGGGGGCGGGTGGTCAGGCTGACGATCGGACGCGGCCCGACCCTGAAGCACGCGCCGTGATGATGTACCGCCACCGCACTCTCCCAGCCGCTCAGCGCCGGCGCCGTACAGCAGCAAGGGGCGCAGGAACAGGACCCACGCGGATCCGGGGTGACCGCCTGGTGCTCGTGCTCGAGAGGGTGGTGTGCGGTCAGGCATCCGGGGCGGCGAGCGGCCTGGTCACTTCGCCCTCGGTGCGAACCGGGCTCAGGCGCCGTCTTACAGCTGGACGGTGGTGCCGGGCTCGAGGCGCTCGATCGGGATGCCGGTCAGGCCCTTCTCGCCGAGGAGACTGGCGGTGGAGTGCTGGCCGAGGTCGCTGAGCATGAGTTCGTGGATCTGGATGATGCGCTCGGGCTTGACGGTGCGGACGTAGTCGGCGGCTTCGCCGAGCTTCGTCCATGGGCCGCTGGTCGGCAGCAGGAGGGTGTGTACGGGAGCGTCGGGCGCGAAGTAGGCGTCGCCGGGGTGGTAGACGGCCCCGTCGTCGAGGAGGTAGCCGACGTTGTCGGGGCACGGGATGTCGGCGTGGATCAGCGCGTGGCGCCGGCCGTGGACGGTGGCGGTGATGGAACCGACGCTGAAGGTGTCGCCCGCGGTGACGGCGTGGACGCGGCCACCGCGGCTGCCGAGGGCGGCTGCGACCGCGGCTGTGCCGTAGACCTGCAGCCCGGGCTGGGCTTCGAGAGCGGCGGCGACGAGCTCTTCGTCGAAGTGGTCGAAGTGTTCGTGGGTGACCAGGACGGCATGAGCTCGGGTGACGGCTTCTGCCGCGTCCGGGGTGAGAGTGCCGGGGTCGATGACCAGGCGGGTGCCGTCCTTCTCGAGTGTGATGCAGGCATGGGAGTGCTTGGTGAGCTTCACAGCGGGTCCTTTCCGAGCCGCCCAAATATCTACAGCTAAACTGTACAACATGGTTGTAGGTGTGGTTAAGCTGGCGCCATGGACGAGAATCAGCTGGCCGAAGAACTTCGCCTGACCATCGGACGGCTCGTGCGCACTGTGCGCGCTGCCGACAAGATGCCGCTCGGCGAGGCCGCCGTCCTGGGGTACCTGGACCGCAGCGGCCCGCAGACCACCGCCGATATCGCACAACAGCGGGGAGTCAGTCACCAGTCGGCTGCCAAGGCGGTCAAGGAACTCCTGGCTCAGGGCCTTGTGTACGCCGAGGCGCACCCCAGCGACGGGCGCAAGCTGTTGCTCCACCTCACGCCGACGGGAAGCGACCGCCTGGCCGAGGAGCGCCGAAGGCGTGCGGACTGGCTCGGCGCCGCGATCAGCGATGTCCTCAGTGACAGTGAACGAAAGACGCTTGAGGCGGCGCTGCCTCTGCTGTCCCGCCTGACCGCACACTTGAACGGCAAGTAGACCGCGAGACTTCGCGCCCGCCGCGTACCGCCACCTGGAGGGCGGGGCTTCGGCGCCGTCGGCTGGTGTCCGGTTCACGACTGTCAGTCGGGTGGCAGCCCTTGGGGGTAGGACGGTGCCGGACAGCCCGGATTCGAACCTGACGGAGGCCCGTACGACCGGCTGTTCTGCCCCTCAACGTGCGCTCCGTCGCGCGGCCGACCGCGCCGACAGGCCGGCTCCCCATCGGCGGCGTCTCGGACGAGTGCGCCCGGTACCTGTGACGAACCGGTGACGCCGACGCCGCCGTCCCGTGTCTCCCCTCCTGGTAATTTGGCACACGCTTTCGATCAACTCGTGCTCCACTAAGGGACTTCTCGTGCACAAGAACCTGCGTCACAGCCTCATCGCCGCGGCCGGCATCGCGGCCGCCCTGGCCCTCACGGCATGCGGCAGCGACTCCGGCAGCGACAAGGCCGCCACCTCGAAGGACCCGAAGCCGGCCGCGACGCCGAGCAGTCCGTCGGCTGCGTCCAGCTCCGGTGCCGGTACCGACGCCAAGGGCGGCAGCGTGGAGGGCGGCTGGATCTCGATGGCGAATCCGTCGAAGCCCGTTGTCCTGACCGTCAAGGGCAAGACCGCCGTGGTCGTCGAGGGCGCCTCCGGCCTGACCTGCCAGGGCACCACCGACGGCAAGTCCTTCGACCTCAAGTGCCCGGCGGGCGCACTGCACGCGAAGGGCCAGGTCGCCTCCGTGGGCGCGGCCGAACTGAAGGTCACCTGGCAGGAAGTCGGCACCGAGACCTACCAGAAGAGCGAGCCGGGCAAGCTTCCCACGGGCCTCCCCACCGCCATCCCGAAGCCCTGACCCATCCCGTACGGTCCCGCGCCCCGGCCGGTCGGGACCGTACGGTCGCGGTGCTCGGCCCACGGGGGGACGACGGGCGATGCCGATGCCGGAGCGGCACCCTCGTCCACGCAGAGGGACGTGATCAGAGGGTGGCAGTGCGCAGCACGATCAGGGCTACGGAGGCCACGGTGAGTACCGCCGCCGGGAGCGCGCCCTTGTGGTCGCCGACGCGCAGGTGGAAGGCAACCGCCCCGGTGAAATAGAGCGTCAGGCCGATCGCGGCGGCGACTCCGAGGGGTCCCCACCGGAGTCCGGCGATCCCACCGGCCGCGCCCGCGATCTGAGCGCCGATCAGGAAAGCCATCATGCTCTGCGGCACGCCGAGGGCGGACATCTGCTCGGTGATGTGCCGCGTCCGCAGAGACTTGGCCCCGGCCGATATCAGGAGAACCGCCGACATCAACACGGTGACGGCGGCAAGGGAGACGAACATGGCTGAAACCTCAATCATGCGAGATGCGAGTACGGGGCGTGCGCACCTCGACGACGATAGGCGGCCGTCAGGTACCTCCAGGTAACCTTCGGGGCATGAACCAGCGACCCGGAATCGCCTTCCTCTCGGACTGTCCGGCTCTCCTGGCCATGGAGATCATCGCCAGCAAGTGGTCCATGGTCACGCTCTTCGCGCTGACCGACGGCCCGTTGCGCCACGGCGAGCTGGTCGAACTGAGCGGTGGCATCTCGCGCAAGGTACTCACCCAGACGCTGCGCCGGCTCCAAGCCAACGGGCTGGTCGAGCGGCACGCGTACGCCGAGGCGCCGCCGCGCGTGGAGTACGGCCTGACCGATCTCGGGCGAACCCTGGAGGAGCCCATCAGAATGCTCACCGCATGGGCGCGGGAGAACGGCGAGGCGGTCGTCACCTTCCGGGAAGCAGCCGAAGAGGCCAGGACCATCGGGGCGCTTTGACGTCACAGAGCGCGATCCGGGCCGAAGTCCGACGGGACGGGAAGGTATTGGCGCCGTCGGGATCGGCTCACGCCGACGAGGTCCTCGACGAAGTCGCCGCCTGCTGCCGACGATTCTCCGACTCAGGTCGCCAGGCCGCGTCGTCGCCGCCCGGCCCTGCTTCGCCTGGCATTCTGTCAGGGGCGTCCCCGATGTCCTGTTGTGCCCTCCCGCGGCCTGCGATGTCCCGAGGTGTGCCATGTCCGAAACCTCCGGCGCGGTTCCCCGGGCCACGCTGACACCCTCGGACGTCGCGATCATGGTGATCGGCATCGTCCTGGGTTTCGGCATCTTCGCGACCCCTGCGCTGGTGGCGAGGTATTCGAGCGACGAGGCCGAGTTCGTGTCGCTGTGGCTGCTGGGCGGGCTGGTGACGCTGATCGGTGCGCTCTGCTACGCCGAGCTGGGCAGCGCGCGCCCCGACGCGGGCGGCGAGTACGCCTTCCTGAACGAGGCCTACGGGCGGAAGGTCGCCCTGCTGTTCGCCTGGGCGCGCTGCGCGGTGATCCAACCGGGTGCCATCGCGGCCGCCGCCTTCGTGATGGGCGACTACGCGAACGCTGCCCTGTCGCTCGGACCGTACGGTCCGAGCCTGTACGCCCTCGTCGCGATCACCGTCTTCACCCTCGTCAACCGGGTGGGCATCACACCCGGAAAGCTGACCCAGCGGTTCGTCGAGGTCGTCGTCGTCCTCGCGCTCATCGCCATCGTCGTCTCGGCGTTCGCAACGACGGCTCCCGCACCTCGCCCGAGCACCCCGCAGGAGACGTCGGTGGCCGGTATCGGCCTCGCGATGATGTACATCCTCCTGACCTACGGCGGCTGGAACGAGGCCGCCTACCTCTCGGGCGAACTCCAGGACGCCCAGCACAACATGGCCCGTGCCCTGGTCCTCGGCGTGCTCGTCGTCATCGCCGTGACCCTCGCGATCAATCTGGCCTTTCTGCACGTGTTGGGGCTCGAGGGGGTCCGTGACAGCGATGCCGTCGGCGCCGACATGATGCGCGCCGTCGCCGGCGACGCGGGGGCGACGGCCCTCAGCGTCGTCGTCATGCTGTCCACCCTGACCACGCTCAACGGCCTGATGATCACCGGGGCCCGTTCGTACTACGCGCTCGGCCGGGACGTGGCCGCGCTGCGATCGATCGGCACCTGGAAGGAACGCGGTTCGACTCCCGCGAACGCGCTCGTACTGCAGGGCGCGGTCTCCGCGGCGCTGGTCGTCTTCGGAGCCGTCACGCGCGTGGGGTTCCGGGCGATGGTCGCCTACACCGCGCCGGTGTTCTGGTCCTTCATGTTCCTGGTGGCCCTGTCGCTGTACGTCTTTCGCAGGAGGGAGTCGGCCGCGGCCCCGCACTATCGGGTGCCTCTCTATCCGGTGACCCCCGCGCTCTTCGGACTCAGCTGCCTGTGGGTGCTCTGGTCCAGCCTCTTCCACGCCGGATGGGGAGCCGTTCTCGGCGTCGCGGTGCTGCTCGTCGGTACGCCCTTGCTGCTCCTCGAGCCCACCCGGCCTCCCGGTGCGACCGGTGACTGACGGCCAGGACGACCGGTGACTGGCTGTGTGCCCACCAGCCGGGGGACCGCTGCCTCAGGGACGCGGTCGCGCTTTCGTGGGCGGATCGACCTCCGCCGTGTTCTCGGCGATGACGGTCACTCCCTCATCGACGTTCCCCTGCCACAGTGGCAGGGGGCCGAAGGTCGGGTTCAACGGCAGTTCGTACCCGGGCGGTGCCTGGGTCTCCAGCCAGTAGTACGTGCCGAAGGGCTCGGTACGAGAGCACACGCCGTCCGCCCCGGTGGTGCAAGGGACCGAGATGCTGGTGTCCGGGTTGGCGCCGGTGGTCTGGAGACCGGGGATGCCGTTGGTCTCCTCCCACAGCTGGAAGATCGCGCCGGCCAGGACGTCGCCCGTGGTCGCGTCCTCCTTGACCACCGTGACCGCACCGGTCGCGGGCGAACCGGGTCCGTCGCAGTCGGGCGACCCGTCCGGGCAGTGGCGCGGGGGGCGGCAGGGGCGGCAGTGGTGTGGGGGGTTGCAAGGGCCCCCGGGGAGGGCAGCCCCGCCGTGATCCGGTGGGCACACCGTGTCCGTGCTGTTGCTGCCGACCGAAGCCCTGCCGGAGGACGGCTCTGCCGCCGCCGCATATGACGGGGCTGCGGCCAGCAGGGCCGCCACCGCCATCCCGATGGCCCATGGGCGCCAGAAGGTCGGTGTCGCGCGGAGTTCACGAGGATCCATGGCACGACATGATCGGGCCGGGCAAGTGGATCGGGGTGACGACACCCTGCTACGCCGACGTTCCGTCCGTACGACCACTCGAACGGCTTCGATGCGGTGTGGCCCCGGGTTCGTGCGGCCGCGGGGCTGATGCGCCGGACGGTGAGGGTCGGATGGATTGCATGTGACGTAGCGCAGACCTGGTGCGATCCTCCACTGTCCGTGCGGTGCGCGCACTGTGCAGACTGACGGGCATGTCTGATCTCCCACCGTCCCCGATGTACGAGGGCTTGGCCGCTGCTGCACGGCTGCGGTCGGCTCCGTTGGCGTTCGGGGCCGGTGCGATGGTCGGAGTGCTCGGCGGTCTGATCGGGCTCGGGGGCGCGGAGTTCCGGCTGCCGCTGCTGATCGGCATGTTCGGCTTCGCGGCCCTGTCCGCGGTGATCTTGAACAAGGCGCTGAGCCTGGTCGTCGTGGTCACCGCCCTGCCCGCCCGCCTCGCAGCCGTCTCCTTCGCCGACCTCGGCGCGCACTGGGCGATCGCGGTCAACCTGCTGGCCGGCAGTCTCCTGGGCGCGTGGGCCGGAGCCTCGTGGGCGGTACGGATGCGGTCCGCGACCCTCTACAAGGTCCTCGCCGTCCTGATGGTGGGCATGGCCGCCGCCCTGGTTCTCACCCACATCACCGCCGTCGGTTCCCTCGCCCTGCCGGGCCCGGTGCAGGTGCTGGCCGGTGTGGTGGCCGGGTTCGGGATCGGCGTGGTCGCCGCCATCATGGGCGTCGCCGGAGGCGAACTCCTCATCCCCACGATCGTGCTGCTGTTCGGCGCGGACATCAAGCTCGCCGGGAGTCTGTCCCTGCTGGTATCCCTGCCCACGATGCTCGTCGCCTTCGCCCGCTACAGCCGCGACAACAGCTTCGCCGTACTCGCAGAAAACCTGCGCTTCGCGGCCCTCATGGCCGGCGGTTCCATCACCGGCGCCCTCCTCGGAGGGCTCTTCCTGGGTGTGATTCCCGACCTGGTCCTCATCCCCGCTCTCGCGGTGATTTTGCTGGTCTCGGCGGTGAAGGTCGCCCGACACGACTGACTCGGCCGTGCCCGTCCCGCCGCGCGGGCCAAGGGCCGAGTCCCGGTCATGTGGGTGACGACCTGCCGGAGTGGTTCCGGGGGAGTGGGCCTTCGCGTACGAAGGCCGGAGGCTCCATGGGCAGGATGGCAAGGCGCCCGCTATACCCGGGGGTGCGGCTTGCTCGCCGACCGGAGTACGACGGACGCTGCGGCACGGAGGGTTCAGGCGGTCACCGCGGTGGCAGTGCCGGGTTCCGCGGCCGCGCCGTACACCGGCACCGCCCATGCCGGGGCCGAGCGTTGTCCGGGCCGTCATCTCCTCGTCACCGCGGTGGAGTTCCGTGGCCTGCCGGTCGGAGCCGATGACGGCGGCCCCGGGACCGGGAACGTGGCTCCTCGACCGGCGTGCCGACCGGGGTATGCCGCTCAGCCGGTAGGGGTGGGGGTGCTGCTCACGTGGATGTCCACGTTGACGACGGCCTCGGCGATGGCCTGCCGTACCGCGGCGACCACGGTGTCGGTGTCGACACCGTGCTGCTGGCCGAGTTGGGCGGCGAGTGCGGTCACTGCCGCCTGTGTCGCGGCGATCTGTCGGGCGACGGCGTCGGTCTGGTTGTTGTGGACCTTGTCCATCCAGGCCATGACCGCGCCCATGTCGACGGGGCGGCCGGTGGCGGCGTTGGTTTCGGTGTGACGCCAGACGGCGGTCGCGACGGCGTCGAGGTCGGCCTGGGACAGGGGCATGTCGTCCTCCGGGGATCCGAGAGCCCAGGCGCGAAGATCCTCGCGGCCGGGCAGGGGGCAGTAGTCCTTGTCGACGGGGTTGTCGTCGTACTGGTGGAACATCCATCCGGCCTTGATCCCGGGGTCGCCCGCGCGCCGGCCCGCGGTGGCGATCCACAGGAAGTCGCCGCAATAGCTGGTCGTGTCGACGTTCTTCCAGTAGTCGGCGTTGCAGTACATGCCGACCCGGTGACCCGGCATTCGACCCTTCACGTAGCGGAGCCAGTCCTCCTTGTAGGCTCGCTGGCGGGCCTTGGAGACACCGGAGTTGGCGTTGTCGTAGCCCTCCCAGTCGAGGACCAGGATGTCGCCGGGCTGCCAGGCGGCCTGGTCGAGGAAGAAGTCGGCTTCACGCTCCGGGTCGTTCGCCATGTGGGGGTAGTGGTAGGCGCCCCAGACCAGGCCGTGGCGTTTGGCGTGGTCGCGCTGACGGACCCACCTCGGATTCGTGTAGCCGAGGCCCTCCGTGATCTTCGTGAAGACGAAGTCGAGTCCGGCGAGGCTCGGTTCGTCGCTCTGGTAGGACGCCCAGTCCTGTCCGTAGATGCCCATCAGCCGTTGCCCTTCTTGCCGTGGATGGCTCGCCGGCCCCGGCCCGGCAGTCGGTGTTTCAGCGCAGGCCGGGTATTGCTGGTCGGGGAGGTGACGCCGCCGCCTCGGGCGAGGGGCCAGGACTGGTCGGCGGCGGTGAGGTATGCGGAACGATCGGTACCACAAGAGGTTCCCCAGCGGCTCGTCGGCCGATACGTGCCTGAGTTGAAGAATCGATTCCGCGCATCGAGGGGAGCTCCGGGCCGGGGGTGGTGGGGAACCGGACATGTTGGGAACGGCCGTGCAATGGCATGGCCACGTCAATTCATTCATGTCATTCTGAGCGGCCCCTCAGGCTGCGTCCGACAGGCGTCGCCGTGTATGCCCCCGGAGGCATGTGTCCATGTCCGCATCGCGAAGAAGTGCTTCACCACCGGGAAGAACCGCGTTGAACGGCCTCCTCGTCCTGGCAGCGACACTCGCCATGATGTGGCTGCCCGCCGCCGTGCAGGCACGTGCCGACGGCCACGCCGCGGCGGAACAGGTCCGCCTCGACTCGTGGATGGGTGACCTGTCCCCGCGCATCGCCGATACCCCGCTCAACCGGATCGCCATGCCCGGTAGTCACGACGCCGGGTCCTGGAGCATCACCGCGCGGTCGGGGCAGTGCCGCACCGGCTACATCTACGACCTGGCCAGATCCTTCCCGCAGTTGGCCGCCAGCGTCGCCAGGACCCAGCGCGTGTCCATCGCCGAGCAGCTCGCGAACGGATCCCGCTACGTCGACCTGCGCCTGTGCAAGCAGGACGGCCAGTGGTTCACCTACCACGGAGCCCCGCTCGGTGCCCCGTTCTTCGAACCGGACGGGGAAGCCGGGCAGATCGGCCGGTGGATCACCGCGCACCCTGCGGAGATCGTCGTCTTCAGCCTGTCCGTTTCCGCCCCCGCGGCGGAACTGCCCGCGGCCACCAAGGAGGCGTACGACCGCTTCGTTGCCGCCGCCGGTACGGCGAGGATCGCCTCCCAGCAGCAGTTCTCCCCGACGTCGACCTACGGCAGCTTCGTCGCCGCGGGCAAGAACGTGATCCTGCTGGACGACTCGGGACCGGCCGACCGCGCGCTGGCCTGGAACGCCACCGCCACCTCCTCCGGCCGCGGCAGCTACCCCGCCGACGGCCCGCCGGTCGGCAACTACCTCAGGGACTTCGCCGACCCCCGGGCGCTGTTCGCGGAGACCATCGCACGCGACCGGGCAGCGTTGGCCAGGAACCCGGGGGAGGACGCCGGGAAGTTCTTCGTCATGGCCGGAATCGTCCAGCCGGACACCCTCCTCGGCCTGGCAGGTCTACAGCAGAGCTTCACGGCGCTGCCCGACTCGATGACGTGCGCCGCGGGTTCCTTCTACGACCCCCGCAACGGAGGGGAGTGCTGGAGCTGTCCGGCCGAATACGTCCGGAACGTCACCCCCGTCACCCAAAGCGACGCCTGCTGGCTGCCCAGCCGCGCGGTCAGCACCTCCGCCACGTACGTGCGCAACGAAGCCTGGGCGTGGAACTGCCCCTCCGGTACCTTCTGGGACCCCCGCATGGACTCCTTCCCCTGGCAGGGGCAGTGCTGGTCCTGCCCGCCCGACCATCTGCGCAACGTCACCCCCGTCACCAGTGCCGACGCGTGCTGGCGCATGACCCCCATCCGCCAGGCCCCGGCGGCCTTTCGCGGACCTTCCGGGATCACCCGTACGTTCCTCCTGGACCGTGCGGCTTCCTACAACGCGCTCCTGCATCAGCAGCTCATCGGCCCCTGGAACGTCCCTGACCTGCGAAAGAACCTGAACATAGTCGCCGTTGACGACGTCACCGGAGCCCCGGACGGCCTTCAGCCCGCAGACCTGGCCCGCGCGATCATCGCCTACAACACGGCATGACCCCCGCCCCGGTGCCCCAGGACGTCTTCCGCGGGAAACGGCCCGGGGCACCGGCCGACGCCGGAGACGACACGCCGCATCCATGGCGCGTCGACCTTTCGGCAGGATCCGAGGGACGTCACCGCACGGCTCCAGCGTCTCCTCAGCCCGTTGTCGGGGCTCCCGTGGCTCTGCGGGCCTACGGGGACGGCAGCGCGGCGACCGTGTCGGCCAGGCAGGCCTGTGCCAGGTAGCCGACGGCGTCGTGCGGAGCGGCGAGGCCGTTGTCGACCCGGGTGTCCCGGAGGGACCCCGACGTCACGGCGTGGGCCAGGCCCCCGCCGGCCGTGACAGGGTCGCCGCCGGCGTGGAAGTTGTGCCAGGCGAGCGACTCCGGCACGGCCAGGTGCGAGTCGTGGGGCAGGGCGCGGCGCACCGTCAGCCAGCCGAGCGGGGAGCCGCAGGTGATCAGGGTGTGGATGCCTGGTTCCTGCAGCTCCCGGCGCTGCACCATGTCGTAGGCGATCACGCTGCCGAGCGAGTGGGCGATCAGGACACGTGCGCCGGAGCGTTCGATCTCGGTCCGGACCACCTTGCGGATCTGTGCACCGAGTTCCTCCTCGTGGAGGTAGCGGTACGCCTGCCGGACCAGGACCAGGACCCTCGCCCCGGCTCCCCGGCCGTGCTGGGCGTCGGCCGCGGCGAGGCGGCGGGTGACTGCGTCCGGAACGTACGGCACAGGAGCCCCGAGCGTCCCCTGGTACGGACGGGCTTCGGGCAGCGGACCGGGTGCGTAGGCGGCGAGGGCCTGGAGGACGAACTCCTCCTCCTGCGCGTCCATCGGTCCGCTCGCGCCCGGTACCTCCTCGTCGGCAAGGCCCAGATGCCTGTCGGTCCCGGGAGGAGCCGGTTTGTAGAGACCTGTGTAATGCGGAACCGTCAGGGTGGGGACGACCGTCCCGGCGGCGCCCGGCCTGCGCCCCAGCCCCCGTGTGAGCGCCCTGCCCCAGTCGTATGCGAGGCGGACCTCGTTGGTCCTGCCCTGGCCGATTCCGTGAACACCGACGATGTGCACGCCACCCCCTGTGGTCTCGCTGGTTCCGCTGCTCCCGCCCGTTCCACCCCCGGCGGCGTGCATGATCGTATCGGGTGGGGCTCGGGAAGGGCTCCGAGGACCAGTGAGGTGCGTGTGCAGGGGGACCGGCAGCCCGTGACGGCCGACCGACGGCTCGTGGTCGTCAGCGTCGACGACTACATGAAGGACGACCCGGGGTTCACCCAGGCCGTGGAGGCGCAGGTGTCCGTCGTCACCGGATGGCTCGCCTCACCCGCCCTCGCCGCCGAGAACCGGTTCACCGTCTCCCGCGCGACCGGCCTGTACTCGGTGCAGGACCTGAAGAAGTTCCTGATCGCGGAGGAACTCGAAGAGACCCCGAAGGAGGACGCCCTCGTCGTCTACGTGACCGGGCACGGAAAGAAGAACGGCGCCCGCAGGCACTACCTCACCTTCGCGCTCACCGACGAAGAGGCATTGGAGAAGACGGCGTTCCGCACGCGGGACATCGTCTCGGCCGCTCTTCACAGCAGCGCCGAGCACGTCCTCGTCCTCGTGGACTCCTGTTTCGCGGGCGCTCTGCGGGAGGACGTGGCCTCCCTGGTGTCGGACATGACCGCCGAACGCCGGGCCACGCGCACGGTGGCCGTCGTCGCCAGCGCCGACCTCCACGAGCAGCCCGAACTCGGCGAATTCAGTGACGTGGTCTCACGGGTGCTGGAGCGCCTGGAGGATGAGTCCCTCGGCGTCGTCGGCTCCCACCTCTCCTTCGAGCAGTGGGGCAAGCTCCTCGACCAGGCCAGCGAGCAGGATCCCCAGCGCAAGTACCCCCTGTGGCTGTGGCCCGACCGTCAGCGGGACGTACCCAGCGCCTGTCTTCCCAATCCCCGGCACCGGCCCGTCGAGCCGCTGGTCTCCGCACCACGCCGGCAGGTCTCGGTCTCGCGCCGCTTCCTCGCGTACTGGACCTCGCGGGCTTCGGGCCGGACCAGCGACGAAGATCCCGGCTGGTACTTCAGCGGCCGGGCCGCACTGATGACGAGGCTCGTCGAGTTCACCCGCTCCGGAACCGGAGTGCTGATCGTCACGGGGTCCGCCGGTTCGGGCAAGTCCGCCCTCCTCGCACGGCTCGTGACCCTCAGCGACCCCGACTTCCTCGCGGACCCGGCGCACCGCGCCATGGCACGGAAGCTCCCTCTGGAGCTTCGCCCCCACGAAGGGGCCGTGGACATCGCCGTTCTGGCCCGCGCCAAGTCCTCACAGGCCCTGCTGGAGGACCTCCTGAGCGCCTGCGGCCTTCCCCTCCCCGACGGCTACAGGCCCGCACTGCCCCTCCTGCTGGAACATGCCGAAGCCCTCGGAAGCGTGACCATCGTCCTCGACGGCCTGGACGAGGCCGTCGACCCGGCTGCCTGCATTGCCGACGTCGTGCTTCCCCTCGTCCGCAGCCGGGCAGTGCGCCTGTTGGTCGGTGTGCGGAGCTCGGCCGGCTTCGACGGTTACACCCACGGCAACGAGCCCGCCACCGAGCCGGACGGCGACCCGCTGCTGGCCTCCCTGCTCGCCGCACTGGAAGACGACACCTGGCAGGAGGTCCCGTACGAGATCCTCCGCACGGACACGCCCGAGGCCAGGGAGGACAACACGGCCTACATCGCATCGCTGCTCATGAGCGGAGGCAGCCCCTACCTGGAGCGCCCCAACACAGCCCTCGCCGCCGCACGCATCGTGGCCGGGGGAGTGTCTCCGTCCTTCCTCGACGCCCGGCTTGCGGCAGCCCAGCTGCGCGCTGCTCCGGACGTTCAGGACCTTGACGAGAGCGCCTGGCTGGCGCGGCTCGACGACGGCACAACAGGCCTCCTGCGCAGGGACTTGGAGCACGTCGCGCAGAACACGGGAACCAGCGTGCGCCTGTTGCTGACGGTCCTGCGCGCCACGGCCTTCGCCCCAGGCGCCGGTCTGCCGTGGGCGGAGGTCTGGCCTGCCGTCGTACGGGCCATGCTCGCCGAGGACGGCTGCGACGAAGACCCGGGCGCGGACCCTGAAGCCGCCGTTCGGACCTTCCGCGCGAGCCGCCTCGTCGGCTACCTCACGGAAGGCCAGGAGGACGGCCGCGCCGTCTACCGACCGGTCCACCAGAGGATCGCGGAGACACTGCTGACGGAACCGGACCTGCTGCTCGACGGCGGCACAGGCGACGGACGGCCACGGCCGCTCCCGACGCCGCGCAGGGTGCACCGGTCCATCGCCGAGGCCCTGGGCGAACTCGCCGAGCGCGACCGGCCGCACGCCCCGCACCCTTACGTCCTGCGGCATCTCGCCTCGCACGCATACACCGCCGACGTACTGGACGACCGGCATTTGACCCCGGAACTGCTCGCCCGGGAAACCTCCGGAGAACTGCGCAGCCGACTCCGCCTCCCTCTGCCCGTCGGCGACGCGGGACGCCGCAACGTGACCGCCGCCGCGCTCGTCGAGCCGTACGTGGACGAGGCCACCGACGCCGCGACGCGACTCGACAGCATCGTCTTCCTGCGCGAAAGCCTCGGCGGGGTGCTCCGCGAGGACGGCACGCTCCCGTTGGGCCACGACGTGGAGCGGGTACCCGAGCGCCCGCTGCTCGCGCCGGTGTGGACCGACTGGGTTCCCGCGGCGAACGTACTCGCCAAAGCACGGGGCCGGGTGACGGACCTCCACGGCTTCGGCCTTCCCGACGGCCGCGCGCTGGTCGCGTCCGCGTCCTACAACGGGATCGAGGTCTGGGACGGCGCGACCGGCCGGTCCGTCTCCGGCTTCGGCGGAGCACGGACATCCGGTGTCACCCCGATCACGGGCAACAGCGGACGCCCCTTCCTCGCCTCGGTCGGATCCAGCGGCGCGACCATCTGGGACCCCCTGTCGGGCAGGCCCGTGGCCCGCACGGATGGACGACACGCAATGGCCGCGATCAGGGTGCTGCGCCAGGGCACCGACCGATGGCTGCTGGCCTTCCTGGGCAGGGAGCGGTTGTGGCTGTGGCGGCCGGGCGCGTATCGCGAGCTCGACGCGATCCCGTTCCCGCAGCCGCCCCATGAGCCCGGCAACTCCAACTCCGCCGTACTGCACGGCCGGTACGGCAGGGTCCGGATCGCGTACGGCGGCCGGCGGGCCGGCGTCCACCTGTGGGACCCGGCCGACTCTCCGGAAGAGAGCGAGTTCCTGGACCTGGGCGGCTCCTTCAAGGGCCACGTCATGGCAGCCGTGAGCGGCCCGCGCGGCTACGACCTGCTGGTGACTTCCCACGGCATCAAACACGGTCTGCGGGTGTGGGATCCCGAGACCGGCGCGCAGGTGGACCAGATCCCCTGGGCGGCCAGGCGCCTGACCTCGGTGGAGGGCCCGCAGGGCCACCGCGTGCTCGCCGTCGTACGCGGACGGACCCTGAGCGTGCTCGACTTCGCGGGGACCTCCCGGACGCTGCTGGCCGAGTTCCCGGTCTCCGAGGTGGACGCGATCGCCGGTGTCGTGGGACGCGACCGTCCCTGGGCCGTGGCCACCGCGGGCAAGGAGGGGATCCGGCTCACCGTCCCGGGCCAGCCCACGGCCGGCGGCCGCAGACAGGGGCGCGCCGGACGCCGCGTCGTCCACCCGCCGGCTCGTCCGGGGAGCCTGTGCCACGTCGAAGACCACGACCGGTTCGGCGGCCCCGGCCTGCTGGCGGTGGCGGCCGACAGCCGAGTCACCCTCTTCGACGCGGCGCGCGGTGCGGCCCTCGAGTCGCACCAGTTCCCCGGTGCGCGGGAGGTACGTGCCTTCCCCTCGGCCGACGAGCCGCTCGTCGCCGTCGGCGGCCCCGAATCCGTAACGCTGTGGGACGTGCGGCGGCGGCGGTCGGTACGGGAGATCTCCACGGGCAAGTACCGCGCCTGGTGCACGACGGCGATCGTCGACGGGGTGGAACCCGTAGTGATCACTGCGGAGCGGGGCCGTGTCCGGCTGCATGACGCCTCTGGATCCCATGACGTGCCGCTGCCTCCGGAGCACTCGACGGCGGACATGACCTGCCTGACCGCGCTGCCCGACGGCAGGCTCGCCGCCACCGTGCGCGGAAGCGTCCTGCTGTGGGACATCGGAGCCCGGACCTTCGTGGGTGAAGAGGGGATCGACGACCCGTCCTGGATCCGTGCGCTGTGCGTCCTGCCCGGGCGGAATCATCGCTTCTCACTGGCCGCGGCCTCCTACGACGGCATCTGGCTCTGGAAGAGCCGGCGGGACGGCCGATTCCGGCCCCCGCACCGCATCCCGGTCGTGGGCGACTCCGTCACGACGCTCGCCTCCCTGAAGCTCGACTCGGGCAGAGCCCTGCTGGCCTCGGCGGGCGGCACGGGACTGCGGCTGTGGGACCCGGAGTCCGGCGAGGCCGTCCACTCCCTGCTCACTGCGGCTCCGGTGACCAACCTGGTGCCGGGAGCCGGCGGCCTCCTCCACCTCGGGGGCCCGTCGGGCCTCGCGACCCTGACTCTGCCGGGCATCGCAGGGATGGGTACACGGGTGAGGAGATGAGCCCCGGCTCGCACGGAGCCGGGGACGGGGAGGGAGTCCACGGACCGGTGGCTTCGGTCGTTGAACGGCCGTGCCCGTCAAGGCCGCCTTATGGACGCGGCCCGAACGGGCCGTCCTACGCGGTGGCCGGCAGGACGTGGTCGCCGACTGTGTCCGTGCTCAGGCACAGCGAGCAGACGACCGCGTCGTGGGTGGCACAGGCGGCGAGGTCGGGGCGCTCGTAGGGCTGGCGGCAGACGTGGCAGTCGAGGGTGGCTGCGCTCGGGTTCCCGTCGGCGTCCAGCAGGGGCTCGCTGATGCCGTCGTCGGTGCGGCGCAGGTAGTAGCGGCCCTTGGTGGCCACTGCCGTCAGCGGCGTGACGACGAAGGCGATGACGGCTGCGGCCACGGGTGAGTACGGCTGGAGGGTGTCGCCGAGGAGGTGGAAGTACATTGCGATCGACAGGCCGGAGGCGCCGACGAAGGCCACGACGCCGACCGGATTGACCGCGTGGAGCATGCCCCGGCGGAACTCAGGCTGGAGCGGGGACAGCTTCAGCACGTACTTGTTGATGCCGATGTCCGTGGCCACGGTGACCACCCAGGCGATCGCGCAGTTCGAGTAGAAGCCCAGGATGCCGCCCAGGAAGCTGAACATGTCGGCTTCCATCAGGGCGAGCGCGAAGGCCAGGTTGACCAGGACGAATACCATGCGGCCGGGGTAGTGCTTGGTGACGCGCGTGAAGGAGTTCGTCCAGGCCAGTGAGCCGGAGTACGCGTTCGTCACGTTGATCTTGATCTGGCTGATGACCACGAGGACCACGGCCAGCGGGATGACCATCCAGGACGGCATCATCGCGTCGAAGGCGCTGCGGAACTGCCGGATGGGCTCGGGCGCAGCCGCCGGTCCGACCTCGGCGATGACGTAGACGGCGAGGAAGACACCGATGGCCTGCTTGAGCGCACCGAGCACGACCCACCCGGGGCCGGCCATGACCACGGCGGTCCACCAGGTGCGCTTGTTCTCCTCGGTCTTGGGCGGCATGAAGCGCAAGTAGTCGATCTGCTCGCCGATCTGCGCGATCAAGGACAGGCACACGCCCGCTCCGAGCATGACGGAGGCGGTGTTGACGGCGCCGTCGCCGTTCGTGCCGGGGTAGGCCATGAAGCGGTCGACGGTGCCGGGGTCCTTGGCCATCAGGTAGACCAGCGGACCGGCCATGAGCAGCAGCCAGATCGGGGTGGTCCACACCTGGAGCGTGCTGAGCGCCTTCATGCCGTAGACGACCAGCGGGATCACCATGAGTGTGGAGATGGCGTACCCCAGCCACAGCGGCAGCCCGAGGCCGAGTTCGAGGCCCTGGGCCATGATCGAGCCTTCGAGGGCGAAGAAGATGAAGGTGAAGCTGGCGAAGATGACGCTGGTGACGACCGAGCCGTAGTAGCCGAAGCCGGAGCCGCGGGTGATCAGGTCCAGGTCGATGTTGTAGCGCGCGCCGTAGTAGGCCAGTGGGAATCCGGTGATGAAGATGACGACCGCGGCGACGGCGATGGCCACGAGCGCGTTGCCGGTGCCGTGGGCCAGGCCGATGCCGGCGCCGATGGAGAAGTCGGCCATGTAGGCGATGCCGCCGAGGGCCGTGGTGGCCACCACCATGGGCGTCCAGCGCCGGTAACTGCGGGGTGCGAAACGGAGGGTGTAGTCCTCCAGGGTCTCCTTGACTGCCTGGTCGGCAGCGGTCCCCGCCGTTTCCGTGGTGGTCTGTCGTGACTCGGTGGTGCTCATGCCACGCCTCCCGTTGGCGCTCGGGTGCAGGTGATGCGATGCGGAGCCCCGCATGACGCCGTTGGCAGGACGGGGTTGGTGGGGTCATGAGTGTTGTGCGGCAACCCTGTTCACGGCCGTGATCCCACGCTCGGTCACGCTAGGGAGCGCTTGTTACCCCGGGTGCGCGTTGTGGTGAACACCATGTTGCTGCGGGCGGCGTGGCCGCGTACCTACGCCGATCTCGCGCAGGCCCGGGCCTTGGCCGGGGCGGCCGTACTACGGCGTTGGCCGATGACCTCTGCGCTGCCGCCCGAACAACGCCCCGGGCTCCACCGGCGCGGCCAGGGCGCCGGGGGTCATTTCGGCAGCGAAGAGCCCTCGCCGAACGCGGTGAGCAGTTGCAGCGGGAACTCGGGATCGGCCTGGCCGATGGCCAGAGCAATCCAACGGTCGGAAGCAGGAGGCCGCCACACCTGCGTGCTGCCCGCCAGACCGCACAGGAAGTCCATCGGCTCGGGCGCCCGAAAGTCCGGATCCGGGTTGTCGAATCCGAGACGGGGCCAGAGGTCCACCGCCCCGGGAGTACCCCGGCGTTCAGTGAGAAGCGCAGCGAGACCAACACGACGGGGTGATCACGCGGCGGTCTGGGTATCAAGCCAAGGGCGATCGGCGAGCGAGGGGGGCTGACTCCGAATGGGGACAGCGGACGAGCAGGACCTTGGGGACGGGGAAGGCTGGCTGACGAACGCCGAAGTCCGGGAGATCTGGCCGCAGATCAGGCCGATCAGCATCACGGCCGTGGCGCGGGCCAACAGCGTACGTACCTCGACTGCGCCCTCCCCGGACCTGACCCGCGAGCCGACCTACCACGCGGCCGACGTGCGCGACGTGGCCGCGCGGATCGCCCGGGGCGAGGCCGATGTCGCGCCCTGGCAGCGCGCAGACTCCGACGCCGCACGCGACGACGCCACACCCGGCCCACCGGCTCGGGATTCCGTCGGTTGGGGGCCCGAGAACGTGCCGGGGCTGATCCTGCTGGCCATCATCGTGGGACTGATGCTCTGGGGCCTGACCTCTCCCGACAACCACGGCACAGTGACGGGCTTCGTGCGCTGAGCGCGCCAACCACCGCTTGTTCCACCTGGGCGGCGGCGATCACCCTGATGTCATGCGCGGCTGAGGAGCAGCTGCCGACCCAGTTGAGCGAGAGGGCCAACGCAGCTCAGCCGCGCCAGAGTCAGCAGGCTTCGGGGGCCTCTGGTGACCGCACTCCAGCCGTGTCCGGTCGGCGTCGGTCACTACGGGAGGAGACCCAGGCGCGAGGTGGATGTTCACCCGTCATCGTTCGCGGGGTCGCCGGAGAGGACGAAGCCGCTGTAGCCGTTTCGGGCCGCTTCGTCGCACACGGCCCGGTACCGGTCCAGCCCGCCGGTGTAGGCCAGGAACACCTTCGGCTTTCCGGGGACGTTGGATCCCATGTACCAGGATTCCGCCGCCGGGTACAGCGTCTGCTCCGCGAGCTCCGCGACGTGGGCGCCCCAGGCCTCCTCGGCCTCCGGAGTGACATCGATTTCCGTGAGGCCGCGGCCGATCAGATGGGCGATGCAGTCGGTGATCCACTCCACCTGCTGCTCCAGGGACACCGCGATGTTGCTGAGGACGGACGGGCTGAGCGGGCCGAGCACGGTGAAGAGGTTGGGGAAGCCCGCCGACATGAGCCCGAGGTGGTTGCGGGGGCCGTCCGCCCACTTCTCCCTCAAGCCCACGCCGGCCCTGCCCACGATGTCGATGGCGAGCTGGGATCCGGTCAGCGCGTCGAAGCCCGTGGCGAAGACGATCGTGTCGAGGGCGTGTTCCCCCTCCGTGGTCAGGATCCCCCGCGGCGTGATCGTCTCGATCGGGGTCGAGCGGAGGTCCACCAGCATCACGTGCGGCAGGTTGTAGGCGGCGTAGTAGCCGGTGTCCAGGCAGGGGCGCTTCGTCGCGAACGGGAACGTGCGCGGCGAGAGCGCCTCGGCCGTCTCCGCGTCGTCGACGACCGACCGGATCTTGGACCGGACGAACTCGGCCACCGTCGCGTTGGCCTTCTCGTCGGTCAGGATGTCGGTGTAGGTGCGGAGGAGCCCGCTGAGCAGTCCCGACCCCCAGGCCGCCTCGTAGGCGGCCGTCCGCTCCGCCTCGTCGGCCGCCAGGGCGGAACCGGTCGGCGGTTCGAAGACGGTACCGCCCCGGGAGAGCCGCTGGGCCTGGCGGAACTGTGGGTACCGGGCCTTGAGCTCGGCGGTCTCGGCACCGAGCAGCGGGCGGTTGTGGGCGGGCAGCGCGTAGGCCGGGGTGCGCTGGAAGACGGTGAGCGCGGCCGCCCGCTCGGCGATCACGGGGACGGCCTGGACCCCGGAGCACCCGGTCCCGACGACGGCGACCCGCTTGCCGGCGAAGGAGACCTCCTCGCGCGGCCAGCGTGCGGTGTGCAGGACCTCGCCCGCGAAGCTGTCCTGCCCGGGTATTCCGGGGTCCTTGGGTGCCGACATGCAGCCCGAGGCCAGGATGAGGAACCGGGTGGTGACGGTGCGCCCGGTGTCCGTGGAGACGTGCCAGGTGTGCGTGGTGCCGTCGTACGCGGCGCTCGTGACGCGGGTGCGCAGGGTGACGTCCCGGCGCAGGCCGAAGCGCTCGGCGACGTGATGGATGTAGCGCAGGATCTCCGGCTGGGACGCGTACCGCTCGGTCCACTCCCACTCCTGGTCCAGTTCGGGGGAGAAGGAGTACGAGTACGACATGCTCTCGATGTCGCAGCGTGCGCCGGGATAGCGGTTCCAGTACCAGGTCCCGCCGATGTCCTCGCCGGCCTCGAAGACCGCTACCCGTAAGCCGAGCGCACGCAGCCGGTACAGCTGGTAGAGCCCCGAGAGCCCGGCGCCGACGACGACGGCGTCGACCCGGTCGGTGCCGGGGGCGGTGGTGGTTCCCATCGGTTGCTCCATCTCCCCGAACGCGGCACGCGGCCCGCCCCGTCGGGGGCGGCGTCGGCAGTGGCGGGTGCGGTGGTGGGTGCGGTCGCCGCGCGTGGAGCCGGCGGGTGCGCGGGGGGCGCGGCGGCACGGGAGCGACATTCTGGTGCATGTCCGGCGTTGCGGGAAGTGGGAGTGGCTGGGCGGCCTCGTCTTTCCGGGGGTTCCTGCACCCGAACGCATTGTCGTCGGAAATCCGCCAACTGCCCGTAGAAGTAGGGGTATTGGCGGATATTGGGCCGTGACGCCCCTGCATGGGCGAGGTAATCTTAAGGCAAAGATGTGTTCGCGAGGTGGTCAAGTGGATCACCGAGTGCTGTCCCGTCCCGTCCCGCATCGGCTCGCGGCGGGCGGGCGGGCGGTGGCGAGCGAACACCGGCGTCATGCCCCTGGGGCGCGCCGATCCACCCATCGACTGATGACCTGAACACACCGCGCCCGCACACCCTCGCGAGCGCAGGAGAAAGGCCACCATGAAGTCCCTGGTTGACAACGCACGGTCCTTCACGGCCCACGTGGCGGAACGTGCCCAGGAGTTCCACGCCCTCGAGGCCGGACAGAGCCCCGAAGTCCTCTTCATCACCTGTTCCGACTCCCGGGTGGTGCCGTCCCTGATCACCGGCGCCCGCCCGGGCGAGCTGTTCGAGCTGCGGACGGCGGGCAACATCGTCCCCGCGTACAGCGGCAACCGTCCTTCTGCCGAAACGGCCACCATCGAGTACGCGGTACGGGTGCTGGGGGTTCGCGACGTCATCGTGTGCGGGCACTCGCACTGCGGGGCGGTCAACGCCCTGGTGAGCGGCGGCGACCTCTCCGGCCTGCCCGCCGTGCGGAGCTGGCTGGAGCACGCGGCCGGCCGGCCCGAGACGACGGTGCCCCTCTCGCCGGACCTCGCCGAGGCTGTCCAGCGCCACGCGGTCGCCCAGCTGGAGCGGCTGTACGAGCACCCCTGTGTGGCGGAACGGGTGGAGGCGGGGACCTTGGCGGTGCACGCCTGGTACTACGAGGTCCACACCGGGGCCGTGCGGGCGTACCAGCCGGCCGCCGGCTCCTTCCGGCCGCTGTGACCCTCATCCGCCCTCCCCACGGGCCGCCTTCCCGCCTTCCCCTTCCGCTTCCGCCGTGCGAGGAAGTCCACTGATGCTCTCCACCCTCAAGAAACCCGCCCATCTGCGACGAGACCTCCTGGCCTCGCTCGTCGTCTTCCTGGTCGCCCTGCCCCTGTGCGTCGGAGTCGCCGTCGCCTCCGGGGTTCCCGCCGAACTGGGCCTGGTCACCGGGATCGTCGGCGGTCTCGTCGTCGGCTGCCTGCCCGGCAGCAGCCTCCAGGTCAGCGGCCCGGCCGCGGGTCTGACCGTACTGGTCTTCGAAGCCGTGCAGGAGTTCGGCCTCGGCGCCCTGGGAGCCGTCGTCCTGCTGTCCGGACTCGCCCAACTCGCGATGGGCGCACTCCGGTTCGGCCGGTTCTTCCGTGCGATCACCGTGGCCGTGGTCCAGGGCATGCTCGCGGGGATCGGGCTCGTCCTGATCTTCGGGCAGCTCTACACCATGGCCGGCGTAGAGCAGCCCCGTTCGGGACTCGGCAAGATCGCGGGGATTCCGCGGCTGGCCGCCGAGATCGCCGCCACCGGCGCAGTCCTGACCTCTTTCGCCGTCGGCGCGGCCACCATCGCCGTCCTCGTCCTCTGGAAGAGGCTCCCGGCCAGGGTTCAGGCGGTCCCCGCCCCGCTGGCCGCGGTCGCGCTCGCCACCGCGGTCACCGCCGCGGCCGGCTGGTCGGTCCCCCGCGTCGACGTGCAGGGGCTCCTCGCCGCCGTCCAGCCGCCAGGGCTGTCGGACTTCGCCGCGCTGGGCAGCCTCGCGGCCGTCGGTACGGTCATCGCCTTCGCCCTGATCGCCTCGGCCGAAAGCCTCTTCAGCGCCGCCGCCGTCGACCGCATGCACGACGGCCCGCGGACCGACTTCGACAAGGAGCTGATGGCCCAGGGCGCGGGCAACGCCATCTGCGGCATGCTCGGCGCCCTGCCCCTGACCGCAGTCATCGTGCGCAGCGCGGCCAACGTCCAGGCCGGAGCCAGGACCAAGCTCTCCCGCGTCCTGCACGGGCTGTGGCTCGTGCTCTTCGCCGCCCTCTTGCCGGCCGCGATCGGCGTCATTCCCCTGGCCGCCCTCGCCGGCGTCCTCGTCCACGCGGGCTGCAAGCTCATCCCGGTCAAGGATCTGCTCCCGCTGTGGCGCCACCACCGCGGCGAGGCCCTCGTCCTGGCCGCCACCGCGATCGCCATCATCGTCACGAACATGTTCGAGGGTGTCCTGTTCGGCATCGCCCTGGCCGTGGCCAAGAGCGCCTGGGAGACCTCGCACGTCCACCTCGACGTGCACGAGACGACGGACGGCCGGTTCCTCGTCACCCTCGGCGGTTCCGCCACCTTCCTCCGGCTGCCCCGGATGCTCGAGACCCTCGAGGCCCTGCCCTCGGGGCACCCCGTGGAGCTCGACCTCTCCGGGCTCCGCCACCTGGACCACGCCTGCCGCACCACCCTGGAGGGCTGGGCGCAGCAGCGCGGGGTCACCGTCGAGGTTCCGGCGAGGCCCTGAGTCCGGTCCGGCCCTCCGGACGCGCTGCCGCCGCCGTCACGGTTTCGGTCTTCCTCCTGCGATTACCCGCCATCTCTTGGTCTTTCGTTGACTCTCCCTTGGTGTGTTCTTTACCTTCAAGGGGCGGTGGAAAACACCGATGCCGTGGTCTTCCCATCACTGGAGGTATCGCCGTGGAGAAGCTCATCCGCACCATGACGCAGGACGACGTCTGGCGCCGCTGGGTCGAGGCCAACTCGGCGCAGTCCGCGAAGGACGGCTGTATCAGTGCCTCGCCCAAGGAGGGCTGCATCAGCCTCGCCGGCAAGAGCGGCTGCATATCCTGACGCACCCGATCCGGCCTGACCGCCCGGCCTGCGGGGCCCTCGGAAGCGCGCAGACGGGACCACGATCCCCGTCCGTCCGCCCCGGGGCCCCGCCCCGGGCGGAACCATCCCCCTGCCCCGCTACGGAAAGTGGCCATGGACGGCACAACCACCCCGACCGGCATCCCCGAGTCGGACGGCCTGAAGGTCGCCGACGTCCTCGACTGCATCCGGGACATCCCCCTCTACCGCCCGGCGCTCGACCTGGACGCGTTCCCCATCCTCGAGAAGCCCGCGATGGCGCAGGGCTTTCCGGACAACTGGATGACCCCGCGCCTGGCCGCCGCGCTGGCCGCCGGCGAAGCCGAGTACGTCTGGTCGACCGGCACGCACCACGCCCGGATGCAGCTCATCCGGCCCCCGTACTTCCTGCTGCGTTCCTACTACCGGCTGTGGAGCGAACACCCGGACCTGGCGAAGACCTGGGCGCGCGGCTGCCGGCGGGTCTCGCTGACGACCGTCCTCGCCACCGAGCACGTGGCCCGCGTCAACGCCCGCCGGGGCGGCACCGAACCGGTCGCCACGCCGACGCTGGAAGACCGCCGCCTCGACGAGCGCACCATGTACCTCAACCTGCGCCTGGACCCCGGGCAGTGGGACAGGGCCGACGTCGAGCGGATGCTGGCCGAGATCCGCGAGGTCTCCGAGGCGCACCCCGACGGCGCCTACCACCTGGACTGCTCCGGCTACCACCTCGCCCACCTGGTGCGCCGCGCCGAGGAGTTCGGTCTGTGGGGCGCCGGGACGTTCCCGCGTCCGGCCGGCATCGTCACCGCGTACGAGTACACCCCGGCCAACGTCCGCCGCTACCTCGCCGAGCGGTTCGGCTTACCCGTGATCGATCTCTTCGGCAGCACCGAGCTGGGGTACCTGTACTACAGCGACCGGGACGGCCGCTACCACCCGTACCTGGACCGCATGAGCATCGAGCTCGTCCCCGTGGCCCCCGGCAGCGGCATCCACAGCCTGATCGTCACCAGCATCCGCAACCCGTACATGCCGCTGGTGCGCTACCGCTCGGGCGACTGCGTGCGCACCTCGGACGGCAGCGCCGACCCGGCGAAGGTCGTCGCGTTCTGCGGGCGCGAGAAGGAGCTGCTGGACACCCCGCACGGGCCCGTCGCCCAAGCCGACCTCGACGACCGCGTGGCCGCCGTCGCGCCGGAGGTCTTCCTCTACCGCCTGGAAACGCACGGCCGCCCCGGCTCGGCGGCGCTGCTGCGCTACACCACCTTCGACGGGCGCCCGCCCGCCGAAGGCCGGGACGCCGCGCTCGCCGCCGCGGTGACCGACCTCACCGGGCGACCCTCCGACACCGAGCACACCGCCCACCTGCCGATCGGCGCGTCAGGCAAGTACGCCTGGCTGGCAACCGCCGACAGCCGGGAACCGACGGCTGCGGACCCCCGAGGAGGAGGCGCATGAGCCCCCGTACGACGCCCGACGCGTTGCGCGCCCTCCTCGGCGAGCCGCTCCACGAGGAAGCGGTCCGCCACGCGCAGCGGCGCGCCGGCGTACCTCGCCCGTACGCCGAACGCCAGGTGCTGGAATGCATGCGCCACCTCTACCTGGTCTCCGCGCACCCGGACCGCCTGGGCGGTCTCTTCCTCCCGGTGGAACAGGACATCGACGAGATCTGGCACTTCCTCATCCTGCAGACGCGCGAGTACCGGGCGCTGTGCGAGGAGCGCCTCCCGGGGGGCTTCTTCGTCCACCACCGCAGCATCGGGTACGAGGACTACCAGGCCGATCCCGGCCGGGATCGGGCCGTCGAGGAGGCGCTGCGCTGGATTCCGCTGTACTGCGCGGAATTCGGCCCGGTGGACGAGGGCATCCTGCCGCACTGGACGATCGTCCGCTTCCTCCACGAGGCCCTGGGTCTGTCCCTGGCGGAGATCTCGGACCTCGAACCGTTCCAGGAGACGGTCGCGACGAGCTCGGGCAGCAGCTGACACACCCGGAGGGACCTGATCCCGCCGTCCGCGGCGGGCCTGCCTGGCGGCACCCACCCACCCCGCCCTCCTCGCCGCTCGTACCCGCCAGGCGGCGCGGCGCTGCGCGCGATGGTGTCGGATGGGCGGCCTTTCCGAATCGGCGGTACGAGCTCCGTGCGATGGCCGTCCTGCCGGGTCGGCGGCTGCCGACCCGAACAGGTTCCGCCTCGGCCGGCAGGCCGCCCGTCACCGGGCCCGGGGCACGGGCGAGCAAGGCCGCACAGCAGTGAGGCCGTGGCGCGTACGACGGTGCCGCCCCCGTTTGCGGTGGTTCGCCTCCTGGTGTGGACTCGGAAATCGTATGGGTGGGATCCACAGAGAGGAACGTGCCGATGTCCCCGAGGAAGCCGAGCATCGTCTTCGCCCATGGCCTGTGGGCCGACGGGTCCTGTTACAGCAAGCTGATCCCCGTCCTCCAGAGAGAGGGGCACGAGGTGGTGTCCGCGCAGAACGCGCTGAACACGCTGGAAGGCGACGTCGACGCCGTACACCGGGCGCTCGCTCGGGTCAGCTCGCCGGCCATCCTCGTCGGGCACTCGTGGGGCGGCTTCGTGATCACGGCCGCCGGCACCGACGAGCGGGTCGCCGGGCTCGTCTACATCGCGGCCCTCGCCCCCGACGCGGGGGAGACGGCGCAGGACCTGATCGGCAAATTCGATGCGCCGCCGCTTTTCTCGCACCTGGACGCAGAGGACGGACGGTTGTGGATCAGCCGTGACGGCATCTCCGACTTCTGCGGGGACCTGCCGGAGGCCGAACAGCAGGTCGTGTGGGCGACGCAAGGGTCGGCGGCCGAGGCCCTGCTCGGTGCGACGACGGACGACCCGGCCTGGCGGACCAAGCCCAGCTGGTTCTGCGTGACGGGGCAGGACCACGCGGTCGTCCCCGAACTCCAACGGTTCGAAGTCGGCCGCATGGGCGCGACGGCCGTCGATGTCGACTCCTCGCACGTCCCGATGCTGTCGCGCCCCGAAGTCGTCCTGGACCTCATCCGCGACGCGGCCGGGTCCGTTTAGAGGTCGTCTCTTTTGGCTGAGGCGAGTGCTGATGACCGGCCCAGATGGGTGTCAGTGTGGTGTGAAAGTCTCCGGGCATGAGCTATGACCTTGCTGTCTGGGAAGGTGAGCGGCCGGCGGATGACAAGACCGCCGGTCGGGTGTTCAACGTCCTGTACGACCGCTATCTAGACGGTGAGGTCGTGGACCCTCCGTCTGAACGCATGGCTGCCTTCGTTGCCGGGCTTCTGGAGCGGTGGTGTGACATCACTGAGGACGAGGAAGAGACCTCGCCTTGGTCGGTCGGGCCTTTGATCGAGAGTGCAAGCGGCCCACTCATGTACTTCGGGATGGGCTGGAGCAGGGCCGAGGAAGCGTCGACGTACGCGGCAGATTTGGCGGACTCGATGGGACTGGTCTGTTTCGACGTGCAGGCGAGCCGGCTCAGGCCCTGAGCAGGGTAGCCAATCGGCGGTTGCAGATGAGGGCTGCGGCTATGCCGACGAAGGCCGTGAAGTGTTCCGCTTTGCGCTCGTATCGGCGGTGAAGACGGCGGCAGACGGCGAGCCAGGACACGGTCCGCTCGACAACCCATCGGTGGTGGCCAAGACGTTGTGAGGACTCGATGCCGCGGGCGATGAGGTGGCGGATGCCGCGTTTGCGGAGCCATCGACGCAGGTGGTCGTAGTCGTAGCCCTTGTCTCCGTGAAGCTTGGCGGGGCGCCGTCGACGAGGACCTCGACGGGACCGGACGATCCAGGCTTGCCACGGTCGGTCGGATTCGGTCCCGTCAGAGACCCCCTTTGCAGCCCGCATGCTGACCGAATCGATCGCGCAGCGCGACCAGTCCAGTTCCCCGCGGGCCCCGAGTTGGTCGAGGATGAGCCGGTGGAGCCGGGCCAAGACCCGGGCCCGGCTCCACCGGGCGAAGCGCCGGTAGACCCTGTGCCAGCTCGGGCCGAACACCGGCGGGAGCTGCCGCCAGGTGCAGCCCGAGGTCGCCACGAAGATGATCGCTGCCAAAGCCTCTCGATCACCCGCCCGGCGCCGGCCGCCGCCCGGCGGCCGTATGACTTCCGTCGGCGGCACCACCCGCCGGAACAGCACCCACAACTCGTCCGGCACCAGCCGCTCAACCAGATCCGTCATGCACGGTTCAGCGAACGCTTACACCAAAAGAATCGGTGCCTTAGGCCGACTCTTCTAGATCTTGCCGCTGAAGCCCGCGTCGTTCGGTGCCCATGGGTCTCCCCGAGCCCGGGCGGGGTCGAGCGGAAGCATCGCACGCGGAGAGGCTCCTGCCTGGGCGTCTGAGGTTCCGTCGCTTTCTCCACGGTCGACTACGAAGGCCATACCGCGGCCGAACGCGTCGTCTGCGGAACTGGCGCCGGTCGCGACCGCTCCCGGAAGTCGGTGAGGCTCCGAACGGACGAATGAGGTGGAGTCGGGTGTGCGATGTGCTGTTGACGCCTTGCAGGCGTTCTACCGTGGTGGAGTGACGCAGGACAGTCCGGTTCGACGACTGAGCGTGGGCCTGGCCGTTACGGCCGGCATCGTCGCCCTCATCGGCAACGTAGGTGTGAGCGGGGTGACGGCAGATCGTGTCGCCGAGGCCATCGAGCTGACGAAGAAGCCCACCGCGACGGTAGAGGACGTGGTCACCCTCGGCACGGTCTTCTTCGCCACCTTCCCCATTGTGCTGGCAGTGCTGGCCTCGACGGTCCTGCTGTGGGTCCAAGGGGTACGCGGCTACGCGACCGCCGTGGCGCTCACGGTCATCTGGGTGGTCGCAGGCTTGGTCACCTACGAGGTCTTGTACCCGTACATTCCCGTGGCGCCGATGCCGCAGTACGGGGGAAGCAATCCCTGGTCGGGCCTGGCGCGGGCGATCGGCTGGACGCTCACCCCCTACGGCGTGATCCTCGCTCTCCAAGGTCTGGTCGTGGGAGCGGCGTCGTCGTTGACCTACACCTACCTGGACGGTCGCCGTCACCTCGACCGCAGGCCCACGCTCTGAGGGCGTGGCACCTTTTCGGTGGGAGTCCGAGCACCCTCGTCACCGACATGCAGGTGCTCACGCGAGGCTGCGCGCTGACCGGGTACCCGTGACCCGGTACCCGTGACCGGGCCTCGGTTCGGTCCGCCCCGCACGGCGTCGGAACACGGCCTTCAGCCAGTGCTCGCGCAGGTCGTCCACAGCTCGTGTCACGTGAACAGGGGACCGGAAACAGGCGACTTCACCCGAATCGATGCTGTTCCTAGGCTGGGCGGGCAAGCAAGCGGAGCATGCGTCGCGGGCCGGTCACCGGTGCGGCGCCGAGGGAGTTGTCTTGGCCAGTCACGATCCGATCGAACGCCCTGCGGAACTGTCGTTCAGCGCGTTCCGCGCGTCCGGAGCGCAGCAGCGGATGTACTTCCTCCAGCAGCTGGAGGAGGGCAGGCCGACCTACCACATGCCCGTCTTCTACGGCCTCGAAGGCCCGGTCGACGAAGCCGCGCTCCGCGCCTGCGCCCAGGGTCTGGTCGACCGGCACGAGGCGCTGCGCACCCGCTTCGTCCTGCGGGACGGCGAGCTGTGGCAGCACATCGACACCGAGGCCGCGCTCGTCTGGTCCTCCGCCGCGGTGCGCGGAGCGGGGGACGTCGAGGAGTGGATGGCCGCCGAACACCACCGGCCCTTCGACCTGGAGTCCGGACCGCTCTTCCGTGCGGCCCTGCTGCACACCCCCGACGGCGCGGTCCTCGCGCTCGCCATGCACCACATCGTCGCCGACGGCTGGTCCGTCGGGATCCTCGCCCGCGAGCTCCTTGCCGCCTACGCCCACTACGGCGACGGGCCCGGCGGCCCTGACGGCACCGACCGCCGGCACTCGGCCGGGATCGTGGCCCCGCAGGCCCCCGAGTACCAGTACGCCGACTTCTCCGACTGGCAGGAGGAATGGCTGCGCGGCGCCGCCGCACAGCGCCAGCTCGCCTACTGGGAGAAGCAGCTGGACGGCGAACTGCCCGACGCGCCCCTGCCCCGCGACGGCCGGCCCGCCGCGGGAGCGGCCCGCGGCGCGGCGGCGCTGCACTCCTTCGAGGTGCCGGCCCCGGTGGTCGCCCGGATGGAGCGCCTGTGCCGTGACACCCGCAGCACCCCGTACACGCTGATGCTGGCGGCCTTCCAGATCGTGCTGGGCCGCTACACGGGCACCGACGACGTCCTGGTCGGTACGCCGGTGGCGGGCCGGGGCCGCAAGGAGTTCCAGGACACCGTCGGCCTGTTCGTCAACACGCTGGTGATCCGCGCCGACCTGTCCGACGACCCCGCCTTCCGGGTCCACCTGGAGCGCGTACGGGACACCGTGCTCGACGCCCAGGACCACCAGGACCTGCCCTTCGAACGCGTCGTCGACCGGATCGCCGCCGGACGCACCGGCGAGGAGGCCGCCCCCTTCCGGGTCATGTTCGGCCTGCACGACGAGGACGGCATGACCGACGGCCTGCCCGGCCCGAAGGCCACGCTGCTCGAAGGACCGGCCGGAACCGCCAAGTTCGACCTGACCTTCGACGTGGTACGCGGCGGCGGCTCGCTGAGCTGCCGGCTGGAGTACCGGGCGGACCTCTTCGAGGCCGCCACCATGCGGCAGTTCGGCCGGCACTTCGCCCGCCTCCTGGACGCCGCCACCGAGAACCCCGAACTGCCGATCGGCGGACTGCCGATGCTGTCGGCCGACGAGCGGACCGGCATCGGCTCGCCGCTCCCGGACCGCGCCGCCCTCCCGCACACCCCGGGCGAGCCGACCTGCGTCCACGAGATCTTCGCCGGGCACGCCGCCCGCACTCCCGACGCGGTCGCCGTCGTCCACGAGGGCGTCTCCCTCACCTACCGCGAGCTCGACACCCGCGCCAACCGGCTCGCGCACCGGCTGCGCGCCCTCGGCGTGGGTCCCGACACCCTCGTCGGACTGTGCCTGCCCCGCTCCGCCGACCTCGTCGTCGCTCTGCTCGGCATCCTCAAGGCCGGCGGCGCCTACCTGCCTCTCGACCCCGACAACCCGCCCGAGCGGCTGCGCCACATCGTCCGGGACGCCCGCCTGGCGCACGTCGTGGGCACCACCGACACCCGGGCCCTGTGGGACGCCCCCGGCCTGCACACCGTCGACCTGCTCGCCGACGCCCCGCTCCTGGCCGCCGAGCAGGACACCGCCCCCGACACCGGCGTGACCCCGGACCACCTGGCCTACGTCATCTACACCTCCGGGTCCACCGGCCTGCCCAAGGGCACCCTGGTGCCCCATGCCAACGTCACCCGGCTGTTCTCCGCCACCGACCACTGGTTCGGCTTCGGCCCCGACGACGTGTGGACCCTCTTCCACTCCATCGCCTTCGACTTCTCCGTCTGGGAGCTGTGGGGAGCCCTCGCCCACGGCGGCCGCCTCGTCGTGGTCCCGTACGGGACCAGCCGCTCGCCCGAGGAGTTCCACCGGCTGCTGCGCGCCGAACGGGTCACCGTCCTCAACCAGACCCCCTCCGCCTTCTACCAGCTGGCCCGGGCCGACGAGGAACACCACCGCACGGCCGGACCGGCCGACTCCGGGCTCGGCCTGCGCCACGTCGTCTTCGGCGGGGAGGCCCTCGACGTCGCCGCCCTCGCCGGGTGGTTCGCCCGGCACGGCGACACCACGCCCCGCCTGGTCAACATGTACGGCATCACCGAGACGACCGTGCACGTCACCTACCGGCCGCTGACCGCCCGCGACGCCGAGGAGGGCCGCGGCAGCGTCATCGGCGTGCCCATCCCCGATCTGCGCCTGCACCTGCTCGACGCGCGCGGCCGGACCGTCCCGCGCGGCGCCGTCGGGGAGCTGTACGTCGCCGGAGCGGGCCTGGCCCGCGGTTACCTGCGCCGGCCCGAACTCACCGCCGAGCGTTTCCCCACCGGACTCGCCGAGGGTGTCGCCGACGCACCCGCCGGGCTCTCGGCCGGTGAGCGGCTCTACCGCACCGGAGACCTGGCGCGGGCCTTGCCCGACGGGGACCTGGAGTACCTCGGCCGCATCGACCACCAGGTCAAACTGCGCGGCTTCCGGATCGAACTCGGCGAGGTCGAGGCCGCCCTGGCCGCCCACCCCCTCGTCGACGCCGCGGTCGCACTCGTCGCACCGGATCCCGCGGGCAACGACCTCCTGGTCGGCTACCTGGCCGTGACCGGGGCCGACGACGGGGCGGGCCCCACCGTCGAGGAGATGCGCGAGCACCTCTCGCGACGGCTGCCCGGCTACATGATCCCCGGCGCGTTCGTCACCCTGCCCGCCTTCCCGCTGACCGCCAACGGCAAGACCGACCGGCGCCGGCTGCCCGCCCCCGGCTCGGCCGGCCGCACCCCCACCGCCGCCTACGAGGCACCCCGAGGGCCGGTCGAGACCGTGCTCACCGAGGTCTTCGCCCAGGTCCTCGGGCACGAACGGGTCGGCGCCCTGGACAACTGGTTCGCCCTCGGCGGGGACTCCATCCGCTCCCTCCAGGTGCTCGCCCGGGTCCGGGAACGAGGCCTCGACCTCGCCGTCGCCGACCTCATGAGCTCCTCGACGGTCCGCGCCCTCGCCCCGCACGTCACCCCGCGGGACCAAGCCGCGGCCGCAGCCGAAGTCCCGTACGAGCCGTTCACCCTACTGACCCCCGCGGACCGCGCCGCCCTGCCCGAGGGACTGGAGGACGCCTACCCGATGACCCGGCTCCAGGCCGGCATGCTCTACCACAGCGAGCTGCCGACGGCCGGCGGACGCGTCTACCACAACGTGGCCTCGTACCTGATCGAAGCGCCCTTCTCCGAGGACGCCTGGCGGACCACCGTCGAGGTCCTCGCGGCCCGGCACGAGATGCTGCGCACCTCCTTCGACCCGCACGGATTCACCGAGCCCCTCCAACTCGTCCACCGCGGCGCCCGCCCGGAGCTCACCTTCGAGGACCTGCACGGCCTCGACGCCGAGGCGCAGCGCACCGCCGTCGCCGCCCGCTACGCCGCCGAGCGCGACCGGCCCTTCGACTGGGACCGGCCCCCGCTGATCCGGTTCCACGTCCAGCGGCTCTCCGACACCCGGCTCCAGCTCTTCGTCGCCGAGCACCACGCCGTCCTCGACGGCTGGAGCGAACGTTCGCTCCTCACCGAGCTCGCCTCCTGCTACACCGAGGCGCTCGCCGCCCGGACCCCCGCGGACGGCCCCTCCCCGCAGGCCGGCCCCCGCTCCCGGTTCGCCTCCTTCGTCGCACTCGAACAGGCCGCGCTGGCCGACCCCGGGCAGCGCGCCTTCTGGACCCGCAAGAGTGCCGACGCCCCCGCGACCAAGCTGGCCCGCCCGGCGGCGACCGGCGGACCCGCCCGGATGTCCTGGTACCTCGCGCCCCTGCCCGGGGAACTGCACGCCCGACTCACCACCCTGGCCGCCGCATGCGGCGTACCGCTGCGCACCGTCCTGCTCGCCGCCCACCTGAGGACCATGGCCCTGCTGGGCGGCGGCGACGCGGTCACCACCGGAGTGGTCCACAACGGCCGCGCCGAGGAGACCGACGGCGACAAGGTCGTCGGCGTCTTCCTGAACACCCTGCCGCTGAGCGTCGCGGTCACCGGGCTCAGCTGGCGCCGCCTCGTCGGGCACGTCGCCGCCGCGGAGGCGGAACTGCACGCGCACCGCCGCTTCCCGCTCGCCGAGATCCAGCGCCTGTCCGGGGGCGGCCCGCTCTTCGAGACCTTCTTCAACTACACCCATTTCCACGTGGAACGCCACGGGCCGGCAGACGGCGCGTTCACCGTGCTGGAGGAGATCGGAGAGGCCGGCACCGACTTCGCCTTCGGCGCGGAGTTCTCCCGCAGCCCCGACGGCGCCCTGCTCGAACTCGGCCTGCGCTTCGACGCGGCCCGGTTCTCCGAGGAGCAGATGGCGAGCGCGCACTTCTCCTACACGGCCGCCCTGCGCGACCTCGCCGAGTTCCCCGACCGTGACTGCACGGTCGCCGACCTGCTGCCGCAGTCCGAACACCACCGCTACGCCGAGTGGAACCGCACCACCGTCGACCATGCGCGGCCGCACGTCCTGACCCGGCTGATCGACGAGCAGCGGGACCTGACGCCCGACGCCCCCGCCGTCCGCTTCGAGGGCGCCGAGCTGACCTACCGCACCCTCGACACCGAGGCCGAGCGGCTGTGCGCGGCACTGCGGGAACGGGGCGCCGGCCCCGGCACGTTCGTGGGCCTGCTGCTGGAACGCTCCCTGGCCCTGCCCGTCGTACTCCTCGCCGTCCTCAAGTCCGGCGCCGCCTACGTCCCGCTGGACCCGGAGCACCCGGCGCAGCGCGTACGGTCGTTGCTCGCCGAGTCCGGCATCGGCCTGGTGGTCGCCGAGGGCACGTGGGCGGAGCGGCTGGAGGACTCCGGGGTCACCGTCCTGCGGCCGCAGGAGGCCGCGACGGGCACCGCGGGTCCTGCCCGGGCGCCCGAGCCGTCCGACCCGGCGTACATGATCTTCACCTCGGGATCCACCGGCAAGCCCAAGGGGGTCGTGGTCTCGCACCGCGCCATCGCCAACAGGCTGCTGTGGATGCAGGACGCATACGGCCTGACCCCGGGGGAGCGGGTGCTGCACAAGACGCCGTACACCTTCGACGTCTCCGTGTGGGAGCTGTTCTGGCCGCTGCTGACCGGCGCCACCCTCGTCCTCGCCCGCCCCGGCGGCCAGCGCGACCCCGGCTACCTCGCCGCACTGATCCGGGCCGACGGCATCAGCACGGTGCACTTCGTCCCGTCGATGCTCAGCGTCTTCCTCGACGACCCCGCGGCCGTGGCCGGCGCGGCCGGCCTCACCCGGGTGGTCTGCAGCGGCGAGGCCCTGCCGTACGAGGTCCAGCGCAGGTTCTTCGAGCGGCTGCCCGGCGTCGAGCTGCACAACCTCTACGGGCCCACCGAGGCGGCCGTCGACGTCACCCACTGGCAGTGCCGGTCGGACGGCGGCGACACCGTGCCCATCGGCCGGCCCATCGCCAACATGCGCACCCACGTCCTGGACCGCCGCCTGGCCGAGGTACCCCTCGGCGTCACGGGTGAGCTCTTCCTCGAAGGCGTCGGCCTCGCCGACGGCTACCACGGACGGCCCGAGCTGACGGCCGAGCGGTTCATCGAGCACACGGGCCCGGACGGCACCGTCCGGCGCCTGTACCGGACCGGAGACCTGGCCCGGCACCGCCCCGACGGAGCCCTGGAGTACGCGGGCCGCACCGACCACCAGCTCAAGATCCGCGGGTTCCGCGTCGAGCCCGGGGAGATCGAGGCCGTCCTCGCCGAGCACCCCGGGGTGCGCGACTGCGCGGTCCTGCCGCGCGGCGAACGCCTGGTCGGCTACTTCGTGCCGGGATCGGCCGGCCCGGACGCCGCTCGCACCCCCGACCCGGGCGAGCTGGCGGCCCACGCCCGCGAACAGCTCCCCGAGTACATGGTCCCGTCCGCCTGGGTGTGCCTGACGGAGCTCCCGCTGACCG
This sequence comes from Streptomyces sp. NPDC001194, assembly GCF_042896985.1. Classification (NCBI taxonomy): domain Bacteria; kingdom Bacillati; phylum Actinomycetota; class Actinomycetes; order Kitasatosporales; family Streptomycetaceae; genus Streptomyces; species Streptomyces sp. NPDC001194. Next base: position 199,066 of record NZ_JBIAXU010000006.1, on the reverse strand, counting down.
CCAGCGGCAAGCTGGACCGGGCGGCCCTGCCCGATCCGGACCCCGCCGACCTGCGCGGCGGCGTGGAGCCGACCCCGCCCCGCGACGCCCTCGAAGCCCGCCTCGCCGGGATCTGGGAACGGCTGCTGGACGGCGGCCCGGTCGGCGTCGACGACGACTTCTTCGAGTCCGGCGGGCACTCCATCGACGCCCTTCGCCTGATCGGCCGGATCAACCAGGCCTTCGGCGAACGCCTCGGCGTCTCCGCCGTCCTGGAGCACCCGACCGTCGCCCGACAGGCCGCGCTGCTGCGCGGCCGCCACATCGCGGCGGCCCCGGACCCGGTCGTCCGCCTCCAGCCCGAGGGCGCGCTCGACCCGCTCTTCCTCGTCCACCCGATCGGCGGGAACGTCTTCTGCTACCGCACCCTGGCCGCCGAACTCGGCACCGAACGGACCGTGTTCGGGCTGACGGCGCCCGGCTTGACCGACCCCGGGGCGGCGCCCGACGCCACCGTCGAGGAGCTGGCCGCCGCCCACCTGGAGGCCCTGCGCCGGATCCGCCCCACCGGCCCCCACCACCTGGCCGGCTGGTCCTTCGGAGGGCTCCTCGCCTACGAGATGGCGGTCCAACTGCGCGCCGCCGGACAGGAGGTGACGACGCTCGCACTGCTGGACACCGGCTATCCGGAACCCGGCCACGTCCCCGACGACGAGAACGAGCTGCTGGAGTGGTTCCACGAGGACCTGGCCCGCTCCGCGGGGTTCGATCCCGGCGACGAGGGCCTGTCCGCGCTGCGGAGCGCCCTGCGGAGCGTCGCCGACACCCCCGCCCGGCTCGCCGTCCTCGCCGAGCAGGTGGAACGCGAGGGCTTCGCCCCCGGCCTGGACCCGCGGGACCTCGCCCGGCACTACGCGGTCTTCCGCACCGGGATCCGCGCCGCCGCCGCGTACGAGCCGCCGGCCGCCCCCTGCCCGGTCCTGTTCCTCCAGAGCACGACCGGGGCACGGGAGCACGCCGCCGACCGATGGGCCGGCCGGGCCCAGGCCGGTTTCACCCGCCACGAGGCCGACACCGACCACTACGGGCTGATGCGGCCGCCGCACAGCACCGCCGCCGCCGCCCTGCTGCGCACCGCCCTCGCCGAGGCCGACCACCGCTGAACGGGCGCCCCGGCCCGCCCGGGGCGCCCGCACCTCCCTCCACCCCGCCCCAGCCCTTCGCGCGACGCGCGCCGACGAGGCGTGCCCCGGCATGCCCCCGCACCCCGCACCAGAACATGAAACGGAACACACCACGTGACGAGTGACACCCCGGGGCCCGCCCCCGAGTTGAGCGGCCGGATCCGCGGCGGTCCCGCTGAACTCCTCCACGACGAAGTGCTGGCCCCGCAGTTCGGGTTCGAGTCCCGCCACCTGCTGCGCCACTACGTCGCCATCGAGAAGACCCTGGCCGCCGAGTACGTCCGCATGGACCTGATCACCGCCGAGGAGGCCCGCCGGATCGCCGCCCTGCTGGACGCCGTCGGGTCCGACACCCTCAGCGCGCAGCCCGGCGCCAACATGTCGGACATCGCCTTCGCCCTCGAACGGCACGTCGAGGCGGGCCTGCCCGCCCCGGTCACGCACTGGCACGCCGACCGCAGCCGCAACGACCTCCAGGCCTGCGCCCAGGTGATGTACGGCCGCGACCAGCTCGCCCGCTTCGCGGGCGCGCTCCTTGAACTCGGCTCGGCCGTAACCGAGTTGGCGCAGGAGACGTGCGACCTGCCCATGCCGGGGTACACCCACTTCCAGGCCGCCCAGATCATCACCCCCGGCTTCCACCTCGCCGCGCTCTCCGAACACCTGCTGCACACCCACGCCCGGCTGCTGAACGCGTACGACGGCATCGACACCTGCCCGCTCGGCGCCGGCGCCATGGCCGGACAGGAACTGGCCTGGGACCGTGACCGGATGGCCCGGCTGCTCGGCTTCTCGCGGCCGCAGCCCCATGCCCTGACGGCCGTGGCCTCGCGTCGCTGGAGCGCCGAACTGACCGCGGAACTCAGCCTGCTGGGCACCGCGCTGAGCCGCTTCACCACCGACCTGCTCACCTGGGGTGGCAGCGAGTACGGGTTCATCGAGCTGCCCGACGAACTGTCCGGCATCTCCTCCGCCATGCCGCAGAAGAAGAACTACCCGGTCCTGGAACGCATCCGGGGGCGCACCGCCCACCTGACGGCCTTCCACTTCGACGTGCTCCTGGGCCAGCGCAACACCCCCTTCTGCAACCTCGTCGAGGTGTCCAAGGAGGCCGGCACCCACCTGCTGAACGCCTTCGACTCGGCCCACGGCACCGTCCGCCTCCTCACCGAGGTACTGCGCCGGCTGACCTTCCGCGCCGACCGCATGCGCCAGGTGTGCGAGCGCGAGTTCCTCGGCGGCTTCAGCCTCGCCAACGCCCTCTGCCTCACCGAAGGGGTGCCCTGGCGCACCGCCCAGGTAGTCGCCGGCAAGTACGTCGTGCTCGCCGCGACGGCGGGCGCCGCCCCCGCCCCGGGCGAACCCGCCCTGCTGGCCGAGGCGGCCGCCGGACACGGCATCACCCTTGCCGACCCCGCCCGGCTCCTCGACGAGGCCTTCGACGTCGACCGGGGCCTGGAGCGCATGGTGTCCGCCGGGTCGGCCCGCCCCGACGCCGTCCGCGCGGTCCTGCGCGACCAGCAGGAGACGTACGAACAGCTGCGCTCCGACTGGCAGGCGCGCGCCGCCGCGCTCCGCGCGGGCGCCGAGGAGGGCGACCGCGCCCTGTACGGAGCGCCCGACGACAAGATCCACGAGGAGGACGGCGATGGCACCCGCGCCCGCGTACAGCACGCCCACTGACTCCGTCGCGGGGGCGACCACCGTCCCCGTCGGCCCCGGCTCCGGCAGCGCCTTCGGCACCTTCGGCGAACTGCTCCAGGGCGCCCTGCCCCACCCCCAGGGGGACTTCCTGGTCACCTTCCCCCTCGCCCGCTGGGCCACCGCCGTGTTCCACCCCGAGCCCGGCCGCCGCGAGGTCCAGGTGCGCCCGGCGCACAAGGCCAAGTCCCGCCGTGTCGCCGAGGCGGTCCTGGCCGCCCTCGACACGGCGGACGGCGGCCTGCTGGAGGTCGCCGGAGACCTGCCCGAGGGCAAGGGCCTCGCCAGTTCCTCCGCCGACCTGGTCGCCACCGTACGGGCCGTCGGGGCCGCCCACGGGCGCGCCTTCACCCCGGCCGAGACGGAGGACTTCCTGCGCGGCATCGAACCGGCCGACGGGGTCATGTACGACGAGATCGTCGCCTTCCACCACCGGGAGGTGCGCCTCGGCCGCCGCCTCGGGGTGCTGCCGCCCCTCACCGTCGTCGCCCACGACGAGGGCGGCCAGGTCGACACCGTCGCGCACAACCGGGGCGCCCGGTCCATCGGCGCCGCCGACCGGGAGGAGTACGCACGCCTGCTGGACCGGCTCACCGACGCCGTGGGCCGCGGCGACCTCGCCGAGGTCGGCGCCGTCGCCACGCGCAGCGCCGAGATGAACGCCCACCGCCGCCGGCGCGCCGGATTCGCGGAACTGCACGCCCTGTGCCGCGAGGTCGACGGGCTGGGCCTGGTCCTCGCCCACAGCGGCACCATGCTCGGCGTCCTCCTGGAGGCGAACGACCCCGCCCTCGCCGGCAAGACCGAGCACATCCGGGCCGGCTGCGCCGCCCTCGGCGGCGAGGTGTCCGTACACCGCTCCCTCGGCACCGACGACAGCTGGAGCCCGCAGGCCCCACCCGCCCACCCCACCGAGCTGGAGATCTGAGCATGCTGTTCGACACCGTGACGGACGCGATCGGCGGGACCCCGCTGGTCCGGCTGCGTCTGGGCGAGGCCCGGGGCGTGGAGGTCTACGCCAAGCTGGAACTGCAGAACCTGTTCGCGATGAAGGACCGCGTCGCCCGCAACATCCTGCTGGAGGCCCGGCGGCTGGGCATCCTGAAGCCGGGCGACCCCGTCATCGAGAGCTCCTCGGGGACCATGGCCCTCGGCGTCGCCCTCGTCGGCCGCTCGCTGGGCCACGAGGTGCACATCGTCACCGACCCGCGGATCGACCCCGTCACCCTCGCCAAACTCCGCGCCCTGGGCTGCAAGGTGCACGTCGTCGGGGCGATGACCAGCCACGGCTGGCAGAGCGCCCGCCTGGAGCGGCTCGCCGAGCTGCGGGGCGAACTGCCCGGCGCCTTCTGGCCGCAGCAGTACGCCAACCCCGACAACCCCGGCGCCTACCGCACTCTCGCCGCCGAACTCCTGACGGACCTCGGCCGGTTCGACACCCTCGTCGGAGCCGTCGGCAGCGGCGGCTCCCTGTGCGGCACCGCCCGGGCGCTGCGCGAGCGGCTGCCCGCCCTGCACGTCGTCGGCGTCGACTGCGTGGGCAGCGCCCTCTTCGGCCAGCCCGACGTGCCGCAGCGGCTGCAGAGCGGGCTGGGCAACAGCCTGCTGCCCAAGAACCTGGACCGCACCCTCGTCGACGAGGTGCACTGGCTCAACGACCACGAGGCCTTCGCCGCGACCTGGGACCTCGCCCGCGAGCAGCAGATCTTCGCAGGCAACACCTCGGGCTCCGTCTACCGGGTCCTCACCGGCCTCGCCGAACGCGCCGAACCCGGGACCCGGATCGTCGGCATCCTCCCCGACCGCGGCGACCGCTACGCCGACACCGTCTACAACGACGAGCACTGGGACGCGAACCGGCTGCGCGAGGTGCCCACCGCCACCGCAGCGGCCGCCCTCGGACCCGACGGGACCGCCCGCACCTGGTCCACCGTCGCCTACAGTCCGCCCGCCGGGATCGGCCGGCACCTGCTGTTCGTGGAGTCCAACACCACCGGCACCGGCATGCTCGCCCTGGAGCGGGCGCGCGAACTGGGCACCCTCCCCGTCCTGCTGACCGGCGACCCCGACCGCTACCGAGGCCTCGCGGAGACCGGCGCCGAGGTGGTGCGCTGCGACACCAACTCCGACGCAGCCCTGCGCGCCGCCGTACAGGAGCGGTTCCGCCGCGAGGAGATCGCCGGGGTCACCACGACCAGCGACTTCTACGTACCGGCCGCCGCCCGGATCGCCCGGTGGCTCGGCCTGCCCGGCAACGCGCCCGAGGCGGTGGCCGTCTGCCGCGACAAGTCCGCCCTGCGCGAGAGGCTGCGGGCCGCGGGCGTCCGCCAGCCCCTCTACTCCCTCGTCCGCGAACCGGCCGGAGCCGCGGCCGCCGTCGCCCGCACCGGACTGCCCTGCGTGGTCAAGCCGGCCGACGACTCGGGCTCCACCAACGTCCTGCTCTGCGCCGACGAGGCCGAGGTCCGCGCCCAGATCGAGCGGATCCTCGCGATCGACACCAACGTGCGGGGCATGCCCACCGCCCGCACCGTCCTCGTCGAGGAGTACCTGGACGGGCCGGAGTACAGCGTCGAGATGTTCGGCGAGGACGGGCAGACCGTGTGCGTCGGCATCACCGCCAAGTCGGTGACCGCCGGACCGCACTTCGTCGAGCACCGCCACCTCTTCCCCGCCCCACTGCCCCCCGCCACCGCCCGGCTGATCACCGACACGGTGACGGCGGCCCTGGACGCGGCCGGGATCCGGCTGGGCGCCACCCACACCGAGGTCAAACTGACCGCCGACGGGCCCGCCCTCGTCGAGATCAACCCGCGCCCGGCCGGCGGCATGATCCCCGAACTGATCCGGCTCGCCGCCGGCGTCGACCTCCTCGACGCGCAGCTGCGCGCCGCCCTCGGCCTGCCGCCGCACCTGAAGGTCGAGGAGGCCGGCCACGCCGGGATCCGGTTCCTCCTCGCCGACACCGACGGCATCCTCACGGCCGTCCGCGGCGCCGAGGCCGCTGCGGCCGTAGAGGGAGTGGAATCGGTGCTGGTCACCGCCGCCCCCGGCACCTCCGTCCGCAGGCCCCGCAGCGCCTCCGACCGGCTCGGGCACGTGATCGCCCGCCACGCGGAGCCCGAAGGCGTGCACGCCGCCCTGGACGCGGCGCACGCCCTGTTCCGCCTGGACATCGAAGCCGAACCGAACTCCTGACCTTCCGTCGCATCCGTTCCGCCGAAGAGCCGTACGACCCGTACGGCCACCACCGAACCGAAAGGTGAACCGCCATGAGCAACCCCTTCGAGAACGACAACGCCTCCTACGTCGTGGTCCGCAACGACGAGCTCCAGCACTCCCTGTGGCCCGCCACCAACGCCGTCCCCGCCGGCTGGACCGTGGTGCACGGCCCCGACGGCCGCCAGGCCTGCCTGGACCACGTCGAGCAGGTCTGGACCGACATGCGCCCCGCCTCCCTGGTGGCCGCCCTCGCCGGGAACGCGCCCCGTGGCTGAGCCCGTCCACCGCACCGAGCACCCGGCCGGACCCGACCCCGTACGGACCCTGCGCACCCTCTTCGCCGAGGTCCTCGGCCGCGCCGAGGTCGACGCGGGCCACAGCTTCACCGGGCTGGGCGGCGACAGCATCCAGGCGATCCAGGTCGTCAGCCGCGCCCGCGCGGCCGGCCTGGTCGTCAGTACCCGCGACGTGCTCCGCGCGGAGAGCGTGAGCGCGCTCGCCGCCACCGCCCGCGCCCAGGGCAGGGTGGGCGATGAGGCCGGACCGGCCACGCCCCCGCGCCGTCTGGGCCCGCTGGCACCCACCCCCATCATGGGCTGGCTCGCCGAACTCGGCGGTCCCGTCGACACGTACAACCAGTCGCTCGTCCTGCGCACCCCGCCGGGCTTCGGCGCGGCCGCCGCCGAACGCACCGTCCAGGCCCTCCTGGACACCCACGAGATGCTCCGCCTGCGACTGCCCGACGGGATCGGGGCCGGCGGCGCCGAACCGGTCGTACCGCCCGCGGGCTCCGTCGCCGCGGCGGAGCTGCTGGAGCACGTGGACGCCCGCGGGAGCGCCGAGGCGGAACTCCCCGCCCTGACCCGGGAGCGGATGCGGGCCGCGCGGCGCCTGCTCTCGCCCCGGGACGGCCACGTGCTGCGCGCCGTACTCCTGGACCGGGGAGCCGGACAGCAGGGACGGCTCGCGCTCGTCATCCACCACCTCGTGGTCGACGGCGTCTCCTGGCGGATCCTCCAGGACGACCTGCGCAGCTGCTGGACGGCGCTCGACGAGGGCCGCGAGCCCGTCCTGGAACCGGCGGCGACCCCCTTCGCGCACTGGGCCGACCTGCTGCGCGCGGAGGCCACCTCAGGCCGCCGGACCACCGAGGCCGACCGCTGGGCGGCCGCCCTGCGCGAAGCCCCCCAGCCCTTGGCCGGGGTCCGCGCGCCCGGAGGGCTCGACCCGCAGAGCCCGGAGAACACCCTCACCCTGACCCTCGGGCCGGACGTGACGGGCCCCCTGCTCACCACCGCGCCCGGCCTCGTCAACGGCACCGTCAACGACGTCCTGCTGACCGCCCTGGCCCTCGCCGTGCTCGGCCGGCGCGGTGCCGACGGAGCCGACGGCATGGACGAGGAGGGCGCCGTCCTCGTCGACGTCGAGGGCCACGGCCGGGAGGAGGTCGCCGACGGCACCGACCTGTCCCGAACCGTCGGCTGGTTCACCACCGTGTTCCCCGTCCGGCTCGCCCTCGGCCGCCCCGACCTCGACGAGGCCCGCGCGGGCGGACCCGCGGTCGGCGCCGCCCTGCGGCTGGTCAAGGAGGAACTGCGCGCCGTACCCGACAAGGGAATCGGCTTCGGGCTGCTGCGCCACCTCAACTCCCGTACCGGACCCGGTCTCGCGGCGCGCGGCATCCCCCAGATCGGCTTCAACTACCTCGGCCGGTTCCCGATGGGCGGCGACGCGCCCTGGGACGCCGCGCCCGGCCACGACTTCGCCCTCGACGACGCCGACGAAGGCCTGCCGATGGCCCACGCAGTGGAGGTCAACGCGGCCGCCCACGAGGGCCCGGACGGCCTCACCCTCAGCGCCACCTGGACCTGGGCGGGCAACGCCTTCCCCGGTTCGTGGGTCCACGACCTCGCGCGGGAGTGGTTCACCATGCTGCGCGCCGTCGTCACCCACGCCGCCCGCCCCGACGCCGGCGGGCTGACCCCCTCCGACGTCACCCTCGCCCAGGTCAGCCAGGCCGACCTCGACACCTTCGAATCCCAGCTCGGAGCCCTGCTGTGATCCCTCTGTCCCACGCCCAGCAGCGGCTGTGGTTCCACGCCCGGGACGGCGCCGACGGCGCGCTGTACCACATCCCCGTCGGACTGCGGCTGCACGGTGCCCTCGACCGCCCGGCCCTGCGCGCCGCGCTCGCGGACGTGAGCGGCCGTCACGAGGCGCTGCGCACCGTCTTCCCCGACGAGGCGGGCCGCCCCCACCAGCGGGTCCTGGACCCCGCGGACGTCGCCCCGGTGCTCACCGTCACCGACTGCCCGCCCGCCGAGCGCACCCGGCGGGCCGAGGAAGCCTCGTCTCGCCCCTTCGACCTCCGCGTCGAACCACCGCTGCGCGCCGCCCTGTTCACCGACGGCGCCGAAGACCACTACCTGCTCCTGGTCCTGCACCACATCGCGGGCGACGGCCATTCCGTGAACATCCTCGTCCGCGACCTCGCCGCCGCCTACACCGCCCGGTGCGCCGGCCGGTCGCCCGAGTGGCCCGAACTGCCCGTCCAGTACCCGGACTACGCGCTGTGGCAGCGCGAACTCCTCGGCCCGGCCAAGGACCCCGCCTCCCTGCACGGCCGGCTGCTCACCCACTGGGCGGCCGTCCTCGACGGCCTGCCCGAGGAACTGGCCCTGCCCGCCGACCGGCCGCGCCCGGCCGTCGCCGGCCACCGGGGCGCACTGGTGGAGGCACGGACCGACGCCGCCATCCATGCCGGACTGGCCGCCCTGGCCCAAGGCGCCCGCGCCACCCCGTTCATGGCCGTCCAAGCCGCCTTCGCGGCCCTGCTCACCCGCCTCGGTGCCGGCACCGACCTGCCGCTCGGCTGCCCCGTCGACGGCCGGGACGACGAAGCCCTCACCGACCTCGTGGGCCTCTTCGTCAACACCCTGATCGTGCGCGCCGACACCTCGGGCGACCCCACCTTCACGGAGGTACTGGGCCGGGTGCGCGCTGCAGCCCTGGAGACGTACGCCCACCGGGAACTGCCCTTCGAGTCGCTGGTCGAACGCCTCAACCCGGTTCGCTCGCCCGCCCGCCACCCGCTCTTCCAGGTCGCCGTCGCCGCCCAGCGCGGCGAGCCGCGGACCCCCGCCTTCGCGGGCCTGCGGGCCGAGGTGGAGGCGGTGCGCACCGACACCGCCAAGTTCGACCTCACCCTGGAGGTGGAGGAGCTCCACGACCCGGCCACCGGGCAGCCCCTGGGCCTGCTCCTCGGACTGGAGTACGCGAGCGACCTGTTCGACGAGGCCACGGCCCGGCGCCTGCTGGACCGTCTCGTCCACCTCATCGGCGCCGTGGTCCGCGAGCCCGGCGTACCGCTCTCCGCACTCGACGTCCTGCTGCCCGGGGAGCGCGCCGACCTGCTGGAGCGCTGGCAGGGCGCGCCCGTCGCCCCCGACGCCCGAACCGTCCACGGTGCCTTCGAGGAGCGGGCCGCCGCCCACCCGGGCCGCCCCGCGGTGGTCTGCGCCGGCCGGGAGACCACGTACGGCGAACTCGACGCCCGGGCCGACCGGATCGCCGGACGGCTGCGCGCCCTCGGCGTCCGGCCGGGCGAGTCCGTCGCCGTACTGATGGACCGCTCCTGCGACCTCGTCGCCGCCTGCCTGGGCATCCTCAAGGCGGGCGCCGCCTACCTGCCCTTGGACGCGCGGGCTCCGCGCGCCCGTACCGAGGCCGTGCTCACGGCGGCCGGGGCCGCCGTCCTCGTCACCGACGTCCCGGACGGGGAGCCCGTACCGGCGGGTCCGCGCCGTGTACTGCGTCCGGACGGACGGCCCGCCACGGAGGCGGGGACGGCCGGGAGCGCCGGACCGAGAGGGCACGCCGACGGGCTCGCCTACCTGATGTACACCTCCGGCTCCACCGGCACCCCCAAGGGCGTGGCCGTCTCCCACCGCGAGGTCGTCGCCCTCGCCACCGACCGGCGCTGGCGCGGCGGCGCGCACGAGCGGGTGCTGCTGCGCTCCCCGCACGCCTTCGACGCCTCCACCTACGAACTGTGGGTGCCGCTGCTGAACGGCGGCCTGGTCGTCGTCGCGCCGCCCGGCGAACTCGACGTCGACGAGCTCGCCCGGCTGATGTCCGAGGAGAAGGTCACCGGGACCTTCCTCACCGCCACCCTCTTCAACGTCCTCGCCGACCGCTGCCTGCCCGCGCTCGGCACGCTGCACGAGGTGATGACCGGAGGCGAGGCCGCCTCGCCGTCCATGGTCCGCCGGGTCCGCGAGGCCTGCCCCGGCACCATCGTCACCAACGCCTACGGCCCCACCGAGACCACCACCTTCGCGGCGACCTTCGCCGTCGGCCCGGGCCAGGAGGCCCCCACCGGGCAGGTCCCGATCGGCCGCCCCCTCGACGGCACACGGCTGCACGTCCTGGACGAGAGGCTCGGCCTCGTGGCGCCCGGCGTCATCGGCGAGCTCTACATCGCGGGCGCCGGACTCGCACAGGGCTACCTCGGCCGGGCCGGGCTGACCGCCGAACGCTTCGTCGCCTGCCCGTACGGCCCCCAGGGCAGCCGGATGTACCGCACCGGCGACCTGGCCCGCTGGAGCACCGACGGCCAGGTCGAGTACCTCGGCCGCGCCGACCGGCAGGTCAAGATCCGCGGACTGCGCATCGAACCCGCCGAGATCGAGCACGTCCTGGCCGGCCACCCGGCGGTGGGCCAGGCCGCCGTCACCGTCGTGGACACGGCCGCCGGTCCCGCGCTCGCCGGCTACGCCGTCCCCGCCGAGGGGACCACCGCACCCGACCCGCGGGAGCTGCGCGAGCACCTGCGCGCCCGGCTGCCCGACTACATGGTGCCCGCCACCCTCACCCTGCTCGACGCCTTCCCCGTCACCGCCAACGGCAAGACCGACCTGGCGGCCCTGCCCGTGCCGGGCCCGGCGACGATCGGCGGCACAACGGCCCGCCAGGAACCCCGCACCGACGACGAGCGCACCCTGTGCGCGATCTGGGAGCAGGTCCTGGGCGTGCCGGACATCGGCGTCCACGACAGCTTCTTCGATCTCGGCGGGCATTCCCTGCTCGCCACGCAGCTGCTCGCCGAGGTCCGGGACCGGTTCGGCGGCGCCGTCGGCATCCGCCAGTTCTTCACCGGCCCCACCGTCGCCGAACTGGCCGCCGCCCTGCCCGCCGCCGCGGCCGCCGGCGCCGGCGCCGAGGACCCGCCGATCGTCCGCCGGGCCCGCCGCACCCAGACCGCCTGACCACAGAAGGAACACCACCGTGAACCACCCGCCGTCCACCCCCGCCGCCCCGGCCGCCCGCTCCCTGGTCGAGGACGTCCTGCCACTGTCCCCGCTCCAGGACGGCATCCTCTTCCACGCCCTCTTCGACGAGGAGGAACGCGACGTCTACGTGGCCCAGCTGCTCCTCGACCTCGACGGCCCCCTCGACGCGGACCGTCTGCGCGCCGCCGCCGACACCGTCCTCGACAGGCACGCCAACCTCCGCGCCGGCTTCCTGCGCCGTGCCACGGGCGAGCCCGCCCAGGTCGTCCAGCGCGGCGTTCGGGCCCCCTGGCAGGAGGTGGACCTGTCCGGGCTCGGCGAGGCCGAGCGCACCGCCGCCGTCGACACCCTCCTCGCCGAGGACCGGGCGACCCGCTTCGACCTCGCCCGGCCGCCGCTGCTGCGCTTCACCCTCGTTCGCACCGGCCCGCTGTCCCACCGGCTGCTGCTGACCTACCACCACATCGTGATGGACGGCTGGTCCTGGCCGGTCCTGGTCCGCGAGCTCCTCGCCCTGCACCACGCCGACGACGCCCCGCTGGGCCCGGTCACCCCCTACTCCGCCTTCCTGGGCCGGCTCCACAGCCGCGACAAGGCCGCCGCCCAGGACGCCTGGACCCGCGCCCTGGACGGCCTGCCCGGCGGAACCCGTACCGCGCCCGTGTCCCCGCCGCCCGGCTCGGTGCTGCCCGACCGCGTGGAGACGTACCTCCCCGAGTCCCTCACCGAACGGCTCGGCGCCCTCGCCCGCGGCCACCGGATCACCTCCGGAACCCTGCTCCAAGGCGCGTGGGCACTCCTGCTCGGCCGGCAGATCCGCTCCGAGGACGTGGTCTTCGGCGCCATCGTGAGCGGCCGCGACCCCGAACTGCCCGGCGTCGCCGACATCGTGGGCCTGTGCATCAACACCGTGCCGGTCCGCGTGCGCATCGACCCGACCGAGCCCCTCGTCGCGCTGTTCGAGCGGCTGCAGGACGAGCAGGCGCGCCTGATCGACCACCACCACCTGGGGCTGGTCGAGATCCAGCGGCTCGCGGGAGCGGGCGAGCTCTTCGACTCCTGCGTCGCCTTCCAGAACTACCCGGTCGACGCGGCCGGCCTCGCCGCACTCGGCGCGGGCGGGCTCCGGGTCAGCGGAGTGGACCCGTACGACGCCGCCCATTACCCCCTCTCGTTGACCGCCATCCCCGGCGACCGGCTGCGGCTGCAGATCGACTACCGGCCGGACGTCTTCGAACGCGACACCGCCCAGGCCCTGATCGAACGCCTCGCCCGGCTCCTGGAAGCCGTCGTCGAGGACCCCTCGCGCCCGGTGGGCACCGTGGACCTGCTCTCGCCCGCCGAACGCCACCGCGTCCTGGTCGAATGGAACGACACGGCCCGCGACGAGGAGTACGCGGAGGTCGTCGAGCGCGTCCGGCAGCAGGCCGGGCGCCGCCCCGACGCCGTCGCCGCCACCGACGAGACCGGCCGCGAACTGAGCTACGCGGACCTCGTGGCCCGCGCCGACGCCCTCGCCCTGGCGCTGCTCGCCGACGGGGTGCGCCCCGGCGACCTGGTCGCCGTACTCAGCGAGCCCACCGCCCGCGTCCCCGTCGCGATGCTCGGCATCCTCGGCTCGGGTGCGGCCTACGTCCCCCTCGACCCCGAGGGCCCCGTCACCCGTACCGCCGACCTCCTGGCGAGCGGCGGGATCGCCCGCCTGCTGGCCGCCCCCGAACAGCGGGAACGTGCCGAGGAGATCGCCGCGGCGGTCCCCGGCGGGCTGCCCGTCCTCGTGATCGACGACGCGGCCGCCGCGGTCCCCGGCGAGCGCCCCGCGCCGGCCGGCGGGCCCGACGCCCTCGCCTACGTCTGCTTCACCTCGGGCTCCACCGGCAAGCCCAAGGGCGCCATGGTCCACCGCCGGGGCATGAACAACCACCTCCTGGCCAAGGTCGAGGACCTCGGTCTCGGCGACGGCGACCGCGTGGTGATGAACGCCCCGCTCACCTTCGACATCTCCGTGTGGCAGATGCTCGCCCCGCTGGTCACCGGCGGACGGGTCCACCTGGTCACCCGGGACACGGCCCGCGACCCGGCCGCCCTGTTCGACGATGCCGCCCGCAGGGGGATCACCGTCCTGGAGACCGTGCCCTCCTTCGTCCGCGCCGCCGTCGACCTGTGGGACACGGGCGTGCTGCCGCCGGCCCTGCCCGGGCTGCGCTGGTTCATCGTCAACGGCGAGGTGCTGCCGCCCGAACTGTGCACCCGCTGGTACGCGCTCCACCCGCAGGCCGCGATCGTCAACGCCTACGGCCTCACCGAGTGCTCCGACGACAACACGCACGCCTTCATCGGCCCCGCGGTTGAGGACCAGCTGGAACACGGCCGGCTGCCCGTCGGCCGCCCGCTGCGCAACAACTCCCTCTACCTGCTGGACGCCGCGCTCGCCCCCGTACCGCCCGGTGTGCCCGGCGAACTCTTCATCGGCGGCACCGGCGTGGGCCCCGGATACCTGCGCGACCCGCGCCGCTCCAGCGAGCGCTACGTCCCCGACCCGTTCTCCGCGGTGCCCGGCAGCCGCATGTACCGCACCGGCGACCTCGCCCGGATGCGGGCCGACGGCCAGCTCGACTTCCTCGGCCGCCAGGACCACCAGGTCAAGGTCCGCGGCAACCGCATCGAACTGGGCGAAGTGGAGACCGCGCTGCGCGCCGTGCCCGGCGTCGGCGAGGCCGTCGTCGCCGTCGACCGGGACCACGCGGGCCAGCAGCGGCTCATCTGCTACTTCACCGGTACGCCCACCGCCGAGGAGGTCCGCACCGAACTGGGCCGGAACCTCCCCAACTACATGGTCCCGTCGCTGTTCCTGCACCTGCCGCAGTTCCCGCTCACGGTCAACGGCAAGCTCGACCGCAAAGCGCTCCCCGACCCGGCCACCGTGCACCGCCCCGCCGGACGACTGCCCGCCACCCCCACCGAGAAGACGGTCTGCGAGGTCTTCGCCTCCGTCCTCGGCCTCCAGGAGGCCGGGATGGACGACGACTTCTTCGCCCACGGCGGCCACTCGCTCCTCGCCACCCGCCTGACCGGCCGCATCGGCACCGCACTCGGCGTACGGCTTGGCATCCGCGACCTCTTCGAGACGCCCACCCCCGCGGGCATCGCCGCCCGCCTCGCCGAGGCCGCCACCGCCCCCGCCCGTCCCGCTCTGCGCCCCCGCTCCCGTGAGCGGGCGTAACCGGCTCCGCCAGGTCCGACCAGGTCCGACCGCGCCGCGAAGAGCCCGACCGCACCCCCAGGAGACACCACCACCATGAGCCCGACCGAGACCACCCCCGTGCCCCTGCGCATCGCGCACCGGGCGGGGCTCACACCCGAGGCCACCGCGGTCCGCGCACCCGAGGGCAAGCTGACGTACCGCCAGTTCGACCGGCGGGCGCGCGCGGTGGCCGAGGAGTTGCGCGCGGCCGGCGCCGGGCCGGAGGACACCGTCCTCCTGGGAGTGCGCCGCGGCGTCCACTGGGCGGTGGGGCTGCTGGGCATCTGGTACGCCGGCGCGGCCCCCCTCCTGGTGGACCTCGACGCCCCCGACGACCGGCTGCGCACCCTGCTCGGGGCCACCGGCACCCGGCACGCGGTCGCCCCGGACACCCGCGCCGCCGCGATGCTGCAACGCCGCACAGGGAGGGAGCTGTTCTGGGCGTCCACCACGACCGCGGCCCCCGCGTCTGCGGCCCCGCCCGCCGACGTCGCACCGGGGTCCCTCGCCTACGTGCTCTTCACCTCCGGATCCACCGGGCAGCCCAAGCCCGTGGCGGTCGGCCACGCCGGACTCGCCGCACAGGTCGCCACCCTCGCCGAACGCTACGGTCTGACCGACCAGGACGCGGTCCTGCAGTTCGCGGCCCCCGCCTTCGACGTCAGCCTGGAGGAGGCCCTGCCCACCTGGTGCACGGGCGGCGCGGCCGTATTCGTCAAGGACAACGTGCTCTCACCCGCCGAACTGGAGCCCTTCCTTGCCGCGGAGCGGATCAGCGTCGTCAACCTGCCCACCCCGTACTGGTCGCAGTGGGCCAAGGACCTGGAGCGCGCCCCCCGGCCGCTGCCGTCCGCACTGCGCCGCGTGGTGATCGGCAGCGACGCGGGCCGCACCGCGGACCTCAGGCGCTGGACGGCGGCCGGCCACCCCCCGGTGATCAGCTGCTACGGCCTCACCGAGTCCACGATCACCGCCACCTCCTACGAGCCGGCACGGGCCGAACTCGCCGGCTTCACCGGCGACGAGCTGATCCCGCTGGGTGAACCCCTGGCCGGCGTACGGGCGTACGTCCTCGACGAGGAACTGCGCGAGGCGCCCCCCGGCGTCGCGGGCGAACTGTACCTGGCGGGTTCCTGCCTGGCGCGCGGCTACCACGGCCGGCCGGGCCTGACCTCCGAGCGGTTCGTCGCCGACCCCTTCGCCGACGCCCCCGGCGAGCGCATGTACCGCACGGGCGACCGGGTCACCCGCGCCCCCGGCGGCGGCCCGCTCGTCTTCCTCGGGCGCACCGACGACCAGGTCAAGATCCGCGGCCACCGCGTCGAACTCAAGGAGGTGGAGGCGGCCGTGGCCGCCCACCCCGACGTCGTCGACGTGGTCGTGCGCGCCGTCGCGGCGGCCGACGGGCCGCAGCTCGCCGCCTGGGCCGCCGTCACGGTCGGCAGCCCCCTCACCCCCGACGAACTGCGCCGTCACCTTCTGGCCAAGATGCCCGGGTACCTCGTACCGGCCGTGGTGACATTGATGGAGCGGCTGCCCCGTACCCCGGGCGGCAAGCTCGACCCCAAGGCGCTCCCGGCGCCCGCCTTCCGATGAACCCGCACCCCGCGGACCCCGTCCGCGACCAGACAAGGAACGCACCCGTGTCCGTCACCACCGACGAGTCCACCGAGACCGGTCAGGCCGTGGAGCGCCGCCAGCGCAGGGACTTCCGTCTCTTCATGTCCTCGCACATCTGCAACGAGCTGGGCGGCAGCATCACGTACGTGGCCCTGCCGCTGATGGCGGTGCTCACCCTCGACGCCTCGGCGATGCAGACGGGCCTGCTGTCCGCCGCGGAACACGCGGCGTTCCTGCTGCTGGGCCTGCCCGCCGGGGCCTGGGTGGACCGGATGCGCAAGCGCCGCGTGATGATGGCCGCCGACCTCGCGCGCGCCCTGCTGCTCACGGCGCTGCCGGTGGCCTACCTGCTGGACCTGCACTCGATGCCGCTGCTGTACGCGGTCGCCCTGATGCTGGGCTGCGCCCGGCTGTTCGGCGACGTCGCCGATCAGAGCTATCTGCCGACCCTCATCGGCAAGGACACCCTGATCGCGGGCAACTCGAAGCTGGAGACCGTGCGTTCGGGGGCCGAGTTCGCCGGCCCCGGCGTCGCCGGCTTCCTGGTTCAACTGCTGGGCGCGGCCGGGACCCTGGCCGGCCAGGCCGTCACCTCACTGGTCTCAGTGGTCCTCCTGGGCCGGATCGAGGCCCGTGAGGAGAAGCCGGAACCGGCCCCGCGCCGGCACCTGCTGCGTGACATCCGCGAGGGGTTGAGCTACGTCCTGAGCCACCGGATCCTGCGGCTCATCGCCCTGAACACGGCCGCCGTGAACCTCTTCCTCAGCGCGGTGATGGCCATCGAGGTGCTCTTCCTGACCCGGACCGTGGGGCTGCCGCCCGCGGCCATCGGCTGGGTGCTGACGACGGCCACGATCGGCTCGGTGCTGGCCGCCACCGCCGCGGACCGGGTGACCCGGGCCGTCGGCGCGGCCCGGCTCACATGGCTGTCCCTGCTGGTGACCATGCCCTTCGGGCTGCTGCTCCCGCTGGCCGACAAGGACTGGCGGATCGGGCTGTTCGTGCTCGGATCGCTCGTCCAGTCGGCGGGCGTCACCCTGTACAACATCTGCCAGGTCACCTACCGGCAGACGGTCTGCCCGCCGCACCTGCTCGGTCGGATGACCGCCACCATGCGCTTCCTGGTGTGGGGCGTACTGCCACTGAGCGGCCTGCTGGCAGGACTCCTCGGCGAACTCCTGGGAGTGCGGGACGCTTTGTGGGTGTGCGCCGCGGCCCTGTCGGCGGCCCCGCTGGTCCTGCTCTGCTCCCCGCTGCGGCGGATGCGCACGTTCGAGGACGGTGCCCCGGTGGTCGGGGCGGAGGCCGAGGCCACGGGCGCGCGGTCGGCTCAGTAGCCCATCCGGAAGGCGATGTGGGTGAGCTGGGTCCGGTTCACCGCGCCGGTCTTGCTGCGCAGCCGTCGCAGGTAGGTGTCGACCGTGTGCGGGCTCAGCCCCATCCGGGACGCGATCATCCGGTAGGTGTCCCCCTGCGCGAGGTAGGCGAGGACCTCCTGCTCGCGGGGGGTCAGGGCGGGCAGCTCCGGTGCGCGGGCGGTGAGCGTGGTGTGCAGCATGTGGGGCTCCGGATTCCGGATCGAAGGAGAAAAGGAGAAGGGGAGCGGCGGGGCTCGACACCCCCGGCGGCGGTGCGATCGCTTTGGGCGCGATCGCACCGTTTCGGACTTCCGGGGCCTGAAGTGGCCGGTCACCCGCCGCTGTTCGTGGGGTCCAGCCTTTCGTCCTGCTTATCCTGGCGCCAGGGGGCGGGCACCTCACCAAAGTGCCTGGCAGTAAAGCGACCAGGGGCGAAAAAGGCAAAGTGGGACAATGCAAACATCAGACGTGGTGCCGGATCCGAACAACGCCGATGTCGACATCGACGTCTACGGCTGGGTGCTCGAACACCGCACGGTGGACGTGGACGCGGTGGCCGCCGGTACGGGGCGCGAGGCGGACGAGGTCCGGCGCAGTGTGTCCCGCCTGCGCGCCTCACGCCTGCTGCATGTGAGCCCGATCGACCCGACGGTCGCCTTCGCGGTGGCCCCGGACACGGCCGCCGAGCAGCTCGTGGCGCCTCTGGAGGCGCAGATCCGTGACCAGCAGCGGGCGATCAGCGGGATCCGTGAGGACTTGGGCCGCTTCCTGCCGCACTATCTGGGCCGCCGCTCCACGGGGGAGTCGCTGGAGGTCCTGGAGAGCCTGGAGGACGTGCGCGGGGCACTCAACCGGGCTTCCCTCAACTGCACGACCGAGATGCTCAGCTCGCAGCCCGGGGGTGGCAGCCGGGTGCCGGAGGCGATGCAGGAGGCGCTGCGGCGGGACGAGGCGATGCTCCGGCGAGGGATCTCGATCCGGACGCTCTACCACCACACGGCCCGCTTCAACGGGCCGAGTCAGGCCTACGTCGCGGCCACCTCCGTACTGGGGGCGCAGTACCGCACCGCGCACGAACTGTTCGGCCGGCTCATCGCCTTCGACCGGGAACTGGCTTTCATACCGGTCTCCGACGGCAGTTGGGGCGCCGTGGTGATCCGCGAGCCGTCGACCGTCGCCTACCTGTGCAACATCTTCGACCAGACCTGGGACCTGGCCTCCCCGTTCTCGGCCGCCGCGGGCCAGGGGCTCGAGGAGGTGGCCCGGGAAATCCACGAGACGATCATCCGGCTGCTCGCGGCGGGGCTGAAGGACGAGGCCATCGCCCGTCGCCTGGGCATGTCGCTGCGCACCGCCCGGCGCCACATCGCCGACATCATGCAGGAGCTGGGAGCGGGCAGCCGCTTCCAGGCCGGTGTGGCCGCCGCCGCGCGCGGACTGCTGGACGCGGAGGGCGAGGTGGACGGCGACCCGGTACGGCCTTCCTGACCTGGTGTCACGCGTTCTCGTGTCTGTCGCCGTCGGCGGGCGTGTCGCAAGCTGCTGGGATGGGAGCTGTGGAGCCGCTGAACAAGAGGGGCACGTGATGGACATGCCGGACGAAGCCTGGGAACGGGAGGCCCCGCACCTGCGGGAGATCCTCCTGTTCCTCTCGGTCCACCTGGACCGGACGCCGGGTGTGCTGTGGCCCGAGTACGACAACCCGGCGTTCGAGGACGCCGACGACATCGTCGACGGTGACGACACCGTCGACGCCGAAGAAGTCGACCGGGTCGAGGACGCCGACGACACCGGGCCGGGCTCGGCGGGCGGCGGTGTGTGCCCGGCGCAAGTGGACCGGTTCACCGCCGAACTGGCCGCGCTGACCGGCCTGTCCGTGCGGCTGGACCGGGTGGAGACGGCCGGGGCCGTCCCGGGGGTCGGTGCGGACGCGGCCTGCGCCGGGCAGCCCGGTGGCCGCGAGCACCTCCTGATCCACCAGATCGCCGGCGCCGTGACCTGGCGGCTGAGCGGGACGGGCGAGAGCGGCCGGCCGGAGTCCTTCCAGTGCCGGCTGCTGCCCGGCGAGCTGCTGTACGTACCGGCCGGCTGGTCGCGCCGCCGCGTCGGCGCACCGCAGTCCCGGTACGCGGTCATCTGCCTCGGCAGCAAGGGGGATTGAGGCGCGAGGTGAAGAAAAGGGGGGGAGGGCGGATCGCATCGCGATCCGCCCTCCCCCCTTTTCGACGGCCCTTGCGGGCCGGCGGGATCAGCCTCCCCAGGAGCTGTCGGCCGTGTCGCGGCCCCGGCCGCCGATCGCGCCGGTGACCGTCACCACCCGACCGTCGGGCAGGACGATCTGACGCGGCGTCGGGTTGGTGGTGCTGCCCTCGCCCGCGATGGTGGTCGTCACGGTGGTCGTGGCCGTGTCGCCGTCGGCGGCCTGCGCGGCGCCGGCGGCGGGCAGCAGCAGCGCGGACGCGGCTACGGACAGGGCGAAGACGTAACGCTTGAGCATGGGATCCCCAGGAGTACGAGCGGTCTGGTCCGGGCGCGGACCACTTCGTGGGCCGTCCGCGCCGTTCGGTGCAGGACCAACCTTGCCGTGCGGTAGGCCCCTCGGTGATCGATCAGGCTGCTCATCAAGCTGCCTGGCGCGATGGTGAGGGGCCGCAAAACCGGATGGATCAACTCTATTCGGTCATGATTCCCGCGCCTACAGGGGCCGGAGAGTCCTGCTCCCGCCGGGCGGGCGGCTCCGCCTGCTCCGCCGGGCCCCGGCCGTCGAGCTCCCGCCACACCGGGAAGACCAACGGGGTCAGGGTGACCGTGAGGTACAGAGCCCCCGTCCCCAGCAGCGCCGGCACCAGCCCCGCCGCGTCCAGGGCCAGCCCCGCACCGAGCATGCCCAGCGGCGTCGCCGCCAGCGCGGCGGCGACCAGCAGACCGAACACCCGCCCCCGTACCGCCTCGGGCACCCGCTCGTAGGCGACCGACATCATCAGCGGGCCCACGATCCCCGATCCGATGCCGGACAGGGCCAGTACCGCCAGCAGTACCGTCGCCCCGGGCTCGACGGCCAGCGCGGCACACCGCACAGCCCCGACCAGGACGAAGGCCCCGACGAAGACCGCGCGCCGCGGCATCCGGTGGCCCGCCCAGCCGTACAGGGCCGCCCCGAGCAGCGCGCCGGCCCCCATGGCCGTCACCATCGCCCCGAACAGGGCGCTGCTGCGCAGCACCTGGGTCCCGTACGCCGGGTAGAGAACCCCGTTCAGCGCCCCGTCCAGGGCATTGGTCAGCATCAGGACCCCCACCATCGCGCCCAGGAGCCGGTCCCTGCGCAACTGTCCGATTCCGAAGCGCAGTTCCCGCGTGTAGGAACCGCGTGGTTGCCCGTCGCAGACCGGGCGCGGACGGGCCGTCGCCGGCACCAGGGTCGCCACGACGAGGGCGGACAACGCCATCGCCGCCAGGTCCGCGAACAGGGTGCGTACGGGGCCGACGGTCGAGATGAGCAGGCCGGCCAGAGGCGCGCCCGCCATCATGCCGATCCGGCGGGCCCCCTCGACGGCTCCGGTGGCCCGCTCCGCCGTGACGCCCGCGCGTTGCATCGCGCCGGGCAGGAGCAGTTGCTTGGAGGTGTCGGACGGGCCGCGGGCCGCCCCGACCAGGAAGACCAGCACGATCAGCACGGGCAGCGGCAGGGCTCCCCAGGCGTGCAGGAGCGGGATCAGGCCGATCGCGGCGGCCGTCAGCAGATCCGCTCCGACGCTGGTCGCACGGACGGGCAGCCGGTCGACCACCGGACCCGCGAGCACGGCGGAACACAGCAGCCCCAGCACCTCGGCGGTGGCGACGAGCCCCGTCCGGGTGCCGCTGCCGGTGCTGTGCAGGACGAACCAGGGCACGGCGACCAGGGTCGCCGCCATGCCGAGCGAGGAGATCCCGCCGGCCGCCACCAGGGCGCCCAGCGGGGTGCGGCGGCGCGATGACGCGGAGCCGCCGGGGTACGAGCTGGTCATACGGGGTTCCTTCCGGCACCGCCGCGCCGCCCGGCAGCCCGCGGTGGGGTCTGCCGGGCGGCGTGGTGCCCGGGGATCGTCGGGTCAGCCGGCCATGCTCACGCGGAGGCTGAGCGGGCGCATGTCCGTCCACACCCGCTCGATGTGCGCGAGGCACTCGTCCTTGGTGCCGCGTACGCCCTGGTCGTGCCAGCCGAGCGGGACGGGCCGGCCGGCCTCCCAGAGGGAGTACTGCTCCTCGTCGTTGGCCACGACCAGGTACTGCTGCGGGGACGCGTCGTTCATGGTGTTCTCCTCGATGGATCAGGAATGCGGAAGGGTGGGTGGTGGAGCGGGGTGGAGCAGGTCAGGAGGGCAGGGCCGCGGCCAGCAGCTCGGCCAGCGCGGCGCAGTGCGGGGGGTCCACCAGGTCGTGGTGGTTGCCCGGGACCGCCGCACGCAGGACGTCGCCCGCGGTGCGCGCATGCCAGGCCGCCGGGTCCACCAGCGGGGTCCCGAGCTCCGGGTGCCGCTCGTCGACGGTGAAGAGGTGCAGGCCGACCACGAGGACGGCGTCGGTGCGGTAGGCGGCGGAGGCCGCTCCGTTCGCCTCGGCGACCCGCAGCACTCTGCGCAGGGCCTCCGTGGGGGCGGTACGGGGGAGGGTGCCCTCCGCGCGGCCCCGGCGCACCAGGACGTCGAGCAGTTCCTCCTCGTCCAGTTCGCGCGCCGAGTCGGCGTCGATCCCGGCGGCGATGCCGTACCGCAGCAGGTCCGGATCGCCCGGCCCGGCAGCCGTTCCGGACCGGTTCCCGGGAGCCGCCCCCGGCGCGGCCGCGTCGATCAGGCCGAGGAAGGCGACCTCCTCGCCGGCGGCCTCCAGCCGGGCGGCCATCTCGTAGGCCACCGTCCCGCCGAACGACCAGCCGGCCAACAGGTACGGGCCGTGCGGCTGCTCCTCGCGCAGGGCGTCCAGGTAGCGCTCGGCCATCTCGGGCACCGTCTCCAGCGGCCTCTCGCCGGTGTTGTAGCCCACCGACTCCAGACCGAGGATCCGCCGGTCGCCCCCGGGACGGGCGGACAGGTCCCGCACCAGGTCCCGGTAGCAGACGACATCGCCGCCCCGCGGGTGGACGAGGACCAGCGGCGGCCTGGACGGGTTGCCGTCGGCCAGCGGGACCAGCAGCCTGGCGGCGGCCGCCCCCGCGTCCGGCAGCGCCTCGCACAGCAGTTCCACGGTGCGCCGACGGAACACCAGGTTCAGCGGCAGCTCCACCCCGAACTCCCGGCGCACGGCCGCCATCAGGGCGAACGCCTTGAGCGAGTGGCCGCCGAGCGCGAAGAAGTCGTCACGGACCCCGATCGGGGCCGTGCCCAGGGTCTGCTCCCACAGCCGCGCCATCCGCAGCTCGGTCGTGTCGCGCGGGGCGATCCGGCCCGCGCCGTCACCGCGCGCCGCGTCCGCCGACGGCGCCGGCAGCGCCTTGCGGTCGAGCTTGCCGTTCGGGGTGAGCGGGAGTCGCTCCAGCGCGGTGAGGACCGCCGGGACCATGTACTCGGGGAGGTCCTGGCGCAGGAAGTCGCCGAGCTCGCGCACGTCGCCCTCCTCGTCCCGCCAGGTCACGTAGCCGGCGAGGACGGCGTCCACCCCCGTGCCGTGGACGGCCACGGCCGCCGCCAGCACCCGCGGGTGGCGGGCGAGCGCGGACTCGATCTCGCCGAGCTCCATCCGGTGGCCGCGCACCTTCACCTGGCCGTCGGCCCGGCCCCGGTACTCCAGACCGCCGTCCGCGAGCCGTCGTACGAGGTCACCGGTGCGGTACAGCCGTTCGCCCGCCGCGTACGGGTCGGGCACGAACCGGTCCGCGGTCAGCGCCGGCCGCCCGTGGTAGCCGCGGGCCACGCCGTCGCCGCCGATGTACAGCTCGCCGAACACACCGACCGGCACCGGTCGCAGGCCCGCGTCCAGCACGTGCAGCCGGGTGTTGGCGAGCGCCGACCCGATCGACACCGGCCGGTCGCCGACGGGCCCGGACAGCCGGTGCGCCGTGGACCAGACGGTGGTCTCCGTCGGTCCGTAGACGTTCCAGACGGTGCCCAGCGCCGTGCGCATCCGCTCGGCCAGGGCGGACGGCAGCGCCTCGCCGCCGCACAGCGCCCGTACGTGCGGCGCCCGCCACCCCGACTCCATCAGCTGGTGCCAGGTGGCCGGAGTGGCCTGGACGACCGTGACCAGTGCCGCGTCCAGCTCCTTCGCGAGGAGGGTGCCGTCCCGCGCGGTCTCGCGGTCGACGACCCGTACGGTGGCTCCGCACACGAGCGGGACCAGCAGCTCCAGCACGGCGATGTCGAAGGAGGCGGTGGTGACGGCCGCGACCGTGTCACCGGCCGTGAGTTCCAGCCTGCGGACCATGTCCCGGGTGAAGTTGGCCAGCGCCCGGTGCGGGACGGTGACCCCCTTCGGGCGTCCCGTCGAGCCCGAGGTGTAGAGGGCGTACGCCAGCTGCTCCGGCTCGAGCCGCAGGGGCGCGAAGTCGGCCCGCGCGCTGCCGTCCGCGGCCAGGGCGTCGAGGTCCACCACGGCGACCCCGTCCGGGACCTGCGCGGCTCCGGACAGCCCCGACACCACCAGCACCCGGGCGCCGCTGTCCGCGAGCATGTAGCCGATCCGGTCGGCCGGATAGCCGGGGTCGACGGGCACGTACAGGCCGCCGGCGCGCAGGACGCCCAGCAGCGCCGCCGGCAGCAGCACGGAGCGCTCCGCGCAGACCGCCACCGCGGCCTCCGGAGCGACACCGAGGCGGGTCAGCTCCCGGGCCAGCCGGCCCGAGACCTCCCACAGCCCTGCGTACGTCAGGCTCCGGTCGCCGTCGTCCACGGCAACAGCCCGCGGCGTACGGGAGGCCTGTTCGCCGACGAGCACGGGCAGCGGCCGGTCGGCGGCCCGCTCGACGGACCCGACACCCGCGCGCACGATCCGGCGCTCCTCGGCCGGACCCATCAGGGGCAGGGCGCCGAGCGGGGTCGTGGGATCGGCCACCGCGGCCGTGAGCAGTTCGGTCAGCGCCGAGGTCATGCGCTCGACCGTCGCCCGGTCGAAGAGGTCGGTGGCGAACACGGCCTCGCCGCGCAGAGCGCCCTCCTCCTCGACGAAGTACAGCGAGAGGTCGAACTTCGAGGCACCGCTGGCCAGCGAGAGCGGTTCGACGTCCAGCCCGGGCGGTGCGGGCGGGGCGGCGGCCTCCTCGTCGAGCACCAGCATCACCTGGAACAGCGGGTTGCGGCTCAGGTCGCGCTCCGGCCGCACCTCCTCCACGAGACGCTCGAACGGCACCTCCTGGTGGGCGTAGGCCCCCAGCGCCGTCTCCCGGGCCCGGGCCAGCAGTTCGCCGAAGGCCGGGTCGCCGGACAGGTCGGTGCGCAGCACCAGGTTGTTGACGAAGAAGCCGATGAGCGGCTCCAGTTCGGTCCGGTCCCGGCCGGCGATGGGGGAACCCACGGCCACGTCCTCGCCGCCCGACCAGCGTGCCAGCAGGGCCTGGAAGCCCGCCAGCAGCACCATGAACAGCGTGGCGTCGTGCCGGCGCCCCAGGTCGCGCAGCTGCCGCAGCAGCGGCTCGGGCAGCTCGAAGGAGAACTGCCCGCCGCGTCCGGACGGGGTGGCCGGCCGGGGCCGGTCGGTGGGCAGGTCCAGCGGGGCCAGGCCGCCGAGGCGCCCGCGCCAGTACCCCAGGGTGTCCGCGAGGGCGTCGTCGCCGAGGCGGTTGCGCTGCCAGGAGGCGAACTCGCGGTAGGAGACGGCGAGTTCCGGCAGCGGCCCGGACCCTTCGACGGTGCGGGCCCGGTAGGCGGCGAAGAACTCCCGCCAGAACACCCCCACCGACCAGCCGTCGAAGGCGATGTGGTGGGCCACGATCACCAGCAGGTGCTCCCGCGCAGCGATGCGCACCAGCCGGGCCCGCAGCGGGCCCGCGGCCGTCAGGTCGAAGGGCTGCGCGGCGTCGTGCGCGGCCAGCTCCCGCGCCCGCTCCTCGGCCGCCGGCGCCCCGAGCTCGGAGAGGTCGGTGAAGCCGGGGGCGAACAGGGAGGCCGGACCGGGCACGACGCGGGCCGCGAAGGCCTCCGCGTCGCCGCCTTCCCCGGTCTCCTCGATCCGGGAGCGCAGCACCTCGTGCCGGGCGACGACGTCCGTCAGCGCGCCCAGGGCGGCGGCGGTGTCGAGCTCCCCGGTCAGCCGTACGGCCCCGGGCATGTTGTAGTCGGGCCGGCCCGGCTGGAGCCGGTCCAGCAGCCACAGTCGCTGCTGTCCGAAGGACAGCGGGCCGGGCCCCTCGGGCAGCGCGGGGATCGTCGCTCCCGTCGCGTCCGCCGCGCCCGGTGAGGCAAGCGCCCGGGCCAGGTCCTCGGCCACCGGGTGCCGGAAGATCAGCTGCATCGGGATGTCCAGGTCCAGCAGGGCGCGCAGCCGGGAGATGACCCGGGTGGCGCGCAGGGAATGTCCGCCACGCTCGAAGAAGTGGTCGCGGACCCCGATCGGGCCCTCGCCCAGCACCTCCTCCCAGACCTCGACGACCGTCCGCTCCAACGGGGTGCGCGGGGCCACGTGCGCCCGGTGCCCGCCGGTCGTGCCTGCCTCCGGCGCGGGCAGCGCGCGGCGGTCGGTCTTCCCGTTCGGGGTCAGCGGCAGCGCGTCCAGCACCACCAGTGCGGAGGGCACCATCGCGGCCGGCAGGGCCGCGCGTACGAAGTCCAGTACGGCGGCCGGATCACCGCTCCCGTCCCGCCACACCACGTACGCGGCGAGCAGCCGGTCGGCGCCCTCGCCGTGCGCGGCGGCCACGGCCCGGGCCACGTCGGGGTGGCGCAGCAGGGCGGCCTCGACCTCGCCCAGTTCGATCCGGTGGCCCCGGACCTTGACCTGGTTGTCCCGGCGGCCGTGGAACTCCAGCACCCCGTCGGACCGCAGTCGCGCCAGGTCGCCGGTGCGGTACATGCGCGCGCCGGGCGGCCCGTACGGGTCCGGCGGATAGGCCTCGGCGGTGCGCGCCGGATCGCCCAGGTAGCCGCGGGCCACCCCGCGGCCGGCGATGAAGAGCTCACCGATCGCGCCCCGGGGGAGCGGTTCGAGGTGCTCGCCGAGCACGAGGACCCGGGCGCCGGGCAGCGGCCGCCCGATGGGGATGCGGCCCGCCTCGATGTCGGCGTCCGTCACCACGTGGTACGTGGTGGTGTTCGTGCACTCGGTCGGACCGTACTGGTTGACCAGCCGCAGCCGCCCGGGCACGCCCAAGGTGTGGGCGGCGCGCGCCAGTCCGGGCGTCAGTGCCTCGCCGGTGGTCATCACCAGCCGCAGGGCGGCCGCGGGTTCGGTGACGGCGGCGACCAGCGGTTCCAGCATCGACGGGACGATCGACAGCAGCGCCGTGACACCCTCGTCGTGCAGCAGCCGGGCCAGCGCCTCCGGGTCCCCGGCCTCGTCCTGCGAGGCCAGCACGATCCGCCCGCCGGTGGTCAGCGGGGCGAACAGGTCACGCACCGAAGGGTCGAAGGTCAGCGCGGTACGGGCGAGCACGGCGTCCTCGGGGCCGAGGCCGAACGTGGAGGTCAGCGCCGCCAGGTAGCCGGTGATCGCGGCGTGGGTGACGGCCACGCCCTTGGGGCGGCCGGTGGAGCCGGAGGTGTACAGCAGGTAGGCGAGGTGTGCGGGGGAGGCGGCGACGGGCGGCTCCGTCGCGGGCAGTGCGTCGATCAGCTGCCGCTCGGTGTCCAGGTCCAGGACCGGCAGGTCCCCGGTCAGGCCGGCGGGCAGCCCGTCCGGCAGGCCCGCCGTCAGCACCAGGTGGGCGCCGCTGTCGGCGAGGACGGTGCGGATCCGCTCGGCCGGGTGGCCCACGTCCAGGGGTACGTAGGCGCCGCCGGCCTTCAGCACCGCGAGGACACAGACCAGCATGCGCGGGTCGCGCCCGGCCATTACGGCCACCCGGGTCTCGGGGCCGGTCCCGAGCTCCCGCAGGCGGTGGGCCAGCCGGTTGGCGGCCGCGTCGAGCTCGCCGTAGCCGGTGGTGCGGCCCTCGCAGGTCACGGCCGGGGCGTCCGGCCGCAGCCGGGCCCGCTCCGCCACCAGGGAGTGCAGGGTCCGCGGCGCCGGCCGGTCCGTCCCCGGCGCGGACTCCTCCCCGAGCAGGGCGGCGTGTTCGCGCGGGGACAGGACGTCCAGCCGGGACAGCGGCGCGTCGGGGGTCTCGGCCGCACCGGCCAGCAGCCGCAGGTAGTGCGCGCCGAACCGCTCGACCGTGTCCCGGTCGAAGAGGTCCGTTGCGTACTGCACGGTGCCGGTCAGTCCGCCGGGGTGCTCGGTCATCGCGAGGCTGAGGTCGAACTTGGCCGTCCCGTTGGAGGTGTCCAGGCTCTCGACCTCCACACCCTCCAGCGGCAGCGCGTCGAGCTGCTCCGGATGCAGCTGGAACAGGACGTCGAAGAGAGGGTTGCGGCTGAGGTCGCGCTCCGGCCGCAGTTCCTCCACCAGCCGGTCGAAGGGAACGTCCTGGTGCTCGTACGCGGCCAGCGCGGTCCGGCGCACCCGCCCCAGCAGTTCGCCGAAGGCCGGGTCGCCGGACAGGTCGGTGCGCAGTACGAGGGTGTTCACGAAGAAGCCGACGAGCGGCTCCAGTTCGGTGCGGTCGCGGCCCGCGATGGGTGAGCCCACCGCGATGTCGACCTGGCCCGTGTAGCGGGCCAGCAGCGCCTGGAAACCGGCCAGCAGCACCATGAACAGGGTGGCGCCGCGCTCCCGGGCCAGCGCGCCGAGCCGCTGGGCGAGCTCGGCCGGGACCTCGAAGACGAAGGCGTCGCCCGCGCCGGAGCGCACCTGCGGCCTCGGCCGGTCGGTGGGCAGCTCCAGGGCCGGGAGCCCGCCGAGGGCCGCCCGCCAGTGCATGATGCCCGCGTCGGCCTCCCCGTCGGCCAGCCGACGCTGCTGCCAGTACGCGAAGTCCCCGTACTGGACCGGCAGTTCCGGCAGCACCGGACGCTCGCCGCGGCGCAGGGCCGCGTAGGCCCCGGACAGCTCCCGCCACAGCACCGGCATCGACCAGCCGTCGCCGACGGTGTGGTGCAGGACGAGGACGAGGAGGTGCTCGTCGTCCGCGACCCGTACCACGCGGGCCCGCAGCAGGGGCGCCGAGCCCAGGTCGAAGGGCGCGGCGGCGTCGGCGTGGGCCAGGCCCAGCGCCCGCGAACGGGCCTCCTCGCGGGGCAGGTCCCCCAGGTCGGTGCGGACGGGGACGAAGACCTCCGGCGCCTCCACGACCTGTACGGGGCCGGACGGGCCCTCGGTGATCCGCGAGCGCAGCACCTCGTGCCGGGCCACCACCGCGCACAGCGCGGCAGCCAGGGCGTCGGCGTCCAGCACGCCCCGCAGCCGGGCCGCGACGGGGATGTTGTAGTCGGGCCGGCCGGGCTGGAGCTGGTCCAGGAACCACAGCCGCTGCTGCGCGAACGACAGCGGCGCGGGCCCCCCGGCCGGCCGGGCGCCGATCGCGGTGACGGGGGTCGCCGCCGGCGCGGCGGCGTCGGGGCCGTCGCCGTGCAGGGCGTCCAGCGCCGTCGCGAACCGCTCCAGCGTGGGGTGCTCGAACAGCAGCCGCAGCGGCACGGCCGTGCCCATGCGGGCGCCGAGCCGCGACACGGCGCGCGTGGCCCGCAGCGAGTGGCCGCCGAGGGCGAAGAAGTCGTCGTGGCGGCCGATCCGCCCGGTGCCCAGCACCTCGCCCCACACGGCCGCCGCGAGCTCCTCGGTCGCGGTCGCCGGCGCCGCGAACTCGGCCCGGAGCACGCCCTCCTCGGGGGGAGCGGGCAGCGCGCGCCGGTCCAGCTTGCCGTTCGGCGTCACCGGCAGCGCCGCGAGCGACACGATCGCCGAGGGCAGCATGTAGGCGGGCAGCCGGTCGGCGAGCCCCCGGCGCAGCTCCGCCGGGTCCGCCACCCCGCCCTCCGCCGGCACCACGTAGGCGACCAGGCGCTGCTCGCCGGGGCTGTCCTCACGGACCACCACCGCGGCGTGTCCGACCCGCGGGCTGCGGGCCAGTTCGGCCTCGATCTCGCCCGGCTCGATCCGGTGGCCGCGGATCTTGACCTGCTGGTCGCTCCGGCCGAGGTAGTCGACGGTGCCGTCGGGGCGGCGCCGGGCCAGGTCGCCCGTGCGGTACATCCGGGCGCCCGGAGCGCCGTACGGGTCGGGGGTGAACTGCCGCGCGGTCAGGCCGGGTCGGCCGAGGTAGCCGCGGGCCACGCCGGTACCGCCGACGCACAGTTCGCCGACGGCGCCCTGCGGGACCGGGCGGCCGCGCCCGTCCAGGACGTACAGGCGGGTGTCGTCCAGGGCGGTGCCGATGGGGACCCGGCCGTCCACGACGGCGCCGGCGCGGGGGTCCAGCCGGTGGCGCGTGGCGAAGGTGGTGGTCTCGGTGGGCCCGTAGGCGTTGACGAGGACGGTGTCCGGAGCCTGCTCCAGGGCCCGGGCGAAGGAGTGGGGGGAGGCGGCCTCGCCGCCCGTCCACACCTCCCGCACCCGCGTCAGCAGCTCCACGCACTCCTCGACCACCAGGTTGAACAGGGCGGCCGTGAGGAACATCGAGGTGATCCGGTGCTCCTCCACCAGCCGGGCCAGGGCGGCGGTGTCCACCCGGCCGGGCGGCGCCATGACCACCAGCCCGCCGGACAGCAGAGGCGCCCACAGTTCGTACGTCGAGGCGTCGAACGACAGCGGGGAGTGGGCCAGCACCCGCCGGTGCGCGGCGCCGAAGGCGGTGTCACGGGCGAGCGCCGCGACATTGGCGTGGGTGACGCCGATGCCCTTCGGCTCGCCCGTGGAACCGGAGGTGTACATCACGTAGGCCAACTGGTCCGGCGAGCACGGCGGGTGCGGGACCGGTGCGGCGGCCGCGGCCCCCTCCGCCGGGGCCGTCGCGTCGAGAACCGGAACGGGCGAGGTGCGGACCGCCTCGTGGCCGGCCGTCGCGGGATCGGCGAGCAGCAGGCGGGCGCCGGTCCGCTCCAGCATCCAGTGCAGCCGGGCGACGGGGAACCCCTCGCCGAGCGGGACGTAGAGTCCGCCGGCCTTCAGCACGGCCAGGATCGCCACGGGGAGGTGGACCGAGCGCTCCATCAGCACGGCGACCGGGGTTTCGCGCTCCACCCCGGCGGCGGCCAGCCGGGCCGCCAGCAGGTCGGACCGGGAGTCGAGTTCGGCGAAGGTCAGGCGGTCGGCCCCGCAGACCACGGCCTCGGCGCCGGGGGTGCGCCGGACCTGCTCGGCGAACAGCTCCACCAGGGAGGCCGGGGCCAGGTCCGGGCGGACCGTGCCGTGCCCCTCGGCCGCGAGCCGGGCCGCGGTCAGGGCGGAGGGCAGCAGCTCGGCCACGGGACGGTCGGGCTCCTCGGCGGCGGAGGCCAGCAGTTCCAGGTAGTGGCCGAGGAAGAGTTCGGCCGTGGCCCGGTCGAACAGGTCGGTGTCGAAGACCAGCGAGCCGGAGCAGGTCTCGGCGCCCTCCGAGACGAAGACGCTCAGGTCGAAGAGGGAACCGCCGAAGTCGGTCCGCACGGCCCGCGCGTCCAGGCCCGGCAGTCGCAGCCCGGCCGTCTCGTCCTGGGCCGACGCGAACATCACCTGCACGAGCGGGTTGCGGTCGCCGACCCGCTCGGGGCTCAGGTGCTCCACCAGCCGGTCGAAGGGCACCTCCTGGTGGTCGTACGCGTCCACCGTCGCCCGGCGGACCCGGCCGAGCAGCTCACGGAAGCCGACCTCGCCCGACAGGTCGGCGCGCAGCACCACGGTGTTGACGAAGAACCCGACGAGGGGCTCCAGTTCCACCCGGTCACGCCCGGCCACCGGGGTGCCGACGGCGATGTCCGTGCTGCCTGCGCAACGGGCCAAGGCGGCCTGGAAGCCGGCCAGGAGCGTCATGAAGAGGGTGGCGCCGGCGCCCTCGGCGATCCCGCGCAGCCGGGTGGTGAGGTGGGCGTCAAGGGTGAACTCCAGGCTCGCGCCGTCGCCGCTGCGACGGGTGGGACGGGGCCGGTCCGCGGGCAGTTCGAGAGGCTCCAGCCCCGCAAGGGACTCCTCCCACCAGCGCAGCTGACCGTCCATCGCGCCGCTCGCGAACCGGTCGCGCTGGGTACGGGCGTACGCCTGGTAGTCCAGGGGCAGCGGCGCCTGCGCCAGGGGCCGCCCCGAGAGCAGGGCCGCGTAGCCCTCGGACACCTCCCGCCACAGCAGACCCATCGACCAGCCGTCGGTGGCGATGTGGTGGACCACCAGCACCAGCAGGTGGTCCTCGGCGCCGAGCCGGATCAGCAGGGCGCGCAGCAGCGGGCCGGCCGCGAGGTCGAAGGGTCTGCGGACCTCCTCCCGGGCCAGGCCGCGGGCCCGCTCCTCCAGCTCGGCGAGGGGGGCGTCGCCAAGGTCCAGCACCGGCAGCGGGACGTCCGCCGGGGCGGGCAGGACCACCGGGTGCGGTGCGCCGTCGCGCTCCTCGAAGACGGTGCGCAGCGGTGCGTGACGGGCCACGACGGCCGTCAGGGCGCGGCGCAGCGGCTCCGGGTGGAGGCGGCCGCGCAGCCGCACGACCTCGGGGATCGCGTAGCCGGGGGTGCCGTCCGCCATCCGGTCCACCAGCCACATCCGCTCCTGGGCGAACGAGGCGACGGGCTCGGTGTCCGGCCCGTCGGCGGCCGCAGCGGGGACCGGCGCCGGCGCGGCGGCCGGACCGGCCGCCGTGTCGTCCAGTGCGGCGCGCACACGGCGGCGCAGCAGTTCGCGGGCGGCGGCCAGGCGGCTGTCCGTGCCGGTGGCCGGCAGGCTCTCCTGGGTGGTCACGAGGTCTCTCCCTGAAGTACGAGTGAAGGAACGGCGGCGTCGGTGGTCGCGGACGGGGCCGGCTCGGCCTCCAGTTCGGCCAGCAGCACCGTTTCGACGGCGATGGCGAGGGCGGCGACGGTCCGCTGCTCGAAGAGGGTGTGCAGGGGCAGGTCCAGGCCGAGGGACTGGCGCAGCCGGGCCGCCACCCGGGTGGCGCTCAGCGAGTGCCCCCCGAGGGCGAAGAAGTCGTCGTGGCGGCCGATCCGCGGCGCGTCCAGTACGGAGGCCCACACCATGGCGACCAGTTCCTCGGTCTCCCCGGCGGGCGGCTCGTACCCGGTGGCGGCCGCCGCGGCGGGCGCCGGGAGCGCCCTGCGGTCGAGCTTGCCGTTCGGCGTGACGGGCAGCCCGTCCACGACGACCAGCACCGGCACCATGTACTCCGGCAGGGAGCGGGCCAGTTCGGCGCGCATGGGTTCGGTGTCCGGCGCCGGGTCGGCCCCGGGCTCCGGGACGACGTACCCGACGAGCCTGCGCTCGCCCGGGACGTCCTCGCGCACGACGACCGCGGCCCGGCCGACACCGTCGAGGTGGCCCAGCGCCGTCTCGATCTCGCCGAGTTCGATCCGGAAGCCGTGGATCTTCACCTGGTCGTCGGTGCGGCCCAGATACTCCACCGAGCCGTCGGCCCGGTGGCGGGCCAGGTCCCCTGTGCGGTACATCCGCGAGCCCGGCGGGCCGAAGGGGTCGAGCGGAAAGCGCTCCGCGGTCAGCGCCGGGCGCCGCAGGTATCCACGGGCCAGGCCCGCGCCCGCCAGGAACAGCTCGCCGGCGACCCCCACCGGGACGGGCCGGCCCCGCGGGTCGAGCACGTAGAGCGATGTGTTCCAGATGGGCCGGCCGATCGGCACGGGCCCGAGGTCCTCGCGGAGGCAGTCCCAGTGCGTGACGTCCACGGCCGCCTCCGTGGGCCCGTACAGGTTGTGCAGGGGAACGTCGAGCACATCGAGGAACCGGTTCTTCAGCTCCTCCGGCAGGGCCTCGCCACTGCACACGACCCGGCGCAGCGACCGGCAGCGGCCCGCCGCGGGATCCTCGACGAACGCGGCCAGCATGGACGGGACGAAGTGGACGGTGGTGACCGCCTCCTCCTGGATCACCCGGCTGAGGTAGGCGGGGTCCTTGTGCCCGCCGGGCTCGGCGACCACCAGGGCCGCGCCGGTGATCAGCGGCCAGAAGAACTCCCACACCGACACGTCGAAGCCGAACGGGGTCTTCTGCAGCACCCGGTCGTCCGCGCCCAGCCGGTACCGGTCCTGCATCCACAGCAGCCGGTTGACGATGGCCGAGTGCTCCACGACGACGGCCTTGGGCCGCCCCGTCGACCCGGACGTGTAGATCACGTACGCGGGGTGCGCGGGCAGCGGCGCCGGCCCCACCGCACCGGGGTCCCCGTCGTGGACGGCCCCCGGATCCAGCCGCGGCAGGTCCGCCGAGACCGGCAGCGTCGCCGCCACCCCGTCGTCCGCGAGCAGCAGCACCGGCGCGGCGTCGGACAGCAGGTACGCGATCCGGTCCGCCGGCAGCGAGGGGTCCACCGGAAGGTAGGCTGCCCCCGCCTTCAGTACGGCCAACAGCGAGACCACCATCTCGGTGGAGCGGTGCAGGGCGACCGCGACGATCTCCTCCGGACCGGCGCCCCGGGCGCGCAGGGTCCGGGCCAACCGCTCGGCACGGGAGTCGAGTTCGCCGTACGTCAGGCGCTCGCCGCGGAAGACGGTCGCCGGGTCCTGCGGCGTGCGGGCCACCTGCCGCTCGAACAGCTCCACCAGCGTGGTGTCGGGGACCGGCACGGCGGTGCCGTTCCACTCCCGGATCAGCCGGTGCTGCTCCGCGGACAGCAGGTCCACCTCCCCGACCGTGGTGGCGGGGGCGTCGGCGACGGTCGTGAGCAGCCGTTCCAGCGCCTCGCCCAGGCTGCGGGCCGTCCGCGCGTCGAGGACGTCCGTACGGTGGTCGAGGTGCAGCCGCAGCCGCTCCCCGGGCAGCACGATGAGGTTGACGGTGTAGTGGGTGGCGTCCGAGCCCTCCACCCCGGCCAGCCGCGGTCCGCCGGCCAGCTCCCGCATCGACTCCAGGTCGAGCGGGTAGTTCTCGACGACGACCGTGGTGTCGAAGAGGGCGCCCAGCCCGGCCGCCCGCTGGATGCCGGCGAGCCCGACGTGCTGGTGGTCCATCAGCTCCGCCTGCTCGTCCTGGAACCGGACGAGCGCGGCCAGCAGCGGCTCGTCCTCGCGGATCCGGAACCGCACGGGCAGGGTGTTGATCAGCAGGCCGACCATGTCCTCGATGCCCGCGACGTCCGCGGTCCGCCCGGAGACGGTCCCGCCGAACACCACGTCGTCCCGCCCGGTCACCCGGCCCAGCAGCATCGCCCAGACGCCCTGGACCACGCTGTTGAGGGTCACGCCCGCGGTACGGGCCCGCGCGGTGAGCCGGGCCGTCAGCTCGGACGACAGCTCCACCGCGACCCGCTCGGGCAGCGCGTCGATCCGGTTCGGATCGGCCGCGCCCAGCAGGGTCGGCTCCTCCAGCCCCGCCAGCGCGGTGCTCCACGCGGTCTCGGCGGCGCCGTCGTCCTGGCGGGCCAGCCAGTCCAGGTGCGAGCGGTACGGGACCCCTTCGCCGACCGGACCGGCCGCGCCCGGGCCACCGGGGCCGCCGCATTCCGCGTATCCGGTGAGCAGTTCGCGCAGCAGCACCGCCGAGGACCAGCCGTCCCAGACGATGTGGTGGTTCGTCATCACCAGTCGGTGCTCGGCCGCGCCGAAGCGGACCAGGGTGAAGCGCACCAGCGGCGGCCGCTCCAGATCGAAGCGGCGGGCCCGGTCGGCCGCGAGCAGCCGCTGCCACTTCCGCTCCCGGTCGGCGGAGCCGAATCCACCCAGGTCCACGGCCTCCCAGGGCACCTCGACGGACTCGACGACGATCTGCGCCGGCCCGTCCAGCCCCTGGTCGGTGAAGGCGGAGCGCAGCGCGGTGTGGCGGCGCAGCAGCCGGTCGCAGGACGCCCGCAGGGTGTCCCCGTCCAGGGCGCCGTCCAGGGTGAGGACGATCTGGCCGGTGTAGGCGTCCATAGCCCCCGTGTCGAAGGCGGAGTGGAAGAAGAGCCCCTCCTGGAGCGGCGAGAGCGGCAGCACGTCGCAGAGCCCGGCGTAGCGCGCGGCCAGGGCGTCCGTCTCCGACTGCGTCAGCCGGACCAGCGGCAGGTCACGGGGGGTGAGGCGGCGGGGTCGGGGGGCGCCCGTCCAGCCGGCCAACAGGCGCAGGGCCTCGCCCCAGGCCGTCACCAGGGCGTCCGCCTCGGCCTCGGTCAACAGGTCCGCGGGATGGGTGACGACCGCGGTGAAGGCGGGACCGCCGGCGCCGTCCACGGCCATGGCGTCGATCTGCAGGGCGTGCTCGACGGGCATCGCCGGATCCACCTCGGCCCGCAGGCCGCCCGCCTCGGGGGCGGGGCTCCACGGCGCCTCGCCGCCCCCGGCGAACCTGCCCAGGTAGTTGAACAGGATCCGGGGGCGCGGGAGCCCGGACAGCTCCGCGGCGGTTCGCGGATCGAGCCTGCTCAGCAGACCGAACCCCGTGCCGTGGTCCGGTACGGACGCGACCGTCGAGTGGATCCGCGCGACCAGCTCGGCGAGCGCGTCACCGCCCCGGGCCGCCGCGTCCAGGTCGAGGCCGGCCAGGTCGAACCGGACCGGGTACTGGGTGGTGAACCAGCCCACGGTGCGCGCCAGGTCGTGCCGGCCGGTGCGGTCGACGCGGCCATGGCCCTCCAGGTCGACCAGCAGCGACCCCGGGGCGCTGCCGGGGGAGCGCAGGCGGTGGGCCGCGAGGACCAGTCCCGCGAGCAGCACCTCGGCCGGGCCGGTGCGCAGGGCGCCGGGCACCCCGGCCAGCAGCGGGCCGGCGACCTCGGCGGGCAGGGCGAGCGTCAGCGTGCGCGTGGCGCCGGCGGTGTCCCGCACCGGGTCCGGGATCCGCTGCCAGGGCTCCTGCGGGTCCGGGGCCTCCCCGGGGGAGTCCAGCGTCGAGCGCCAGAAGGGGAGCTCGGCCTGCACCTCCGGGGAACCTGCCTGGAGTGCGAGATGGTGGGCCCACGCCCGGAACGAGACCTCCCCCTCCGCGGTCGGAAGCGGACGCCCGGCGACCGCGGCCTCCCAGGCCGTGGCCAGGTCGGCGGTCAGGATCCGCCACGACACCCCGTCCACCGCCAGGTGGTGCACGCACAGCAGCAGCCGGTCCGGCGCCGCCCCACCGGTGTGGAAGCGCACGGCCCGGAGCATCGCCGAGGTCGCGGGGTCCAGTTGTCCGGACGCCTCCCGGGCCGCCTCCGCCATGATCGCGACGCGCGCGGATTCGTCCGACCCGGCCACGTCGACGGTGCGGTACAGCCGGGACACGTCGACCGAACCGGGCTCGCCCACCGTGCACAGCCGGCCCTCCGGGCCGACGGCCACGCCGAGGCGCAGCGCCCCGTGCCGGTCCACGACCGACTGCAGGACCCGTACGAGCGTCGCGTCGTCCGCGCCCTCGGGCAGGGTCAGCACCATGGACTGGCTGAACCGGCCGATGGGCCCCGGCCCGTCGAGGAGCCAGCGCATGACCGGTGTCGCGGGGAGCGGACCGCACTCCGCGACGGCCGGACCGGCGGTGGCCGCGGAGGTCCCGCGGCCGGGCTCGCCGACGGCCGCGGCGAGGGCGGCCGGGGTCTTGTGCGCGAAAACCTCGCGCAGGGTGAAGGAGAAGCCCCGAGCCCGCGCGCGGCTGGTCAGGCCGAGGGCGGTGATGCTGTCGCCGCCGAGCTCGAAGAAGTTGTCGTCCGGGGTCGCGGTCACGCCGAGGGCTTCGGAGAACAGGGCCGCGAGGGTCTGCTCGGTGGCGCCGTACACGCGCTCGGGGTGCTCCGGACGGGCCGCGGCCTCGGGTACGTGCAACCGCGCGCGGTCGACCTTTCCGCCCGGGGTGAGGGGCAGCCGGTCCACCGCCACGAAGGTGCGGGGCACCATGTAGCCCGGCAGGACCCGACCCAACTCGAGGGCCAGCGACTGCGGTTCGGGCGCCGGGCCGCCGTCGCCCGGCGGTGCCACGAAGGCGACGAGCCGGCGGGCTCCGCCCGCGGGGGCGTGCACGACGACCGCGGCCTGCCCCACCGAGGGCTGTCGGCCGAGCACCGCCTCGATCTCGCCCAGTTCGATCCGGTGGCCATTGATCTTGACCTGGCGGTCCACCCGCCCCAGGAACTCCAGTTCGCCCCGTGCCGTCCAGCGCACGAGGTCGCCCGTCCGGTACATCCGCGCACCGGGCACACCGGAGAAGGGGTCCGGCACGAAACGGTCGGCGGTCATGGCCGCGCGCCCCGCGTACCCCCGGGCGAGACCCGCGCCGGCCACGCAGAGCTCGCCGGTCGCTCCCGGCGGCAGCAGCCGCAGCCCCCGGTCGACCACGTACGCACGGTGGTTGACCATCGGGCGCCCGATCGGCGGGATCCGGCCGTGCGAGGGCGCAACCACCCGGTGCATGGTCACGGACACGGCCGCCTCGGTGGGCCCGTACGCGTTCCAGACCTCTCGGCCGTCCGTGGCCCAGCGGTCCACCGCGTCGCCGGACGGGGCCTCACCGCCCGTGGACAGGAACCGCAGCGCCGGCAGTCCCGCCGGGTCCAGCAGCGGCAGGAGCGCCGGCGGCAGG
This sequence comes from Streptomyces sp. NPDC001194, assembly GCF_042896985.1. Classification (NCBI taxonomy): domain Bacteria; kingdom Bacillati; phylum Actinomycetota; class Actinomycetes; order Kitasatosporales; family Streptomycetaceae; genus Streptomyces; species Streptomyces sp. NPDC001194. The sequence goes on along the minus strand of NZ_JBIAXU010000006.1, from coordinate 160,875 downwards.
TCGGCGACCGTCACCGCGTGCTCGGCGAGCAACGCCTGGAGCCGGTCGACGTCGACCCGCTCGGTGTCGGTGGCGAGGACCAGGGTGGAACCGCTCAACAGAGAACCGAACACGTCCAGGACCGACACGTCGAACGACAGCGAGGCGAACCCGAGGAACCGTTCCGTGCGCCCGGAACCCCCGGAACCCCCGGAGTCGCCGGACCCGAGGCCGTCGCCCGCGCCGCACAGCGCGAGGTGGCCGCGTACGAAGTCGAAGGCCGCCGCGTGCGGGACGACGACGCCCTTCGGCTCGCCCGTACTGCCCGATGTGTACAGCAGGTACGCGGCGGACGCGGCCGGCACCGGTGCGGACCTCCGGCCGAAGGCGGATCCGTCGGTGGGCGCGCTCGCGTCGACCACGCTCGGCAGGTCGTGCGGCAGCCGGTCGCGGCTGCCCGGCCCGGCGACGACCGTGCGCAGCCCGCAGTCGCGCACGATGTACGCGATGCGCTCGGGCGGCAGGCCGGGGTCGAGCGGTACGTAGCAGCCGCCCGCCTTCAGGACGCCGAGCAGGGCCGCGACCATCGACGGGGAGCGCTCCACGCAGACGCCGACCGGGGTGCCCGGTTCGACGGCCGCCCGCAGCCGGTCCGCGATGTCCTCGGCCCAGGCGTCGAGCTCCCGGTAGGTGACCTCCCGGCCGGCGCAGATCACGGCGGCCCGCTCGGGGGTGCGCGCCGCGACCTCCTCGAAGAGCGTGTGCAGCGACGCGTCCCCGGCCACGGGGTCGACGCCGCCCTCGGCGAAGGCGGCGAGCCGCACCTCGTCCTCGGCGGTCAGGAAGGGCAGCGAGCCGACCGGAGCCTCGTCCTCGGCCGAGGCGAGGGCGACCAGGAAGCGGGTGAACCGGTCCCGCAGCGCCTCGAGTTCGACCCGATCGAGGTCGGCGGCGTCGCCCTCAGCCTGCACGGTCAGCGGGCTGTCGCCGCCGCGGTCGTAGACGTTGAGGGAGACGTGCTCCACCGGGCCGACGGAGAGGTTGTGCGCGGAGGCGGGAGCACCGGCGAAGGACAGCTCGTAGTCGAAGGACATGAGGTTGACGGCGGCGTCCCACAGCCGGGGTCCGCTGCCGGTGAACTCCTCGATGCGGTACCGCTGGTGGCGCAGGGCCTCCTTGATGCCGGCCGAGGTGGCGCGCAGCAGCTCGCCGACCGTCGTGTCCGCGGTGACCGTCAGCCGCAGCGGCAGCACCTTGGAGAACATGCCGGGCGTCCGGCGGGCGTCCGGGGTGGTGCGGCCGGTGACCGGCAGCCCCAGGACCACGTCCTCGGTGCCGCCCGCGCGGTGCAGGTGGGCGGCGGCCGCGGCCATCACCAGCGCCGACCAGCGCGTGCCGTGCCGGCGCGCCGCCTCGCGCAGGGTGCGGGCGTCGGCGGGGTCGAGGTCGCCGCTCACCCGCACCGTCGTACCCGAGGCGGGCGCCGGGACGCTGCCGGTGAAGGAGACGGGCTCGGGGGCCCCGTCCAGGTGGGCCCGCCAGAACTCCCGGTCGTTCGCGCACCGTTCGGAGCCCGCGTACTCCTCCTCCTCGGCCACGATCCGCTGCCAGGGTGCGCTGTCGACGGCCGGCACGGGCTCGCCCGCGACCAGTGCCGAGTACACCTGCGCGGTCCGCCGCGCGAGGATCGAGCCGGTGACCCCGTCCGCGACGAGGTGGTGGTAGCCCTGCATCCAGCGGTACGTCGCCGGACCGGTCCGCACCAGGAGGTGCCGGCACACGTCTCCGGATGCCAGGTCCGTCGGCCGGGCCAGCTCGGCGCGCATCAACCGCTCGGACTCGGCGTCCGGGTCCGGGTGGTCGCTGACGTCGACCGTCTCCATCCGCAGCGGCGGCGGCCCGGCGGGTATCTGGTGCACCACCGCGTCCACCTCGGCGAAGCGGACGCACAGCGTCTCGGTTCCGGCCACCGTCGTGCGCACCGCCTCGGCGAGCAGCTCCGGATCCACCGCCCCGCGGATCTCCAGGTACTCGGCGATGGTGTAGTCGAGGCGGGTGGGGTCCAGCTGCTGTGCGAACCAGACGCCGTTCTGCGGCGGGGTCAGGGGCAGCGGCCCGCGGTCGTGAGTGGCCATGCGGTGGTCAGTCTCCTCAGTCGGATCGGTCGATCAACGACGACGTGAGGCCACTGTCCGCGACGGCCGGACGGTCCCGAAAGTCCCACTAATACGCCTCTTGACGACGCCCGATGAGCCCGGGGAAATCCTCGGTACCGCGATCCCGTGACAGGTGGATCCGGCTGGTGGCACGCTGTTCTCGAGGGAGCGGGTGCCGACGGCGGGTGTCGCCGGTGGGGGAGCGGCTCCGAGGTTCCCCACAGCCGCAGCGAACGACAACCGGAGCACCAAAGGCTCGCACCCCTCGCCCCTGCCGACCGCGCGCACTTGATCCCGACACGCGCGATGCCCGCCTGCCCAGCCGGGCCGGACACAAGCAGCGGGACGGCTCTCCTCGATCATCGGGGTGCCGACTCCGCGGCCGCTCGCTGCCGGGCGAAATCACAAACCGGTGGCCCGGTATGCATCTAACCGGAATCGGGCATGCTGCATGGGATCGTGTTCTCGGGAAGGAGCGATGTGCTCACTCAGGTTCTCGACCGGATCCGACGGCTCCTCGGACGCCCCACCCCCACCCCGACTCCCGCATCCGCTCCCGAACGTGACGGCGCCGCCCGGGCGAGCGCCCAGGCCCCGGTCTTCACGGCGGACTTCGGCTCGACCCGACAGTGGGTCGCGGGCCGTTCCTGGGCCTATCCGAACGGCGGGCCCACCAATCCCGGCGACAACAAGCTCGACTATCTGGTGTCGGACGCGTCCTTCAGCCGCAGCGGCACCTTCCGGGCCACTCGCCGCCCCGACGGCAAGTGGAACACCGGTCTGCTGACCACCGAGGGCAGCGAGGAAGGGTTCATGGTGCGGACCGGGGACGTGCTGGAGGCACGGGTGCGGCTACCGGCCGAGCGCGGGGCCTGGCCCGCGATCTGGACCTGGCTGGACGGCGACAACGAGATCGACGTCTTCGAGTACCACCCGGACAACCCGGACCTCCTCGAATTGTCCAACCACGTCAAGGGTGCCTCCCACTACCACCGCGACCCGGCGATCGGCCCCGGCCGCTGGGTCGACCTCAAGGTGGAGTTCGGATCCGGCTCGGTGCTGTGGTGGGTCAACGGCAAGCAGGTCTTCGCCGACCGGCGCGGAGTGGGACGCCGCTGGCGTGCGTACCTCATCGTCAACCTCTCGGTCTGCGCGGGCCGCTACCACCCGGCCCCCGACCGGGCCGTGTCGGAGATGTCCTACGAGGTGGCCTACCTCCGCGTGATCCGTCCGTAGGAGCTCGCTTCACCCAACAGTCGGACTGCCAGGCCGAACATGCCGTCTGGCCGCGCGCGAAGGGCTGACGCCCGCGCCGCTCATGGTCCTCCGCGACGACCAATGCGTGTCACGTGCGGGACCAGGGCGGCGAGGGCGGAGGTGCCCGCAAGGGTGCCCACCACGACCATGGCCACGCCGAGTGCGAAGAGCCCGCTGGAATCGTCCGACCAGTCGTGGTACGAGGCCGCGCCCATCCCCACCGTGGTGCCGAGCACGGCGCCCGCGGCATGCCCCCGGGACGTGGACCAGACGACGCAGGCGGCGATGGTCAGCACGAGCCCGGCCACCTGCCACGCCTCGTACGGGCCCGTCACCGAACCGTCGGGGTGCACGTCGCGATGCTGGTCCCAGCCCAGCCAGGCGGCCCATGCGGCGACCGCGACGACGAAGGGAAGCAGCACGTGGACGACTATCAGCGGCTTACGGTTCATGGTCCCAGCATCCTGTTCGCCGCCGACGCGCGACAGAGTGCGCCTACCCAGACCCACTGAGTACCGGACCGGACGCCGGCGCCGCCCACCCCGGTGCGGCGCACGCCCCGCCCGGTCCGACGTGCCCGTACTCGGTGCCCCGTGCGAGGCGCGGAGCCCGTCAGTGCACGGTGACCTTGACGGTCAGCGTCTGCGCGGGCGCGGTGGAGGTCTCCCCGGGCCGGCGGTAGGCGAATTCCAGGTCCCCGGTGCCGCGTCGGACGGCGGTGAAGCGGAAGGTGTGGACGCCGCCCCTGCCCACCATGTGAGACGGATTGGGCGAGGGTTTGTAGGTGGAGGACTTCAGGCGCAGCGGGGCGGGGAGGGCCGTGATCCGCCACTCGTAGCCGGTGGTCGGGTTCTCATCGAGGACGACGTCAGTGGACTGGCCGAGGCGGAGTGTGACGCTCCGATCGGAGTCCGAGCCCGTCTCGTGTGCCGTCGGCACGGCGCCGGCCGCTTCGGTGGGGAAGACGGCGAGGGCGCAGAGGGCCGCGGCGGCGGCCGTACGAAGAAGGAGAGGCATCCGGGGTCCTCCTGCTCGGATCGGGAGTCGTGCTGCCTCGGGCGAGGACTTCCGCATCGAACCAGCACGCCTCCTGCGGACGGCCGACGCAACCGCACGACGGCGCGGCCAGGCGGCGGCTGAATCGGCTTCCGGACGGTAGCCGAGGCGACGGAGGCTCGGCGCCGTCGCGCCCGCCCGGAATCGTTTCCGCCGACAGGGGCTCGGCCAAACGGGTGAGCTGCGACTGGTGCCGTGCCAGGCCGGCGTGTGTTCCTTCCGGCAGGCGCCGAGCCCGCGTTGCCCTCTCGTGTGGGACGGCGGAGACTGGGTGGGCAATGCAGACCGGGGACGGCCAGGGCACCGAGCGGGTGAGCTTCGGGAGAGGTCTGGACCATGGGCGACTACGTGGAGCTTCCCGGTGTCAGGACCTGGTACGAGGCCGAGGGGAGCGGCGACCCGCTGCTCCTGATGCACGGCGGGTTCTGCACCAACGAGACGTGGGGTGCGCAGCGGGCGGACCTGGCCGCCGCGTACCGCGTCTTCCGGCAGCGACGACCTTGAATTCTTCCGCGCGTTGTACGAACCCGTGACGCCGGACGGGGTCGGGCACTGGCCGGTCGTGGCCGCGAAGGTGCTCGACATGTGGCGCGGTCAGCCGACCATGACGCCGGCGGATCTGGCGCGGATCACGGCGCCGACGCTGGTGATGGCCGGCGACGACGACATGACGACCCTCGAGCACACGATCGCCCTCTACCGGGGGATCGCCGGATCCCAACTCGCGATCGTCCCCGGTACCTCGCACCTCGCGCCGCTCGAGAAACCGGACCTCGTCAACCGGCTGATCCTCGATCACCTCCGACTGGACGCGCCGGAAACCATGATGCCCATCCGGCGGGGTGCTGCGCCGCAACCGCAAACGGCGCCGGACTGACCCGGAACACGTGCCCCGGCCTCTGCTGCGGTGCGTGCGAAAGCGATCCGGTCAAGGTGGCGGACCCCACTCGGGAGGATCCCGGTGACCGTGTTGGCCGTACGGCGCCACGACCGGCGCTTGGCCGACGGCATGGGCTGCGAAGCGTGGTCTTGGACGCACGGTTGCCTGGGAGTCGTGCGGTCCGGCGCCCGTCGGCGCGGTGAGCGGCGGCTCCGCCGGCCGGCAACGAGGGGGCCGTGGGCGGTGCGGGGCGCGTGGGGGCTCAGAGGCGGTGGTGAGTGGCCGGAAAAGGCTGGTGTGGCGGCGTCGAAAGGGTCGGATCGAGGCGTTCCGGCCACGCGGCCGGATGGGCGCGGGAAGGTGGTTCACCGGCATCACCGCCCCAGCGGAACCGGACCCCGGAGGCCCCATGGACCCCACCCCGTTCCACACCCAACCCCCTTTAACACGAGAAGAGTTCGCGATCGAGCTGACGCGTCTGCGCGAGAAGACCGACCTGACCGTCCGCGCGGTCGCCGCCCGCGTCGGCGCGCCGGGCGCGCACAGCACCATCGGCGGCTGGTTCGCCGGCCAGAACCTGCCGTCGTTGGGGTCCCTGCCCCTGTTCCGCCGGGTGCTGCATGCCTGCGGGGTGACCGACGCGGCCGAAATCGATCGCTGGCTGGAACGGCTCGCCGAGCTGCGACGGTCCGGGGTCCTGCGCGTGGCGGGAGGCGCGTCGCCCTACCGGGGGCTGGCGGGCTTCGAGGAACGCCACGCCGACTGGTTCTTCGGCCGGGACGACCTCCGGGCGGTCATCGTGGACCGGATCCTCGCCGAAGAGGGCGCCGACGTACCCCGACTGCTCGTCGGAGCCTCTGGTTCCGGCAAGTCCTCGCTCCTGCGGGCAGGCGTGCTGCCCGTCCTCCGCGGTGAGCACGGCTGCACACCGCTCCTGCTCGCCCCCGGCCGTGACCCGATGCGCGCCCTGGTGTCCGCCCTGTCCCCCCTGGCCGCCCTGCCCGCCGAGGACGCACTGGCCGCGGAGTGGGCGGACCTGGTGGACGAGCCCCTCGAACTCGCCGCACGTGTCGCGGCGGTGGCCCGGCGTGCGGGCGTACGCATCGTCGTGGCGGTCGACCAGCTGGAGGAGGTGTTCACCGCCTGCCCCGACCCCGCCGCACGGGAGGGGTTCCTGCGGTGCCTCGAGGCCCTCCCCGCCCCCGACGTGCGCGTCACGGGCTGCCTGCGCGCCGACTTCTACGGCCAGGCCCTCGACCAGCCTTCCCTTGCGGCAGCCCTGCAGAAGGGCCAGACCGTCGTGGGCGCGCTCAGCGATGACGAGATCCGCGCCGTGGTCGGCGGCCCCGCCGCCAAGGCCCGCCTCGTCCTGGACGAAGGGTTCATCGACGTACTCCTCGCCGACTTGCGGGACTCCGGCCCCGGAGCCCTGCCCCTCCTGTCGCACGCACTGTTGTCGACCTGGGAACGAGGCCGCGGCACCGCCCTGACCATCGCCGATTACCGCGCGGGCGGCGGCATGTCCGCGGCCGTCTCCGAGACGGCGGAGGAGGTGTACGCGGGACTCTCGCAGACCGAGTGCGCACGCGCGCGGCAGCTGTTCCTGCGGATGGTAGCGGTGGGCGACGGCGTGCCCGACGCGCGCAGGCTGCTGCCGCTGCCCCCGCCCGTGGGCCAACCCGACCGAGCCGGAGACGTGTACGCGGTCCTGGAGCGCTTCGTCGACCGCCGCCTGGTCACGCTCGACGGCGACGGCGCCAGGATCACCCACGAGGCGCTGCTCACCGCTTGGCCGAGGCTGCGCGGCTGGATCGACGCCGACCGGACCGGACAGATCGTCCGGCAGGACCTGACGCGCGACGCGGACCGGTGGATCGCGCACGACCGCGACCCCTCGCTGCTCTACCGGGGCACCCGCCTGGCAGTGACCTCCGGCTGGGCCCGGGACAGCGGCCACGCCCCGGAATTCGACGCACGGGAGAGCGAGTTCCTCGACGCGAGCCGGCTGGCGGAGGACGGCCGGGTCCGGCGCGAGCGGCGCGGCGCCCGCCGGCTGCGCCGGCTCCTCGTCCTGCTCTCGCTGCTGGTCGTCCTTTCCGGCCTGCTCACCGGTGTCGCCGTGGTCCAGCGCCGTGACGCGCAGAGACAACAGGCCGTCGCGCTGTCCCGGCTGGTGGCGGCGCGCGCCGAACGGCTGCGGGGCAGCGACCTCGCCCTCTCCGCGCAACTCGGTCTGGTGGCGTACCGGACGGCGCCCACGGCCGAGGCCCGGGAGGCGCTGATGGACGCCTCGGCGCTGCCCGCCGTGACCCGGATACTCGCGTTCCGTGGCGTCGTACAGGCGGTTGCGCTCAGCCCGGACGGACACACCCTGGCCGCGGGCGGCCTGGACCATCAGGTCGCGCTGTGGGACCTGCGCGATCCACAGCGGCCGCGAGCCCTGGGAGCGGCGCCGGTCACGTTCGCCGACACGGTGTACGCGCTCGCCTTCAGCCCGGACGGCCGGCGGCTCGCCGCCGGTTCCGGGGACGGCACCGTACGGGTGTGGGAGCCGTCGGCCCCCGACCCGGCGGCGGCCGCGGCCCGGTCGTTCAAGGGGCCGGATTCGGCCGTGTACGGGGTGGCCTTCGCACCGGACGGCAAGACGCTGGCCGCGGCGGGCGCCGACGGCGGGGTGTACCTGTGGCCGGACCCGGAGGTGACGGCCCCGTCGGCGGGCGCCGAAGGAAGCTCCGCGAGCAACGCGGCAAGCCGCCCCGGAAGCAGCGCCACCGGGACGCGCCTCACCGGCTTCACCGGGGCGGTGCACACGGTCGCGTTCCGCTCCGGCCCCGGCGCCGGCGCGGCCCTGCTGGCCGCGGGGGGCGCGGACGGCTCCGTACGCCTGTGGGACCTCGCCGATCCCGGGCACCCGCTCGCGTACGGACAGCCGCTGACCGGAGCGGCCGGACCGGTGTTCGGGCTGGCCTTCACGGCCGATGGCGCACGACTCGTGGCCGGGAGCCAGGACCGGTCCACGCGGGTGTGGGAGGTACCCGCCCCCGGCTCCGCGCCCGCCCCGCCCGCCGTGATCGGCGGGGCACCGGCCGCCCCCGACGGCCCGGCCAGCTACGTCAACGCCGTCGCCTGCAGTCCTGACGGGCAGTGGCTGGCGACGGGCAGCGCGGACAACCAGGTGCGCTTGTACGACGCCCGGACGCGCGTCCTCGCCGGCGTGTTCCCGCACCCGGGCCCGGTCACCTCGATCTCCTTCCATCCCGGCGGCCGGCAGATGGTGACGGCCGCCGCCGACGGGACCGTGCGCCTGTGGCAGCTGCCTCCCCGCCCGCTCCGCGGCTTCCAGGGGACGGTCAACGCGATCGGCTACGCGCCGGACGGGAAGCTGCTCGCCGTCGGGGGGCGCGACGTACAGCTGTGGGACGTCTCCGACCCCTGGACCCCGCGCCCGGTCGGGCAGCCCCTGACCAATCCCACGGGGTACTCCGCGACGGTCTCCTTCTCCCCGGACGGCCGCACCCTCGCCGTGGGCGGCCGGGAGGGCAAGTTGTGGCTCTGGGACGTCTCCCGCCCCGACCGGGCCGCGCCCTACGGAGAAACCCTGACCGGCGGCACCGGAACCATCCAGTCCGCCGCCTTCGACCGGACGGGCCGGATCCTGGCCGTGGGAAGCGAGGGGCGGACCGTACGCCTGTGGAACACGGTGGACCCGGCGCACCCGCAGCTCTCGGCGGAACTGTCCGAGCCGACGAACTACGTCTATTCGGTGGCGTTCAGCCCGGACGGACGGTGGCTCGCCGCCGGCACGGTCGACAAGCAGGTGCTGCTGTGGCGGCTCCCGCAGGGTGGCGGCCGGCCGGTGCTGGAATCGACCCTGCGGGGCCCGGGCAGCTACGTCATGTCCGTCGCGTTCAGTCCCGACAGCCGGATCCTGGCGGCCGGTACCGCCGACCGGGACGTGTGGCTGTGGGACGTGAGCGGGGGCCACCCGCGCACCGCCGGGCCGACGCTGACGGGGCCGAGCAGCTACGTGTACGCCCTTGCCTTCGCCCCCGAGGGCGGCACCCTCGCCGCCGCCAGTACGGACGGCACCGTGTGGCTCTGGGACACGGCCGATCCGCGGCGGACGCGGCCCCGCACCGTACTGAGCGGCCTCGGCGGGAAGGCGTACGCCGTCGCGTACAGCCCGGACGGCCGCTCCCTCGCGGCCGGCGGCGCCGGCCCGGTCGCCCTGCTCTGGTCCCGCGACGAGGAGGAGATCGCCCGAAGGCTGTGCGAGCGCGCGGGTTCGGTCATCACCGCTCAGGAGTGGGCCCAGCTCGTCCCCGGACTGCCGTACGCGCCGCCGTGCCGGTGAACGGGCCGGCGGCCGGCCTGTACGGAGTTGTACGGACCCCCGTACGGGCCTGGTCGACCTGCGCTTGGTTCCTTCCCCCGGCCGCCGTCGGGATGGCTCTCTGGTGGAGCGCCGCCGGATCCGCCGGGGCGCCGCACACCACCGCGAGTCTCCCGAGGAGAACGACGATGCGCATGACGACCACCACCCTGCGGACCCGGGCCGGACTGGCCGCCGCCGCGGCCGCCGTCGCCCTGACCGGTCTGATCGCCGGCGCCGGCGGCGCCGACGCGGCCGGCAGTTACATCTCGTCCAACAGCGGCGGGGCGAACGAACGCACTTGCGCCAACACCGGTTGCGGTTCGCTCGGTTACCTGTCCAACGGGACCGGCGTCACGATGCTGTGCTGGACCGACAGCCAGTGGGTCTACCCGCCGAGTTCGAACTACGCCTCGAACCGCTGGTTCCGCGTCTCCAGCTACGTGGGGACCGGCTACGTCCACTCGTCCCTGGTGGGCGGCCAGACCAGCGTCGGCCACTGCTGACGGTCCCCCCGGTTCGGCCTCCGGCCCCCGGCGCCAGCCGGGGGCCGGGGTGTGCCGCCACCGGTCCGTGGACGGGGCCTCCGCGATCGGTCCTCGGCGATCCCGAGGAGCGCCTAGTGCGCGTTCTCGTCCGCGGCCAGGTCCCAGTGCGGCTTGGTTCCGACCCACATGGCGGCGTAGGTGCAGTGGTAGGAGCCGAACCGAGGGCAGCCACACGGGGAAGACGGCCCAGGCCGTCCGGCGGGTCAGCCGGGTACACAGCCGTTCCTGAGCCTGCGCGGTCGCGGTCCCGTACCGCTTGGCGCCGGTCGGCGTCACCACCGCCACCTCGCCCCCTGGTTTCGGGGCGGCCGAAGACGGAATGAACATCCGGACCCGCTCTTCTCACTTCGACATGTCGGCGCGGAGGAAGGGCGCAAGGAGCGCGAAGAGCGCGTCGGGGCGGTCCAGGGGGATGATGTGGCCGCAGTCCTCCACATGGTGTCCGACCAGGTCATCGGCGATGGGGCGGAGTTGGCGTTCGAGCCCGCGGCCGACGGGGTGAGAGCCGACGGCCATGGTGGGCATGGTCAGCCGAGCCGTCGCGACGGCGTCATGGATCTGCTGCGCGCTGGTGGGCAGCGCCCGGTAGTGGGAGAACGCGCAGCGCAGGGCCTCACTCCCGGTGTACGCGTGTACGAAAGATGCACGGATGTCGTCGGGTACTCCTCGCCCGAGTGTCCCCGAGTCGAGGAACCAATCGACGTACGCGGCCTCGTTGCCGGCCAGGACGGTCTCGGCGAGGCCGGGGACGGCGTGGAAGCCGAACCACCACGGGGCACCGCCCGCGACGACGTCCTCTGCTCCGGGCAGGCGGCCGAGCAGTGCCTCCATGACGACCAGGCGTCGAACGAGGCCGGGCCGGCGCAGCGCGAGCAGGACGGCGGGGCCAGCGCCCGCGTCGATGCCGACCACCGCTGCCGAAGGCTCGCCGAGTGCCGCGAGCAGCCCTTCGACGTCGGCTGCGAGGGTGCCTGCGTCGTAGCCCTCGACGGCGCGGTCACTGGCGCCGAAGCCTCGGAGGTCCGGGGCGATGACCCGGTACTGACCGGCCAGTCGGCCCATGATGCCTCTCCAGAGTTGCCAGGTGTGCGGGAAGCCGTGCAGCAGGAGAACGGCAGGTCCCTGCCCGGCGATTGCGACATTGAGGTGCACGCCGTTCGTCGCGATGCGGCGCAGGTGGTGTGCGGTGGTGACGTGCATGACGGCTCCTTGCCGGGCGGTTACCATTGGTGACCACAGAACGATAGGTAACCGACCTGCCGTTTCCCAGACGGCACCTTCAGGGAAGGTGGTGAGCCGCAGGTGACCACCCCAGGCAGCCGGGCCGCCGGTCACGGGGCACTCGGTGATCTGTTTGATCCCCGTTGCCCGACACGGCAGTTGCTCGACCGCATCGGTACGAAGTGGACGTCCATGGCCGTCAAGACGCTCGCCGATGCCACACCGGACGAGGTGCGCTTCGCGGAGCTGAGGCGCCGGATGCCCGGCGTCTCGCAGAAGATGCTGTCCGTGACCCTGCGAAGTCTGACCCGCGACGGGCTGGTGTCGCGCCGCGTCGAACCCACCGTGCCGCCGCGGGTCCACTACCGGCTCACCGGACTCGGGCTGTCCCTGGAAGCCGCGCTTGCGGGGCTGCGGACCTGGGCGGAAGAGCACATGGCCGAGATCGACCGCGCCAACGAAGCCGCCGCCCGAGAGACCGACGAAGAGTAGGCCGAGGCCCGCGGGTACTGCACGGAGGCAGGCAGCTGACCGAAGGGCCGATCGCAACGCCCCTCAGCGTCGCACTCCTGACCGGCAGGGCGCCGCACCGGCAGCCGGATCCGCGCCCCGTACGCCCGCCGCACGGCCCGCGCCCGCCCCGCCCCCGGCCCGTACGAGGACACGGCCCCGGGGGCCGTCACCCGAAGGTGCGGACCCCCGGACCGTGCGCCCCCTAAGCCGGAACGCGTGAGCCGGTCGGCCCGTTGCCGTGCGCGAGCTTCGCCCGGTAGTACGTCTCGGCCGAGTCGGCGAACCGGTCCTGCAGGAACGGCTTCGCGAGCTTCGCCGCCACTTTGCCCCCGGATTTGCCGACCACCTTGCCCGCCACCACCGTCACCCCCGTCTGGCCTCCCTTCATCAGGACCTGCGCCATCACGGCCTGCGCGTACGTCGGGTACGCCGCGTTGAGGGCGATCAGGCCCGCAGCGCCCCCCGCGCCGCCGCGCTGCTGTCCCCACCCACGCTGTTGAAGGCCTTCAGGAACATCTCAGACGTGATCTCAGCCGCCATGGCCCACCCTCCCCGACGTCCACCCGCCCGCCCTCTACGGGACCCACCCCGTCCTGTCCGGGCCCCGACTGGCGCAAACTCGCCGCTTGAGTCCGCCCGTCGACCGAAGGCCGTACGAAGGCCGTACGAAGGCCGTACGAGGGGCCGTCCGGCCGCGTCCGACGGCCGTCCGAGTTCGGTGTCGGACGCCCGGCACGCCTCCAACCTTGGAGTACGTCACCGGGGGCCGCCCGGGACGGATGCGCCCGGGGAGGAGCCCCGTGATGGATCTGGTTCATCTGTCCGACACGTTGCTGAGTCATCTGACCGATCTCGTCCCGTACTTGCAGTTCGTCGCTGCGGCCGGCGGAGCGGTGGCCGCGGTACGCCGGGCCGCCCGTGCGGGCCGCCACTACCTGAGCGAGCGCCGGAGCCGGAACCCGGAGGAAGGCCGCACCCCCGCCGGAGACTGAACGCGTACGCCGAATTCGACGGAACGGCGGTGCCCCGGGCGCCGCCGTTCCTACGATCGACCGGTGACCGACGAAGAGAACGGCCGGGCCCCGCACCGCGAACCGTCCCCCGGCCAGACGCCCCGCGAATGGTTCGCTGAGCTGCTGCGCGCGCACGTGCGCGAACGGGGCGGAGGCTCGTACAGCGAACTGGTGGAGGCCACCGAACGGGCCCACCTGCCCGTGGCCCGGTCGACACTCGGCGACGCCCTCTCCGGCAAGCGCACCCCGAGCCCGGAGACCGTCCAGAACCTGGTGACCGCGCTGCATCACCGGCAGGGGCTGCCCGGCCCACCCGAACTGCTCGCCTGGGAGCGCGACTACGAGTACCTCCTGGACCTCGAGGCTGCCCGGCGCACGGGCACCCGGTCGGTCGCGGACGCCCGCGCCGCCTCCGAGGGGCGCACCTGGCCCCGCCGGTTCGGCCCGCTGCCCGAACCCGCCAGCGCGTTCCTCACCCGGCCCGCGCTGCGCGTGCCCCCGGGACCCGGACGGTTCCTGCTCACCGGAGCGGGCGGAGTCGGCAAGACGCAGACGGCCGCCGAGTACGTCCGCGCACGCCTCACGGCAGGGGATCTGGATCTCGTCGTCTGGGCGACGGCCGCCACCCGCGAGGACCTCGTGGCCGACCTCGCCGAAGCCGCCGCCGAACTCACCGGCACCACCCGCCCGAACGCCGAGGACACCGCCGCCCAGCTCGAACGGTGGCTGGCCCGCGCACGACGCAGCTGGTGCGTGGTGATCGACGACCTCGCCCGGCCCCAGGACCTCGAAGGACTGTGGCCGCCTCATTCGCGCAACGGCGTCACGCTGGTGACGACGCGCCGACAGGACGCGGCCCTCCAAGCCCGCGGCACCGTCGTCGACCTCACCCTCTTCGACGAACAGGAGTCCCTGGCATACCTCACCTCCCGCCTCGGCCCGCACCGTGCGACCCCCGAAACCCTCGCCGACCTCGCCGACCTCACCGCCCTTGCCGCCGATCTCGGCCATCTGCCCCTCGGACTCGCGCAGGCGGCCACGTTCCTGCTCGACAACGGGATGAGCCCGGCCGCGTACCGTACCCGTCTCGCCCGGGAAGGCGCCCGGCTCGCCGACCTGGTGCCCGACGAAGCACTCCCCGACGGCTACCCGCTGCCCCTGTCCGCAGCCTGGTCGCTGTCGGTCGAGCGGGCCGACGCGCTGCGCCCGAGCGGCGTCGCCGGGCCCGTCATGCACGTCCTCAGCCTGCTGGACGGAACGGGCGTCCCCGGTGAACTCCTCGCCACCCCGGCCCTGTCCGCGCTCGCCCCGCACCCCTCCGAGTCCGCCGCTCGCGACGAAGTCCACGACGCGGTGCACAACCTGCGGCGCCTGAGCCTGTTGTCCGTCGACACCACGGCCACCACACCGCGTGCGGAGACGGATCCGGGCGCCGGCCCCGGCGAGGGCGGCGCGCTCGCGGGCAAGGCGATACGCATCCACACCCTGACCCAGCGCGCCACCCGCGACCTACTGGACCCGCCCGAGCGTCGGACCGCGGTGAGCTCCGCCGCCCAGGCCCTCGTCGAAGGCTGGCAGACCCCTGGCCTTCCGGCCCGACTGGACCGGGCGCTGCGCGCCAACGCCTTCACCCTCGCCGGCCGCGCCCAGGACGAACTGCTCTCCCCAGCACCCCACCCCGTGCTCTACCGCATGGGCCACAGCCTCGGCGATTCCGGTCAGGCGAGCGCCGCGCTGCGCCATTTCCGCGGTCTGCGCGAAATCGTCGACGCCCGCTTCGCGCCGGACGACGAGATCAGCCTCGACACCCGGGGACACCTGGCATGGTGGCAGGCGAAGGCGGGCGACCCTGCGGGCGCGGCCCGCGCGTACGCCTCCCTCTACGCCGACCAGGCACCCTTGTACCCACCCGACCACCCCGGCCTGCTCCAGACCCGGCAGAGCGCCGCCGTCTGGCAGGGCGCGGCCGGCGACCCCCACGCGGCGGTCGCCGAACTGAAGTACCTGTACGAACTGCGCGTCAGGCTGGGGCGTGCCGCGGAGCGGGACACCATCAGCAACCGCAACCACCTCGCCAACTTCCTCGCCGCCGCGGGAGACCACGCCGGAGCCCTGGCCCTGCACGAAGCGGCCTGGCTCGAGGACGAGGCACGCCTCGGGCCCGACCACCCCGATGTCCTGCGCGCCCGTTCGGCCGCCATGCACCATCGGGGGGAACTCGGCGACGTGGCGGGCGCGCTCGCCGCCCTGCGGGACCTCCTCGAAGTCCAAGAGGCCGACGACCCCGACGGCCCCGACACCTTCGCAACCCGCGCCCGCATCGCCGACTGGACGGGACGTGACGGTGACCCCGCCACGGCGGTGGCCCTGCTGGGCCCGCTCCTCGCCGACCGCCTGCGTGTGATGGGCCCGGAGCACCCCCACACCCTGGGCACCCGCATGGACCTGGCCCGCTGGCGTACCGCCGCCGGAGAACCGGCCCGTGCCGCGACCGAACTCACGGAGCTCCTGGCCGACGAGGAGGAGCTCCTCGGCCCGGACCACCCCGCCCTCCCGGTGACCCGCGCCGCCCTCGCCGACGCCCTGGACGCGGCCCCGCCGGATACCACCTGACCCGCGGAGCCTGCGGACCGCGACCGGTCGAATCATCGCGCGGGGGAGTGCCGGACCCGCTCGCCCCGGCGACATCGACCGGACCGTGTCGGCGGACTCCACCGCCTGCCGGGCTCATCGGCATGCCGCCGGGGCCAGGAAAGGAGGGGGCACCGGTCCCGTCAGAGCTTGCTCACCGCGCGGACCGGGCCCGGTGGACCGCGGCTCAGATGACCAGGACCCGGCGCCCCCGGGTGTGGCCGGCGCGGCTGTCGGCGTGTGCGGCGGCCGCCTCGGCGAGCGAGTACGACTTCTCGACCGGGATGTGGAGCCTGCCCCGGCTGATGAGGTCGACGGCCTCGGCGAGTGCGTCCGGTACGCTCCCGGCCACGCCGGAGAACCGCACGCCCAGCTGTGGCGCATCGAGGTCCGCGATGGAAACGACCTTGCGCGGATCTCCGGTCAACTCGACGAGTTCGCGCACCACGCCCGAGCCGGCCAGGTCGAGGGCCGCGTCGACACGGCCCAGTTGCCGCACCCGTTCGACCCAGCCCTCGTGGTACGTCGTGGCGAGGGCGCCCATGCCGCGCAGGTAGTCCTGGTTCGCCGCCCCGGCCGTGCCGATCACCCTGATGCCGCGCGCGCGGGCGATCTGGAGCACGGCCGACCCGACACCGCCCGACGCGCCGCTGACCAGCAGGCTCTGCCCGGGCCGGACGCCGACCTCGCGGATGATGCGCAGGGCGGTCTCCACCACCGAGGGGTACCCGGCAGCCTCCTCGAAGGCCAGCCCCTCGGGCATTCGGGCCCAGGCCGACAGCACGGCCAACTCGGCGTACGTGTCGAAGCCTTCGCCGAACACGCGGTCACCGACCTCGACTCCCTCCACGCCCTCGCCGACCTGATCCACCACCCCGGCGGCGTCGAGTCCGACCCCGGCGGGCAGTTCGACCGGATGGGCTCCCAGCACCTGCCCCTCCCGAATCCTCCAGTCGACGGGGTTGACGCCCGCCGCTCGCACGGCGATGCGTATCCGGCCGGGGCCCGCCTGGGGCTCCTCGGCTTCCACCAGTTGCAGGACCTCGGGACCGCCGAACTCGGCGAAGCTGATTTTCCTCATGCGGCCGACAGTAGCCCTAACAGTTAGGGTTTAACAACGGTCAGGGATTCATACCTGGTAGTGTCATGGCATGATCGAGCCGTCCGGACGCCGCGAACGCAAGAAGGCCGCGACCCGCCAGAAAATCGCTGACACCGCACTGCGCCTCTTCCTGGAGCGCGGGTACGACGCCGTGGGCATCCGCGACGTGGCGGCCGAGGCGGACGTGGCCGTCACCACCGTCTTCGCGCACTTCGTCTCGAAAGAAGCCCTGGTCTTCGAACGCGACCAGGACTTCGAGCAGCGCCTCACACGGGCGGTTGCCGACCGGGCTCCGCACGAGCCGCTCATCCCGGCGCTGCACCGTGAGGTCCAGGTCCTGGTACGCCACTGCACGGCGGAGGGCACTGCCCCCGTCCGCCGGATGATCGAGGGGTCACCCGCCCTGAGGGAGTACGAGGAGTCGATGAGCCTGCGTCACGCGCAGGCGCTGGCCGAGGCGATGGCAGCCGATCCCCGCCTGTCCCGGAGCACGACAACCTGCCGGGCGACCGCGCGGTTCGTCATCGACGCCTACGCGCTGGCCTGTTGGGCGGACGATCCCGGGGCGACGGTGGACGAGGTCTTCCGGATGATCGAGGCGGCCTGGGAAGCCACAGCGCCCTGAGCCGGATGCGACAGCCCCTCACGGTTCAGCCGTGAGTACCGCCGCCAATTCGGTGCACCGCCCAGCGAGGCCGCCGCCCGCCTCCACCGGGTCTCCGCCACCGCCTCCCGCACGTCGGCGCGAGTCCGGCAGATCCCGTCACGCGTACCGGGGCGCTCGAGTGCGAGCACACCGGGGAGTCACGTCCGAGGTGGAGGCCACCCGCCGCGAGCCCCGGCAGCCGGCCTTGCCTGGCCTGTTCACCCTCCGGACACGGTTGTCCTGTCAGTGCCCGTTCCTAGAGTGTGGGTCATGAGCATGATCGGGCGGTACCTCCGCCTCACCCGGGCCGAATTCGAGCGCGCTTGCCAGGACCCGCACTGGGCGGCCGAGCGCGCCCGCGCGCTGTACGAACGCGACGACGCGGCCGCCACCGCGCGGGTGCATGAGACCGACAAGGCCTGGCACGCCCTCGATTTCCTGCTGAACCGGCGCGGCTTCCCGGTGGACGTGGTCTACGGGGAGGCGGACATGCCCTGGCCGGAAGGCGAGGACTGGGGCTACGGTCCGCCCCGGCTCCTGACCGCCGACCGGGTGCGCGCCGCCGCCGACGCCCTTGAGGACCACGCTCCGGACACCCTGACGGAAGGTGTCACTCCGACGGATCTGGCTGGCGCGAACATCTACCCGACGACCGTCTGGGAGCGCGGCGAGGAAGCGGACTGGGTCGCAGCGCACTGGGCGGACCTCGCGAAGTACCTGCGCGCTGCGGCCGGAGAGGGCGACGCGCTGCTCCTCTGGATCACCTGAACCAGGTCGAATCGCCCCTTCCTCACAGAGCGGTTCCGTGAGTGTCCACTCCGGTCGCATGCGGCACGCACGCGCCAACGCGGTGCTGCCTGGTCGCCGCCGCCGGGCAACCACCCGTGGGCCTGGCCCTCGACGGACGGCTTGTTCGTCATCAACTCCAAGAGGAACGGCTACCCGTCGGTGACGGCCTCAGCGACGGAGTGGCTGGAGGTCCGGCCGTTCTCCTCCACCGTGGGGGTGGGCAGGCGGCACGGCGGCCGTGCCCCGAAGACCCCAGCGCTTGCCCGGCACTGGGGCTGGGGCAGGGGGACCTAGACGCGCATGACAAGGCGTTTGCGACACCAGGTACGGCCCTGAAGGAGTTCCTCGTCGAGGCTCACGCCAGCCCAGCCATGGCAGCTGGATGAGCTCCACCGGGTTCTTGCCGCGGCCAACGAGCTGTCCGTGCAGCTCGATCCTTCGCCTATCGCGGTCGAAGAGCGCTTCCTCGAGCCTTTACGCCATGGCGAAGCGACGTGGGTCAGCCCGCCCGCCGACTGGCGGTGGATTGTTCAGCGTCATTCCACATGATGGGCATGGCGCCGACCGGTGCGAATTCGACCTGTGGATCGGAGCTGTGGACCAGACACATTACGCGGCGTCCGAACAACGCGGCCCGGCGGGCGTTGTCCGCGACGATGTCCAGGATGATCTGCGCGCTCTGCGGATGTGCTGCGGCGAAGACATCGAAGTCGGTGAAGACCAGGACCAGGCCGGTGGCCTCCGGGTCGATCCCGTAGGCGGCGTAACTCTCCTCGCCGGCCCCAGGCGATGAAGTCAACGGTGTTTCACATCACCGTACTTGGCCCGGGAAAACCGGAAAGCCAAGGCTCGACGAGCGAGGGCGGGGTCCCATCGATGCGTCGTCGACCAGCCCTACGCGGCCCTCGGAGCCGAGCTCGGCGCCGGCCGGGCGTGAGAGTGGTTCGGGCCGTAGACGGAGCCGGCATCGGCCCCGCAGTCAGTTGTACTGTCCAGCGCCGATCGCAGTTGTGCGTAGCCAGGGGCGAGCAGTCGCAGCTGTGCTGCTGCGGTCTGGTCGTCACCGTGTACCAGCGGGTACTGCAGGCCGCCCAGGATTCTGGCCTGATGCCGGGCGACGGATGCTGCGCCCGGCAGGCCGATCTCTTCCAGGCAGGAAGCCGTGTCGCTCAGCCGTCGTGCTCCGACCCGGACCCCGAACGCCGTGAGCAGTGTACGGATGCCGGGGGGCGTGCCCTGCGCGACGATGTCGGCGACTGCCTCGACGGCGGCGGCTCCGCCCAGTGAGCCCGCTGGCATCGGTAGATCGTCACGCCCGGCCAGCCACCGATCGGCG
Organism: Streptomyces sp. NPDC001194; assembly: GCF_042896985.1. Classification (NCBI taxonomy): domain Bacteria; kingdom Bacillati; phylum Actinomycetota; class Actinomycetes; order Kitasatosporales; family Streptomycetaceae; genus Streptomyces; species Streptomyces sp. NPDC001194. Next base: position 141,376 of record NZ_JBIAXU010000006.1, on the reverse strand, counting down.
CCCGGCAGCGATCGCCTGAGCGCGTCGAGAGCGGCGACCGGGCGATGACGCACGAAGCCGGTCCGCAGCACGAACGGGGCATCGATGTAACTGACCGTCCTCGCCTCCCACGCGGCGAGGAAAGCCCGTATGGGCAAGGTCGCGTACGGGTGGCCGTGGGGATCGTGGAGCTCGACGTGGTCCGGTCCGGCAGCGAGCACCACGACGTAGTGGTCACCGCCGTCGGCGTGCGGCGTGCCGGGCTGGTACAGCAGCAGACCCATGTCCACCGGCCCGACGAGGGCCGGGCCCCGCGCGCAGGCGGTGCGCAGCCGTTCCAGCGCCTCACCCGGTGTTCCGCCGTCGCTGCGCGTACAACTCCAGCCCAGGAGATCGATCGCGGCGTCGAGTCCGGCCTCGGGGTGCCAGCCGTAGGGGTCGAACAACGGCAGCGAACCACCTATGAGCTGGGCACCGAAGGGGGAGCCCGTCAGCGTCTCGATGACGGCGGTGGAGGGGGAGTGCTCACCCAGCATCATGGCGAGCGAGTTGGTGTAGCAGTACGGGCCGGAACCGATGTAGCCGAGCACGGGTAACCCTTCGAGGGACGAACCGGATCTCTGCCGGTGCGGCATCAGCCAACCCCCTCACACGATGTGAGGGTCAACCCGTTGAGATGCAGGATGCGCTGAGTTCTGCCGCCTTTCAGTCGGAGATCTGTCCCGCCTCCGGCTTGGGGAACGCCATCACGTCCCACCCCATGGGCCAGCCGTGCGCGCTGCGCTGGGCGGTCTCCGCTTCAAGGCGCCGTGGCACGCGCCGCAGCCACCACTGTCCTTCTTGGTCATCCCGACCCGGCCAGCCCACGGTGGTGGAGTGAAACCTGCGGTCGATCTCATCAAGTTCAGGCTGACGGATGGCACGGACTCGTGGCGGCAGGAGGCGCCAAAGGCGGGCCAACGCCGTGCGAAATGCTAGATCGTCTGAGAGTTCCGGAGCCGACCATCCGTACCCCTCCTCCACCTCGTGCACCAACTCGTTCCACTGCTCAAGGAGCGAGTTGAGCGTCCGGGTCTGCCCAGCTCCCCTGGAGCCAGCCGTGGTGCGGACAGCCGCACGCACCGCCTCGTACTCCTCGGCCGTCAGGAACACTTCATCAGCCGGCTTTGGTGCAATGGGGTCCATACCTCGACTATCCCAGGCCTCTCCACCAGGGAGTGATGCCCGATACGCGGCAGATACGACATTGGCATGGCCGCAAGCGCCTACCTGGGCGGAGCTCTCACGGAGCAGCGGTCAGAACCATCTACCGCGTTGAGTCACACGAGTTGTGAACTTGACAGGCAAGGTGGCCGACCTGTCCGAAAGAAGGCCGTATCGCCTACGTGAGTGGGGTGTCCGGGGCCGGCTGCTCGGCGCTCTGGTTCAGCCCTGGAGGGCGTTGAGCCACTCGGTCAGCAGGCGGTTGACCTCGTCGGGGCGTTCCTGCTGGACCCAGTGGCCGCAGCCTTCCAGCAGGTGGGAGGCGGACAACGCGGGGAGGGTGGTGGGGTAGGCTTTGATGGCGTCGGCCATCCAGGCGGTGGAGGCGTCCAGGGTGCCGCCGATGAACAGGGATGGCTGTTTGATCGGGGCGCCGCGGTGGGGGGCGAGGTCCTCCCAGTCACGGTCCATGTTGCGGTAGCGGTTGAGGGCGCCGGTCAGGCCGGTCCGCTCGAACTCCGCGACGTAGAAGCCGAGGTCGTCCTCGCTCAGCCAGCCGGGGAGCTTTCCGGCGGGGAAGCGGTCGCGCAGCCGGCCGCCGCGCGCGACGAAGTGCGGGTCAGGCTCGCCCTGGGCGGGCATGGTGTCGGCGGACAGCGCCGCGTAGAAGCCGGCGAGCCAGCCCCGGACGTCGGGCTCGATCTCCGCCTCGGCGCGGCCGGGCTCCTGGAAGTAGGAGACGTAGAACTCCTCCTCAGCGCCGCCGATCCGGCCGAAGATGTCGGTGGGGCGGGGGCCGCCCGGCGGCGCGTAGGGGACGCTCAGCAGGCCGACGGCGCGGAAGACCTCAGGTTGGAGCAGAGCGGAGGACGCGGCGATGCCGGATCCCCAGTCGTGGCCGACGACCACCGCGCTTTCCGCACCGAGGGCGCGCACCGCGGCGACGTTGTCCTCCACCAGGTCGAGCATCCGGTACGAATCGGTCGCGACGGGCTTGGAGGAGCGGCCGTAGCCGCGCACGTCGATCGCCACCGCCCGGTAGCCGGCGGCGGCAAGGGCCGGGAGCTGGCGGCGCCAGGAGTACCAGGACTCGGGGAAACCGTGCACGAGCAGGACCAGCGGGCCGCTGCCCTGCTCGACCAGGTGCAGGCGCCCGGACGGGGTCTCGATGGTGCGGTGGCGGAGCTCTATGGTCGGCTCGGGCCGCATGGGCTTCTCCTTCGTTCGCGGGCGGAGGCGGGTACCCGTCGATCATGCGGCGCGGCGGCCGTCGGAAGCGATCAGCGTTGCCATTCTGGCAAGCTGGCAGGACAGGGCGGTGGACGGTGCGGCTGGAAGGAGCGGGAACGGTGACGGGCGACGACCTGGCCGGCGTGCTGGCGGCCATGGGGCCCAGGCTGCGAGCCGCGCGCGAGCAGCACGGCGCCACACTCGCCGGTATCAGCTGTGCGACCGGCATCTCGCCGAGCACGCTGTCGCGGATCGAGACAGGCCGACGCAAGCCCACCCTGGAAGTGGTGCTGCTGCTGGCCAAGGAGTACGGCGTCTCCCTGGACGAGCTGGCCGGTACCGCACCCGCCCCTGTGGCCGAGCCGCGCACCTTCGCGCCGCTGGGCCTCGGCGACGCCAAGGCGGTGCTGCCGCTCACCCGGTACGTCGGCGGCTTGCACGCCCACAAGCACGTACTGCCCGCCGTCGAGGATCCGCCCGTGCGGCCCCGGCAGGTCTCCCACGAGGGCTACGAGTGGCTGTGCGTTCTGTACGGGCGGCTGTGGCTCGCGCTGGGCGACCAGGATCTTGCCCTGGCCGCCGGGGACGTCGCCGAGTTCGACACCCGCACCCCGCACGGGGTGGCGAACGCCGGCGCCGGCGGGCCGGTCGAGTACCTGATCTTGTTCGGCCCGCAGGGCGAACGATTGCGGCCTCGGACCAAGCCGGCCCCCGGTCACGGGGCCCGGTAGCCCGCGGCTCCGTGGCCGATCCAGACCGGCGCCGCTCAGCATCGCGCGGCGGCCGCAGCACTCCAACGGCCTTCAGCAAAGCAGGACTGGGGGTCAGCGCGCACTGGTCACCGGCGCCTCCTCCGGCCTCGGCGCCGCAACGGCCCGGGCGTCGACACCCTGGCAGTCCGCGACGTCGCGGTCGGCGAGCGTGTCGCTGGGCCGACGGCGGCATCACCGCCATTGTTGGTCGTTGAGCCGCGTTGTTCCGGCAGCGATCATGGCGGCGATGGCGTCGAGGCGCTCATCGGCTTCTCGGAAGCCGGGCTGGTGGGTGACGCTTGCGCGGTGTCTCCGGTACAGGTAGACGTCATCTGGGACCCAGACCCCGCGGTATCTGCTGGTGAGTACCGCCCACAGGGCTGTGTCCTCAGCCCGTCGGCGGTTGTCCTGCGGCCAACCGCCGACGGAGCGGATTGCTGCCGTGCTGGCGAGAGTCGCAGTGCAGAGAAAGGGCAGACCGCCAAGCTGCAGTTTGGCCTTCCAGAAGGAGTGGGGCTCGATGGGGCCAGGGGTGAAGTGGTCCGTTGGCCCGTCCCATATCCTGCGGCCTTCTTTGTCGGTATGGGGGCAGCGGCCGGCGGCCCAGGCTGCTTCAGGGGTTGTTTCGATGGCTTGCAGGAGAGCGCACATGCCCTGGGGGAGGATTGTGTCATCGCTGTCGAGGGTGATGATCCAGGGGGCAGCCACCCGGTCGAGGCCGGCATTACGGGCGGGCCCCGGTCCCGGCGGCCCGGGATTGGTCAAGACGGTGACGGGCACTCCTGCCTGGTGTGCCACATCGCGTATGAGCGCCAGCGGATTGGGTTGGGTCCCCGCTTTGGCTCGTGTGAGCTCTCGGGGTGCCGTGGCGGGACGGGGAGGGTATTGCAGCCCGTCCGACACGACAATCCACTCCACGCCGCGCCGATCGCCGCATGCGACATTGCTGAGCCCGGCCAGGGAAAGGCCGGCCTGGAGCAGCAGCTCGTACTCGGGCCTGCCCATCGCTGTGATGGCGGCGAACAGCGGCCCGGTTGCCATGACGCCTACGGCCTTTCGCCTTCGCGCGGTTGGCGATTGAAGAGGTGCTCGTGGTGGCTGAGCCAGAGCAGCAGCACCTCCAGGTAGGCATGCAGGGATGCGAGATCCGGATAGGGATAGTCGATCTCCGTGCCCGCCTGCGGGAAATTGACCCTGAAGGTCTGGTGCGCCAGACGGAGCCTGTCCTCGCGAAGGCCGCTGAGGTCGAGGAGCTCCATCAGGCACAGCGGTACCCACTGCTGGTACTTGTCCAGCCAGAACTGGCTTTCGTGGGACTTGGTTGCGTTGATGACGACGAGGCGGGCGCGCTGGCACAGCTGGACGAGACGTGCCCTGGCTTCGCCGAAGGAAGAGGCAGGGACGTCGGCCAGGAAATCGGGCCCGTAGAGGCGGATGCCCGATCGGGCGACGTTGGTGAAGAAGTGGCGACTCCATCCTGGATGGATGCCGGCGGTGATCTCCTGCTGTTTCAGGAGCGTCACCTCGGCTCCGGGAAGACTGCCTCGCACCGCTGCCGCGCAGTCGAGTAGATCAGGAGTGCGTGTGGAGTCTGTGACGGCGATGAGAATGTCGATGTCGCTTCGGCCGGGCTGGTAGTCGCTGCGCAATGAGCTTCCGTACTGCCACGCCGCCAAGACGAACGGCATGCTCGCCAGGAGCCGAGGGAGGCCGAACCCTATGGGGCCGGGGGAGTAGTGGCGGGAGACTGCGTGAGTCACGGGCGCTCACCCAGGCGTTCTATGACCTGTGACCAGGGTGGTGGAGAGGAGGTTCGGCTCTCCGTGGCGAGGGCTCCCCAGGCGGCGCCGACTTCCATGCATCGTTGGAGCGGAGCGTTGTTCACCCATTCGTGTAAGAGTCCGGCCAGGTAGGCGTCGCCAGCGCCGGTGGCGTCAACCGGACGTGCCGGGACCGCGGATTGGATCAGGCTGCTTCCGTCGCGGAGGTACGCGCGAGAACCGTCCCCGCCGTCGGTTACGACGATGGCCTTGAAGCGGTGCTGCTGCAAGACGACCAGAGCCGGGTCTGCGATCTCGCTACGGGAGCCGATGGCGAGATCGGCCTCGGGGCGATTGAGATCTTCCAAAGCCCTCAATCCGACGACCGTACGGCAACCGGCAGCCCGGGCCTGCCTGAGGCTGTTGGCCAGACCCGGTCTCCACTGTGGGAAGACCATTACGTCCTCGGGTCGTAGCGCGATGTCCGTGACGTCAATGTGGCGGATGAGGTCGTCCGTCAGCCCGACGATGGTCCTCTCGCCATAAGGATCCACCAGGATCATGGAGAGCGCAGTGGGGCCGGGAACCGCGCGCAAGTGCGTGGCCAGGCCGCGGTCGGCCAACTCAGCGAGCAGCCATGCCGCGCGCTCGTCCGTTCCCAGGCATCCGACCACGACGCACGGCACGTCGGTGTCCGAAAGCCCGCACGCGATGTTGACTGCGCACCCGCCGATCCGCTGGGTCGTGCTCGTTGCCTGGGTGAAGCCCCCCGAGGTAATGCTCCGTGAGACGGCTGCGATCACATCCACTGCAACTCCGCCGACCACAAAAACTGATGGGCAATCAGCTTCTCGCGACAGGAACTTCGTTACGGCCTGGTCTGCGAGCTCCGGCGGGCGTGCTGCCTGCGATGAAGGGCCGCCGCATTGGTCCTCTGCGGTACGCCGTGGTATGTCGCCTGGGCACATGGCCGCCATAGTGGCAGCGCCGCCAGCCGCCGACAAGGAGGCGATCCCGTCACATCGCACGGACCCCGCTCACAGGGTTGCTCGTCGTAGTGACGGTGCCGACGGCTGCCACCGATCTGGGTAGGCGCAGTGGCACAAGCAGAACCGGCCTGGTGGGAAGATCGCGTACGGTCCGATTCCGGGACGGCAGCATTCACTGCATGCGTCGGGGCCGACGGAAGTCGCGCCCAGGATGCGGCCGTTCGAGTACTCCAGCCGTAGATCTTGATCTTCACGGCCGGGCGGCGGCCTGCCTGCGGTCATGACACTGGTGTGCACGGGCTTGATGCCGGCGTCGCCAGTGGTACCGGCGCAGAAGGTGGGCGAGGCCTTCGATTGGGCGGATCAGTGCTGCGAACAGGTGCTGGACCTTGCTGCGGGTCCTGGGGGCCAGACTGTCAGGGATGGGTCGGTCGCGGCGTTCGACAGCTGCGGTGACGGCGAAGAGGGCGTGGGCCGAGCATCGCGTGGGTGACCTGGCGGCGCCGGGAGGCCCACCGACGGACCTTTCTTCGGATCATCTCGCCGACCAGATGAAGACGGCTGCCGGGAGGAGTCTGGCTAGGTGGATGGTGCAGGCCTTGTCGTGGCGAGTGGCCAGGCCACGCCACTGCTGGAGCGTGTTGATCCAGTGTTCGACGGTGTCGCTCTGCTTGTAGGCCTCGTGGTCGAAGACGGGTGGGCGGCCGCCGAATCGGCCGAGCCGTTTGTGGTTGGCGGGATGGTCGGCGGGGTGCGGGATCGCTGCCCGGAGTCCACGGCGCCGCAGATGGCCGTGGATCGCCCGCGACGAGTGGGCCTCGTCAGGATCATGTCCGGGGTGATCCTGGGTCTGTCGGTCTGCCGAGCACCCTTAAGCAGGCCATGAACTGTATGAATGCGGATGCGTCACCGGCCTGGCCCGGCGTGAGCACGAATGCCGGAGGCCTGTAACGGCTGCTGGCGGCGAGCTGGATCTTCGTGGACGACCCATTCCAGGCCGCCCTCCGCGTCGGCCTGCGCGAGCAGCGTGGTGAAGACCTTCCCCAGGTGCCGTCGGCCGCCCACACCCGCAGGCGGTTGTGGGCGGCCGTTCCGCGACCCGAGGTGCTCGGGTAGGTCCATCCATGACGTCCCGGTGTGATATTTGAACGCGATCGCGTCGATCACCTGCCGGTGTTCATGCCACCGCCCACCCCGGCGAGGCGTCCAGTCCGCCAACGATCAGATGATCGGAAAAACGCAGCCTAGGCTCGGCGCTCCGGACCGCCTCGGCGGCTGGCGGGGGTCCGGGCTGGCGGCGACGGTTCACCACGCCATGCCCGGTGTGCGTCCAGCAGTTCGGCGCGCTGCTCCGGGTCCGTGTCGCGCAGCACCATCCGCAGGGTGATCAGGTCCCGCAGGCCCCGCGCCAGAGCGGCGGGCGACCGGTGAGTCCCCCGCAGCAGACGCACGAGCAAGCCGAGAACGAAGGGTGCGGCGATCAGACCTAGTTGGGGGTCCACGATGAATGCTCCTCGTACTCCGTAGGTGTCGGTTCGGGTAAGGCCCCGGCCGACCCGGCAGTACCAGGGATAGTCTCGACACGTGTTCATTGGGGTGATGTGAACCGGAACGCAAGGCCTGGTCAGGGGAGTTACGGGTGGACGGTGTGAGCGGCGCGGGCCCTGGCGGGGCGCAACGGGAGCTGATCGCGCAGATCCGCTCGGCGCTGGCCGGCCGCCGACAGAGTGAAGTCGCCAAGGAAGCCGCGATCCAGCCCGCGACTCTGAGTAACATCCTGAACGCGAAGACCGTTCCCACCCTCACGACCCTCGACCTCCTCGCCCGCGCCCTCGGCATCACCGGATCGGACCTGGTGGAGCTGCACCGGCTGCGGGAGCGCGCGGACGCGCGCACGCGCCGTATCCACGTCTACCTCACGTCCGCCCACAACGCTGCGCGCGAGCACCCGTATGCCGGTGTGCTGCCGGGCATTACACCGCCCTTGGCGGCGGTCTACCTCGATCAGCGGGTGGAGCACGGTGAGTGGCCGCTCAAGGCGGGCTCCGTGCCTGCCGACGACCTGCTGGCGGGCGGGGGTACCTGCGTGGTGCTGGCGGGTCCCGGCGGCGGCAAGTCGAGCCTGCTGCGGACCTGGCTCCGCCGGGGGACCGAGCTCTGGCTGGAGGGGCGGGGAGGTACGTGGGTGCCCGTACTGGTGCCCGCCGCCGCACTGGTCCACGCGCCGCTGGCCGACGCAATATCCGACTGGGTGAACGAGGAACTCGTCGGCCTGGTGGAGAGGCTGCCGGCAACCTTCTTCAGCACCGCACCGCAGCCGGGCGCGGGCTGGATGGTGCTGGTCGACGGGCTCGACGAGCTCACCGACGAGGCCTCGCGCCGCAAGGTGCTGCGCCGCTTGGCGGAGACCTCCTGCGGGGAAGGCTTAGGCCTTTACCGCTTCATCGTGGCCACCCGCCCCCTGCCAGGCCCGGAAATCGACCTCCTGGGCCAGGACGTCCCCCGCTACGAACTCCAGCCGTTCGGCCGCGACGACCTGCCACGCGTCGCCGGGAGCTGGTTCCGGTGCCTGAAGGTACCGGACCCGGAAGGCACGACCCGCAGGTTCCTGCGGGCGCTGGAGCAGACGCGGCTCACGGCACTGGCCCACGTACCGCTCATGACGGCGATGCTCTGCCAGCTCCACGCCGCCGACCCGGAACAGCCACTGCCGGCCGGCCGGGGCCAGCTCTACCGCGATTTCACCGAATTGCTGTACCGGCACCGGCACCGGGTCGGCGCACCGGATGTTCTGCCTCGGACCGCCGCGATCCTCCCGCCCTACCGGGCGGGGGCACTCACCGCAGCCGAGGAGGCCCTCGGCCGACTGCCCGCGATGATTGCCCACCTCGCGGCAGAACGCCTCACGGGCAGCAGAGTGCCTGCGATCGACTTTCTTTCCTCCCACCCCGATGCCCGACGGCCTCCGCACGTACCCGAGGGCGACTGGCGGGTGTTCCTGGACACCGCCGCCCGGCGCAGCGGCCTGCTGGTTCCGCGCGGCGGCGATCTCGTGTTCCTGCACCAGACGCTGCTGGAGCACCTTGCAGCCCGGCACCTCATGAGCGATCCACGAAGGGGCCAACGGGCCCTCGGACGTGCATTCCATCCGTACAGCAGGAAGAAACGGGGCCCCGTCCCATTCTCCGTGTACCTCCCCGATGCCCCGCGGGGCATCAAACCGCGCCCGTGGTTCCTGCCGCACTGCCGACCGCCCGCCGACCTCTCCACTACCGCGTTCCTGCTCGACGCAGCCCACGAGGCGAGGCTGACCCTGCGCCGGTCACCACTGAAGAAGCTGGCCTCGCGGGGCGGCCTGCCGGGCTGGCGCTTCATCGCCGCCCTCGCAGCCATGGGGACGCCGCTGCCCGACGACGTGGTCGTCTCCGTCGCCGAATCACTCCATGCCGTGACCGCCCCCTCGCAGGGCAACAGGTACCGCGGACAGGCCGCCGAAGCCCTGGCCCGACTCGGCGACCCCCGGGGCCCCGACCGGCTCCACGACCTCACCTCGGAACCCGACCTCTCGGACTCCGACCGTCTGAAGGCGGCAGAGGCCCTTGTCCAGCACGGCGACCCCCGGGGAACGGTCGTGCTCCTCGCCATCGCGCGCGATGCACGCTCCGACAGTGACGTCCGCACCAGGGCCGCGGCCGTGGCGGCCCGGACCGGGGACCCCCTCGCCGCTGACGTGCTTTACGCGCTGGCCCTCGATCCTGAGATCGTCGACCAAGACCGCATCGAGACCGCCGAACTGGCTGCCGCAACCGGCGACCCGAGGGCCCTGGACCTCCTCCACACCCTTACCTTCGACCCGACCGTCCGTGACGAGCTCCGCGCGAAGGCGGCCGCCCTGCTGGCTTCGTCCGGAGACCTCCGCGGGGCAGAACGACTCCGCACGCTCGGCCACTCCCGCGATGTCACCTGGCTGGGCCGGCTGGCGGCGGGTGAAGCACTGGTGGGGCTCGACAGGCACGAGGCCGCCGAGGTGTTTCACTTGCTGGCCTCGGCGCAGGCGAAGTTTCCAGTGATGAGCCCCTTCGCGCATAGCGTTCGTGTCGACGCCGCGTGGCGGCTGTCCGAATTCGGGGATCCACGCGCGTCCGCCCTGCTTCTCTCGATCTCCCGTGACACGAGCGTCGGGCCCTTCCCCCGGGTGTACGCGGCGGGCCTCCTGGCCGCGCTGGGCGAGTCGTCGGCAGCCGATCAACTGCACATGCTGGCCAAGGCCTCCGAAATCGCCGCCGAAGCCCGGTTCAGAGCCGCCGTGGCACTCTTTGGCCTGGGCGATCTGAGGGCAGCCCCCATGCTCCACCTTCTGGCGGTGCTCCCCGAACTCCCGGACCACCTCAAGATTCGGGCTGCTTGGCATCTCGTCCAACTCGGCGACGCACAGGCCGCCGAGCTCCTCCGGACACTGAACACTCTGGTGGCCCCGGGCCCCTTCGACGGTCACCGGCAGTGCGTCCTGCAGCTACTTGCCCAGCTCGGAGACCCGTATGCCAGCAAGGCAGTGCCTCGCATCCGGAAACACGAACCGAACCGCGCACAGAGGATCCTCAGGTTGCTCGTGTTCCAAGAGCCGTACCGTGTCAGGGCCAAGAGGGGCGAGGAAGTCGGTCCCCCGGCCGCCGACGGAAGCACACACTCGGACCACGGCTGGCCCCATCCCGGTTGAGCTCGACACCGGCGAGCACCACGGGCCTCGCTGCGGCCTGCGACTGCACACCTGAACCGCACCGCCCACGCGTTCGAGGCGGCGGCCGCCGGACCAGGTTCCACCATGGTGCTCTGAACTGCGCAAGACTGAAGAGGGGGGATCCGAGGGTCATTGGAATCCGGCGGAGCCGCTTCACCGGCCGGGCGGGCTGCTCGGCTTCGGAGAGGGCTGCACTGCTTGGGGACATGCTGCTTCCCGCGGCCCTTGCCCGGCTCTTGGCGCTTGTCTCTCATATCGCCAATGACGGCGACCGCTTGCTTCGCGTGCGTGCAACCACGGCAACAAGACCGTGCGCGCCGAGCAGGGGTCGCCCATGACGTGGGTTCGGTGGCCGTCAACGTCCTCCGGATCCAGTCCGCCCTGTTTTCCGCGTGCATGGAAGGGCCTGCCGGGGAAGGCGTGCCGGTGACCCGTACAGCCGAGAAGGGACGGACACCATGGTGCGACCGAGGATCGTGGTCATCGGCGCAGGCTTCGCCGGCGTCGCCTGCGTACGCCGCCTGGAGCGGACGCTGTCACCGGGGGAGGCGGAGATCCTGCTGGTCACTCCGTTCTCCTACCAGCTCTACCTGCCCCTGCTGCCGCAGGTGGCCTCCGGGGTGCTCACCCCTCAGTCGGTGGCGGTGTCGCTGCGCCGCAGCCGCCGCCATCGGACCCGGATCGTGCCCGGCGGGGCCGTGGGCGTGGACACCCGGGCCAAGGTCTGCGTCATCCGGAAGATCACCGGGGAGCTGGTGGACCAGCCCTACGACCACCTGGTGCTCGCACCGGGCAGCGTGACCCGCACCTTCGACATCCCGGGCTTGGCGGAGCACGGCCGCGGCATGAAGACGCTGGCCGAGGCGGCACACCTGCGCGACCACGTGATCGCGCAGCTCGACCTGGCCGATGCCGCCGCACCGGGCTCGGCGGAACGGGCCTCACGCCTGGGCTTCGTCGTGGTGGGCGGCGGTTACGCAGGCACGGAGACGGCCGCCTCCCTGGAGAGGCTCACCACGAACGCCGTCGGCCGCTACCCCCGGCTGGACCGCCGCGAGATCAGCTGGCACCTCGTGGACGTGGCCCCGAAGCTGATGCCCGAGCTCGGCGACCGGCTCGGCCGCGCAGCCCTGGACGTGCTGCGCCGCCGAGGCATCGAGGTCTCCCTCGGCACCTCAGTCGCCAAGGCGGGCCTCGAGGACGTCACCCTCACGGACGGGCGCGTGCTGCCCTGCCGCACCCTCATCTGGACGGCCGGCGTCGCCGCGAGCCCGCTCATCGCCACACTGGGCGCCGAGACCGGGAAGAGCGGCCGGCTCGTCGTCGCCGCGGACCTGCGGGTGCCAGGGTTGGAGGGCGTGTTCGCGCTCGGTGACGCAGCCGCCGTGCCCGACCTCGCCGCCGGCGGGGACGGTACGGTGTGCCCGCCCACCGCACAGCACGCCGAGCGCCAGGGCAAGGTCGCCGCCGACAACGTCGCAGCCACGCTGCGGGGCACGCCGCTGCGTCCGTACGTCCACAAGGACCTCGGACTCGTCGTGGACCTCGGCGGCCGCGACGGCGTCTCCCGGCCGCTCGGCATCGACCTGCGCGGGATGCCCGCCCAGGCAGTGGCCCGCGGCTACCACTGGGCGGCCCTGCGCACCGGGGCCGCGAAGACCCGGGTGATGACGAACTGGCTCCTGAACGCCGTGGCCGGCGACGACTTCGTCCGTACCGGCTTCCAAACGTACAAGCCGGGGACGCTGCGCGACTTCGAGTACACGGACCACTACCTCACCACGGAAGAGGTACGGGCCCGCGCAGCAGCCGGAGACGGCTCCGCCGAGCGAGACCGTCATCAGCAGTAGTCGGAGCCGCCACCCCACGAAGCACTTGCAGGCCGCCGGGTCAAGAACATGAAGCGGGCCGTGTATCTCTCCCCCCGCCGGCACGCAAGGCTGCGACGTCAAGGCCTCCTGATGGTCGGTGATTCGACACCAGCGAGCCGTTCAGGAGGCCCTCCTCGTATGCACCGAGCACCTGACGCCCACCCAAGCGAGACGGCCGTTCGAGGACCAAGCCCCACGAGCGTTCAGGACAAAAGCTGATTACGCGTCGGGGTGTTCCGGCAGGGCGAGCCAGTCTGACCAGGAGATCTCGCGGCCTAGGAAGCGCGGCTGCTCGAACGGCCAGTCGGCGGCGATCCACTGCGGCACCAGCTCGTCGAGGGCTTGCTCGACCTTGCTGTCCACCAGTTCGTCCACCACCCACCAGGAGATCTCTCCGTCCGCGCCGGCCTTCTCCGGTGGGTCGATGTAGACGCAGCCGAGCAGAGCTGTCTCCTCCGCGTCGAACAGCGCGTAGTTGAAAGACTGGTGTGCGGCGATCTCCTTCTCGTGCCGCAGCAGATCGGCCTGGTCGGCCTCGTAGGTCATGTCGGCCGCGGGCCAGCCCCAGGCTGGGCCGAAGATGGTCCACAGCCGCTCGCGCGAACCCATCACAGCCGGATAGTCGAGGGGGGCGTCCGCCTCCCGGATCGGCCGCAAGTGATGACCACTGGTCGGCAGCGGTACCAGGACGGGATGGACGAAGTCATTGGGAAGCCAGCTCATAGCGCCCGACCGTAGCAGCGCGCGACCGACTGGGCCGTGCTCGAGGGCAGAGGGTTGGCAGACAGGTTGGCCGGTGACGGGGATCCCGCCGTGCAGGCAGCGGCTCAGGACTTGATTGCCGCGATCGACAACCACGTGTGTGGGGCCTGCCAACCACGAGCTGCTGCTGCACGGCACCGGTCAGCAGCTCGCGTACTACTCCACGTCCTCCCGGGGGCCAAGTTCGAGCCCTGCCAGGAGGCTTCCGGCTCCGACCCGCACCTGACCGAGGGCAAGTCCGTCGCCACCTGCGAGATGTTCCTCGTTCCCGAGAACGTACAGCCCGTGTTCGTGGGCTTCCAGGGTGACCGGGACTACCGCGACCCGACTCTGGAGACCGGCACCGCGCCCGAGGTCGTATGGAAGGCGGGCTGACGGTCCCGGGGTCTGTGTGATGTCGTGAAACACCGCCGACCGGACTGCCTCGTTGCCGGCAAGGCTTCCGGCCGTGGGGCCGCGTCACCAAGTGCCGGCCCGCCGTGCCGTCGAGCGTGACGAGGCGGCGGTGGCCGAAGGCTGCTCGTCGAGCCCGCGACTCCCGCATGCGGCTGAACGACGCGCCCCGACCCGGTCAGGACTTCGGCACGGTGTTGATGTAGTCGGTACCTGCGCTGTAGAAACCGTCCACCGTTTTCTGGACATCCGCCAGAGAAACAGCCTCAGCCGCCTTGTAGTAGAACCAGTTGACCTTCATGTCCCATGTGCGCAGACCACCGGCGAAGGGAAGGTCGATGAACCAGTTGCTGAAGTGGACATCCATCTTCTCGCGCGGGACGTACTTGCCGGAACTGGTGAACAGGTCCTTGCCGTCCAGGGAATAGGTGACCTTTTGGTTCACGGCGGTGATCATCATTATGTGCCAGCCCTCAATGTGTCGCTTGAGCGCGTGGGTGACCCGGTCCGGCGGATCGGCCTGGTACCAGCTCGTGGTGTCGAGTTGAGGACCCACCGAACCCCAACCGCCGTTCGCCATGTACTCGTAATCGAGTTCGCTGTAGTTCGGCGAGGAGTCCGAGGCGGAGATCGGAAAGAAGGTCTGGACGACGTGGTCGCCGTTGCGACCGCTCGTGGGCTTGTCGCCGAAGTAGACCCGGGCGGCGTAGGTCCCCGTGAAGAGCGGGGTGCCGGTGCTCTGCACCTCGACCTGCTCGGTGCCCTGCCTGGTGCCGTCGGTGGAGGCCTGCAGCTGCAGGACCCTGCCCCCCTGGGCGCTCGTGTCGGCTGGGAAGCCGGCACGGGCGGTGGACCAGCTGTCCTTGATCCCCGGGCCGCCCCCACCGGTACGGACCTCCCAGCCGTGGGCAGCGAGCGAGGGGTCGTCGGGGCCGCTGTAGTGGAAGCCGTCGAACAGGGTTCCCGGCGGACCGGCAGGGGCCGGCGAGGCACTGGGGGCGGGCGCGGCGGCATCGTCACCGGGGCTGCTGGAACACGCGGCGAGTACGGACAGGAGGGCGGTCAGCGTGGGCGCGGTCCACGCACGGCGACGAGAAGTGCGGCGGGGCTGGCTCACGCGGGCTCCTTGGGGCGTAGAGGCGGTACCGGGACGCGCCCTTTATGTGAATAGATCAATTGCTGATCACATGCGGGGGTCATCCTAGGTTCGAGATGGCCATCTCGGTGGCCACCGAGATGGCCACCGAGATGACCGCAGAGGTGACCTCGGCGCCCCGGCCACCGCGGTCCCGGTGAAACGGCGGGCCTACTAACCGGTATCACCAATTCCATTTCGATCCGATCACGACCCCTGAACGGATCGTGCCAAATGGTCATATCGAACCCAAGTCGCCTCAGCCCGGTGCACTAGCGTTCGCACTGCGGTCCCGCGGTCTACGTACCCTGCAATGAAAGGCCCCGCAAGGTGCGCCCAGTCGGCATTTCCATCGAACGCGGATCGGCGCGCCAGGCGCAACCTGACATGTTCGAGTCGAGGTTTGACGAGTTCGCTCCCGCGCCGGTGTTCGTCGACCAGTCGGGTGTGCGCGGCCGTCTGTTGCGGGGCTTCGGCTGGCCGGTCTCCGTGGTCGGCGCGATCCTGGCGGTCGCCATGGGGAGCAGCCTGATCGGTGTGCAGGCGGACGCCCCGGCGATGGGGATCCCCGCGCAGCCCTCGCGGTCGCCCGCCCCGCCGCCCTCACCCGTGCGGTCGCTGTCGCCCGTCGCGTCCTCCGTGTCGCCCTTCCAGCCCTCACTCCGGACGGCCAGGCCGTCTGCCACAGCTCGGACGAAGACCGCGGCCACCACATCGAAGACCGCGGCCACCACATCGGAACCCTCGGCCACCACCTCGAGGGCCTCGACCACCGCGCCGCAGGGTGCCAGGCCATCGGGGCGACCGGCCAAGCACCCCTGATCGCCCGTACCACCATCTCCAGGAGCGTCATTGTCCCGCCACCAGCGCCGCCGACAGTCCCTGCTGCGGCCGCGCCGACTGGCCGCGCCGCCGCTGCGCTTCTTCATGCCGCTGTCCCTGCTGGCTTGCCTGCTCGCGCTCCTCGTCCTGCGCGGCCTCGCCACCAACGAGGCGTTCCACGACTCCCGGATCGCGATCTCCGTCGACAAGACGACCGTGCCGGACAACCTGCTCAAGGGCGGCCCGATCATCGACTCGCGGGGCACCAAGAACGACCACCCCGTGAGCTATCACATCCCGGACCGCACCGTGGTCCTGAGCTTCGACGACGGTCCCTCGCCGGAGTGGACTCCGAAGATCCTGGAAGTGCTCGCGGCCCGCAACATCCGGGCGGACTTCTTCGTGACGGGCGCGATGACGACGCGCAACCCGGAGCTGATCCGGCAGATCGTCGCGGGCGGCCACGAACTCGGCGTGCACACCTTCACCCACCCCGACCTCGTGTACCAGTCCCACGCCCGCATCAGCTGGGAGATGGCGCAGACGCAGCTGGCGCTGGCCGGCGTCGCGGGCGTCCACAGCGCGCTGTTCCGCCCGCCATACTCCTCCGACGCCTCGGCGCTGGACGACTGGAACTACCCGGTGATCAAGTACGTGGGCGCGCGCGGCTACCTCACCGCGTTCATCGACCGTGACACCGACGACTGGAAGCGTCCCGGAGTCGAAGCGATCGTCAAGGCGGCCATGCCGTCCAAGCCCGGTGCGGGTGAGCTGATCCTCCTGCACGACGCGGGTGGCGACCGTACCCAGACCATCACCGCGCTCGGGCAGATCATCGAGAGGCTGCAGGCCCAGGGATACCGCTTCACCACCATCTCCGACGCGCTCGGCGCCTCCGGCGCCACCGTGCCGGTGCACGGATTCCAGCTGTGGGCGGGCAAGGGATACATCTGGGCCACCCAGGTCGCCGTGCTCACCCTGCCGGTGCTGGTCTGGCTGCTGGCCCTCGTCGGCTTCCTCAACTTCGGACGGTTCGCGCTGATGCTCGTCCTCGCGCCGATCCACGCCCGCCGCTCCAAGCGGCGGGACGCCTGGGGACCGCCCGTCACCGAGCCGGTCACCGTACTGGTCCCGGCCTACAACGAGCGCGAGTGCATAGCCAACACCCTCAACTCCCTGGCCGCCAGCGACTACCCGATCGAAGTGATCGTCATCGACGACGGCTCCACGGACGGCACCGCGGACATCGTCGAGGAGATGGACCTGCCGTTCGTCCGGCTGATCCGCAAGGTCAACGGAGGCAAGCCCAGCGCGCTCAACGCCGGCGTCGCGGCCGCCTCGCACGACATCATCGTGATGATGGACGGCGACACCGTCTTCGAGCCGTCCACCGTGCGGGAGCTGGTCCAGCCCTTCGGCGACCCGGGGATCGGCGCGGTCGCGGGCAACGCCAAGGTCGGCAACCGCGACAGCCTGATCGGCGCCTGGCAGCACATCGAGTACGTCCTCGGCCACAACCTGGACCGCCGGATGTACGACATGCTCGGCGTCATCCCGACCATCCCCGGCGCGGTCGGCGCCTTCCGCAGGGAGGCCCTGCAGCGGGTCGGCGGGATGAGCGACGACACCCTCGCCGAGGACACCGACATCACCATCGCGGTGCTCTGCGACGGCTGGCGGATCGTCTACGCCGAGTACGCCCGCGCGTGGACCGAGGCTCCCGCCAGCCTCCAGCAGCTCTGGTCCCAGCGGTACCGCTGGAGCTACGGCAGCATGCAGGCGATGTGGAAGCACCGCGGCGCGGTGACCTCCCGCGGCCCGGCCGGTCGCTTCGGCCGGCTCGGGCTTCCGCTCATCGTGCTGTTCGGCGTGGTCGCCCCGCTGCTCGCGCCGCTTGTCGACATGTTCCTGCTGTACGGCGTGCTGTTCGGGGACGCCCCGATCACCCTCACCAGCTGGGGCGGCTTCATCCTGCTCCAGGCCGCACTGTCCTGGTACGCCTTCCGGCTCGACCGCGAGAAACCCTGGCACCTGATCAGCCTGCCGATCCAGCAGCTCGTCTACCGGCAGCTGATGTACATCGTCCTGCTGCAGTCCGCGATCACGGCGATGACCGGTGGCCGACTGCGCTGGCAGAAGCTCCGGCGCACCGGCGAGGTCGCTGTACCGGTGGAGGCCCGACCGTGACCGCATCCATCGACCTCGGGCGCGCCCGGGACACCCTCCAGTTGAGAGTCCTGACTGCTTCGCGGCCGGAGCCGGAGCCGGAGCCGGAGCCGGAGCCGGAGCCGGAGCCGGAGCCGGAGTCGGGGGTCGAGGCACCGTCCACGCGCAAGGGCGGCCGGGACCGCTATCTCGACCTGCTGCGCGCGCTGGCGCTGGTCCGCGTGGTGTTCTACCACCAGTTCGGCTGGTTCTGGCTGCCCCTTGTCTTCCCGTCGATGGGCGTGATGTTCGCGCTGGCCGGCTCGCTGATGGCCCGCTCGCTCAGTCGTCCCGCCCTCGGGGTGATCCGCGGCCGACTGCGCCGGCTGCTGCCGCCGATGTGGCTGTTCGGCGCCGTCATGGTCGCCCTCCAGATACTCGACGGCTGGGGCCCCGAATCCGAAGGCCACCCCACCTGGTGGTGGGCCAAGCTGGGCTTCTGGCTCCTGCCGCTGAGCACCCCGCCGTACGCGGACGAACTGCCCGGTTTCCACCATCTCGTGGAACACAGCTGGGCCGCGCAGGTCATCGTCCCGCTCTGGTACCTCCGCGCCTACCTCTGGTACGTGCTGCTCTCACCGCTGATGCTCCGGGCACTGCGGCGATTCCCGGTGGTGACGCTGTTCGCTCCGCTGGCGCTGACGATCGTCATGAACACGTTCTTTCCCGACCAGGAATTCATCTACTACCGGGTCTGGGAGACCGCCAACGACTTCGCGATGTTCGGCTCCTGCTGGATCCTCGGAATGGCCCACCAGGAGGGGCTGCTCAAGAAGATCCCGCAGTACGTGCTGCCGTCCATCGCGCCGCTGATCATGGTGGCCGGCCTCTGGTACCTGCGGACCCGGCCGGTCGATCCGACCGAAGCGACCGACATCGAGTCCTGGCCGATCGCCCAGGCCCTGTGGTCCCTCGGCTTCGTTGCCATCCTGCTCCACGTCAGCCCGTCCTGGGAGCGGTGGCCCAGGTCGCTGGAACGCTGGGACGGCCTGGTCAGCCTGCTCAACGCACGCGCTGTCAGCGTCTACCTGTGGCACGAGACCGCGCTGGTGGCCGCTGTTCCGCTGGTCGACCCCCTCTGGAGCGTCCACTTCTTCTACGCGAACCTCCAGTGGCTGCTGGCCAGTCAATGGTTCACGCTGCTGGTGGCGATGCCGCTGCTCGGCCTGCTGCTGTTGCTCTTCGGCTGGGTGGAGGACGTGGCGGCCAAGCGCTCGCCGCGGCTCTTGCCGTACGCGCGCCGTCGGCGCGGCAGGCGCCGGGCCGCCGACTGAGGGGGCCGGGCCCCTCTCCGGTCGTACCGATCTCGACCTGCCAGGCGCTGTTCGGGCCGCTGTGAGGCAGCGGCCCGATGCGCGAACCTGCAGCGCCTCCATGGAAGTGTGGCGCGGGATCCGGCCAGCTTTTCGCGTGCCCGGCCGGCGTCGAAAGGCGGCAGCCGCAGCACTGCGTCCACAGCCCCATGACGGCCGGGACGTGTGGAGTCGCCAAGCGGCGGAGAACGCGGACCGTGCGGCCGCGGATGCCGGGCACGGCGGGGAGCAAGGCCGGCCGGACCAGCCACCACGGCAGCGGGGCCCGGCGAAGATCCGCCGCCGCGCCGAGGCGGCCGCCCGCTCGGCGAGCATCTGGCCGCTGCCGAGCCCGGGCACCCGTGGACCGGGGGCGGTTTGCCGGAAGCCCGAGCCGGACGACGGCATCGACCACCGTCCGGTGGTCCATCTCCAGCCGAGGTACACCCTCGCCGACACCGCACAGGCGCTCGCGGGTCCGCCCAAGGGTCTGCCGCAGGGCCCCGACACCGCCGGACGGGAAGTCTCTTGATCCATGGCCGGGGGACCTCGCGTGTTCCGATCGGTGGCGCAGCCCCTAGTCTGTGCGCCGGTCGGCCCCAAGCGCGGGCGGGGTCCCAGAGAGCGGGGAACAGGATGTCCGTAGAACGTCACATAGCGGGGACGCTCCAACAGATCGCCCGTCAGCAGGACATCGTCGAGATCGCCCCCCAGGGCTCCACGCCGAAGGCGGCCGCCCTGGCGCACGTGGCGGAGCAGTACGGCTACACCTACGGCATGGCGTACAGGACCGGGTTCAAGAATTCGCTCGTCCAGGTCCGGATGTACCGGGATCCGCGGCCCGACGCCCGCGTCCGCGAGGCGGCCACCATCACCGCCCATCCGCAGGCGGGCAACGGCGGGACGGTGCCGGGGCTGGAGCAGGGCTCGCTGAAGCCGCTCCCCGAAGCGGTCGCCGCCGTGGCCGTGCTGAAGGATCTCATCACCTTCGACGTCATGGCGCAGTACGTCGCCGACCGGGGCCAGAAGGTGATGTGCTACCTCGGCTGCGCGGTCCTGACCGTCATCCTGCTCATCGACCGGTCGCCGGTCGAAGCGGTTGTTTCCGGCGGGGCGGTCGCGCTGCTCGTCACCGTGGCGTTCAAGGTGGGCGCGATCCGGCGCAGGAGGATCACACAGCGGCTGACGGACGCCGGGTTCCTCGCGGTGCCCGACGGACAAGGCGGGCAGCGGTTCCTGCGCCCGGGGCAGCAGTTGCCCGGCCACACCAACCCGTTCGCCGCCTGAGGCCTTGGCCTGCGGTGCAGGCAGGACGTAGATCTGGGTGAGATGCCGGCACGCCGGCAGGCGCGGCGCCGGCCCCGAGGCGTGGGCCCTTGAAGCACCCTCCACACCGGCGGACATGAAGCTCCGTACCGAGCGCCGAAGTGACGCCGATGGCGTGGCTAGACGGGCGCCGGTAGCGGCTCGACCGTCTTCGGAGTCGAAGCCATTCCGGGCGGGGCTGGGAAGCCCCGCCCGGCACGGCCGGGGCTGACGCGCTCCGGCCTGCGCTCGGAGCTCTCCGCTTGGTCTGTTACGGTCGCTCGGCGCGGAAAGCGCGCGAACACGACTCTGGTGCAGGGAGGTTGATGAATATGGCCGTCAGTGGCCTTTCTCATCATGCCCTTTTCCGGTCCGCGCGCTGAAGTGACGCGACGCGG
This sequence comes from Streptomyces sp. NPDC001194, assembly GCF_042896985.1. Taxonomy (NCBI): domain Bacteria; kingdom Bacillati; phylum Actinomycetota; class Actinomycetes; order Kitasatosporales; family Streptomycetaceae; genus Streptomyces; species Streptomyces sp. NPDC001194. Next base: position 120,542 of record NZ_JBIAXU010000006.1, on the reverse strand, counting down.
TCCGGGTCGTTCCCACGACCAGGAGTCACACGTGCATTACTCCCATTCCAAGGACCTCACCGAGCTGACCACCGAGCGGCTCGTCCTGCGTACCTGGACCGCGGCCGAAGCCGCGGCCGTCCTCGACTGCGCGGTCGGCACCCGGCCGGCCGACTGGGCGGGGGACTTCCCCTCCGAAGGCGACAGCGTCATCGCGAGCCTCCTCGGCGACAACCCCGCATGGTTCGGCACCTACGGCCATCGGCTGATCATCGAACGAGAAAGCAGTCTCGTCATCGGCTCGATCGGCCTGTTCTGGCCCCCCACCGATGGGGTCCTCGAGCTCGGGTACGGGGTCGTCGCCTCCCGCCGCGGCCGGGACTACGCCACCGAGGCCACCCGGGCACTCGCCGCCTTCGCCCTCACCGCGCCCGCCGTCCACACCGTGGCCGCCGGCGTGGAAGTCTCGAACCCGGCCTCCGTCCGCGTCCTGGAGAAAGCCGGCTTCGAGCGGTACACCACCACGGCCGAAGACGCCGAAGGAACTGCCCGCTTCGCGATCTCCCGGCACAACAGATCGGGCAAGTAGATGCGCTGGGCCGGCGGCACCCCCGCCGGCCCCCCGCCGTCGACCGGTTCTGGCCTTGGGGACGCAATGGCTGTTGGCCGAGGTGTCGTGAGGCTGCGGCGGGCCGCAGGGCACTGGGCTGCGGCCCGGATGTAGCGGCGCCGGCGTCACGGGGTGACTGAGTCTGCGTGGCGGTGGGCCGCTCGCCACGCCGTGTTCTCGCGGCGGTACACCTGGGTGGCCCGCAGTGTGTAGGTGCGCGGCTCCCCGTCTACGGAGGTGCTGACGTGCTCCAGGCCGGCTGTGTAGGCCATGTTGCCCACGACGTCATACGCCAGTAGCTCGAACGCGTAGGAGGTGCAGTGTGAGAAGGACTGGCCGAGGGCGGTGAAGAGGGCGTCGACTTCCGCCAGGCCGCGGGCGTTGTGCCAGGCGCCCAGCACGCTGACCGGCTCTTCGTGCGACCAGAGCGCCCGTCTGGGCTCCGGGTCGCCGTCGTGCAGCGCGGCCTCCGCCCGGTGGAGGTCGGTCTTGATCCACGTCAGGAAGTCCTCGCGGTCGCCCATGTCTCCATCATGCGATGTGGAGCGCACGAAACGTGCCTTTGGGACCTTGCCGTCGAGTTGGCGGGTCGTGTCCGGGGTGATCGGGTGATGCGCTTGCCGAAGCGGCCTGGTGTCCGTGGCCGCCGGGGGCGGTCGGCCACCGAAGCACGGGCCGGAGTTCCGCTTTCCCGATCCGGAGACGGCCCGGACCGCCCGTCGTCACTCTCACGGCGACCGCGAACTGCTGCAAAGGCGAGATCCAGGCGTGGGATCGAATCCATCCCCGGTCTATCCACCGAGGGGGGCGGTATCGAGCCATGCTTCCGGCTCCTGCTCGGCTCAGCAGGACCTAGAGTGTCCGCGTGACCGAGCAGAATCCCGAACTCATCGCCGGCCGGTACCAGCTGGTCGAACGCATTGGCCAAGGCGGTATGGGCCGGGTGTGGCGTGGCCTCGACCAGCACCTCTTCGGGCGTGAGATCGCCATCAAGGAGATCCTTTTTCCGCCAGGCATGGACGACGGCGACCGCGCGGCGCTCGTCCGGCGGTTCATCGCAGAGGCGCGCGCCGCGGTCACGCTCAGCCACCCCGGCATCATCACCATCCATGACGTCGTGGAGCACGAGGGCGCCCCCGTCCTCGTGATGGAGCTGGTGCGCGGGCAGTCCCTGGCCGCCGCCATCCGCAGCGGCGGGCGGTTGCCCGTGCGCCGCGTGGCCGAGATCGGCGCCGCGATGCTCGACGCGCTGGCCGAGGCGCACAGGGCGCGGATCGTCCACCGTGACATCAAGCCGGACAACGTGCTGCTGGCCAAGGACCGCGTCGTCCTGACCGACTTCGGCATCGCCCACCTCGCGGACGCCACGACCAAGCTGAGTCACAGCGGGATCGTCATCGGCACCCCGCACTACATGGCGCCCGAGCAGCTGGAGGGCAAGCGCCCGACCGCCGCCAATGACCTGTGGGCGCTGGGCGCCACCCTCTACCACGCCGTCGAGGGGCGCCCCCCGTTCGACGCGGAGGGGCTCCACGCCCTCGCCGTGGCCGTCTTCACCCGCCCGCACCGGCCCGCGGTCCACGCCGGCCCGCTCGCGCCCATCCTGGACGCGCTCCTCACCAAGGACCCGGCGCAGCGCGTGGGCGCCGGCGAAGCGGCCGAGATGCTGGCATCGGTACTGCGGTCCTCCAAGCCTGCGCCCCACGTACCCGACTGCGAGGGGAGCGAGCAGGAGCCGTCCTCCCCGCCTAAGCCGGACCCGCGGGCGACTCCCGTACCCGCGCCGGATGCCACCACTCCCGTGCCCGCGCCGGATGCCACGCCGCCCACTGCCGGCCGGGCAGTGCCTGAGCGGCCCACCTCACCGCCGCCGTCCCCCCGCACCCCGACGGTCCTGGACTCCGCTTCCGGTGCGGACGCCCAGCAGCGCCCCGTGCCGGACCGGCCGACCACCACGCCCCTGCCCGAAGCGCGTACGTACGGGATGAGCACCGGCGAACGGACTCCTACCGGCCACCGGCGCCTGACCCGGCGGTCCGTCGTCGTGGCCACGGTGCTGGCCACGCTCGCCACCGGCTCCGTCCTCACCTGGACCCTCACCGGGGACAAGGGCGCGACGCGCGGCGGCGGGGCGGCCGGCAGTGGGTCGGAGGCGTCCTTCGTCAACGTGGTGATCGGGGTGGACGCACCGCTGAGCGGCGCCCTGTCATCCATGGGCATCGGCATCAGAAACTCGGCTGAGTTGGCGGTGAGGACCGCCAACGAAACCAAGTCCGTCCCCGGGGTGACCTTCGAGATCAAGGCGCTCGACGACGGGGCCGACCCCGCCAAGGGCTCTTCCAACGCCGCCCGGTTTGTGGCCGACGGGAAGGTGCTGGGAGTCGTCGGCCCCCTCAACTCGGGTGTCGCCAAGACCTTCGTGGCGCCCCTCGCGCGGGCGAACATGGCCGTCGTGTCACCGGGCAACACCGATCCCGTACTGACACTGGGCTCCACCTGGGCCGCCGGCACCCCGTCGCGTCCCCACTCCACCTATTTCCGCACCGTCGCCACGGACGTCGACCAGGGGCCGTTCGCCGCCCGGTACCTGCACGGCGAGGCGAAGAAGACCAAGCTGTACGTGGTGGACGACGCGAGCGCCCACGGCACCGCTCTCACCGCCGGTCTCACGGCCGAGTTCACGAAGCTCGGCGGGACCGTCGTCGGTACCGAGCAGGTCGATCCCGCGGAGCGCGCCTTCGAGGGCCTCGCCGAAAGGGTGCGGTCCTCGGCAGCCGACGCCGTCTACTTCGGCGGCTACTACGACACGGCTGCGCCCCTTTCCCAGCAGCTCGATCAGGCGGGGGTGAACGTCCCCCTGATGGGGGGTGACGGCATCTTCGACCAGCAGTACCTCACGACGAACCCCAAGGCCGAGGGCGACCTCGCCACCAACATCGGCGTGGCGGCCGAGGAGTCCGCAGCTGGGCAGGACTTCCTCGCCCGGTACCGGAAGGCCGGCTACACGGATGCGGCCGGCTGGTACGGGCCGTACGCGTACGACGCGACCTGGGCTCTCATCGAGGCGGTGAAGGCGGTCGTGGAAGCCCACGGCGGCACCCTTCCCGGTGATGCCCGGGCCGAACTGCCGTCCGCCGTGGCACGGCTGGGTTTCGACGGAGTCACCGGTCGCGTCGGCTTCGACGGGAACGGCGATACGCTCACCCGCAAGCTGACGGTGTACGCGGTCCGCGGCGGCAGTTGGACAGCCGTGAGCAGCGGACCGACCGCCCGCTGACCGCACGGCTCGGGCGCAGCGGGGGAGCCGGATCCGCGGGTGGTTCGGAAGAGAGTATGGGGCCCATGCCGTCGAGGCGTCGCTGGGGCATGCTTCCGGAGTAGCTCACGACCCCAGTGACCGGTGAGCGTGCGGTGCGCCTGCGGGAGCAGCTGCCGCACGGGCGAGGATCTCCAGACTCCGCAGGCGCGCCTTCCGGGCCTGCAGGCTGAGGCTCTCCGGGTGGCGTGTGCCCCGGTGGGGGCAGGAGATGTGCGGAAGCGTTCCGTCGTCCTCTGGCGGACGTGCGTAGAACTGCGCCACCATCTCCTTGCTCCATCAGCACACGCCTGCCCTCTCCGCACCGCCGTTCCATCCGTTACGGCCACCAGCAGGAGGCAATCTCGATGAAGCTCCGTTCGGTCCTCACCGCGCTCACCGTCGTCCTGGGCGCGCTGCTCGCGCCCGGAGTGGGCGTCCTGGGCGGCGCCACAGCCGCGCACGCGGCCACCAAGATCAGCCATGCCACCGCGACCTCGATGTTCCGCAATTCCGCCATCACCTGGTCGTCGTCCGGCGGCTGCTCGAACCGCAACAACGCGACCTGCACCTCCTTTGAGCAACTCAACCTCGCGACCGCACAAGGCGCGCAGACCCTCAAGAGCGCCAGCGGCTGCGCAGTGAACATCACCGGAGGCACGGAGACCGGCCACGCGTCAGGTACCTATTCGCACTGGAACGGCTACAAGCTGGACTTCAGCAAGTACACCTGCCTCGGCACCTACATCAAGAACACCTTCAGCTACATCGGACTGCGGGGCGACGGCGCCCCGCAGTGGAAGTCCGGCGCCGGAAACGTCTACGCCGATGAGGGGAGCCACTGGGACGTGACCTTCTACAACTGCGGCGGCTGCTGACCCCGGCACGGCCGGCGCCACCGCACGACCGCTGCGCCCGGACGTCCTCTTCGCACCCGCCGCCGGGCCCGCGGAGAGGACGTCCGCGCCCATGGTTCTCGGCCATCGCGGACCAGCACGAAGGGGTCGCCGACGCGTAGAACGTCATGCGTGGCGATGGTGGTCAGCGCTGCTCCACGGGGCGGCGACGCGGCCCGAATCTTCACGCTTGAGCCCGTGTGCGCAACGAGGGCGTAGCCGTCGTCCTCGCCCTCCTGGTCGCGGCTGTGGGTTACCGGGACCGGCGCGCCCGCCTGGAGGAGCTGCTCGTAGAGCCGGTCTACGTTCCGGTCGCTGTCGAGGCTGGCCTGCAACCCCTCGGCCTGCTCGACGACTGCGGCGAGAAGAGCTTCGGAACGGGCGCTGCGCATCTCGTTCACGGCTGTGTCCCCGGGAATGGCCCGCCACACCCCGCCAAGCCGGGCCAGTACCCGCGCCTTCCACACGTCGCGGAAACGCGGCCAGCCCCGGGCTGCAGGCAGTCGCCGGGGCGGGCACCGGTCGGCTAGGAGTGCCCGCAGCAGCATGTTCGCTGCGCAGGTAGTTCGTCTCGGCCATGTAGTGGGATCGTCACGGCGATGGTGCCCTCCGTGGGCGGAACGTTGCCCACGAGCCGGGCAGCTGCACACGGGCAGCGTCGCCTTGGGCGCCCGGTTCGGCGATCACCCGATGCCAGCGGCTACTCACCCGGCGGCGCCCTTCCGTGCCTGTGCGGGTAGCCCGACGAGGCTACCGGCACCGTCGGACATGCCACACTCCCCATCCCCGTCCCCCCGCCGTGCAGTTAGCGCTGAACGGCGGCCTCGCCGACGACGTCGGCCACCGGAGCCCGCCGTAGCGGCGACCGGGGAAATCGGCTGCGGCCCGGCGGCGTTCGTCCCTTACTCTCCCGACCATGCGCAACTCGACGATCCGTGCGGTCAACCGGCTCACCGCACGCTGGGCCGAACAAGCCGTCGCCGGCGACACCGGCACGGTCCTCACGGCCGTGGGGGCCTGGCCCCTGCTCGCCCTCCTCGCCGACGGCGCGGCCGCCCCCGCCCGCGGGGAACTCTCCGAAGCCCTCGGCATATCCGCCGACTCGGCGGCCGCGGCCGCACGCGAGCTCCTCGCCGACCTGTCCGGCGTACGGGGCCTCCATACGGCCACGGGTCTGTGGGCCCTGCAGGAGCTGCCCCTGGAGCAGCGGTGGCTGGACGCGCTCCCGGACGGCGCGCACGGGCTGCTGACCGGCGATCCCGACACCGACGCCAAGACCCTCGACGCCTGGGCCGCCGAACGCACCGGCGGCCTGGTCGAGCGGATGCCGGTCGACTTCCCGCCGCCCCCCGCGCACACCCAGCTGGTGCTCGCCTCGGCCCTGGCCCAGCGGCTGCGCTGGATCCAGCCGTTCCGCTCCGGGATCGTCGAGCCGTCCGAAGGCCCCTGGGCCGGACGGGGCCTCACCGCGCTGCGCCGCAGCACCACACTCCTGGACCGGGTCCGCGTGGCGCAGACCCCGGCGGGTCCGGTCACGGTGCTCGAGGTGGTCGGCGACGGCGGCGTGGACGTCCACCTGGTGCTGGGCGCACCCGGTGCGTCGCCGCGCCGGGTGCTGTCCGCGGGGGTGGACGTGGTGACCCGTGCGGTCGCGGCCACCGGCGCGAGCCTGCTGCCCGAGGGGAACCCGGGTCCCGGCCTGCGCATCGGGACGGTCCTGGCGCCGGATCCGGAGCCGTACCTCCACATCCAGACGACGGCTTTCGACGTGACCGCCGAGCACGATCTCCTTGACCATCGCGGCCTGTTCGGCCTCGCCTCCGCCTTGGACACCGGCGCCGGCCACTTTCCGGGGATCAGTCCTCGCCCCTTGGCCGTGGGCTCGGCACGCCAGTCGGCGGTGGCCCGCTTCCACGCCGAGGGCTTCGAGGCCGCGGCCGTGACGGCCGTCGAGGCGTGCGTCGGTGCGGCCGCACCGCCCCGGCTCCGCTACCGCACCCGGCAGGCCGAGGTCTGCTTCGACCGCCCCTTCGGCTTCCTCGCCGTCCACCGCACCTCCCGCCTGGTGCTCGCGGCGGGCTGGGTCACCGATCCCCTGCCGTACGAGGAGCCCGAGTACCCCGAGTACGAGGAGTGGCAGAAGCGGGCCGAGGAAGAGGCAGCGGACGCCGAGTGGGAGGCGGAGCAGCGGGCCTCGGCGGAGCGGGCGGAGGGAGCGCAGTGAGCGTCGCCGAAGGCTCCGGCGTGCCGGAGGAGAGGCCGGGCCTGCGCATCCGGCGGAGGGCCGACGACGATGTCGAGGCGTGCCTGCGCGTCCTCGCGGAGGTCCACCGGCACGACGGCTACCCCCTCAACTGGCCTGATCAGCCCGGCGCCTGGCTGTCGGACGGCCCCCTGCTCGGCTCCTGGGTGGCCGAGCTCGACGGCCGCCCCGTCGGGCACATCGCCCTGTCGCACGCGGCCGCGGGCGATTCGGCCCCCGCCGTGTGGAGCGGGCGGACCGGCGCGCCACCGGAGGCGGCCGCCGTGGTCACCCGGCTGTTCGTCTCTCCCCGCGCCAGGGGGCACGCCCTCGGTGCCCTGCTGGTCGGGCGGGCAGTGGAGGAAGCACAGCGGCACGGACTGCATCCGGTGCTCGAGGTCCTGTCCGCCGATCACGCCGCGGCAGCCCTGTACGAGCGGCTGGGCTGGGAGCTGATGGACACCGTCGAACAGCAGTGGAGTCCGCAGCAGACGGTGTACGTCCGGTGCTATGCCGCGCCGCTCGCAGCCCGGTGAGCCTCGGCCAGCGTCCGCGTTTCGCAGGGGGACGGGCCGCGGCCGGTGCCGCCGCGGCCCGACACCCGGCACCGGCAGGTGGTGTACGCCGGCCAGGAGCCGCGCCTTCCTGGGGTCGGAGGGAGTACTAGGGGGTGTCCGCAAAGTGGCGCCGGCCGCCCGGAGGGCGGTCCCGCGGCGTCCGGTGCGTGCTCTCGGTGTGCCGGGCGGAAGCCCTTGTACTGGACGTACTCGGGATTTCGCCCGGTGCGCCGAGAGCGCGTGCCGGGCGTCGCGGGGCAGGCGGGACTTTGCGGACACGCCCTAGCTGTCGGCCAAGGGGATCCGGCACGCGGCCGACTGATCACCAGACGCTGACATCCGGCCGCAGCCTCGACTCACTCTGCCTGCTGGAACGCGACCAAGATCGACCGGACAGGTTCCAGCCGCCGCCGACCCCGGACGCACGTGGAGCGGCACACGGTCTCGCGTGGCGTCTTGGACGGGTGGTGCTGCGCGGAGGTCACGCTCTGTCGGCGTGAACACGTTGACGGACGTACGAACGGGTTTCAGGTTCGCGCGGGCCCGGTGGCCGGGGTGGGCAGGGCGAGGCGTGATCCGAGGCGGGACCGCATCTCGCCGGCCGCGGTGCGTACCTCTTCGGAGCGGGTCTCCTCCTCGAGCGCGCCGAGCAACATCATGACCGCCCTGGCTTCGTCGCCCGTGAGCAGTTTCAGGCGGGTGTCGGTCACGGCGTCCATGAGCACGCTCAGGAAGTCTTCGTCGTCCATGTCCATGCCGGGTTCAACGCCGTGCCGCGGCCACGGGTCACCGCATCCGTATGCGCCTGCAGTAGCGGGACCTGACATCGCCACCGGGGCCTGATTCTGAACGTCTCGCTGCCCGGCTCGTCACCCCCGGGGTGGCGGCCCCCGACTCTGCCCCGAAGGGGGCACCGCTCGATGCCGTCCGGTGCGCTCCGCACCAGGCGGCAGGTGGAGGCCCAGGCCGTCCGGCGGCGGGGGCACTGTGGTTCCTACAATGGTGAGCGGGGTCGTGACAGCGGCACAGGAAGAGCTCGTCGAGCTTGCGCATTTCGAACTCGGGCCACTCGTGTCTGTCTGTTCAGGGAGTTCCGGCAGCAACGTCAACGTTCATCGCTTCGGGAGGTGCACCGTCCGGGCCGTGGTTGATGTTCACGAGAACGGGAGGCACCTCGTGTACTCACCCGCCGGACGGCCGGGGCGAGGAACGGCGGAGGGCGTGACGAGCTGTCAGTCCCGCAGGGCAGACTGTCGCTCATGACAGAAGCCGGGCTCGACGCCGCCGCCCGCTCCCTGCGGGCCTGGCTCAATCGACAGCAGTTCAGTGACTTGTCTACCCCCGAGGTGACCGCCTTCTTCACCGACGCGGTGGCCGACTGGGCGACCGACCAGGGGTATGAAGTTCAGCGGGAGGTGAAGCTGCCCACCGTTACTCGGCAGAACCGGACCGGGCGCCTCGACCTGCAACTGCGGCACCGTTCGGGTAAGGGACGGCTGATCAGCATCGAGGTGGATCGGGGTACGAAGGAGTGGTCCCTAGAAAAGCTCGTCCAGGCCGCCGAGCTTGGCCACCTGGCGTTGTGGCTTCGGTGGAGCCGTACCCCCGTCACTCTGCCGATCCCGCCCACGGTCCGGCTCATCCGGGCTCAAGTGCTCAGGCGCACCACGCTCACGCGGGCGAAGCTCCACTCGCTCCGGCCGGACAACTGCGGGTAGCAGTCTGGTTCGCACCAGGCAGCGCCAGGACCACGCCCAGGCGGCGGGAGCAGCAGCGCGGCGAGCCGGCGGCCAGCCTGCTCCAGCTTGGCATGTAGACGGCGGCGGGCCCCGCGTCCGGGCGGGGCGGTACGAGGCGGAACCGTTCTCGCTCCCTCTGGTTGCGATGGGAACCCCTCAGTCCGTTCGACGGCTGTGCCGGAGCGCATGATTCCGGATTGCGGCTGGTGGAGCGCTGTTCTTGAGGGAGCATTCCCCCTGTTGTCTGCTTCTTCCTCCGCCCGTCGTATCGCCGCCACCGTTCTGGCTGCCGGGGCGGTGGTCGGTGCGGCCGTGCTGCCAGCCGCCGCGCAGGACGGTCACCACCGCGGGTGGAGATCAGCCGGGTCCAGGCCGACAGCCCCGGACGCGACGACCGCTCCAACCGCTCTCTGAACCGCGACGAGGTACTGCGGGCCATCGCCCGCATCCACACCGCACTGCTCGCCACCTGACCCAGGAACCCGGAGCTTGTCACCCAGCCTGCCGTATGTCAGGTTCGCCGGGGTTTGGTGCCGACCTTGTGGTGTGCGGGTCGGGTGTAGGAATCGCCGGTGGCGAGGGCTCGTCCGACGTCGTAACGGGTGGCGGCCCGTCGGTTCTTCGAGCCCAGGGGGCGTCGGTGCGCAGGCTGCCCATGCCGGGCACGCGGCCCATGGCGGTGCTGGGGGAGGTGAGGATGACGGAGAGGCGCCAGCCGGGGTCGGGTGTCCCGCGATGGCGTGCCGAACGCCGGGCCGGGAGTGCGTGTGCCTCCTGCAGGACTGCGGCGGCCTGGTTCTCGCGGTCTGGTGCCCAGAACGCGGCGGCATCGCACCGGTGATGGAGTGGCATGTCGGCGGCGGCATCCGCTGCACCGCGCTACACCGCCGCCAGGCGGCGGCGAGGCGCGTCGGCACCGTACCGGACCGTTCGGACCTGACCGAGGCTGGCGTCCCGTCGTCGGGCAACGCTGGTCCTCCGGAGGTAGCCAGGCGGTCAGCCGGGCGAGCTTTCGGACTCAATCATCCTGACCAGGTTGGTGATGTCCTTGTGGAAGGTGAACTCGCGCAGGAGCGTGGTCCAGCGACCGTCTTGCCACCGCCAGACGAAGTTGTAGAGCACCGGGACCCCCTCATCTACCCGGCGCATGATGATCGTCCCATGGCCGTCGTACACGCTGGTGGCCAGAAGACGGACGTCGTCGAGTGACTCACCCACCTTCAATCCCTGGTCCCGCAGTGCACGGAAGCGCGCCATGAACTGGTCCTTCGTCAGGGTCACTACCTGGCCTTCTTCGTCGAACCGAATGTTCTCGAAGCTAGGGTCGTAGAGAGCATCCAGCTTCTCCACGTCCATGGCCAGGCCGGCGTTCATGTACTCCCACATACGATCCACGAGCGACTGATTCACGATCGGCTCTCCCTCATTTGGTGGTTCCGCACGCACGGGCCTCACGGGCGGTCGTGGACGGCATGAGCTTTCATGGACGCCACCGACCGCATCCCCAAGGTCGCTGCACCCACCGACAAAGCGCCGACAGTCGTTGTCCATGACCGACAGACGGCCGACACCGCTGCACCGGCCACGGAAGGTGCCGTCGTGATAGGCCGTACTCGGGGATACGCAACTGGCCGCCGACACTCGGGTTCCACCAGCCTCGTGTGACATCCAATCCGCGCAACTCACGTGATGCGTTCCGCCTGCCGACGGAGGGGCCGGCAAGATCGTTCACGGAATGTGTGCCAGAACCACAACCCGTGACTAGAGCCACTCCTACCACTCCGGCGGCCCCGTCGACTCAGGGTCCCAAACCGCAGTTTGCCTTCGGTGCCCGGCGCGGTATGACATGTGGGCATGAGCAGAATGGCACAGGTCATCGTGTTGGCGCGGTACGAGGACGAGGTGATGGAACCGCTGACGCGGCCGGACGAGGCCCGCACCTGGCAGGGCTGCTTCGTACAGATCCCCTGGCTCGTAGGGGGCTGGCACATCGAGTTCGAGAAGTCGCATCGGCGTCGCGGGGTGCTCAAGGACCTGGAGTCCCTGCCCTGGAACGAGCCCGACTGCGTGCAGGTCATGCTGCACGACCAGGACGACGACCTGTTCGGTCTGTGGATGTTCCGCGACGGAGTCCTCCTCGAGGTGGGCATCCCCGGCACCCAGCGAGTTCACACCGCTACGCCGCTGTGGGACGTTGACCCCGGCTTCTTGGTCCGGACCGGTCTGGGCAGGGGAGAGGACCGGCACTCGCCAGAGCACGTACAGGACCCGCGGTTGTGCTGGTGACCCGGCGTAGAAAAGGGACCGGACGAATGCTGAAGTCGCCGGTTGCCGGCTCTGCCCGGGGCCGGACCGGTTTTGTCTGGCTCCGGACCGGACCGGCCAGACAAGTCCTAGGGCGTGTCCGCAAAGTCCCGCCTGCCCCGCGACGCCCGGCACGCGCTCTCGGCGCACCGGGCGAAATCCCGAGTACGTCCAGTACAAGGGCTTCCGCCCGGCACGCCGAGAGCACGCACCGGACGCCGCGGGACCGCCCTCCGGGCGGACGGCGCTACTTTGCGGACACCCCCTAGGGGGTGTCTTTCCGATCATCGGATTGTTAGTGGTCCGGTCATGAGGGAAGCCGAGTTGTCTGATGCCGCACGGGCGGTGATCGCGCCGTTGTTGCCGCCGGTGGGGCGGGCCCGTGGCCGGTAGCGTGATCACCGTCAGGTGCTGGAAGGCATCGTGTTCAAGTTCCGTACCGGTGTGCCCTGGCGGGATCTGCCCGAGAGGTTCGGTCCGTGGCAGACCGTCCACGGACGCTTCGCCCGCTGGGCGGCAGACGGAACTTTCGACCGTCTCCTGGCCGCCGCCCAGACCAGGGGTGAGGTGGACTGGCTGGTCGCGATCGACTCCACGATCGTGCGAGCCCACCAGCACACCGTTGCCAAAGGGGGCTCGACGAACGGGCACTCGGACGCTCCCGCGGTGGGCTGACCAGCAAGATTCACCTCGCCTGCGACGGACGCGGCCGCCCACTGGCGTTCGTGGTGACCGCGGGCACCCGAAACGACTGCACCCAGGCCGCGATCACCCTCGCCAGCACCCTCATCTGGCTCGACAAGTGATCGACAAGACGCTGCCTGGTCCTACGCCGACGTCGTCCGCCTCCGGTTCGCCCACGAGCAACGCGAAGCCCACCTTGCCGTGGTCGGTGATTTCGACTGCTCCGGCGAGGACATCGAGCGGGACTGGGTGGAGCGGACGGGCTGCTGGGACTCGGTGACCCGGGTGCTGCTCACCTACGAGCAGATGCGCGCGTACGGGCTCCCGGCGACCGAGGGCAAGCGAGGCGACCCGAGATGGCCGGCCTTCGCCCGCCGCTACGGCTTCGACATCGAGCGCCCGGTGCAGTGGGAGGTCGAAGCCCTGGAGCCGGACGAACTCCAGCGCCTGGTCCTCGCCGCCGGCGACCCGTACATCGACCGCGACGTCCTCGCGCAGCAGATCGCCCGCGAGGAGCAGCAGCGCCGCGCCCTGGAGGACTTCGCCGGTCGGTGGGGTACGCGAACGTAGGCCGGGGCCTGTGCGGATCCGGCTCAGAGGGTCAGCGACGTCCGACGGTGCCGCGGACGAGGGCGTAGGGGACCACGCAGAACGCGCCGGGGTTGGTGGTGACGATCAGGGTGAGGAACAGCCAGTAGGCGAAGCCATGGCCGTTGGAGGACGCGAGGAGCCACCCGTAGGTGAGGGTGATGAGAATGCCGGTGAGGGCGATGCCGGCCGCCCAGCCCGTCTTGCTCAGCCCGAAGCCGAGGCCGATGTAGGCCCAGAACAGGGGCGGGGCCGGTGATGGCCGCGATGGCCAGGAACACCGGGAAGTCGATGTCCCGGCCGCTCATGTAGTCCGTGAGCTCAGGCACCGAGATGAAGGCCAATAGGCCCACGTAGGCGACGTCGAGGACGACGGCGACGATCGTGATCACGCGGGCGGCACGGGTGGCGGGAGGGGTGTCCGCGGCGTCGGTCATGAGGGGTGGACTCCTTCTCCTACGGCGAGCAGGGCAGTCGGCTCCGCTCCGGTACAGCCGCTCCGGGCCACAGGGGTGCGTGCTTCCAGGTGAGGCACCCCCGGCCGCGGCGAACCCGCCACCCGAAGCGGTGACGATCGCGCCGCTGCTGCAACGCACCCGCTCGGCCGTGCAACACCGGCGCTGCAACACGCCTGCGCGTTGCCGCCCTGACCTGCACGAACACGAGCCCACAGCCGTCCGGAACCTGTGTTGCAGCCTGTGTTGCACCACACATCCGGTGCCGGAGGACAAGACGAAGGCCCCGGGGGTCACGACGTCCCGGGGCCTCCACTTCGCTGACCTCCCAGCTCAACGACGAGCGAGGCGGCGTGTCACGCCCAGCGTCGCGAGCGAGGCGAGCTGGTCGGCGGTGAGCTCGTCGCGCCGGGCGCGCCAGCTGCCCCTGTGACGCTGCCCGGCGACGGATTTCTTCCCGATGATCAAGGGCCCCGCCGCGTTCTGCCGCGGGGCCCTTGCGCCCGTCGTCAGGTGGTCAGTTGAGGGCGGCCCAGTTCTGGGTGTTGGCGTTGCCGGCCGGGTTGGCGGTGACGGCGGCGCCGGGGGTGACGGGGGCGCTGTCGAGGGAGTAGCCGGTGGCCGGGTTGGTGATCGTGTAGGTGCCGCTGCTGTTCTGAGTGACCTTCCAGTCCTGCCACGGGTTGGAGGAGTTGACTGCCCGTAGGGTGGCCTGGCCGCCGGCGGTGCCGGGCGCGGTCAGCACGAGCGCGTCCGGGCAGCCGTCGATGAGCTTGGCGGTGCCGTTCGCCTCCGCCCGCAGCGTCCACCGCTGCTTGGCGCGCGCGGCGTCGAAGGTGGCGAGGACGGCGGGGGAGCTGCCGGAGGCGCCGCACTGGTCGGCGCGTTCCAGGGCCAGGCCGCCGCCGTTGGTGAGGGCGTGGGTCCGGCCGTCGCCCACGATGGTGGGGCCGTAGTTGATGGCGTGGGCGGCCAGGTAGGTGAGTGCGCTTCCGGTGGTGGCGAGCGCGGGGTTGGCGGTGGGCCGCCCGGTCTTGAAGTAGTCGGCGAAGGTGCCGGGCTGACGCGCCGTCATCACGCTGATGGTCCGGTCCCAGCCGCCGTCGACGTTGTTCCATAGGTCCAGCAGCGCGCCGTCCTGGTTGCCCTGGACCTGGTCTCCGGTGTGCCAGCCGGTGGTGTAGGTGAAGCTCTGGCTGGCACCGTCGGGCCACACGTAGCGGTAGTCCTTCAGGAGGTAGGCGGCCGTGGCGTCGGCGAACGCCTCGGTCCAGGAGCAGCTGGGGGAGCTCGCCTGCTCGACGAAGTGCGGGCTGCAGCCGGTGACCTGCGGGAACTTGCCGTTGTACAGGCGGTGCTGGAAGAAGTGGCCGGCTTCGTGGAGCACAGTGTGCTCGGAGTCGGGATCGGTGGCGGCGAGGTGGACGGTGTTGGCCAGGTCGTAGGAGGGGCCGTCGGCCGAGTTGGCCGTCCACTGGACGTTGAGTTCCGTGCAGGCGTTGTCCGCCTCATGAGAGGACCAGCAGTCGCTGACGGGGTTGCCGCGGGCCCACCACAGGAGGTTGAGGGTGTCGAAGGCGTGCCAGGCACGTGCGTTCGACGGCTTGAGGGTGCCCAGGGCGGTGCTGGCGGCCACGTTGTTCTGGACAGGCGAGTCGTAGGTGTAGGCGGTGCCGGTGGTGTCGCTGACCTTCCACAACCGGGTGCTCTCAGCGGTGAACCGCACCCACATGCTGCTCATCGTGGTCGTGGTGGTGGGGGTGTGGCAGAGGTTGAAGCCGCCGTCGGCGACGGCGGTGTACTGGTAGTCGGCGGTGAGCTGGCGTGGGGCGTCGCTGGACTTCTCCTTGCCCCACAGCTGGATGTTCGCGTTGCGGACCGGCTTGGTCAGGGTGGGCTTGCCTCGGCCGGCTTCGGCGGACTGGTAGTCGTACTGGAGTTTGCCGCTCAGGCAGATGGGGGTCGCGGCCGAGGCGCTGGATGCCGTCAGCGGGACGGCGGCGAGGGTGAGCAGGGCGGTGCTCGCGGCGGCTAAGCCGCGTGGCAGCCGGAATCCGATGGCCACGGGGGTCCTCTCGTAGGGGAGCTGCAAGGTCCTGATGCCGGTCGAGACCGCACGGTCTTGACCGCGCGTCAGGAACACGAAGAAGCTCGGGCGCCGGTGGATGACCACGCCGATCACCCTCGGTTACCGGTGCTTCGTGCGCCGTCAGTGTTCCAGCGCCCGCCGTGCCGCCTCACCGGCTCCAGAGCGTGCGCGGAGCTCCGGCCGATGGAACGGTTGGGGGAACTGCCCGGCCCGCCGGCGGCGGCACGTCGTGCTTCACCCGTTCGTGGCGTGTCGCGCGTTGTCGCCGCTTCCCGGTCCAGGGCTCCAGGTCCAGTGGTGGGGCGGCCGCAACCGTACGGCGTTCGTGTCGTTGACTAGCAGGGATGACACCCGGTCCCGGGGCTGTACCCCCGAGCGCCCCGGGACGCCGGGCCTCCTCGCAGTGCTCACGGTCGGGCGGCACCGTAGCGCCGGTTACGGCGGGCGGGGCCCGGTGGGGTGGCTGGTGGCTGTTCTTGGCCGCCCCTGCCCTGCCCTACGCCGGTGTGCGGGCCAGGAGCAGGGAGCAGGGCCCGGCTTGGGGGCTGTGCCGGCCGGACGTCCATTGCGGCGATGAGTCTGCGCCGATCATGCGGCTGGAGGCGTTGATCCCTGGCGGCAGTCGTGAGCCTGTGGTCCCGCTCGTCCCGTTTGCCGGTCTGGAGAGTCGTGTTTTCCCCCTTCTGAAGCACCCGTTCCTCAGCAACCTGCCCCTGTGCAGCCGGCTGCGTCGCGTCGTTGGCATCCTGCGCTGGCTGTTCCTGCCGTGGTCCCGGCCACGCTGGTTGTGCCGCCGCTGGGTGCCGCGCTCGCGTTCATGGCTCGCTGGGACAAGGCGGTGACCGTGGTCGTCGCCTCGATCTGGTTCGCCGTCCTGGTCGCCGCTCCGGGCCCCAAACCCCCGCAGGTCGACGCGAAGCATGGTCCGCAGCCCACCGCGACCGTGACGGTACGGCGACACCCCCGCAGCCGGCCCCTTCCGGCCCGCCTCCTGACCCACCACACAGGTCACCTGACCAGCGAAGGAAGGGCACTGACACGGGATTCGGACCGAGAGCATCGCGTGTGGAACCGAGCGCCGTGTGCATCGCGGCGGGTCGGGCTGAGCAGCCGCGGTGCTGCGGCCCGGGACGGGCTGTTCCTGTCCGGGGCCGTGCGGTACCGGCCGCACGCGACGGACACACCGGTGGCGCCGCACGGAGGACGGCGCCACGGAGGGCACGCCCAGGAGCGGAGCCTCTCAGGAGGACGTCAGGATGATGCAGCCGGTCTTGCCGTCGGCTCCGTTCTTGCCGTTGACACCGGGGGCGTCGAAGGCGGATCCGGCCCCGCCCGCCCCGCAACGCCCGGCGGCCGCAGCCGCCGGGCGTGGTGGGGCAGGGGCGCGCCGGTTCAGCAGGAGCAGCCCCACTGCGGGGTGGGTGCGGTCGAGGGGGTTCCGCAAGCCTGTCCGGTGGGTGCGGGCGGGTGGACGGTGTTGCCGGCCTTGATGGTCTCGATCACCTTGATGTCGCGGATCTGTTCGGGGTCGACCGTCAACGGGTTCGCGCTGAGGATGACCAGGTCCGCGAGCTTGCCGGCCTCGATACTGCCCTTGCGGTCCTGCTCGCCGTACTGGTGGGCGGCGTTGATGGTGATCGCGCGAACCGCGTCCAAGGCGGAGACCTGCTGGTCGGGGCCGAGGACGTGGCCGCTGCGGGTGCGGCGGGTCACCTGACTGGACAGCACGGCGATCGAGTCCGGCAGCGCCACCGGGGCATCGTGGTGCGAGGTGTAGCGCAGGCCCTTGTCGAGTGCCCAGCGGGCGGGGGAGATGTCCTCCGCCCGCTTCTTGCCGAGAACGGTCTCGCGGTACCAGTCGCCCCAGTAGTAGGTGTGCATCGAGAAGAAGGACGGCAGGATTCCCAGCCGAGCGAACACGTCGACCTGGTCCTTGCGGGCAGTCTGCGCGTGAATCGCCACGGTCGGCCGCCGACCCGGCCCGGCGGCCTCGACTGCCTTGAGGAACTGGTCGATCGCCGCGTCACCGTTGACGTGCGCCAGGACCTGCCAATCCCGCTCGACCGCCGTAGCGATCTGCTTGGCCACCACCGCGTCGTCCGGCACCGCCGGGTACCCGCAGTAGTCCGCGGGCTGTCCGGGCGGCGGCGTCAGGTACGGCTCGGTGAGCCACGCGGTGCGCCCCTGCGGCGAGCCGTCCAGGACCAGCTTCACGCCGGCCGCGCGGACGCCGTCCACGTACTCGTCACTCACCCCGATCGGGTCGTCGAGCGTGGAGGCGGTTGCCTCATCGGCCTTCACGTACGCGACCACGTCGACCGGGAGCGGCACGGCGGCGGCCGTGTCCCGCAGCGCCTTGAGGTTGGCGAGGGTGGTGCCGCCCTCCTGCACGGTGGTGAAGCCGAAGCTCGCCGCCGTGGCCGCGCCCGTCGCGAACAGCATCAGCAGCACCCGCTGCGGCAGCCCCGCGAACGCCAGGTCCGAGGCCGGGGTGAACGCCTTCTCCTCCAGCACGCCGTCGGGCTCGCCGTACGAGGGCGGGACGGCGAGTTCGCGCCGCCGGATCACCCCGCCCTCGGGGTCGGGTGTGGCGGCCGAGTAGCGAAGCCGCTTCAGTCCGAGGCTGTTCACCGCGCCGAGGTGGAAGGACTGGTGGATGGCGAGGACCGGGCGGTCCGTGGACACCTCGTCGAGGTCGTCGCGGGTGGGGTGCCGGCGCTCGGCGAGCATCGCGTCGTCGTATCCGAAGCCGATGATCCAATCGGAGTCCGCACCCACCGGTCCCGCAGCCCAGGAACGCAGCTTGTCCTTCAAAGAGGCCAGATCGGCGACGTCGCCGTCCGGGTCGGCGAGCAGGTTGGCGATGACGGCCTGCAGACCAATCCCGCCGAGGTGCCCGTGCGCGTCGATGAACCCGGGCAGCAGGGCGCGGCCCCCGAGGTCCCGCACGAGGGTATCCGGGCCGCGCCAGCGTTCCAGCACCTCCTTCTCGGAGCCGACGAAGACGATGGTGCCGTCCTTGACGGCCACCGCTTTACCCAGTTCGTCGCCGTGCTCCGCGAGCGTGACGATGTCGCCGCCGTGGAGGATGAGGTCGGCCTGCTCGGCCATGTTGTATCCCGTTCGGTAGAAGGATGGTGAAAGCGGCCCAGAGCCTAGAAGCGACGCGGGCGAACTTCGCCGAGGACGGCCGGACTTCACCGGAACGGGGCAGCGCTGTCGAGGAACCGGGCCCGCGGAGGGGGCAAGGAAGCCGTCCCCGAGGTCACCGGTGTGGCGGTAGCACATCAGGCCCCGGACCAGCCCGGCCCTGATGCCGGCCGACAACCTCAACGTGATTACTGAGGTTGAAGGCGTGATGTCGGGGCCTGGTCATCGAGAATCCGGCTTCGTCCTCGAAGAGGCTCCAGGCCCCGAGCGCCGCCGCGGTCTTTCCGGGCGCGGCCACACCTCCTTCACCCAGCCGGCCACCGCCGCCTCGTCACGCTCGAGGGCACGACGGCAGGGAATCTGACTCCAGCCGCGTCTGCGCAGCATCTGCGAGATCCCTGACAGCGTCATGGACGGATAGGACGAGATCACTTTGACCGCTGAGGGGGGCGCGGGCAGACCCGCTGGTCAGGTCCCACAACCGCGCCACCGCGTCTACGCTGCCGGTGGCCAGGCTGCTCCCGTCGGGACTGGACGCCACGGATGTCACCTCGTCGGTGTGGCCGCTGAGAACGGCACGGGCCTCCCCTGTCCCTGCCCACCGCGACGCACGCCGCCGAACAGCCCGCACCGGCCCTCGTGCCGCAGGTTCTGCCGATGGGCGCGGTGGTCGCCGCGCTCCGCTCACGGTAGAGGACCGCACCGGTTACCAGAGGACCCGCTTCAAGCACTGGATCGCCGGCGGTACCTCGGCCGAGGGCTGCAACACGAGGGCGAGGCGGTGGTCCTGCCGTCCGAGGCGATCGGACCCGGAGCTTGGTCTCCTGGGAAACTAAACCCTGCCGAGCCGCGGCGCGGGGCCGGCGTGGAGTTGACCGCCGGGCACCGCGATGCCACGATCGAAGTGAGGCCTTCGATCGTCGGCGTTCATGCGCGCGATCCCTCTCGTTCGAGGTTCCGTAAGGAGCACGGCGATGGCTCATCCACCCGTTTCCGGTCCGAAACTCAAGGGATTCCCGGGGGACGGTGAACGGGACGGGCAGCGACGTCTGTATTTCACGAAGAACCTCGACTACTACGCCGAGTTCGCCGTCGAGGACGTGCAGCACGCCGAGGCGATACCCCAGGAGCGGTCGCCCTTCCGGGCCGGGGAAGCCACCGAGGTCACCCTCAGGGAAGGCGCCGTCGTCGCCTACACCCGCAACCGCGTCGCCCGCCCCACAGACGAGTTCGACCTGGATTTCCGGTGCCGGCCCCGTATCCGGCAGCAGGCAGACCCTGAACCGGGATCGGAGGAGGGCACATTCGTCCCATGCCCCAATACCTGCGAAACGTGCTGGGTGACCTGCCAGGGATCGACCTGCGGAGACACCTGCGAAGGCGGCTACAGCTGCTTCTACACCTGTTCCGACGCCGGGTGCACGGACACGTGCAACGCGTCCGAATGCACGCAATGGTGTTGTGAGGAGCTGACCGTCCTGGCCGACTGCGGAGCCAGTGACATCGGGACCGCGTGTGTGACCTGCGACATCACCTGCGGTTCAATCTGCTGACGCTGTTCACGGGAGGCCACGGTGAGGGAACGCGAGCTCACTCCGACGATGCCCGTCCGGGCCGCGTCGCCGCCGTGGAGCAGTGTGCTGACCGGGTCCCAGCGCGATGCTGCCCTGTCGGTGGCCCGTGAGGTCACCGGGCGGATCACGGACGGGAGGCGCGTCGCCGAGGCGCTGGGCAAGGCCGGCCGACAGACGCGATTTCCTGAGGTCATGAGGTGGCTGCCCTATTCTGTGGCGGAGGGCGATGCGGGTATCGCCGTCCTCTGTTCGTATCTCGACCAGTGGCGGCCCGGGCTCGGCTGGGACTCCGTCGGTCACGATTTCCTCGCCGCGGGCGTCCGTGCAGCCGAGCGGATCAGACCCCGGAACGCCGGGCTCTACAGCGGGCTGAGCGGACTCGCGTTCGCCGCGATATCGCTCTCCAGGGACGGCACGCGCTACCAGCGGCTGCTCGACGTCCTCGACGCGGAGCTGGCCCCCCACATCCTGACAGCGGCGGAGACGTTGCGGGGCACTCGGCTGGGCGTGCCTGTCGAGAGCTTCGACCTCGTCTCCGGCGCCAGTGGAATGGCGGCGCGGTTGCTGGTGCGCGATCAGCACAGTCTCCTCCCCGAGTTGCTGGAAGCCCTCGTCCGGCTGGCCCTGCCGGTCGGCGCGGAGCCGGGCTGGGGGACTCCGCCGGAGCTGTTGCACGAGAGCCAGCGGCAGGCGTATCCGACCGGCAACATGAATTGCGGTCTGGCGCATGGGGTTCCGGGTCTGCTGGCCGTGCTCTCTCTGGCTCTGCGGGCCGGGCTGGAGGAACCCGGACAGGCCGACGCGGTGCGCGCCGTGGCCGATTGGCTCGTGGAGCACCGCAGCGACGACGCCTGGGGCGTCAACTGGCCGTGCGCCGTTCCCCTGCCGGACCCCCGGGGCGCGCTCCCGCGGGGGTGGCCGCTCCCGGCCCGAAGCGCCTGGTGCTACGGGAGTCCCGGTGTCGCGCGCGCCCTGTGGTTGGCGGGGGAGACGCTGGACGACGACGGCCTGCGGGACCTTGCCGTGGAGGCGGTCGCCGCGGTGATGCGGCGTCCGCTCGATGCCCGCTCCATCAACTCCCCGACCTTCTGCCACGGCGTGGCGGGCCTGCTGCAAGTCGTCCTCCGCTTCGCGCACGACACGCGCCTGCCGTTCCTGACCGGGGCGGCCAAGCAGCTCGTGAGCCAGCTGCTTGCCGCTTACGACCCCGACAGGCCGGTCGGGTTCGCATCGCTGGAACCGGGTGACAACCCTGTGGACCGTGTCGGCCTTCTCGACGGAGCGGCAGGTGTCGCCCTGGTGCTGCTGGCCGCCGGCACGGACGCTGAGCCCACCTGGGACCGTCTGTTCCTGCTGTCATGAAGAAGGAAGCCGTCTACCGTCCGCTGGACTGGGCCATGATCAGGGCGCCCCTGCTCCCCGCGGACGCGGCGGCGGCCGCCGGGCCACCCCCCTGCGGCGGGTCCCTGCTTCCCGACGACGTGCGGGCGCGCCTCGCAGTCCTGGTGGCCAGCCGCGACCTCAGCGACGCCCTGGAACGCACGAGCCCGGACGGCCGGGCGGCGGCACGCGTCCGCGGCAAACTCGTGCGCTACCTCATCCGAATGAGCACCAGGCCGACGCCCTACGGGCTCTTCGCAGGCGTTGGCCTGGTGCGCTGGGCCGACGCCACTGACCTGGCCCTGGCGGCGACACCGATGCGGACCCGTACCCGTCCGGATATGGAATGGCTGTCCGACCTGGTCGGGAGCCTGGAACAGGACCCGGCCGTCCGTGCCGGCCTCCGGCTGGTGACCAATCCCGCGACGTTCCTGCGCGCGGGACGCCTGTGGCTGGTCGACGGGTCGGCCGTCGACGCCTCGGTCCGTACCACCGAGGCGGTGCGCCGGGTAGTGGAAGCGGCGGCACGGTCTCCGGCCACGGCCGCCTGTTTGGCGGATGTGGCCTGCCAAGTACCCGGGGCCACACCGGCGAAGGCCGCTCGGCTCGTCGACCGGCTATGGTCGGAGGGGTTCCTGCTCTCCGAGCTCCGCCCGCCCCTGACCGGTGGCGATCCCACGTCGCACGTGTACCGGTGCCTGGAAGGTGTGGAGGCCGGGCGGGACACCGCCGAGAGGCTTAGGGCACTCGTCAGTGACCTGGCGGACTGGGACGGGCTTCCGGTCGAGGACCGGGCCGGCCCCTGGTCCGCGCTCGTCCGGCGCGCACACGCGTTGCACGAGGTCCCGAAGCGCGGCGGGCCCTACCAGACCGACGCGGCACTCACGCTCCGGGGCCATGCGCTGCGGGCGACCGTGGGAGCCGAGGCCGCCCGTGCCGCTGAACTCCTGCTCAGGCTCAGTCCACACCCCGCGGGAAGTCCGCAACTGGCGGGATACCGGAAGGCCTTCCAGGCGAAGTACTCGGCGGGGTGCCACGTCCCGCTGCTCGACATGCTCGACCCGGAGACGGGACTCGGACCGTTGTCCGAACAGCACGCGGACGGCGTGGCGACGCGGACTCCGGGCCGGCGGAACCGACTCCTGATCGACCTCGCCTTGCGTGCCAACCGGGATCACCGGACGGTCGTGGAGCTGACGGACCAACACCTGGAGGACCTCGCCGGCCCATCGGCCGCTCCGGACGACTATCCACCCTCGCTTGAGTTGTCGCTCTTCATCGCCGCGGCGTCGCTTGAGCGGCTCGACGCCGGTGATTTCCAGCTGGTGATCGGACCCAACGTCGGCTCGGCCGAGGCCGGGCGCCACCTCGGCCGGTTCGCTGACCTGCTCGGTCTGCCCGCGTACCGTGCGCTGGAGGAAACGGTGCGAGCGGCGGCCGAACTGGACCCGGACACCCTGCCGGTCGAAGTGGTCTACCAGCCGGCGGCATCCCGCTCGGCGAATGTCGCGATCCGGCCCGCGCTCCGCAGCCACGAATGCGTCCTCGGTACCTTGCCCGGCGTGCCCTGGGAGCGGGTCGTGCCGCTGAGCGAGCTGGTGGTCAGCGTCCGCTCCGGCCGCTTCGTCGTGAGCTGGCCAGCCGCGGGGGCCGAGGTGGTGGCGGTGCAGGGACACATGCTGAATCTGATGGCAGCGCCGCCCCCCGCCCGGTTCCTGCTTGCCGCCGCGACTGACGGCCAGCGCCAGGTGAGCCCGTTCTCCTGGGGGCCGGCGGCCGGCTTCCTGTTCCTGCCGCGTGTGCAGCGGGGGCGCATCGTCCTCGCCCCGGCGCAGTGGCGCATTGATCCCACCGGCCCGCTCGCAGCGGCGCCCGCCGACGGATTCTCCCTCGCCGTCGGAGCCTGGCGCGCCGACTGGGACGTGCCGCGCCACGTCTACCTGGCGGTGGGTGACCACCGCCTCCTGCTCGATCTGGAGCAGAACCAACACCTCGACGTGCTCAGAGAGGAATTGCACGGGCTCCCCGACGGGCGATCGGCCGTCATCCAGGAGGGGCTGCCCGGCCCCGAGCATGCTTGGCTCCCCGGTGAGACCGGCGGCCACACCAGTGAGCTCGTCGTACCCCTCGTCCGCCGGCGTCGGACTGCGGAACGGACGGCACCCACTGCGCGGCCGCCACACGCCGTACGGACACCGGTACCCCCTCGATCCCGTCCGCCCGGCAGCGACTGGCTGTACCTGAAGCTGTACGGCAGTCAGTGGCAGCAGAACGAGGTGATCTCCGGCCCCCTGCGCACCTTCGGAGAGTTCGCCACCACCGCTGGGCTGTGCGACGGCTGGTTCTTCGTCCGTTACGCCGATCCGGAAAGCCACCTCCGCATCCGTTACCAGGGTGAGCCCGGCGTGCTCCTGGGCACGCTGCTCGGTCAGGCCGGCTCATGGGCTGCCGATCTCCTGCACGACTCCCTGTGTACCAAGTTCTCCTTCGACACCTACGAGCCCGAGGTGGACCGTTACGGCGGCGAAGACGGCATGCGGGCCGCGGAAATGGTCTTCATGGCCGAAAGCCCGGTGACCGCCGCTCTGTTGCAGGCCGGCGCCGAGGGCAGGGTTCCCGTCGATCCCCGGACCCTGGCCGTCGTCAGCGTCGACGACCTGCTGGATTCCCTCGGCATGACCGGCGACCGGCGCAGGGAGTTCTCGCGGTCGGCGGCCGCGGCCTCGTCGGCGGGCGGTACCGTCTACCGGGAGCTGCAGGGCGAGTTGAGGCAGTTCCTCGGCCGCCCCGGCCACCTGGACCCGGACACGGCGACGCTGTTCGAGGTCCGCCGTGCAGACCTGGCCCCGGCCGCCGCGCTTCTCGACTCCCTGACCCGCCGGGACCAGCTGAGCCGTACACGGATCGAGCTATGTCGAAGTTATGTGCACATGCACCTCAACCGCCTCCTGGGTACTGACCCGGCCCAGGAGCACATGACGCTGGACCTGCTCCGCCGCACCCACGAGAGCCTCGCCCGGTGGGCCGCGTAGTCCGTCAGGTCTGCCACATGAGCAAGGGGCCGTCGCGACAGTCCTCCTGGAGCGCCGCCTCGCCGGCCCCAGAGCCGGCGCAGGAGCAGTTGCACTTGCCGCTGTTGACGTCGACCAGCTGCCAGGCCCGGTAGGCGGGGCTGGTGTTCTTCGGCCACTTGCGGGAGGCGACCGAGCGGGCCGAACTTACCGGAGCACTCGACGGTGGCTGTCGGGACGCCCTCGTACGCGCCGACGGAGGCGATGTTCACGAAGTGGCCGCTGTCCTGCGCGCGCATGACGGCACGGCAGCGGCGATCCCGTGGAGCACACCCCGCACGTTCACGTCTACCATCCGGCCCCACTCCTCGACCCGCAGGGCGTCCAGCGTCATCGCGGCCTGGGGGCCAGGGTGGCGCCGACGCCGCCCTGGAGGGAAGCGTCATTGGAACGGTGGCGTATTTCGCTTTGATCCGGCATCTGACTTGTGTGTGTCCGGGGGACGGCGTCGGGCCGTGGTGGCTTGGATTCCGTCAGTGGTGGAGCTGTGTGCTCTACCGTCGGGTGAACGCGTAGGGGCTTGGGGGAGGGCGGGGACTGTGGCCACTCTGTTGGGGGAGCAGGTTCTGGAGGCGAGGGTGGAGTTCCGGTCGTTCGGCTTCCAGGAGTCGGACGACAGCGTGGTGCCCGTGCCGTTCCCGGACGATTTCAGGTGGGGTGTCTTCCTGCAGGAGCACGTCCGCCGGTTCGATCTTTTCAGTGCCGGTCATACGCATACGGCCTCGGTGACTGCCAGGGTCTGGGATGGCGAGCCCGACGCTGAGGGGGTGTGGGAGGAGCGGGCGGAGATCGACTACGAGTCGGTCACCGGCGACGTCGCCCTCTGGGGCTCGGGTCGGTCCCAGGACCTGATCCGGATCGGGAGGGCAGGTCTGTGGAGGGTCCGCGTGAGGTGTACTGGCAGGGCTGAGGTGGAGCGGGTGACGCGGGATACGGGGACGGCGTACGGGGTGGAGCGGTACGTGATCGATTTCTGGCCGAAGGCCGGGTGAACAGTGGGCCCGGCACGGGAGCGTGCCGGGCACACTGCGTTGGGGCCGTGGTCAGTTGATCTTTACGATGAAGCCGTCTTCGGGGCCGTCGATGATGCGGTTGGCGTTGTAGAAGCCGCGCAGCAGGGTTCCGCCGGCACCGTTTTGGTCACCGGGTATGGGCAGGACCGAGAAGTTGTTCCTCTCGACGTGCGTGTCGTACTCCTCGATCGCGGAGCCTTCGTAGGTGGAGGCGAAGGGGAACTCGTCGCATTCCTTGCCGCCGTCGGTGTAGTTCGCACCCCAGTAGCGCTTGCACTCCCGTACCGCGACGGCCCGGTTGCGCTCGAGACGCTTCTGGTCGAGGAACAGACGGTGCAGCGGTTCCTGGATCGTGTCGCCGGGGACGTTCTTCAGCGCGTTCAGCGGCTTGGTCGCCTTGGGGTTGGCGAACGCCTGCTTGATGTGCTCGGCCACGGCCTGCTCCGGCGCTCCGGGCTGGGAGCTGTACTCCAGGGTGGCGATCATGCTGAACGCCGCGCCGCCCTTGTTCGCGGGATTGCCCGCGCCGGTGGAGTTGCGGAGATAGGAGGCCGAGTCCCACCGCGGGGCGAACATGAAGGGCTTGCCCGTCTTGGGGCTCTCGCCCACCCAGCCCGCAGGGAGAGTCGAGGTCACCTCCGGCTGGTAGACCGCCGCGACCACGTCTGCCGCGCCGGCTCCGCTGCCCTGCCCGGGCGCGTAGCGCACGGAGTGCGTGTAGTGGGGGTTGGACCGCATCTCCAGCCACGTCTTGGTCACCGGCAAGGTCTTGCTGGTGACTGGTGTCGCGGCCGCCGGCCAGTCCGCGGCGATGTCGCCCTTGAGGCCGATCTTCAGACCGGAGACCCCCGTACTGCCGACCGCGGTGAAATCGGTGACGTCGTAATCGAAGTACATGGTGCGGTCGGCTTCCTTGGGAACAGTGCCCCGCACATAGACCGTGTACGAGCTGGTACCCACCGCACCGCTCTGCTTCTCCCACACGGTCGTCACCTTCAACCCCGTACACACCGCGAACCGGGACTTGACATACACCCGGGAGGCCCCGGCCAGATTGCCCCTGCACTCCTCCAAAGTCAGCGGGCCCGGGCCGGCTCCGGGTAGGACACCGCCGCCGGCGACATGAACGTCTGCGCCTCCGCAGGCTTCTCCGCAGGCGCGATAACGGCAGGGATTCTGGCCCGCTTGCCGTAGGCAGCCGCCGGCCCGACCACCTCCATCGGGGTCGTCTCAGCATCCTCCGGCAGCGCAGCCATCCCCAGCCGCTGAGCCCCGGTGCGTGCCTTGAGCTCCGCCAGCGTAGGAGTGACAGCGCCGGGCGCAAGCATGTAGGTCCGGGCGGTGAGTTCAGTGCTTGCATCTGCTGCCGCGGCCGTGGGCGCCCCGGGCAGGACGACTGCCACCGCAGCCAGAGCGGCTAACCGAGGAACATGACGTGTTAATGGTGCGAAAGTGATGATTCCCCCCAAGGTCGAGTAGGCAAGTGATCTCGCCCAACCGCCAAGTAATATCGAACACTTGGCCCAATCTGGAGGGAGTGTCATGTCTATGGCGCGATGTCACGAACTGCTTGGCTGATCACCGACGCAATGTCGGCGGTTCCACGTGGCACCCCTTGCCGGTAACGGAGCACGTATTGCGAGCAGCCTGCCGACGCCTGGTGCTGCCGTTTGGGTCTGAGCGGCGTGTGTGGCCGGACTGCGGTGGCGAGGCCGACCAACGCCCACTTCGCCGGCGCTCCTTCGAGCAACGGGGCCAGCCCCGCGCCGGGCACCGACTGGCCCAACTGGTCACACGTCGGGGTCGTAGACGACGGAGGTGGTCAGGCCCTCCTAGGCGAGCGCGAGGAGGTTTTGGCTTTGACGCCTAGGCCGTTTCGTTTGGATCTAGACTTTGCAGCTCGCCGCCATGACCGGCTGCCAGCAGTCGACGGCCTGGATCACTGGAGGGAGAGTGGCGGTGTACACCGTGCCCTGGTTGCACGTGGTTGCGAAGCAAGGCGCTCTGCCTGTCGATCTGCTACTTCCCGTGACCGGCAGGACGTACGTAGCGCGTCTCGACGGCCGGGAGATGCGCGACACGGACGCTGTGTTCCAGCAGTTCTACGACGGACTGAGGCTGCCTGATTACTTCGGGTGGAACTGGAGTGCCCTCTCCGACTGTCTGCGTGATCTGAAATGGCTGTCTTCGGACCACTGGGTGTTGATCGTCGAGGCCGCGGATGAGGCACTGTCGGGCGATCCCTCCGAACAGCGGCTGCTCTTCAACACCCTGCTGCGGGCAGGGCGGCGATGGTCCTACATACAGCGGCCCGAAGGCATCGAACTCGGCAGGCTCGTTGTTGTCATGTCTTGTGACGCCCCGTCCGTCCCGTCCCTGCAGGGACGGCTCCAGTCATGTTTGGAAGAGACGGCTTCGTCATAGGGCCTCATCTCGCGGACCAGAGGAAGATGCCGGCGACGTGGAGTCCGGCCAGGTAGATGGTCGCGGTCTTCTCATAGCGGGTTGCGATGCCGCGCCCCTGCTTCAGGCGGTTGATGCACCGCTCAACTGTGTTGCGCTGCTTGTATGCCTCGCGGTCGAAGGCGGGTGGCCGACCGCCGCGGCTGCCTCGCTGCAGCCGGTGGCCCCGCTGGTGCGCCGGGACGGGGATCACCGCTCGGATTCCGCGTTTGCTCAGGTGGTCGCGAATGGCGCGTGAGGAGTACGCCTTGTCGGCTAGGACCACATCCGGCCTGGTGCGAGGTCTGCCGCGCCGGCGTGGGACACACAGGCGGGCCATCACGTCCGCGAAAGCGGGTGCGTCACCGGCCTGGCCGGCGGTGAGCACGAAGGCCAACGGCCGGCAATTGCCGTCGGCGGCGAGGTGAATCTTCGTGGTCAGCCCACCGCGGGAGCGGCCGATGGCACGGTCACCGGGCTCACCGGCCGGGGCCCCTTTTTGCGGGCCCCGGCGGCGTGCTGGTGAGCGCGCACGATCGTGGAGTCCACCGAGACAACCCAGTTCAGATCCTCATCAGCGTCAGCGTGGGCCATCAGCGCGGTGAACACCCGCTCACACGTCCCGTCGACGGCCCACATCCGCAGCCGGTTGTATACGCCCCGCCAGTTGCCGTACCTCTCCGGCAGGTGCATCCACTGCGATCCGGTCTTGAACTTCCAGGCGATCGCGTCGATCACTTCACGGTGATCCCGCCACCGCCCACCCCGCTTCGGGGTCCGGTCCGGGAGCAACGGCTCGATCCGCGCCCACTGCGCGTCACTCAATGACACACCAGGGCAAACGATCAGATGATCCGAACGAAACGGCCTAGTTCCGGCCCCGCTTACCCGCGATCTGAAGTGGCTCCATCCAGCCCGGTCGAGTGCTGTCGGAACGGCTTGAGCTGGCCCCGCGTTCTGGCCTGTTCCGGCCCCCGTTGCGGGGTTCTATCGGTCGATAAAGCGCGGGTCGGCCATCTGGATGTAGTGGCTGAGGAGTCCGCGGTTGTGGAAGGCGGAGTGCAGGAGAATGGCCAGCTCCGTGAGGGCTGTGAGGTCGGTGCTGGTGACTGCGAAGGTGTCGCCCTCTGATCCGAAGTGGAGCTGGTCGGCCCTTTCGGGCATGTGGGAATGGACCAATGACTCTGCCAGGCCTTCCCACCCGTGACCGTTACTCTCGGCGCCGTGTTCCTCGAAGACATCGGCGACCTGGTCCATCTCGAAGAGGTAGAGGCAGTGGGAGCGGTCGGTTTCGCTGCCTTCGTCCAGATGAAACGGGGCCAGGGTCGATGCGTCGGTCATGCGGTGATGGTAAAGAAGGCCGTGCTCCGAGGCCGATGCGGGTGGCCCGTCAGGCTGAGCGGGCGTGGATTCCACTTCGCCTTGGTGCGGGCGAGCCGGTAGGACTCGGTGCCGGTCTCGACGATCGCGCCGCTGAAGGTGAACCGGTCGACGATGCCGGACAGCCGGGACGCCGTCTATCAATGTGCAAGCGCCACGGTGGCACCCGCGCGACAACCCCGGCCTGCGGCCGGCACGCCCATGCGGCGCGTGTCCACCGCCCCCCATACCGCCCAGGCTGTACGTCTGTCTGTTCGTTCGGCCGCGGGCTGACCATCGCGGGCGTACGCTGTGGCCTCGATATACCTGAGGGGGCGGCAGTGGCTGAAGCGCAGGGACCGGACTGGATAAGGGGTTTGGTCGCGGTGGGACTTCTGCTCTTCATCGCCGGCTGGTTCATCGCGTGGCCGCTGAGCGCGGCGGGCTTCCTGATGCTGTTGTTCGTGGGCGCCGCCACAGCGAGCCAGCGCCGCGCCAGCGGCCAGCCGCCGGAGACCCTGCTGCGCCCGGGTGACCGGCCTTGGCGTCGTGACCGGCACTGGCCTGATCCCGTACACCCCACCGGCTACCGGCCAGAACTCTGACCTCGGCGGCGGTTGATCGACGGCATACGGTATTGGGTCCGCCGGTGTTCCGTGGCGGGACGTACCCGTCGAGTACGGGCCGTGGGGCCGGGTCTACGACTTGTTCCGTCGGTGGCAGCGGACCGGAACCTGGCACCGGATCCTGACCCGGCTGCAGTCCTTGGCCGACGCGAAGGGTGCGATCACATGGGACCTGAGCGTCGACTCCACGGTCTGTCGTGCTCCTCAGCACGCGGCTGGGGCCCGCAAGCAAGGGGACCTGCAGAAAGAACCGCCGGGCGGTGTGTTCACCGATCCCGATGATCACGGGCTGGGCCGCTCACGCGGCGGGTTCACCACCAAGTTGCACCTGGCCGTCGAACAGGGCCAGAAGCCCATGACGATCGTGATCACGGCCGGGCAGCGCGGGGACTCGCCGCAATTCGAACCCGTGCTCGACAAGATCCGAGTACCCCGCATCGGGCCGGGCCGGCCACGCGTCCGACCCGACCGCGTGAGGCTGACAAGGCGTACGCCTCTCGCAAGAACCGTGCCTACCTGCGCCGCCGCGGGATCCGCTGCACCATCCCGGACAAGGCTGACCAGGCCTACAACCGCCAGAAGCTCGGCTCCCGCGGCGGCCGGCCGCCGCGCTTCGACCCGGTCGACTACCGCGAACGTCACGCGGTCGAGTGCGGGATCAACCGCCTCAAGAGGAACCGCGCCGTCGCCACGCGATACGACAAGCTCGCGGTCCGCTACGAGGCGACCGTCCTCGTCGCGGCCATCAACGAGTGGCTGTGACCCTTGGCCATCACACGGTGGGATCCACGTTCCACGACTCTGGCAGATCGCTGTCGCAGAAGACGCAGACGAAGTCGTCCTCGCGCACGATGTTGTGTTCCTGGCAGTTGGGGCACCGCCGGAACACCACCGCGTGGGTGAAGCCGGAGGGCCGCCCAAGTTCTACATCGTGCAGAGCATGAGCGACTGCCGGCCAGGAGGTCACGTCCGGGCAGTATCCGGTGGACTGGTTGCTGACCTCGCCCACGGACCACCGGTCTGCCTCACGCATGAAGCTGACCTCGCCGGCACTAAGGACCATGTCCCCACCGGCGCAGGCCACGTGCTCGCTTCGCCGCGGCGCCAGCCGAAGCACACCATCCGTGCCGACCACGAAGGTGAACGGTTCGGCCAGCTCCGCTGCCGATCGCTCAGCGATCCAACCGTCGAAGGCAGCCGCCGAGCCTATCGGGCACCCGCCGCTGCCAGGCCGGACCGCAGCCTTCAGCTCAATCGGTCCGACGTATCGGTAACTCCGCCCCCGCGCACTCACATCAGCCAACCTAAAGCACTTCCGACAGACGCCCCAGCTGCAAGTCCTGGCCTCGCTGAAGCAGGGCCAGGACTTGCAGTGTTGTCTGCCTGGTTGCGCTACTGCTCTCCGGTGTCCGGGCTCCACATGGCCGGTCCGCCGCCGCGCCACTCGATGAGCAGCTCGTCGTCCATGCGGACGTCGTCAGGGTCGAGGCCGGCACGGCGCAGGAATTCGAGGAGGTCGCCGGGGCCGAGGGCACGGCCGAGGATCTCTCCGTCGACGCGGACACGGCGCCCGCCCTCGGCATCCGGGGGGGGGGAGAGAGACGACGATGCGCAGGTCAGGGGACATCCCTCCACCGTGCCGCCAGACACTCACTCCGGCATCCCGAGGGCGGTGTCGGGCCGGCAGTGCGGGCAGGCGGGTATCCCCTCGACAAGAGCCCGCCGCGCCTGGTCGGTGTCGATGGGGGCGCAGCGCTTTGGCTGTCCCAGCAGCCCCCGACGTGGATGCGGACCGGGAGCCAGCCGGCGCCGGCCGGCGAGGGCCTCGTCCTCTTCCGCCGTGTTCAGTGCCCGTTCGGCGCGGCTGAGCTCGCCGCGCAGGTACGTGACGACCGTCCGCAGGTGCGGCAGGTCGGGCGGGAGTTCGGACACTGTTCAGCCCCCGTACTGAGCCTGCCGCACGGCCTTGCACGCCACACAGAGCGGCGAGGCCCTGACCCCGTAACGGCATGTCGGAGCGCGGCTTCTCTGCGCTAGTCAAGGTGAGCCGATCTGAACGGCGTCGTGGCCAGTCGGCGTCAGTAGGTGGGCGGTGGTTACCGTACGCGAGAGCCACGGCGGCCGGACATGAACGACCGCTCGGCTGCGTCACCCCGGCCGGTGTCCCGGGCGTGTCAGTGGCCTGCGGCATGATGCGGGAGACGTGGCGGCAGATCCGATAGGGATTTCATAGGCCGTCCCGAACGGGGGGCGTTGTGCACAAGCTGGTCTCAGATGGGGTAGGGGTCACGGAGGATCCGCAGCTGCACTACGAGAGGTGGCGGTGGGGCGGAAGACTGCCGAGTGAGTCGCTGCGCCGTGTCCGCGGGAGCAACGTCTTGGGGCTGCTCGACTTCGACAGTGACCTGGTCCACGACCTCGGCGCCGCGGATCCCGACGTCCAGTGTGCCGTGGCGGTGCTCGCCGCTCAGCGGGCCTGCGAGGTGGCGGGCCTGACCGATGTGCCGTGGGTCGCCGAGGCGCTCGCCGCGTTGACGCAGGGGCATCCGCTACCGCCCCCTTTCGATGACGCGGCCCGGATGTGGGAGGCTCTGCGGTCCACTCCTCTCGAACCGGGTCCGGATGTTCTCGGGGCAGTACCGCCCCAGCGGCGGCCGTACTTTCCCCAGCCGCCGGCAGGGCTGATGTGGGTCAAGACTGCAGAAGAGAGCGACGGGGAGACGAGCTACGAGCTTGACCGGCTACCGGGCAGCCAGGCACCGATGGTCTTCACCGAGCTCGTGTTCCCTGCCAGCACGCCGCAGGTTCGTGGGCCCATCTCACAGCCGCATTTCGCTCTCCCCGCCGTACTCGCTGCTGCCGAGCCCGACCCGCTCAAAGCAGCTCTGGATGCGGTGTGGCATGCGCTGAACACGCACGGAGAGCACTACCCGAAGTTGTTGGATGAGATCCGGTCGACCTGGGGCGGGCGGATGTCCGTACCGGATGCGAAGACATGGCCTGCTGATCCGGCCCGACGAGTGCGGAGCGGACGACGGAGCGGACCGATGGTCAACTACCGGGTGAAGTGGGTACGCGCGCGCGACGGCAAGACCATGGTGTCCACGGTGAGCTACGACCAGCCCAGCGCCGAACACCGCAAGGCAGATCTCGAGGCGGAGGGCGCCACGGACATCAAGATCGTGAAGGTGCGGCCCGGCGAGTAGAACCGCCCGATTCGCATGCACCCGGCCGTCTCCACGGCACACGCGGGCGTTGAATGCGAACAGCCCCCTCGACCTGGTGGTCGAGGGGGCTGTTGCGTTGGTAGCGGGGACAGGATTTGAACCTGCGACCTCTGGGTTATGAGCCCAGCGAGCTACCGAGCTGCTCCACCCCGCGTCGGTGAACACCACTCTACGGCACTGGCCCCACGCTTCCGACCGAGTATCCGGACGGTGAGGCGCTCCCGTTCAACCCGCAGCGTCCCGGGTCCGCCGCACTGTCCCTGACAGTGGTCAGCCCGTACTCCTCGGGAACGGACCAGGGAGTGTCTCGGACTTCCACGCCCGCCCCTGACCTGCGCACCAGCCCAGATCGGCCCGTGCGCGAGGTGCCGAGGAATCTTGAATAGTTGCGCTCCGTCACTGCGGGAGTGTACTGGGCGGGCAGGTCTGCGAGCGCCATGACGGCGGCTTCGCGGACGTAGTCCACGGGGTGTTGTCGGTAGGGCTCGATCATCGGGTAGGCGTCGGGGTTACAGGTGGAGCCGAGAATGCCGAGGGCGTGCTCGAGAAGGGGTGCGGCGGCACGGAGGTGGAGTTCACCCCGCCCCCGTACGCCTGCCGCGGGTCGAGGGCCGCGACCCGTCCGGGGTGGCGGACCTTCGCGATACCGGCGAGCAGTCGCGGGTTCCGCTGTCTGTGTCCGGGGCTACAGGAAGCGGTGGAGCGGCTCGGCGGCGAAGGTGCCGTCGGGCAGGACTGCGCCGGTGAGTTCGAAGTGCTTGGGTCCGTTCGCCGCGGTGTGGGTGACGACGGTGCCGGCGGGGCGGGTGCTGACGAGGTGCTGGGGCTGGCCGTCTTCTCCTGGAAACCAGGGACGCAGCACCATGACCGAGGACGACATCGCTACCGCGAGCGGCCTGCCCGTGTACACCTGGCGGCGCCGCCACGGCGCCGACTTCCGCGCCCGCGTCCCCGTCCTCAACCCACGTGAGAGGCTGCGCCTCTACGACGCCGCGCAGGCCACCGCCTACATCAAGGGCGCCCCCATCTGCGGCATTCGTCATCTGGCTCCGCTCGTGATCGGCCGGAGCCTCTGGGGGCGACAATGGGTGTTCGAACCGGGGTGCACAGCAGTGTTCGCCCGTTCCATGTCAGGGGGAGCTATGCAGCGGGGCGAAGTCTGGCGGGCCGATTTCGGCGAGCGGCGCCTGGTCGTGCTGCTCTCGGGGGAAGAAGCTTCCGAGTTCCGGGCGATGCAGGTCGTCGCTCCTGCGGCCACCGAGCTCAGCGGTATGGCCGCTGAGCTGGCAATAGGAGCCTGCGAAGGATCCCCGGTCGAAGGCGTGTTGCGGGTTGCACTTCCGCGTCCAGGCCTGATCCCCTGCACGTGGCTGGTCACCCTCACCCGGGAAGACCTGCTCGAGCGTGTGGGAGCCCTGTCGTCCGCGAAGCTCGGTGAGCTCCAAGACCTCCTCCGCCTCGGAGGACTTGAGTAGGCGCTCGTGGGACAGCGGTCACCCGCTACGACTGGTGCATACGTCCAGCCCTCCACCGCCTCCGCACTCCTCCTCTCCGATCATGATCGGAGAGACGCGATCTGGACCGATTCCGCAGCCTGGTCGTAGCCGCCGACAACTGCCGGAGGGCTTGGTCGTTGATGGCAAGCGGGGTGGGACGCTGAGGAGGGCTGGTTGTCGTTCGAGGCGTTGCAGCGCCGGACCGTCGCCGGCCGCCGTGGCGCCATGGGCCTGGCCGTCCGGCGGCCGGTCTCCTTCGTTGCGCTCGACGTTCCTGCACCTGGACGGCGAGGAGCTGCTGCGACGGCGGTACAGGGACCGCAGGACTGAACCGGAGAAGTTTTTCACCGATCGCGTCCTGACGGCCCCGTGGGCGCTGTGCCTCCCTGTCCACCCACGCCTCTGCTCCGCGCCCCGGTGACCCGGGCGCCGGTACGTTCGCGCGGCGTTGCTCCAGTGGGCCACTGGCCGAATGGGGCGCCGGGACGGTGGCGGGGCGGATTGCGGGTAGGTGCGCTGCATGATCGCTACTGGAACTCTCGCCGTTGAAGGTCAGGCATCGCTCTTTCTGATCAGTGCCGGTGTGGTGCGTGCTGGTCCTGCTCCTGATCGCCGCCTTCTGGTTCGGTAGCCGGCGCAGGCGCCGTGCGGCGCCTCCGCCGCGGCCCGCCGAGCAGAATCCGGTGGTCCGAGGCCGTGAGGACTCCTGGCAGACACCGCAGGAGCATGCGAGGGACGAGGAGAAGCACCGCTACCCCGAGCAGTGAGGGACCGACACCCGCACGTCGTCAGGGTGACGACGCTGGCGGAGGAATGTCAGTCTTCGAAGTAGTCGGTCAGGACGCAGCCCTTCACGAGTGCGGGGTCTTTGCGGTAGCCGGTGGGCGGGTTGAAGTCGGGGTGGCAGTTGAGGATGAGGAGGCCGCCGGGCTTGATCGCGTTGCGGATGACGGACTTTTGGTCGGGCAGGACGGCGAAGTCCTGGCCGAGGAGGAACTTGCCGCGGTGGCCCTTGTTCGGGCTTTCCTTGCGGTCCGCGTCGAGTTCGGCCTTGTACGTGGCCTGGAAGGTCTTGAGGTCTTTGGACATGAAGATGCGGGTGCCCTTGCCGCAGGCGCCGCGCTCGGTGACGCCCCACTTGCTGTCGTAGGTCTCGTCGCCGGGGAAGAAGTCGTCGTCCTTCGGGTCGGTGGAGATGTCGTTGCAGGCGCCGTAGGCGTTGACGATCTGGGCGGCCTTGGCCATCGTGCCCGCCTTGGGCAGGCCCGGGGCGCCGGCCTTGCCGTCGCCGTCGGAGCCGCTCGAGCCGTCGGCTCCGCCGTTCTTCGCGGGTGCCTGGTTGCCCAGGGCCCCATCGAGGGATCCGCCCTTGTCATCGCTTCCGCATGCGGTCAGGGCCGTGAGGCAGAGCAGGGTTGTGGTCGTGGCGCTGACGAGCCGGTGCATGCGCATATTGGCGGGAACTCCCGTGTCAATGATCAGGATGCGCCCGACCCTAGGATGTATGGCGTGTGCATGGCAAATGGCGTCGTGCTGGATCGGCGCCCCACCGCCAGCCGCAGCGGCGCTCGATGGCGCGCCCTCCCAAACTCGTCTCCGCCCTGAACTGTGCACCTCCACCCCGGAGCAGGTGCCGAAACCTGACGGACGTGGAGTCGATCGCGGCACGCCCACGTCTTGGCGCCGACCGCAACGGCACGCCCTACCGCCCTACCGCCCTACCGTCCGGCAGCCGCCGCAACCACGTCTGCGCCTCCGCGCTTGCCCGGGATGGGATCGGGCCCCGGACCGGGGGGAGGGCCGGGGCCCGAAAAGGGGCAGCGGACGAGGGCGCCGCGTTCAGTGGCGGAAGGTGTCCTTGATGTCCTTGATGTCTACCCCGGCCTGTCGGGCGTCCCCCTTGCCTTGGCCTGCTCGATGGTGGCCTTGGTCTTCTCCGTGCCCGACATCGGGACCTCCTCCTGTAGTACCGGATCGGTCGTGACCGCTCGCCTGCTCTCGATCGGCGAGCGCAACCCCCTTGTCGCCGACTGCGCGAACCACGTACGGCACTGCGCGGCAGGCCGCCGCTCTTACCCGGCAGAGCCGCACAGGAAAGGGGTTGCGTCTTTGGCGGGCGGGGGTTTGAGTTCGGTTCGTGACTGCTTTGGATGATCTTGTGCGGCCGGATAGATACCCGCGTTCTTCCCGTTACGATCCGGCCTGGCTGGTGGGCTTGGACATGGGCCCGAATCCGTTGTGGCTCCTGGAGGACCTGTCCCGGGATCTGGATCTGCGGCCCGGGATGCGGGTCCTTGACCTGGGCTCCGGCAAGGGTGCCACGTCCGTTTTCCTGGCCCGGGAGTTCGGCGTGGACGTTGTCGCCGCGGACTGGTGGATACCGGCGGAGGATGCGGCCGCCGTCTTCGCCGAGGCCGGGGTCAGCGGCCAGGTGACGCCGGTACGGGCGGAGGCTCACGCCCTGCCGTTCGAGGCGGAGACCTTCGACGCGATCGTGAGCATCGACGCTTTCGAATACTTCGGCACCGCCGACAGCTACCTGCCCTACCTGACCCACTTCCTGCGCCCTGGTGGTCAGCTCGGTGTGGCGACTCCCGGCATGAACTGTGAGGTCCGCGATCTCGGCGTGATCCCGCCCCACATCAAGCGCGTGGTCGGCTGGGAGGCCATTGCATGGCATACGCCGCAGTGGTGGCGGTTCCACTGGGAGATCACCGAGTTGGTGGACGTGACATCCGCACGGTTCCAGGAGGACGCCTGGCGGGACTGGCTTTTGTGGGCGCGTGCGTGCGCCGAGCACCAGCCGGACGGTGAGAAGGCCAACCGGCCGGTGATCGACATGCTCACCGAGGACGGCGGGGAGTACCTCTCGTTCGCCCTGCTGACCGCGCGCAAGCGGTAGCCACGGTTCCGACGTGCCACCGCCATGACATGAACCACTCGGCAGCACTCACCCTGGATGCTTGACAACGGTCATTCGGAGTCAGCCACATCACGTGCAGTTGTGGATGCGGCTGTTGGCGCCGGCGTGGTGGTCACCAGTAGTCGCCGGCGGCGAGGTAGTGGAAGGAGTGGCTGCTGTGCGCGGGGAGGGTGGCCGTCGCGGTGCGGGTACCGTCGCCTTGGGGTTCGAGGGGGTGGGCGGCGGGGTTCCAGTGGTTGAAGCCCCCGACAACGCTGACAGGCCCGTCGAGGTCGTCTGCGGGTAGGACGAAGGTGATCTGGGCTTCGTCCTTGAGCTGCTTGCGTTCGATCATGGTGGTCTCCAGCCGTGGAAGTCGTCAGGGGTGCGCGCCTCCTTGCCGGTGTGGCGACCGGTCACGGCGGGACGTGGCCGCGGGCCCGTGTGCCGGTCACCCCGCACCTCACCGGCTGGGGCTTCGTGAAAGACCTGGCGGCCCGCACTGGCATGAGCCCGGCCGTCGCCCGCTGGGACACCGGTGCCGTACATGGAGGGCGTTGTACAGCATCGGGGCCCGATCGATGTCAATCTCACCACCGACATGCACGACCACCCGCCCGTCACCGCTGTCCACCCACATGCCGAGGTCACGGCCTTCTTGGTCACCCATGGCATCCATGATGAGGCAGGCAGACACCCGAAACGAAAGGCCCCGGTGTGACGCTGCGCCCCCCTGTTGAACCGATCCTGGCGCAGACCGCCGAGGCGATCCCGCTCACGCGCCTGGGGGCCGGGGTGGCGTACGAGCAGAAGTTCGACGGACACCGCGCCCTGCTGTTCACGCAGCCCGCCCCGGGCGGCCAGGTCCTGATCCAGACCCGCCGCGGCTCGCTGGTGCAGGACCGCTTCCCCGCACTGGTCGCGGCCGCGGTCGAGCAGCTCCCGCCGGGCCTGGTCCTCGATGGCGAACTCCTGGTCTGGTACCCGGAGGCCGGGGCCCGCTTCGGGCGGCCGCCCGCGCCCCCAGCGCGGCCGCCCTCGCGGCCCGCACCCCGGCCTACTTCGTCGCGTTCGACGTCCTCCAACTCGACGGCGTCGAGACCCTGAACCTGCCCTACGGTGAGCGCCGACGACGCCTCGAAGTGCTCTTCTCCGCCCGCGCCCTGACGGCCCCGTGGACGCTGTGCCCGATGACCACCGACCTGGCGTCGGCACAAGACTGGCTGGAGACCTGGACCGACGTGTCAGGCGTCGAAGGCCTGGTCGTCAAGCCTCTGACCAGCAAATACCTTCCAAATACGCGGGGCTGGACCAAGGTTCGAAGGCGGGACGCCACGGAGACGATCGTCGGCGCGATCACCGGCACCCTGACCCGCCCGCAGCTCCTCGTCGTCGGCCGCCACGACCAGAACGGCCGGCTGCGCGCCGTCGGCCGCACCGTACCGCTGCGCCCGGACGCCGCCCGGCAGGTCACCGAGCACCTCACCGCAGCCGCGCCCGGGCACCCGTGGGAGGGCGTGCGCTTCTCCGCGACGTGGGGGAGCCGCGACGTCCTCGACACCACCCTCGTCCACCCCGCCCTGGTCGCCGAGGTCAGCGCCGACCGCGCCATCGACCACGGCGGCATCTACCGCCACCCACTCCGGTTCCAACGGCTGCGCCTGGACGTGGGGCTCGAAGGCGTACCCAGGTTCGGAGAGGGTCCGGCGGCGGCCGCCGGCTGACCGGGCTGGGGCCTGGTGCAGTGGCGTTTCGCCGGTGAACCGGCGTGCTCGGGCGGGTGAACCGGGCCAGGGTGGCCTGTTGCTGATGGTGTGGTGGCCGGTACAACCGGCTCATGATGATCACGAAGCGGCCGCTGTCGCGGTCGCCGCCCTCGCCCTGACCCTGACTCTGCCCACGGCCGCGCACGCGGCCGCACCACCCGCCGCCCCGGCTCCGGCTGCGGCCGTCGTGCCGCAGGTGCTGCCGATCGGGGTCGCGGTGTCCGCGCTGCCGTTGGCGGTGGAGGACCGGACCTGCTACCAGCGGACCTCCTTCCGGCACTGGAACGCCGGCGAGATTCCGGCCGACGGTTGCAACACCCGCCAGGAGGTCCTCCTGGCCGAGGCGATCGTGTACCCGGAGATCGGGCCGGGCTGCACCCTGACCGGCGGGACCTGGTGGAGCCACTACGACGAGCGGGAGGTGACGCCGGCCGGGGCCCTGGACATCGACCACATGGTCCCGCTCGCCGAAGCCTGGGATTCGGGCGCAAGTTCGTGGACTGCACAAAGGTGCGAGGTGTACGCGAACGATCAGGGTCAGCCGGCTTCCCTGGTGGCGGTGACGGCGCGTTCGAATAGGTCGAAGGCGGACCAGGATCCGGCGGAGTGGCTGCCGCCGGCACCGGATGCGCTGTGCCGGTACGGCGCCGAGTGGACCGCGACCAAGCTCCGCTGGCGCCTCGCGGTCGACGAGGCCGAGCGGGACCGGCTGTTCGACATCGCGGCCGACTGCGGCGGAACCGACGTGGAGTTCACCCCCGCCCCGTAGGCGCCCGCCGCCCAGGGCCGCCACCTCGTCGTCGATCGGAGGGGCAAGATCATGAACAAGATCGTTTGGCGCATCCCCGTCGCCGTGGTCGGGTACGAGACGCCGGACTGCTCGCAATGTTCCTCGTTGGTGGCCTGCGGGCGGCGAACAGGGAACCATGCAGCCGATTCGCACGGGCGTGCGGCACATCCGCCTTGCTGGCGCTGCGTCACTCATGCAGCCCCTCTTTTCCGATTTGTGGTCTATTGCTGTGAAATATGCGTGAATACTGCCGGGTGACGGCGCATCACCACTTCTGGCAGGGAGTCGGTCTGTGGTCCCCCGCTCGGGGTGGTGGGCCTGCGCGCCGGCGCAGGTAGGGAGCTTGCGGCCCTGAGAAGTCATCGTCGCGGGCGCTCGGAATCCTCCCTTCGGGAGGACCGCGGATAGAAGCAACAAGAAAGGTCCTGTTGTGGCATCGGATGTCATCCGGTCGGCTCCACCCGACACAAGCCCTCAACGCAGTCTGCTCAAACGGGGAGCCTCTACCCTGCTCCCCGCGGCGCTCCTGGCGTCGGCCGCCCTGGTCCCGACCCTCGCCCACGCCGCAGAAGCCCCTGTGCTGCTGGGGACCACCGCCAGTTACGGGGTTCTGGCCGGTGCGATGGTCACCAACACGAACCCCACCGTCATCAACGGCGACCTGGGCCTCTATCCGGGCACGTCGGTGACTGGCTTCCCGCCCGGCATCGTCAACGGAGTGACGCGCGTAGCCCCCAACGCCGCCGCCGCTCAGGCGAAATCAGACCTCGTCGTCGCCTACGACGACGCGGCAGGCCGGGGGCCCGGGACCATTCTCGCTTCAGACGAGATCGGCGGACTGACGCTGACGCCCGGCGTCTACACGGCCCCGGCAACCCCGCCGTCCCTGCAACTCACCGGGACGGTCACCCTCGACGGCCAGAACGACCCCAACGCGGTCTTCATCTTCCGGATTCCCTCGACCCTGACCACTGCTTCGTCGAGTTCCGTGGCCTTCATCAACGGAGCAAATGCCTGCAACGTGTTCTGGCAGGTGGGCAGCTCCGCCACCCTCGGCACGACCACCCAGTTCAAGGGCACCATCCTGGCCATGCAGTCCATCACGCTGAACAACAGCGCCGTGATCGAAGGCCGCGCCCTGGCGCGTGAGGCCGCGGTCACGATGGACAACAACACCATTACGAGGCCAGCCTGCGCCGTAGGACCGCCCGGACCTCCCGGCCCCAGCGGTCCTCCTGGTCCGAGCGGTCCTCCCGGCCCAACTGGTTCCCCGGGTCCGACCGGCAGCCCCGGTCCGACTGGTTCCCCGGGTCCGACCGGCAGCCCCGGTCCGACCGGTGCTCCCGGCCCGACCGGCAGCCCTGGCGCTCCCGGCGCCCCTGGTGCCCCCGGTGCACCCGGCAGCCCCGGCCCGTCCGGCCCCGCCGGACCTGCCGGCCCTGCAGGACCCGCCGGGCCCAAGGGGCCTCGCGGTGACAAGGGCGGGAAGGATCACCACGGCCACGACAAGGACAAGGACAAGGACAAGGGAGAGAACGGCCGCCACGACCACGACAAGGACGAGGACGAGGACGGCGATCACGGCAAGGACGAGGACGGCCGCCACGACCACGACAAGGAAGGCGACCACGGCAAGGGCGAGAACGGTCAGGACGACCACGACTTCGACAAGCCGCCGTGGGCCGGATTCATGCCGAACGGCCAGGGCAATGACCCCGGCCAAGCGGGTCCCGGCCACGCGGCCAGGAGCGTCAACTTCGCGCACGTGAGCGCCGCCACCGGTCAGCAGCCGGAGGGGGCCGGCTCAAGCGGCGGGACCGGCATCATGGCCGCCTCTGCGGCAGTTCTGGCATTCGTCGCAGGCTCCGTCCTCTTCACCAGGAAGAGAATCCGGCGAGGTACGACTCGACAGGACTAGCCCATCGCAGACTTGACCGCGTCACGCCCCTGCCCGTTCGGGTCTCGAGCACTCGGCCGGATCGGCCAACGCTCCGCACTCCCGTCAGCGACTGCTTCGTACGGGTAGGCGGCAGGGGCTGAAGCCCGGTCAAGCGCGTAGGACGTCCCGCCCGCCGTTCGGCGGCTGAGCCCCTGGACGCATCGTCCAGGGGCTCAGTAGCGCTCGCGAGTGATCAGCTCCGAAATTGGCCCTCACGTCGTCCCGGGCCGGCGTACGCCTTCATGGCTTCGTCGATGAAAGGCAGAGTACTGTCCGGGCTCAGCGCCTGAGCCTGCAAGTGCGCATACATATCGCCGTAGAGCCGCACATCGGAACGTTTCTCCAGATAGAGGTCGCTGGTGAACCTTTCCAGATACACCACGCTTGCATCGGTGGCCTCGGCGAACTCGAGCAGCGAGAACTGTCCCGAGATACCTGGGTGCGCACCCACGCCGTGAGGGAGAACCTGCATGGTGATGTGCGGCTGGGCACCGAGGCGGGCCAGATGGTCCAGCTGCTTGTGCATGACCTCGCGGCTGCCCACGACGCGCCGCAGCGCCGATTCGTCCAGTACCGCCCATAAGCGCAGTGGGTTCCGCGGGGCTCCCAGCCGGTCCTGGCGCCGCAGCCGCACCTTGAGGCGTGCGGAGGCCTGTTCGGGCGCGGCGTGAGGGATCGTTCCTGCGATGATCGCCCGGGCATAGTCGGGGGTCTGCAACAGGCCAGGGATCACCAGCGGCTCGTAGAGCCGGATCGCGGCCGCCTCGGCCTCCAGACCGATGTAGTCGCCGTACGGGATGTCGCCGTAGGAGTTCCACCAGCCCTGCTGACCCGATTCCCTGGCCAGCTGCATCAGATGGTCAACCCTCTGCTGATCCTGAACTCCGTACAGCCCGCAGAGATCGCGCACATCGCGCGGCTTGATGACGCGGCGGCCGTTCTCCAGCAGGCTGATCTTGGGCTGGGAAATCAGCAGGCGCTCCGTCACCTGCTGTGTCGTCATACCGCTGATCTCACGGAGTCGGCGCAGCTCCGACCCCAGCCGGCGCCTGCTGACGGTGGGATTGACAGTGGCGCTCACCGGATACGCACCTCCGCTCGAAAGTCCTTACACAGGCGAGCAGATTGCCACGACCGGGCCGGCTGGATCCGCTTTGGCGACGTGTCGCGCACGACGATTATCGCCGGGCAAATTACAGCCTTGGGTTGCGTCAATTCTCACCCGATTGGCCACATTTTAAGGTTCGAATAACTAGAATCGAAATATCTTTATCTTGCTTTTCTGTGCATGCGAATGACAGGGGGTGCTCTGCGTAATATGCCTGCTCGGAGGGAAGCCCGAAGGGCTGACGCTTACGGGGCGGAGGGGATCATCCCCTCCGCCCCGGGTCCTCCTCCGATCGGGAAGAGTTTCCGACTGGTCCGGTGATCAGCTGCCGCATGGACAGTCAGGCCCGTCGGGTGACGAATCTCCATAGTTGAGGGCCCTACCAGCGAGCGTCAGGACAGCCCTGATCCGCGCGATCCGTCCGGGCGACGGTTCGGGCTGACCGGGGTTCTGTTCGCGTTGGTTCAGGTGTTCCCGGGCGACTTCGGTGAACTCCCTGATCCTGAGGTGCAGGGTGTTCAGGTGCTGCCTGGACCGGGTCGGGTCAGGGGCGGTTACACCGTCGGGGCCATGGCTCGACCGCCCGGCATGGTTGAGAACGAACTCAAGTTGAACGGCGGCACCCTGTACCCGGTCCGCGACCTGGGCGACGCTTTCAGGACCCTCAAGGGTCACATGCTGAGCTGCCGCCCGAACCAAGCGGGCGTCATTGGCGGAAGCGAGTTGTTCCCTGTCGGCGGCATAGTCGGCGACATACCTCGGAGCTGCACTCCTTCGTGCTCGTTCCTCGATGAGGTCCAGGGAGGTGGCGATGTGGATGACTGGGGACACCGCTTCGGCGTACTCCTGGGCGGCGGTCAGGAGGCGTACGTAGGCCTCCCGCTGCGCGGTTCGGCGGGCGGTGTCCAGGGGACCCAGGTAGGCGCTGGTCGCCTGCGCAAGTCCAGCCTCAACAGCTCCTGCGGCTTGCTTGCCGGCTCCGCGAACAGCGAAGCCCCCGCCTATGCCAGGCACCCACCAGGGAGGCCGCGTCAGCGATGATCGCAACCAGTGTCTCGTTCTCCCTGACGGGATCCTGCCGTACGGGGACCGATCACGTCAGGCTGCCGCTCGCCGGGGCCGTTCTACGGCCTCATGCCACTGGAGCGGTGTTCCCTGCTGGTCATGG
Organism: Streptomyces sp. NPDC001194; assembly: GCF_042896985.1. NCBI lineage: Bacteria > Bacillati > Actinomycetota > Actinomycetes > Kitasatosporales > Streptomycetaceae > Streptomyces > Streptomyces sp. NPDC001194. The sequence continues at coordinate 76,093 of NZ_JBIAXU010000006.1, read as the reverse complement.
AAGCGCCCGGAGAACCAGGGACACCCCGAGGCTTCGGCTGCGTAGGCCCCGGGCCGCATGAACGCGACCTCTTCCTCCACGTCATAGAGATGGGCTGCACCGACGTATGCGTCATCGCGGTGACCGGTCCCCTCACCGGCCGCGTCCTCATCGGCAACGGCGACGGGTTTTGGGGCCCCAGCGTCTCCTCCGCCACCGACTTCCTCGACTGGTACTAACGCTGGCTCAACCACATGAGCGCCGGACGCGACAACCGGGCCTTGGAACTCACCTCACCGCGGCTTCGCGCCCATCCCGACCGCCATCGCATGGCCCCGAAGATCTGACTCTCCGTAACGACTACACGGAATGTGAGCCAGAACCCGCACGGTGCGCGTCTACCGCCCCGGCACCGGTTGGCCGGGGCACTGGATGCTGCCGGTTTTGAGACCGGTTCAGGCTGGCCGCGTACCGTGAATGAGTGACGGCCTCTTCAGTGAAGAGCCGAAGGGGCCGCCGGGGTTCTCGGGGTCGGTCAGGCCTCGAAGATGTCCCTCGATTCGAGGGGCTTGATGACCGGCTCGTCGTCGGCCGAGACCGTGAGCTGGAACCGCACTCGGCCGTGTTCGGAGTCGGCGGAGGAGGATGTTTCCTGGATGGCGAGGTCGACGCTGCGAGCATCGGGGTTGGGCGCGAAGGTCACGGACAGCGTCAGGGACCATGTGCCGTTGAACGTGGCGAAGTCCCGCCGCGGGGTCCAGACGAAGACCTCGTGCGTGCCAGCGGCGTTCGTGTACCTCTCGACGTCCCAGCCGTTGCCCTGGGAGGGCGCACTCCCGCCGGTCGTTTCCCTGTCGACGTGGTCCGGGTCCCTCACCAGGTCACATGGACCGACGGGGACGGCGATGGAGATGTTGTAGGCGCGCACGTCCCGGACCAGGTCCTCGCCGATGGTGAGCGAGAAACCGTCGGTGTCCGGCTTGGCGCCGGCGCTGAAAGCTTTCGGCGCGCGGCTCAGCCGGTAGGTCAGGAGGGGGCCCGGTGCGGACGTGCTCATCGACAGACCATCCTTTAGGTAGTGATCACGCTGACACTCAACGTAGCGCCACCGATTGCCGCTCTGGACGATTTCAGGGCGCCGCGGCAATCCCGACTTTCCTGGCGGCGGGTCGCCGGGGCCTTTCTCCAGACCCGCGCTGCTGTGGTCCTGCCGGCCGGCGCGTGGTGTCGTGGGGTGCGGTCTCGGGGAGGGGCCGGGGGCTCGTGTTGCCGGGGGATAGGGTCGGCGGCAGCCCGCGCCGATAGGCGTGCTCGGGTGAGGCCCGGTGGCCAGAGCGCTCTGGGGGGGGCAGTACCACCGGACCGACCCGAACAAGGTGTCGATGCTCGGCCGGTGATGGCCGGTCAGCGGTGCGCGCCATCCGGGCCCCAAAGGGGGGAGCCGGCCCGGGAAGCGGGTCCCGATGGGCGCCCCCGGCGGTGTGGCATTCTCGGTGATCGTTTACCGGCAGTGTGCCCGGATGCTGTGGTGGTGTGGTGACGTGCCGTGCTGAAAGTCTCGGGTCTGGTCAGCAACGGTGCCGGCAAGCAAAGCGGACATATATATGAGTTCCGTTTCGTAGAGCAGGTCAGCCTCGCGGACCTGCGCTGCGTAGTTCTCCAGGCCGCGACGCGCATCGCAAGGCCATGCACGAGGAGCACAGCGTTCGAGGCGTCTCCGGCGTGCCGGGGATCCGCCGATTCCGTACGCCCCGCCGCCCCCTGCGGCGGGGCGTACGCACACCGCCAACTGCCTACTGCTCGCCGTTCTCGCGTTCATACACCGGACCGGGTTCCACCAAATACTGGCTTCCCCTCCCTGTCGTCCCCGTTCGAGATCTCCGACACGTATTTCACCCTGTACTTCTTCGGTCTGTCGTCCGACGGCGTGAGATCACTGACCTGCTCGACGAGGGGGACCGCCTCGGCCGTGCGCGCCAGGTCGGTGACGACATCGGTGTCACTGGCCAGAGCGGTGGGAACGGGGCCGAGAGCAACCCCGGCGGTAAGACCAGCAAGCATCAGTTTTGGATCAGGCCTGGCCAACGACGCCGCTAGCTCACGGTCACCGTTGGGCGCGTTCAGCAGGAGCGGGAGACTCCGGCGAGGTTTGTGGGGGATCGGTTCGATGCTGATCAACGCTTCGGGGTCTGGTTGGTGCTCACCGGTGCGGCGTCTGGTGGCTGGCGGTGGGATGGCCGCCGTCAGTGTCCGTGTGGGTGTGGGTGGCGTGGAGGACTTCGCGGATCAGGAGGTCGAGGTCGTTGCTGGTGGTGCGGTAGTTGCACAGGCAGGCACGCAGGACAGTGCTGCCGTGGGCGTTGACGGTGGCGAGGTAGGCGCGCCCGCCGACTTGTACGCGTCGGGCGACGCGAGTGTGCAACGAGTCCGGGTCGCCGCTGCCTGCGTCGGTGATGCGGAAGCAGACGACGGGCCAGGGTCCGCCCGCGAGGAGTTCGAGCCGGGGTTCGGCTGTGATTCGTTCTCGCAGCTGGTCAGCGAGGGTCAGGTAGTGCGTGATCAGGGCGGTGACGCCGTCGCGGCCGAGGTGGTTGAGGGTGGCCCACAGGGACAGCGCGCGGGTGCCGGGCCGGGTCAGCTCGATCGTGGCGTGGGACAGCCATGGCAGCGCGCCGGGTTCGTCGGCGGTGAGGTAGGAGGCGTGGTGGGCGAAGGCTGTGTGCAGGTGCGCGGGGTCCGGGACGAGCAGGGCTCCGCAGCCGACCGGGACGCTGAGTGTCTTGTGCGGGTCCACCGTCAGTGAATCGATTCCGCTGATGCCCTGGTAGAGGGGTGCCAGGGCGGGGACGGCGGCGCCGAGTCCGCCCCAGGCGCCGTCCGCGTGGTGCCACATACCGGTCTCCCGGCACAAGGCGGTGACCGGTTCGAGTGGGTCGACGGCGCCGGTGGCGGTGGTGCCCAGCGTGGTGACCGTGCAGAAAGGCAGCAGGCCCGCATCGCGATCGGCGCTGACCGCGGTGCGCAGTGCGGCGGGGTCGAGGCGGTCGTGGTGGTCGGCGGGTACAGGGCGTAGCCGGTAAGCGGGCAGGCCGATGCAGGCGGCGGCCTTGGCGACGGACATGTGTGCCTGGGCGCTGTAGTAGAGGGTGAGGCGGGTGTGGTCGCGGTCGTAGGCGGGGCCGTCGCCGGCGCCGCGCTGGGCGAGGAACCAGGTGCGGGCAGTGGCCAGGGCGAGCAAGTTGGCCATGGAGCCGCCGCTGGTCAGCACCCCGCCTGTCGCGTCGGGTAGTCCTGCGAGGTCGGCGAGCATGCGTACGGTGCCGCGTTCCAGGTCCATGAGGGCGTTCTCGCCCATGCCGCAGGTCGCGTTGACGGCGCAGGCCAGTAGTTCGGCGATGATGCCGGCGGGTGCGGGTGGGGAGTTGACCCAGGCGAAGAACGCGGGGTGTCCGTTCCCGGTCGGATACGGGGCGATCTCTTCGCGTACGAAGTCCAGTACCCGGCCCAGTTCCTGCCCCTGTGAGGCGAGGGATGGCTCGCGCAGCCGTTGCCGGTGGGCCGGTGGCATCGGGCGGTATACCGCGCCCGCCGGAACCTCGGCCAGGTAGTGCGACACCCACTGGGCCGCGGCGACGAGTTCGTCTCGCAGCACCTTGGGGTGGGCGCCGGGCGGCCGCTGGTCCAGGGGCGGCACGGTTTCGCTGCAGGGGGCTGGGTCCAGGTCGGGTGAACTGTAAGACATGGCGGCGGAGAAGACCTTTCGCTGTCACAAGGCCCCAGGTCAACATGCCGAGAGCCATGATCGTAACGAGCAGCCCCGCGGGGCGACACGCGGACTGGCAGAGAATTCGAACAGGGCGGACGGCCTTACGGGAGGACCCCAGCCGGAAGGAAACGGTGTCGCGTGTGCGTCATGAGAGCGGCGCGTCCAGCACAGTGGCCCAGCAAGTGCTGTGCGCCTTGACCTCGCTCAGGGCAGCTTCACACAGGTTGTGCCACAGGTGCCACCGGTCGGCGACCTGAACCGCGACGGGCAGGGCACGGCGGATGGCTTCGGCGTACGTCGTCGATCCGTCGCGGCACACGACTTCGATGCCCGGATGTCGGCGCAGCCATATCTCCAGTGTGTCGGCGGTGCGGTCGGGCAGCACGTCGATCCGCTCGTGGGTTTCGGCGTCGATCACCACGGTGGCATAGCGGTGCCGTCGGCGCAGAGCGAAGTCGTCGACGCCGATCACGCGGGGCTCCCGCCCGGTGGGCAACGCGATACTCAGCAGGGTTCGCAGGGCGGTGTGACGCGACAGGCCCACCGCGAGTACGGCCAGCAACCGCGATCCAGCCCGGCCCGCTAACTCCCTGACGACTGCCTTGATCTGCTTGGTCAGACGGGTCGTGCGTCGCTGGTACCGCTCCAGCACTCCAGGGATCTGCTCACGGAAGGTCTGCCGGCAGCCGAGCGTGGGGCATACCAGGCGTCGCACCCTCACACGGACGACCACCCGGCGTTCGTCGACCGACACGTCGGCCACTGTCCGCCAGTGGTAACCGTGCACCCGCCCAGCCAACGCCCCGCACAACGGGCAGATCGCGGCCTCCTTCGGAGTCCGCGCCCGCACCACGATCCGCTCACACTCATCGACCACCTCCTCGATGACCAGCGGAGACAGACCCGAAAACACCATCCGCACAAGCTCGTTGACGTCCTTCACACCAACAACAACGATCCCGGACAACTCAGCGTCACCACCGAATGTGAGACAGAGCCGTTCCTTTTACAGTCCCGCCCGGACCGGCGTGACCTCGATGCTGCAGGCCTGGAGCAGCCGGCGCTTCCACGGCGACGGCACCGTCCGTACCCGTTCCCCTGTGGAGTCAGCTGCGGGCCAAGTGTGAGCGCATGGAAGAGCCTCAATGGGCCCCTGGGCAAGCCGTCCAGGAATTCCGGACGGAGTCTTCTATACTCCGCAAGATGATGGCGGGTTCCAGTTTTGTAGAGAAATTCAGGGTTTCTTTGTGCCGGCAGGCGGGGGCTGCGTACGACGTAGTTCTCATGTTGCTTCCCGACAGGGCTCGTATGTGGGATTGGCCCGGCGCGTACCTGAGGCGGGCCGCATACAGGAAACACGTGCGCCATGTGAACGACGGGATGAGTGTGCCGCCTTCGGCGCGCGGGTCCGCCGATGCAGGCGCGCAGTTGGCCGCCGGGCGCGCCAGGTCGCGTGCTGTTGGCGACCGTGCGGCGATCCGGCGCAGAGGTATCACCTCCAGATCCCGAGCCGACTCCTGAGGACACGGCCGACTCGTCTCGGATATGGGCGACCGGCGCGGGCGGGCTCACGGCGATGACGTGAGGCAGTCATGAGACCAGCTGCATACAGGGCACATGCGGCGCCGCGAAGAGGCGCCAGCACATAGTAATTTGAATTCACATATGCATTTCCTTGTCTTTGACATGGCTGTCGGGTCGTGAATACAGTGCCGCCCGGCTGCCATGCTCAGGCGAGTGTTGTTGCGTGGCTGGGGAATTGATGAAGCCGCGACAGGCGTAAGGAGCCTCATGGCGTCCGGTGTAGCTTCCGTGGTATCAGGTGTCGGATCCTTTCTGCCGCCGCGGATCATCGGTAACGAGGACCCTCCGCTGACGGCTTTGGACACCACTGGCGAGTGGATCCGCAGCCGGACGGGTATCGAGCGTCGGCGGTGGGTTGAGCCGGGTACGAGCACCGGGGACCTTGCGGTGCAGGCAGGCCGGGCCGCGCTGCGCAGCGCCGGCTACCCGGTCGTCGACCTGGTGGTGCTGACCACGACAACGCCCGACCATCCTTCGCCGGCGACCGCCCCATGGGTTGCCGCGCAGCTCGGCCTGGGAACGATTGCGGCCTTCGACATCGCGGCGGCCTGCTCCGGATTCACCTACGGGCTGGCGGCCGCGAATGCGTGGATCACCTCGCGGCAGGCGCAGTGTGTGCTGGTCGTGGCGGCTGAGACGCTGTCGACGATCACCGACCCCTCCGACCGAGGAACGGCTGTCGTGTTCGCCGACGGCGCCGGTGCCGCCGTCCTGCGCAGCGGGCACCTGGAGGAGCCGGGTGCCATCCAGGCCGTGCTCCTGGGCAGCGACGGTACCCAGAAGAACCTGGCGGTCGTCAATTCGGGCGGATCCCGGCAGCCTGACACCGAAGGCACGGCCGCCCGGGCCGACCGCTGCCTGCAGATGCGCGGGCCGGACATGTTCGCCCACGCCGTGCGCCGCATGACCGAAGTATCCAGGCTCCTGATGGAGCGGCTGGAGTGGCCGGTGGAGTCCCTTGGGGCGTTCATCGGACACCAGGCCAACCAGCGGATCCTGGACAAGGTCGCCGACCTGGTCGGCGTACCTGCGGCAAGCCGATTTGCCAACATTCGTGAGGTCGGGAACACCTCGTCCGCCTCCATCCCGCTGGTCATGAACGACCTCGTCACCGCTGCCACCGTCCCCGCCGGGGCCAGGACGCTGTTGACCGCGTTCGGCGGCGGGGCGGTGTGGGGGGCGGTCGCTTTGAACTGGCCCGACATCAAGCCCTCGTCCTGAAGGAAGACGCATGAGCCAGCCGGCGCAGCACCCTCTTGAGTACATCCGCACCTACCTGGCCTCCGAGTTCAACGTGGCCGCAGACGAACTCACCTATGAGCGCACCTTCGACAGCTTGGACCTGGACTCCATCGCCCAGGTGGAGATGTTCGTGACCCTCTCCGACCACTACCGCATCCACCTGGACGACTCCCTTGCAAGCGGGGGGATGACCCTGGGGCAGACCGCGGACCTGGTGACCGCGGCCCTGGAAGGCATCGCCAGCCAGCGACAGGGTTGCGCCGCCGCCACCCCACACTGACCGGCGTGCGGCCTCCCAGCCCCCAGCAAGCCGCCCCACCGGCAGCCCCGGCCCGCACCAAAAAACTGCCCGAGGGGATCGCAGAGCCCCGTACGAACCCTGTCCGCCCGCCGTCTGAGGGAGAACCGTGACCGAGGCGATCACCCGCACCCTGTCCCTGGACGGCCTGTCATTCTCCTACCAGGTCATCGAAGCCGAATACCCCGTCATCGAACCGGTCCTCGTCATCGGGGGAGTCCTCCAGGGCATGCACGGCTGGTCCATCATGGAACGCCATGTCCTGCCGCACGCCAGCCTGATCTCCGTGGACCTCCCCGGCGCCGGCCGGTCCACCCCCCTGCGCCCCGAGCAGAGCATGGAGGTCATGTGCCGGGCCACCGAGATCATCATCGACGACCTCGCTGTGGACCGCGTCAACTTCCTCGGATACTCCTTCGGCTCCGCCATCGCCTTCCGCTGTGCGCAGCGCCGCCCAGAACGCTTCGCGAAGCTCGTCCTGGGCGGAGTCCCCGTCCGCATCAGCGACAAGCTCATCGCCCTGTGGAAGCGCGGCGCCCAGCGCATGCACAGTGGGGACCCCCGCGGCTTCGTCGACGTCCTCGCCGAGATGTTCCTGTGCTCCGACGAGCAGGTCACCGTCAGCAACCGTGACGTGGTACGCCAGCTCGTCAAACGCATGACGCTGCGCGCGGTCACCGCCAACGCCCACGGCTTCTGGACGATGGAACGGTCCGTGCTGGAGAACCTCGATCCCGAAGGCGGCCTCCAGGGGGTGCCCACGTTGGTCTTCTGCGGTGAACACGACACCATCAGCTCTCTCGTAGAACAGCGCGAGTTCGCACAGACCATCGGGGACTGCACCTTCGCGGCCATCGCCGACGCCGACCACTGGGTGTTCATGCAGCGCCGCGAGGAGGCCAGCGACCTCGTCATGCGCTTCTTCACCGGCCGCAGCCTCGACGACTGCGACTACCTCCTCGAACCGGCTGCGGCCGCCTACGTCGCCGCTCGCAACGGCTGACCCTCCTAGGACACGTCGAGGAGCAGCCGGCCCGACCCCTGCCGACCGCAGGGGAAATCCGAACCAGCGTCACTGAGATCGGGACAAGATGACACAGACCGTCGTGGCCGGGCTCGGATGCTGGCTGCCGCCCACCGTAGTGCGCAACGCGGACCTCATGGCCCCCGGCATGGACGCCTTCGTACGACGGCGCATCGGTATCGCCCAGCGTCACCGCATCACCGACGGCCATGCCACCGTCCACCTGGCCACCGAAGCAGGCGCCCGAGCGCTCACCTCCGCCAACACGGAGCGCACCGATGCCGTCATCCTGGCCACCACCACCCCCGACCGGCTCTGTCCCGCCGGAGCCCCCGAAGTCGCCAGCCGGCTGGGCATGACCGGCACCCCAGCCCTGGACATCAACGCAGGCTGCTCAGGCTTTCTCTACGCCTGCGAACTCGCCAAAGGGCTCATCGCGGCGGGCACCGCCGGCTCCGTCCTGGTGATCGCCGCCGAGAGTACCTCCACGATGGTCAACCCCGCCGACTCCGCCACCGCCCCCATCTTCGGAGACGGAGCCGGAGCCGTCGTGCTGCGCCGCGCGCGCCCCGGCCAGGAAGCCACCCTCGGCCCGACGATCTGGGGCAGCGACGGAACGCTCGCGGACACGATCTCCATCCCCGCCGGCGGAGCACGCCAACGCTCCGCAGCCGACACCGACGGCGCGGACCTCTACCTGCACATGCACGGAAGCGAGGTCCTGCGCAACGCGGTGCGCCGCATGAAGCAAGCCGCAACCGCGGCGCGGGCTGCTGCCGGCTGGGATCCTTCGGACATCGACCTCCTCATTGCACACCAGGCCAACGCGGCGATCTCCAAGGCGCTGGCCGCCGCCCTGGACTTCCCCGCGGACCGCATGCCCTCCAACATCGACAGCGTCGGCAATACCGCCGCGGCCTCGCTGCCCATCCTCCTTGCCCAGGCCGCCCGGGACGGAACGCTGAAGGAGGGCCAACGCATCCTCCTGGTGGCCTTCGGTAGCGGGTTGTCCTGGGCAGCGACCACCGCCACCTGGCCCCCGGGGCTCACTGCGCACCTGTGAACCCGGCAACGACCGCGGCCGGCCGTACGCCGGCGGCGGAACCCCGGACGAGGTCGCTGACCGAACCGGCCACGCCCTGAGCACCCACCAGCACACCGTCCAGCCGACCGGTTGCCGCCGATCTATGGAGAACCCATGAGCGACATGCTGCGGATCGTCATCGACACCCTCACACAGAAGGCCGGACTGCCCGCGGCCCCCGTCACACCCACGGCCACCCTGGCCCAAGCCGGGGTCGACTCCATGGCCATCGCCGTCCTGTCCATGATCCTCGAAGACGACCACGGCATCGTGATCGCCGAAGCGGACCTGTCGGCCAACACCACCCTCACCGAGCTCGCCGACTTCATCGAACAGCACCGCAAGGCCACCGCGTGACCCACCACGCCCAACCGGCACCTGTCCTGCCCGGCCGCGACGCCCGCGACCACCACATCGCGTGGGAGAAGGCCGGCTACCCCTGCCGCGTCCTCACCCCACGCACCCAGACGCCGGGCGGACCACCCCTGCTTGTGCTCGGCGGAGGCCTCCAAAGCCGCCACTCCTGGACACGCCTGGAACACCGGGTCCCCGACCGCCGACTCCTCATCCCCGACCTACCGCCCGCCCGCTCTCCCGGACAGACCCGAACGCACCTGACCTGGGACGACCTTACCGACGCCGCTCTGGCCGCAGCCGACCAACTGCGCATCGGCCGATTCGCGGTTCTCGCGGTCTCCTCCGGCTACCCCATCGGCTACCGGCTCGCCCAACAACACCCCGACCGCATCAGCCACCTGATGCTCTTCGGCGCAGCCCCCCAACCCCGCCCGCACCTTGCCGCGCTCATCCGAGAAGGCCTGCAGCGCGAAGCCACCACTACGACCGACGCCTCACCCGAACGCCGACACCATGCCGCAGCCCAACTCGTGAAGGCCTTGACCAACACCCAAGCGGCTGAAAAATACCTGCTCCTCAAGGCCGCAGCCCGCGTCATGCTCGCCCAGCTCACCGCAACCCCGCATGACCCCTTGGTCCGCTACGTCTTCGACCGCGGGTCGCTCCTCCTGTCCAACGCGCTTCCCGCCGGCGGTCTGACTGGTGTCCCCGCCCTCGTGGGAGTGGGCGAGCACGACACCGCCACCACCGTCGAAGACAACCGCGCCGTAGCCGCAACCATCGCCGGCTGCACCTTCCTCGTCATGAAGCACGCCGACCACCTGCTGCACCTCGAACGCGATGCGGACTTCGCAGCCGCCGTCACCCTCTTCCTCGACAACCAGCCCCTCGCCACCGTGGCTCACAGCGCCGTCGAACTCCTTCCATGACCCGAGCCGCCCGCTCGCGCGTCAACGGCAAGGGAAGCAGGCCGTGTCTTTCGGATCATGGCGGGCCCGGGCTGCCCTGCACCGCGCCTCGCGGCGTTCTCGTCGGTCGCCGACACACCACGTCGGCTCCCTCCTCGGCCTTGCGATGCATGGCACCGGACACCCCGGGCTGATCCGCCCTGATCCGAAAGACACGGCTAGTGACCTGAGTCAGAGATTCGTCGTTGGTTGGGTGTGAGTCGTCCTGGACCGAAGATCCCGCCGTTGCCGGTGACCGATGCCCAGCGGGCCGTGCTGGAGGGGTGGGTCCGGCGTCGCACGACCGCTCAGGCCCTGGCCCTGCGGTCACGGATCGTTCTGGAGTGCGCCCAGGGCCACTCGATCGCGGAGGTGTCGCGCCGTCTCGGGATCGCTCCTGAGACGGTCCGAACCTGGCGGCGGCGGTTCCTCGAGCGCGGCCTGGAAGGCATGAGCGACGAACCGCGTCCCGGTGTTCCGAGGAAGATCACCGACGCGGACGTCGAGCGAGTGATCGTCAAGACCCTCGAGGAAACACCGAAGAACGCCACCCACTGGTCCACCCGCTCGATGGCCGCGGCGACGGGGATGTCACAGTCGAGCATCTCGCGGATCTGGCGGGCCTTCGCGCTGGCCCCGCACCGGTCACGGACATTCAAGCTGTCGACGGACCCGCTGTTCATCGACAAGGTCCGTGACGTCGTCGGCCTCTACCTCGACCCGCCGGAGAAGGCCCTGGTCCTCTGCGTGGACGAGAAGTCGCAGATCCAGGCCCTGGACCGGTCCCAGCCGGTCCTGCCGATGATGCCCGGCGTTCCCGAACGCCGCAGCCACGACTACATCCGGGCCGGCACCACCACCCTCTTCGCCGCCCTCGAGGTCGCCACCGGCAAGGTCATCGGATCGCTCCACCGCCGCCACCGGGCAGCGGAGTTCAAGAAGTTCCTCGCCAAGGTGGACAAGGCAGTCCCGGCCGGCCTTGAGGTGCACCTGATCCTGGACAACTACGCGACCCACAAGACGCCCGACATCAAGCGGTGGCTGCTGGCCCACCCCCGGTTCCACCTGCACTTCACCCCGACCAGTGCGTCGTGGCTGAACCTGGTGGAGCGGTGGTTCGCCGAGCTCACGCAGAAGAAGCTCAAGCGAGGGGTCCACCGCTCCGTCCAGGCCCTCGAACGCGACATCCGGGGTTGGCTCGCCGACTGGAACGAGCAGCCCAGGCCCTTCATCTGGACGAAGACAGCCGACGAGATCCTCGACAAAGTCGCGGCCTACTGCCACCGAATCTCTGACTCAGGTCACTACTGATCTTTTCGTTGATTCAGTGGATGTGGCGGCGTTGTGGGTGGGAGGCTGTCGGGGTGTCTTACAAGTCTTCGTCTGGTGTGTCCGGTTCTCTTGTTCCTCCTTTGAAGCGGCCTGAGTTGGCGGAAGCTCGGCGTGTTCGTGCGGTCGAGTTTTTCGGGCGGGGCTGCTCGAACATCGAGATCGCGGGGATGGTGGGGGTGCATGCGGAGAGTGTCCGGCGGTGGAGACGGGCCTGGGAGAACGGCGGAGCCCAAGCACTGCGGCGGCGGCCAGCCCCCGGTCGCCGGCCGAAGCTCGACGACGCCCAGGTGGAAGAGGTGCGGACCGCATTGGAGCGGGGTGCTCAGGCGCATGGATTCGAGGCTGATCTGTGGACGTTGGAGCGGGTCGGCGTGGTGGTCGAGCGGGTGACGCAGGTGTCGTTGTCGCGAGCGTCGGTGTGGCGTCTGCTGACCGGCCGGCTGGGGTGGAGCCTGCAACGCCCTGAGCGGCGGGCGGTGGAGCGGGACGAGTCCGAGATCGCCCGCTGGATCGCGCGCGAATGGCCGCGCATCAAAAAGGGGCGGTGAACACACGTGCCTGGATCGTGTTCCTCGACGAATCAGGCGTCTCGTTGCTCCCCCAAGTCCGCCGCACCTACGCACCACGCGGCCGCACCCCGCTCCTGCGGCACCGGCTGAACTGGAAACGCGCTTCAATGGCCGCGGCCCTGGGCTACCACGCCACCGACCCCGACCGCGGCCCCCGCCTGTGCTTCCACCTCAAGCCCGGCAGCTACGACACGACCGCCCTCATTGAGGTCCTCGAACAGATCAAGGCGTTCTACCGCGGGGACAGAGTGATCCTCGTCTGGGACGGACTGTCCGCTCACTGGAGCCGGGCGATGCGAGCATGGGTCGCCGAACAGGACTGGCTGACCCTGGAGCGATTACCCGCCTACGCTCCGGAGCTGAACCCGGTGGAACTGCTGTGGTCCTCACTCAAGAAACGCGAACTCGCCAACCTCGCCGGCGACCACCTCGCAGACGTAGCCGACGCCACCGAACACGGCATCCACCGCATCAACCACAACCCACAACTGCCATGGTCCTTCCTCACCCACACCGGACTCACCATCCACCCACCACACCCACCGAACTTACGAAAAGATCAGTAGGGGGTGTTTTGTTGATCAGGCCGGGTCAGGGAGCGGTGGTGGGTGCCGTGGATCGCAAGGCGGACGAGGGAGGCGACGTGGTGTGTCGGCGAGCGAGGACAACGCGGCGAGGCGCGGTGCCCGCCGCCGCGAGCCCGGCATGATCGGCAAGACGTCCCCTAGCGGCCTGAGGCAGGAACGGGCCGCCCAAGCTCCGCCTGAAGGACAGCAGTGCCGTCCTGCTGCTCCACCATCCTGCCGATGTCACGCGTCCGGGCCCGGTATCCCTCCTCCTCCAGCAGCCGGCCCAAGGCCCAGGCGAGGTTGTCGCCGTTGAGCTGCCGCTGAGGGATCACCGCCGATGTGAGACCCAGCGCATGCAGCCGGGCTCCCCAGAAAGGCTGGTCCAACCCGACAGGGACGGGCAATGATGGTGTGCCGGCGCGCAGGCAGGCATGAGTCGTCCCGGGCCCCGCATGATGCACCGCTGCTCGCATCTGGGGGAACAGCCATTCGTGGGGACACTCCCCGATATTGAAGATGTCCTCACCCCGCCCTGCCAGCCCGGCGTACCCACCCTGGACGACAGCCCTCACACCAAGACGCCGCACCACCTGGGTGATGCTCTCGGCGAGCTTTTCGACATCTACGCCCGCCATACTCCCGAATCCGAAGTAGATCGGGGCAGGCCCCGCCTCCAGGAAATCCACGAGACGAGCCTCGGGCTGCCAGTGCGGAACGCGGTGGGGCTGCCAGGCACCGACCACCCGGTGCAGAGCGGGAAACCGCACACGAGGCGGAAGCAACACGGTGCTGAACCCGTACCGTACGGAACCCCGCGAGGCCGAAAGCAGCGAGTTCTCCGTCGCGCTCCCAGGAAGTCCCAGTTCCCGTCCCAGGTAGCTGGCAGCCGGCTTGTACACCGGGGCCAGCAGGACCTTGACCAGCGCATCGGATGCCATGTAGCGCCACCGGGGATTTCCCGCCACCAGACGGGGGAGCATCATCGCGTGGGAGACGGTGTAGACGCCAATGCAGCTGATCCCCAGCCCGCGGCCGATCAAGGCAGCCTGGGGGTGGAGCAGTGGATGGGCGAGCAGGACGTCCGCCCCCCTGCCCGCGACCATCAGGAGATGCTCTGCCGCGATGACTGCCATCTCCTGAGAGTTCTTCGTCCGAGCGCGTCGGGACGTGAATTGTCCGATCGCCGCTTCATGCCGGTCAAAAAGCATGGCGCAGACGGTGAGCCCCAAGCCTCGAAAGGCAGCCGAGTAGCGGTCGGACGTCACCACCACGACCTCATGCCCTGCTCTCATCAAGCCTGCGGCGAGGCCGGTGTAGGGCGCAATGTCACCCGCCGTGCCCCACGTGGCCAGCACCACACGGCGCGGGATGCGCGCAGGGATCACCGGGTTACCGTCCATGGCACTAACCCCCTTCCTTGACGGGGTGAGGCGAGGACCGCCCACCGCCGCACGAACCAGGTTCCTCAGCAACAGGAGTCGGGCTGCGGGGGATGTGGTCGCGACATCCCCGGCGACCGCCTTACGGGCAGGCTTCTTGGGACCTGCCCGTACCGCACGGGCGAGCCGACCGCCTGTACAACGCGGTGAAAGCCAGGGCGTTACGCTGTGTACCGCCTCGTGCACACCGGACACCTTCCGGCGATCCGTGTCGGGCGGTCCTCCAGGTACCGGAAATGCGCAGTCCACGAGTGTCTCCGGGAGAGCGACCCAGAAGCCGTCGTGTTGTCGGCCGGCCATTGGGAGCAGAAGCAACCCTGACCTGTCGAGCACGGCGAGCAGGGGCCGACCATCGTCGTGCCATCAACGTCGGTGGAATGGTGCTGCCTGCGCATTGCGCAGGCAGCACCATTCGGATATCACACGGCGGGTTCGTAGACGACGGTGGTGGTGGGACAGTCCTCGGCGAGTCCGAGGAGGCCTGGCGCTCGTTCTCGTCGACGGCCAGGTCCCAGCGGAGCTTGGTTCCGACCCAGGTTGCGGCGTAGGTGCAGTGGTAGGAGCCGTCGGACGGCAGCCACTCGGCGGGGTCCTTGTCGGCCTTGGACCGGTTGGATGCGGCGAATACCGCGATGAGCGTGTCAGGGGAGGCCTGGTCGTTCGCGTACGCCTCCCGCCGCGCCGCCGGCCACGGCACCTGCTCCGAGTCGAAAACCTCCGCCAACGGAACAAAATGGTCTACATCGAGGCGAGCCGCATCGGTGACGACGATGTCGTCGTCGTACGTGCTGCGCCAGGATCCGCCGGTCAGCTTGCAGCCGGTCGCGACCTGCGGCGCTTCCACGGCTTCGGCGAGGATGACCTCCTTGCGGGTGTCGCAGCCGTCCCCGGCGTTCAGGCCTTTGTTCCAGTGCTTGTACAGGTCCCGCTTGTAGCCCTCGCGGTGCTCGACGGCGACGGGCAGGCGGTCGATGGCTTCGAACAGCGGTAGCGGAGCCCGCAGCCCGGCAGGGCCAGCGGCCAGGGCGGTCGCGGGTGCCGGCGTGGCGGTGGGAGCGGAGTGTGCGGCCGGAGCCGCGGTGAACAGGGGCAGGGCCAAAGGCCGGTGGAGCGTGCCCGACACCCACCCTGACAGGCCCCGGGGGACAACTCACTCGTGTGGGCGGCCGGATTCACCGAAGAAGCGAGCCTGCTCCTTCAGCTTCGTCAGGGTCGAGGTACCCGCCGTCGCCCGGATCCCGGCTGACGTCCGCGGACACCGGCAGCTGTACCTCTGACTTACCGGGGTACGGCGCAGCCGGCTCGGCCCGGACGACAAGAACAGGGCGGAGATCCATTGCGCGGCTCCGAGTGCGGCCTTCTCCTGGCCCCGGATCCCGATCGTGATCACGCTCTCGTCGCTCATTCCCCAGGAACCGCTAGGGGGTGTCCGGAAAGTAGCGCCGTCCGCCCGAAGGGCGGTCCCGCGGCGTCCGGTGCGTGCTCTCGGCGTGCCGGGCGGAAGCCCTTGTACTGGACGTACTCGGGATTTCGCCCGGTGCGCCGAGAGCGCGTGCCGGGCGTCGCGGGACAGGCGGGACTTTACGGACACGACCTAGTAGCTGGCCGTGGTTCTCGCGCCTGCGGGAGGATCACACCATTGAGTCCCCGGGGGTCCCCGGTCGGCGGGTGGCGGCGCGATAGCGCCAATCTCGCCCATTGCCGGGTGGCGGCTGGCCGGCGGGCGGTATTTTCGCCGCCATGACCGTTCCTCTGCTTGATCGGCGTCCGTCGTCTCCCGGGCCGAACACGCTCTAGTCCTGGCGGCCACCTTCGCCGCGCTGATGGTCATCCCCCTGGCCTCCGCGGCGACACGTGCGCTGGACCGGTTGACGCCGGTCCAGCGCTGGTGTCAGTTCTTGGTGAGGGTGCAGGTGTAAGCGGGGGTGCCCGAGCCGCGGTAGGCCTCGAGTTCGAGGTAGTAGGTGGCGCTTCCCGCGGCGGTTCTGGTGAAGGTGAGTGACTCGTCGGCGCCCAGGCCGTTGTTGACAGATCGGGTGAGGGTGCTGCCGTTGGAGTCGAGGAGGTAGAGGTCTGCGTCGTAGGCGTCGGGTACGGCGCACTGCACGGTGAGGCGTTCGTTGGCCGCCAGCGAGACACGGAAGTAGTCGCGGTCGGTGGTGGAGGCCATGGTGCCGCTGATGGAGGCGGGGTAGGTGAGGGCGGTGGCGTCGTTGGCGGTGGCCCGGGTGTCGTTGGCTTCGTCCTCGGCGAGGAGGACTGTGCCGCCCGGGGTGCCGCAGGTGGTCTGCGGCGTGCCGCTGTACGGGTTGGTGTCGATGACGCCGCCGGTGACGTTGCGGAGGTAGTAGCCGCAGGTGGGACGGTTCTTGAAGTCGTAGGTCTGGCCGGGGCCGAGGTGCCAGATCTTGTAGCCGGAGAACGTCAGAGGTTTGCCGGCGGTGGCTTGTTCGGGCTGGTGGTCGCCGAGCACGATGAAGGCCTCGGTGCCGTAGAGGGTGGCCTGGCCGTTGCTGTCGAGGAGCAGCGAGCTGCCTTCCTCGACTCCGACGCCCCAGGCCTTGCCGCCGGAGGTCCGGCCGTCCTTGATCGCGCGGGCGACGAAGGCCATGGTGCGGCCCATCCGGTCGCGGGCCGTGAAGTGGGAGTCGTTGATGACGCCAGCGTAGTTCGGCCAGTCGAACATGCCGGTGGTGAAGGTGATGTAGCTGTCGTACGGGTTGGCGAGGGCTTCGGCGCTGGTGATGCTTCCCTGGCATGCGTCGTAGACCACGGGGCTGTTGATGTGGGTGCCCGCGCTGCCGCCGCCCGAGCCGCCGCCCTTGGCGACGACGGATTCGACGGAGGCTTCCAGTGCGGTGCCCTTCCAAGCGGCGTAGCGGCACTGGTCCCCGCCAGCGAAGTACACGAACTCGGCGTTGCGGATGTCTGCGTTGACCTGGCTGTTGTTGCCGTCGGAGGCGGCGGTCAGGGTCCAGCTGGTACAGGAGTTGATGCCGGGCAGCGCCATGACGGCGTCGCATTCGGGGGTGGCGCTGCCTGAGGTGGGGGCGGAGCCGGCCAGGATGACGACGTCGAGGCTGCCGGTGCCGCCGCGGATGGCGTCGATGGCGGCCGACATGGATCCGGGGTTGATCTTTCCGTCGCCGTTCATGGTGAAGGCGGGGCCCTGCCAGGCGGTGCGGCTGACGTCGGAAGGGCTGCCGAGGCGTATGCGGGTGCCGGCCGCTTCGGCGCTGCCGGTGGAGGCGAGTGCGCCGGTCAGCGTGAGCAGAGCCATGGCGGCCGAGGCCAGCTTGGCATGCCTGAATCGTGTGTCCATGAAGTCTCCGAGAGGTGGGGGAGGTGCGCGGATCTGCAGAGGGCAGGGCGTGGCGATGCCCTGAGGGGCGCGTGGGGGAGCTGCGCCGTCGCGGTGGTGCGCAGTAGCAGAACTTACAAGCCAAGTTGAGTGAACGGTAGTTGTAGCGCGCAAAACGCAGCACCTCTCCCCTGGTCGGTTGATTCAGGCCGCTCAATCGCTTGGCCGCGAGGGCCTTGCAGTCCAAACCGTGCCCCGTTACTGCAATGTAACGAGCGATACATCTAGTCATCATCGAACCAGTTCTGTAATTTCGGTGTTGCAGTCGACGGCGAACGCCCCGTCGGCCCGAAGACCGGAGAGGCATACGCCTGATGAACACCTGTCTGTCCCGAAACCTGATCATTGCGTTGACGGCCGCGACCGCGCTGGCCACGCTCACTTCCTGTTCGGACTCCGCCGACGCCGCCAAGTCCGCTGGCGTTGAGCAGATCACCGTCGCAGGTGCGGCGGTCACGAAGGACACCGCGCTGCACGACGCACTGCCGGACGCGATCAAGAAGTCGGGCACCGTGCGCGTGGCCACGGACGTGCCCTACGCGCCGTTCGAGATGTTCGTGGCCGAGGGCGAGCCGGAGCTCACCGGGCTCGACTACGACCTCGGGCAGGCGCTCGGGGCGAAGCTGGGTGTGAAGTTCGATTTTGCGCCGCAGAAGTTCGACGGGATCGTGCCCGCGATCCAGGCCGGCAAGTTCGACGCGGCGATGTCGGCAATGACCGACAACAAGGAGCGCCAGGCGGTCGTCGACTTCGTCGACTACTCCGTCTCCGGTTCCGGGATCATGGTCGCCAAGGGCAACCCTGAGAAGATCACCACCCTCGATGACCTGTGCGGCAAGAAGGCCGCGGTGCAGGCGGCGACCAACCAGCTCGACCTCCTCAAGAACCACCAGGCCAAGTGCAAGGCCGCGGGCAGGGGGGAGATCGACATCCAGACCTTCCCCAAGGACTCCGACGCGCAGCTCGCCCTGCGCTCGGGCAAGGTCGTCGCCCAGGTGCAGACCAAGCCCGCCGCGGGTTGGACCGCGAAGACCGCTGACGGCGGAAACGCCTTCCAGGTCGTCGACGACCCGGCCGCCGCGGGCGGCTACGGGGCTTCGCCGAACGGGATCGCGGTTTCCAAGAAGCTGCCCCAGCTCAGCGACGCGATCCAGAAGGCCCTGCAGGCGCTGATCGACGACGGCACCGTCACCAAGATCTTCGACAAGTACGGGGTTGCTTCCATCGCCGTCAAGGAAGCCACCAAGAACGCGGCGGTGGACTAAACATGACCACGACCACAGTCCCCGTGGACACCGACCGTCCCGCGCCCCAGCAGCTCACCGTCGTGCCGCTGCGCCACTACGGCCGCTGGATCGCCGCCGTCGCGGCCATTGCTGCACTCATCGGTGTGGCCGGATCACTGGCGAAGAACAGCAATCTCCACTGGGAGATCATCGGGCACTTCCTGTTCGCCGACCTGATCTTCTCCGGACTCGTCACCACCCTGTGGCTCACCGTGGCCGCGATGGCCCTCGGGCTCATTCTGGGCACGCTGGTCGCGGTGATGCGACTGTCGTCCAACCCGGTTCTCTACGGGATGTCCTCACTGTTCGTCTGGTTCTTCCGCGGTACCCCGCTGCTGGTCCAGATCATCTTCTGGGGATACGCCGCCGCCCTCTACCAGTACGTGAAGATCGGCATTCCGTTCACCAGCGTCACCTTCTTCCAGGTCGAGACGAACTCCCTCCTCACCCCGGCCATCGCAGCCCTGCTGGCCCTCGGGCTGAACGAGGCCGCGTATGCCTCGGAGATCGTCAGGGCCGGCATCCAGTCGGTGGACCCCGGCCAGAGCGAAGCCGCGCACTCCCTGGGTATGCGGCCCGCGCAGACGATGCGCAGGATCGTGCTGCCCCAGGCCATGCGGGTGATCATCCCACCGATGGGCAACGAGACGATCAACATGCTGAAGATGACCGCCCTGGTGTCGATCATCTCGGCGCACGACCTGATGTCCAACATCCAGGACGTGTACGCGCAGAACTACCAGGTCATCCCCATGCTCGTCGTCGCCAGCCTCTGGTACCTGGGCCTGGTCACCCTGCTCAGCATCCCGCAGGCATGGCTGGAGCGCCGCTACGGCCGCGGCACCGACCGAGGCGGCCACACCTCGCCCCTGCGCCGGATGCTTGCCGGTGCACTGGCCCAGCCTGCCCGCACGAAGAAGAACACCAAGGAGGCGGGTGCGTGAGCGTCCCCATGGTCCACGCCCACGGCGTGCGCAAGCACTTCGCGAAACTCGAAGTCCTCAAGGGCATCGACCTGACCATCGAACGCGGCCAGGTGTGCTGTCTGCTGGGTCCCTCCGGCTCGGGCAAGTCGACGTTCCTGCGCTGCATCAACCACCTCGACCGAGTCGACGGCGGCAAGCTGGCGGTCGACGGCGACCTGGTCGGCTACCGCCAGAACGGATCCAGGCTGCACGAACTGCGTGAGAAGGAAGTCGCCGAGAGACGACGCGACATCGGCATGGTCTTCCAGCGCTTCAACCTCTTCCCTCACATGACCGCCCTGGACAACGTCATGGAAGCCCCCGTCAACGTCTGCAAGACCGACAAGTCGCAGGCAAGGGACGAGGCCCACCATCTGCTGGAACAGGTGGGCCTCGGGGACAGGGCGGGCCACTACCCGGCCCAGCTCTCCGGCGGGCAGCAGCAGCGCGTCGCCATCGCCCGCGCCCTGGCGATGAAACCCAAACTGATGCTCTTCGACGAACCCACCTCCGCGCTCGACCCCGAACTGGTCGGAGACGTACTGGACGTCATGCGCCGGCTCGCCGCCGACGGCATGACGATGGTCGTGGTCACCCACGAAATCGGCTTTGCCCGCGAGGTCGCCGACACCGCCGTCTTCATGGACGACGGCGTCGTCGTCGAATCCGGCGACCCGCGCCAGGTCCTCGTCGAACCCCGCCAGGAACGCACCCGCGCGTTCCTCTCGAAGGTCCTGTGACCGCCCCCTCGCGGGAACAGCTGCACACCAACCCGCTGCTCCCGCATGCCGAGGCCCGCCTGGAGGGCTACCTGACCGACCTGGCTGCCCTGGTGGCCATCGACTCGGGCTCCTACAGCCCCGTCGGCGTCAACCAGATGGCCGACTGGACCCAGAACCGGCTGCACCGGCTCGGATTCGACGTCGAGCGCGTCACCCCCGCCTCCTCTCACGGGCACCCTGTCGGCGACATGATCCTCGCCCGCAAGGCGGGCAGCCTTCCGGTCGAGCAGGGCGGACGACGCATCCTGCTCGTCGCGCACCTCGACACCGTCTTCGACGACGGTATTGCCGCAGCGAGGCCCTTTCACCTCGACGGCCACACGGCGCGCGGCCCCGGTGTCAGCGATGACAAGGCGGGCCTGCTGGCCGGGATCACCGCGCTGGAGATCCTGGAGGAGACGCGGGCAAGCCAGTACGCAGAACTCGTCTTCCTCGCCACCCCAGACGAGGAGATCGGCTCTCCGGCGAGCCGCCCGATGACCGAAGCAGCAGCCCGCGGCGTCCACTTCGCCCTCGCCCTGGAGTGCGCCCGGGAGAACGGCGACCTGGTCATCGCCCGCAAAGGCGTGGCCGACTTCCGTGTGAGCGTCACCGGCCGGGCCGCGCACGCCGGCATCGAGCCGGAACGCGGAGCGAACGCTGCCCTGGCCGCCGCCCACCTGGTCGTGGCCCTGCAGTCCCTCAACGGCCACTGGGACGACGTCACCGTCAACGTCGGTGTCGTACGGGCCGGCAGCCGCACCAACATCGTCTGCCCGGAAGCCGAGCTGCGCGTCGAGGTCCGCTCGGCCACCGCAGCCGGACTCGCAGCAGCCCGCTCCGCGATCGAGTCGGCCGCGGCACGGCCCGCCGTGGCCGGCACCACGGCGACCGCCGAGCAGCTGGACCTGTGCCCGTCCATGGAGGACACACCCTCCTCACGCCGCATGTTCGACCAGGCCAGATACCTGGCCGCCGGCCTTGGAATCAGCCTGGGAGCAGCTGCGACCGGAGGTGTCGGGGACGCCAACTTCATCGCGGGCCTCGGCGTGCCCACCCTCGACGGCCTCGGCCCCGTAGGCGGAGCCGACCACACCCCCGAGGAATGGCTGGACACCTCCACCGTCCCGGCCCGCGTCGCGCTCCTGGCCTCACTCATCGCCGACCTCGGCGACAGCCGCACCGGCTGACCTTCCCCAGACGTCCCGTACCGGTTTGATCGCGCCATTGCCCGGTGCGGGACCCCACTCCGGCAGCCCCTCCCACCACGCACCGGGCTGCCGACCCGCGCCGGGACCGCAGCAGCCACCCGCCGCTGCGGTCCCGGCCACCACCCGACCCCACCCACAGGAGGCAACCCTCATGCCCGTCCCGACCGGAGCCCGCCGTACCGCACTGGTGGGCAGCACCGCTGTCATCGTCGCTCTCGCCCTCGCCCCCTCCGCCCATGCACAGAGCTCCGCACCTGCCGGCGGCCGCGGCTCGCTCGTCCTGATCGGCGGCGGCCTGAAGGCCGACAACACGCAGATCTACGGCGAGATCATCAAGCGTGCGGGTGGATCGAAAGCGCGCATGGGTGTCCTCACCGCCGCCTCGATCCCCGCCAGCCAGGACCCGGACGCGAACGACCCTGCCAACTGCAGCAACTCCGCCTGCAACGGCGCCTACTACGCCGGGCTCTTCAAGCAGCACGGCGCCGCCGACGCCCAGTGGATCCCCGTCGACCTCGACCACATCGCCAACGCCGACTCCGACGAGGTCGTGCGGCAGGTCAACTCGATGACCGGCTTCTTCTTCGGCGGCGGCGACCAGTACCGCTATGTCACCACCCTGCTCCACGGCTCCGCGCACACCGATTCCAAGGTTCTCGCCGCCATCCGGGCCAAGCTCGCGGCCGGGGCCGTCGTATCCGGATCCAGCGCCGGAGCGCAGATCGCAGCGGGAGCCGACATGGTCACTGGAGGCGACTCCTACGAAGCACTCCGCGACGGCAGCAGCCCCGGCTACTTCGACGACCCCGCCCGCCTCGGATACCTCCCCGAAGGCGGCTTCGGCTTCCTGCGCTCAGGACTGATCGACACCCACACCGGCACCAACGGACGCGAAGGCAGGGCCCTGCGACTGGCCGCCGACACGGGACACGACCGTGTGTACGCGCTGGAAGAGAACACCGCGCTCATCGTCGATGACCCCAACACCCCCCGCGAGCGACTGCGTGTTCTGGGTCCGCAGGGTGTCGCCGTCCTCGACCTGCGCCAAGTCCGGACCAGCAATTCGCCGGCCGGATGGTCCCTGACCGGCGCCCGCTACAACTACCTCTCGAGCGGCGACCGCTACGACCCGAACCGATGGCAGATCCTGCCCGCCGACGGCAAATGGCCGCTGATCCCGCTGTCGGCCTCACCGGTACCGGTCAACTCGGACGTCTTCTACTCACCGGCCAACCCTGCCGGCGTCCCCTACTCCTTCCTGAACACCGCCCGCGCCCTGACCGCCAGCACCCAGCGCACCACCACGGCCAGCACCTTCGAGAGCGGCCCCCGATTCACCGTCACCTTTACCAAGCAACCCGGATTCACCGCCTGGACCAGCGACGGCGCCACCGCGCAAACCGTCACTGGCCTGCGGATAGCCGTCGCACCGGAGTGACTCCGCCCTGACGCACTCCGGGCGACAGGGCCGGCGGAATCCGGGGGATCCGGCCGGCCCCAGCCGCGAGGCCCGACACTAAGCTCGACCTTGACCCGCCCCAGCACCCACACACACGAAGGAAGAGCCCGCGCATGGCCCCTGGCACGCTCGCCGACGAGATCCGCCTCAAGCTGGGCGACGCCAGCCCCGCCGAACGTAAAGTCGCACGGGTGCTGCTCGCCGGCTACCCCTCCGCCGGCTTCGAAACCATGGCCGTCCTCGCGGAACGCGCCGCCGTCAGCACCCCCACCGTCCTGCGCTTCATCAACCGACTCGGCTACCGAGGCTTCCCCGACTTCCAGACCGCGCTCCGCGCAGAGCTCGACGAACGCAACGCCTCCCCCCTCTCCCTCTACGAGGCAACCGACTACGGCCGCAACCAAGACGGAGCCGAGGACCTTTCCCTCCTCCAGCGCGGCAGCAACCTCTTCAGCTCCGCCGTGGCCCAGACCCTCGCCGAACTACCCCCGCACGATCTCGAACACGCGATCACACTGCTCTCCGACGGCAAACGCCGCATCACCCTCGCCGGCGGCCGCTTCACGAACCTCTTCGCCCAATACCTCGGCCTGCACCTCATGCAGGTACGCGACGACGTCCGGTTCCTGCCAGACCGCGACGTCGAACGCACCGCGCAGCTCGCAGCGGTGAACCGACGTGATGTCTTCGTCCTGTTCGACTACCGGCGCTACGAGCCGGACAAGGTCTCCATCGCCGAACTCGTCCAGGAACACGGTGGCAAGGTCATCCTCTTCACCGACGTATGGCTCTCACCCGCCGCAGCGCACGCACAGGTAGTACTGCCGAGCCAGGTCGCCGCACCATCCCCCTACGACAGCCTCGTCCCTACCCTGGCCATCATCGAAACAGTCGTCGCCGGCGTGCTCACCGCCCTAGGCGACGGCGCCCACAAGCGGATGCAGCACGGAGAGAACACTGCCCGCCGAATGGGCCTGTACTGACCACCACCACACCGACGGCGACCCCGGGAGCGAGCAGGCCGTCCACCGCCTCATGGAGGCTCTCCGACAGGGAGCCGGCCGAGAGGGCCAGCGGGCCGGGACCGCAGGCATCGTGCTGCAAGCCGACCCGCTGAGATCCTCGTGGCCGGCTGGCAAGCGTGATCGGCGACGCACGTGCCCCGTTGAGAGGACCGATCGTTGCTGATCTTGTTCTCCTTTCCCTTGCTCAGCTGACCCCGGTGCGTGACGACCATGCCTGGCGCTTCCCCCACGTGAACGGCCGCCCCGTGCACGTGCGGATGCGGGCCTGGCCGACGAAGGAGGGCGGGTACCTGGTCATAGCCACTGACCTGATGGTCGGTGGCGGGCTGGTCAACATGGAGGCGAGCCTGTGCCGGGCCGCAGGGGCAGAGTTCGGCCGCGCATGAGCATGACGTCTTCGACCTGCTGGTCCGGGACGGGGACGGTCACGACCATGCCCACCTGTGCACCGAGGAGATCCTGGACCTGCTCGGTGCGGGCGTTCTGGGCTTCCCCGGGTACACCCCGGCCGGCCTGTCCGAGGCCAGCTCGCGGCCGGTGCCAGCGCAGAGTGTCCAGATGGCCAGGCTCGTGGCCGCTGTCCTGCGCCTGGAGCAGCACCGTCATGGATAACGACCTCACCCCGGTTGGCTGCGTTGTCTGAGTGCCCGGTTGCGGTCGACCTCATGGGCAGCAGCACCTTCACAGCCGATGCGGGTACGAATCAGGGCGGGCACAACAGCTCCGCGCGTGCCGGGCGCCGGGCCGTCACGCTGATTTGGCATCCAGCGCGGGCCCGCGCGACGTGTCCGTCTACCCGCTCCACAGGCCGGGAGTGAAGTCTGCTGGCGGGAGGTGGGCGGCCGGGGCGGGCGTCGGCTCGGCTAGCCCGGCTCGGGGGCCGTCGACTGCGCGCCCACCGGAATGCTGCGGCCCCCGGCCCTGACACCCTGGCGGGTGCAGGGCCGGGGGCCGCCCCGACGGGTCGGCGCCTGAGGCCCGCTTTGGGGTGGCGGCCACAGCGGTGCCGTGGGGGAGAGGAATCATCGCTGTGGCCGGGCGCCTTGTACATGCCCTCGGTGCACGTGGGCCAAGTGCGAAACCACCTGTGCGCATGGAGAGGTGCGGGCCGGGTTTACAGACCGACATGGTGCTCACCTGGCTCGCCCGCAGCGGCGCCAGGCCGGCCTTCGCAATTTGTGTCGTGGGAGCGGGGCGCGCCCCCGTCGGCAGGCCGTTCGCGGCGAGGGTTGTCCTCCGGTGAGAGGGAGCAGCCCAGGTGAGAGCCGGGCGGGGCAGGTTGCCGTGTGAAGCGGGCCCGGGGCCGGTTGCGTGGCGGCAGTGCGGGTGGAGGCCGCGTCGGCGCCCGCTGGGGCGAGGCCGCCGGGTGGCGGGGCGTCAGCAGGTGAGGGTGACCTCGTGCACGACCGGCTGGGGTGTCCAGGGGAAGGAGGCCACGCCGAACGTGCCGCGGACCGTGGTGCCACAGGGGACGGTGCTCGCCGGGCCGCGCACCTCGAGCGTCGTGGTGGTGAAGACGACAGGCTTGTCCTGCGTGAGGGGCGGGGCGCCGGCGCCCAGGACCTGGGCGGACAGCGTGGTGGACAGCTCCTTTGTGGCCTGCGTCGGGCTGCCGGGAGAGGGCGGCCCTGCGAGGCTGACCCTGCCGTAGAACTGCACCGTGTTACCGGTGACGTCCGCGCACAGCCGTGTGAGCAGGCCTGCCTGGAGGCCCGAGTTCCCGCAGGTGGTCAAGGTCTGGTCGGCGGCGGCCTCGGGGGTAGCGGCGGCCGGGCCGGCGGCCAGAACGGTGAGGCCGGCAACGCCGACCGCGAGAAGGGCTAAGCGGTTCATGGGGACGTGCTCTCCTTTGTATTTCGTCGGTGCGTGACGGGTCATCCACGTGCCTTGTGCGATGTGATATTTCACATCGCACAAGAAGGTGAGATGATCGCGCCCTGAATTCCTTCCGTCAGAGGATCAAACTTCTCTGTAGGGCGCGGGTGGAGCTGGCAGGCGGAGAGACCACGGCCGACCTGCACGACCTGGTAGCGGATTTGGCGCCCGCCCTGAATCCGGACGACAGGCGTGCTCTTCCGGGCAGGCGTTGGAAATCGTGGTGGGCACCCGGCACGAACTGGCCCTGCACCCGGCCCACATCCACGGCCTCACCCAGCTCCTGCGCCAGGCCGTCGGCACCATCGGGGCCCGTAGCACGCCCGGCGGCGGCCAGCGCTTCCACTGCGACGAGACCGGCCGTGCCCGGCCGCTGTGGGAGCCGGCAGCCGGACAAGCCTGAGCGCCTGGGCAAGCCCAGGGAGACCCGGGGCAAACCACCCGCGAAAGGCGGCTTGCCCAGGCCCTCGGCTACGGGCTTCCCCACCCCGGGCGCAGGACATCGGCTTAAAGAGCCCCGAAGCGGGTCGTGTCACCGAAGTGGGGGAGCCAGCTTGCCCGCCTCGGCGAGCCTCCACAGCCTGGTGATCAGCTCGTCGGCGTCGACGCCGAAGCTCTCCTCCTTAAGCCGGGCACTGATGTTCTGTACATCCCGGGGGCTGTAGTGGCCTAGCCGCTCACGACGTACGGCCTCGGCAGCCCCTGCACGTGCTTGCCCTCGCCGCCATCACGCTCGTGCTGGCCGACCCTGCTGATGCGCCGAGTGTCTTGCGGGCCATGCTCCCGAGGCGGATCCCCGAGGGCTAGGGCGTTTCCTTCGGATCACCTGGCTGACCAGATGAAGGTGGCGGCGAGGTGGAGTCCGGCGAGGTAGATGGTGGCGGTCTTGTCATAGCGAGTGGCCAGGCCGCGCCACTGTTTGAGCTTGTTGATGCAGCGTTCGACGGTGTTCCGTTGCTTGTACGCCTCGCGGTCGAAGGCCGGCGGGCTGCGGGATCACCGCCCGGATTCCGCAGCGCCGCAGATGTCGACGGATCGCCCGGGACGAGTAAGCCTTGTCGGCCAAGGCCGTATCCGGGGTGATTCTGGGGCGGCCGCGCCACCGAGGCACCCGTAGCCGGGCCGTGACCTGCGCGAATCCGGGTGCGTCACCGGCCTGGCCGGGCGTAAGAACGAACGCGAGCGGCCGGCAGCGGCTGTCGGCGGCGAGGTGGATTTTGGTGGTCAGTCCGCCGCGGGAGCGTCTGAGGGCATGGTCGGGCGGCTCGCCGGCCGGGGCCCCTTTTGACGGGCCCCGGCGGCGTGCTGGTGGGCACGGACGATCGTGGAGTCGACGGCGACGACCCACTCGAGGTCGCCCTCAGCGTCGGACTGGGCGAGTAGCGCGGTGAAGACCTTCTCCCAGGTCCCATCCGCGGCCCACTTCCGCAACCGGTTGTGGGCGCCTTTCCAGGAACCGAAGTTCTCGGGCAGGTCCATCCACGGTGTCCCGGTGCGGTACTTGATCGCGATCGCGTCGATCACCTGGCGGTGATCCCGCCACCGCCCACCCCGCTGAGGTGTCCGGTCCGGCAGCAGTGGCTCGATGCGTGCCCACTGGGCATCAGTTACTGAGGTTTTCGGCGTGGCTTCGGGTAGTGACGGTGGGTGATCCCTGCGGTATGCCGGTGGTATGCGCTATGGCGAGGGTGGGGGCCTGACTGCTGAGCGTCGGGCGTTTCGTGAACAGGTGCGGCTAGCGGCCGCTGGGCGGTTCGCGGCGGGTGAGAAGACCGCGGTGATCGCGAAGGACCTGCGGGTGAGCGTGCGGTCGGTGGAACGCTGGCGCCGGGCCTGGCGCGAGGGTGGGTTGGAGGCCCTGCGCTCGGCGGGGCCAGCGAGCGTCCCTAGAATCTCGGCTGCCCAATTCGTGGTGCTGGCGGAGGAACTGGCCAAGGGGCCGGCCGCGCACGGTTTCGAGGATCAGCGGTGGACCCTGGTCCGAGTGCAGAGGGTGATCAGCCGCCGGCTCCGGATGAGTCTGTCGGTGGCAAGTGTGTGGCGGCTGCTGAAGCGGCATGGCTGGTCGTGGCAGGCACCCGCCCGCAGAGCTCTGGAGCGCGACGAGCACGCGGTGGAGTTGTGGAAGAGGGAGGTGTGGCCGCGGGTAAAAGTCGCGCGGCGGCGCTAGAGGCCTGGATCCTCTTCGAGGACGAGGCCGGATTCGCGATGACGCCGCCCCGCGCCCGCACGTGGGGAAGGCGCGGCCACACGCCCGTCGTGAGGGTTCGCGGCAGGTCACGCCGCCGGATCTCCATAGCAACTCTGTGCTGCTACAAGCCCGGCAAGAAGAGCCGGCTGATCTACCGGCCCCGCTTTCACCTGCCGTTCAAAGGGGCCCGAAAGAGCTTCGCCTGGACCGACTACCGTGATCTGCTGGTCCGGGCCCACATCCAGCTCGGCGGCCCCATCGTGGTCGTCTGGGACAACTTGAACACCCACCGCACTGCCGGCATGAAGCGGTACGCGGCCGAACACGACTGGCTCACCGTGTTCCAACTGCCGCCGTATGCGCCGGACCTCAACCCCGTCGAGAGCGTGTGGTCAGTCCTGCGGCGCGGCCCGACAGCGAACGTCGCCTTCGAGGATCCCGACCACCTCACCAGCGCCCTCCGGCGAGGCCTGCGATACATCCAACTCCGGCCCGACCTCATCGACGGATGTCTCGCTGGCACGGGCCTGACCCTCGACCGGCCGGTCCGCCGCTGAAACTCTCAGCAGCTTCACCCCGGCCGACATATCGTCGAGCCAGGTTGTGACTCTATGAGAGGACGATGTGCAGTTCGAAGAGGCCAACTGGGCGTGGAACCGGAACATTCCGCTCAGGTATCTGCTGGTCAGCGAGGAATGGGACGGCGAGCAGACGCTTTGGGCGCAGTGCTCCAACGCCGACGGGCTGTTCGTGGACCCCGTGACCAGGCGGGAATCGCTGACCCTCGTTGCCTGTGCACCGACCGGTCGGCTGCTGAAGGCCGTCGAGCGGTCGGCGCGTGAGCCGGTCGATCTCGGCGATCTGTTCGTCACGGTCGAGTTCCCGGACAACCATAAGGATTCGTGGGACGGGTACTGGGTGCACTACTGGGACTTGGAGAACGTCCTCGTTGTGGGCAGCCGTCCCTCCTTGAGTGATCCGCTGCTGCTCGATGTGTTCATCGAGGCCGAGGTGGCCGGTCCGAGTCAGCCCTCCGACCGTCCGGGCCCCGTCCGGGAGCCCGAGGACGCAGAGGTACAGATCAACAACGGGACAGGCAGCCGGATCGGCCAGTGCCGCCGAGTCGAGGGCCTGTACGCTGACCGGCCTGCCCCGAAGGTGGCGCCGATGCGACTCATTGGCTGCGAGCCGACCGGGCAACTGCTCGAACGGCTCGTCCGGCCGAGGGCGGACGGCGACCCGGTGGAACTCCGGGCGGTGGACCGTACCGGCCGGGTGATCCGCACCGAGGAACGCCTCACACTCCACATCGCCGACTCCCGCCCGTCTGTGCTCGGGGGCGCCCTCATCGACATGTCCCTGCGCGAAGGGCTGAAACACCCGCCAGGGCTCGCGGCACGCCCGGTCTGGGATGCGTGGTACGAGGGTGCTCCGGGCGAACGGAACACGTGGGCCCGCTTCTCACCTGGCGGGCGGGAGGAGTGGCTGCGCTTCACCTCGGCCAGTCCCGGCGCGGACGCGGGCAGCACATGTCATCTGGACGGCCGGTTCGTCACGGACGTCGCCGGCCTCAAGTGCGCGCTCGGCGAAGCAGTCGCAGGCCCCGGCTGGCACCTCAACCTGTGCTGGGGGATGCTCAAGGGCTGCCCCTGCGGCGGGGACAACCTGCCGGGGCCATTCACCCTTGTCTGGCACGACTCGGAGATCGCCCGGCAGGCCCTGGCCTCGGTGAGCGTGGACGCCGCAGGCGAGCTCACCTATTTCGAGAGTACCGTGCGATACCTCGAGCAACTCGGCACCACCGTCGCCCTCCGCTGACCGGACGGCCCTTTTGAGTCTTCGTATCGGCCTCAAGCTGGATCCACCCCACGGGCATCTCGGCGTCGGGAACAGTCACACGGTGGCCACCAGATTCAGCCGCATACCGAAAGATCACTACCCTCCGGACACCCGACAACAAGACGAAAAGCTCAGTAACGACACACATCAACCAACGATCAGATGATCTGAAATAAACGGACTAGCGGCTTCCCATTGTGCGAGCTGCCGCTGCTCCGTCGCCGGACAGGTCAGGGTTGACCGCTGGCCGCGCGGCCGTTTCCTCCCTGCGCCGCGGTGGCCGGGGGAGCGATGGCGATGATCTTGCCGTCCACGACTTTGTTCAGGATCTCCGGTACGCCCCCGGGTGCGGAGACCGCCACGCGTTGCAGTGCTACGCGGGCGGCCCACGTCCAGGGGTAGGTGCGCCAGTGCGGGTAATCGAGGATCGTTTTGCTGTGCTGTGCCGCAGGAACCAGGGCGATCACCTCCGCCTTCCGCACGTCGTGAGAGGCATGAGACATGGCCGCGGGAACTGTGAAGTGGTTCAACGCGGAGAAGGGCTTCGGCTTCATCACCCAGGACGGCGGCGGCCCGGACGTCTTCGCCCATCACTCCGCCATCAACTCCTCGGGCTTCCGAGAGCTCCAGGAGGGCCAGGCCGTGACGTTCGACGTCACCCCAGGGCCAGAAGGGCCCGCAGGCCGAAAACATCAACCCGGCCTGATCTTCCCCACCCCCCTGCGGACCGCGGACTCCGGGTAGCGCTCGGCGCGTGCGGGCTGCCTCGTGCAGCCCGCCCCGAACAGCAGGTCGCCGAACCTTGCCGGCGACATCGGCCGGCTCTCAGGCACACGCGGTCAGGTCCGCGCAACCGCTGCGCGGACCTGACTCGGCTCTGGCCCGACGATCGCGCCGGTCCTTTACGGGGCTGCGGCTCCCGAGCGTGGTGGGGAGCCGCAGCACGGCGGGCTGGGCTCAGCTGTGGTCGCGGTTGTAGTACTGGCCGAGCTGATCACGGTAGGCGGCGTCGCCGCGGTGCTTGTCCTTGTCGTACTCGGGGGAGTCCTTGATCTGGTCCTTGGTGAGGTTGACGTTGATCGTCTTCTCCTTCACATCGACGCGGACGACGGTGCCGGCGGGGATGAGGACCTCCTTGCCGAAGATCCAGAGGCCGGTGTCGACGACGATGTAGGAGGCGCCGACTTCGTCGGTGTCCTCGTCGACCTTGCCGATGCTCCCGTCGCTGGCTTCGACCTTGAAGCCGACCAGGCTGGTGCCGGGCGTGTAGTGGGAGTCGGGGTTGTAGCTCCACATGTCGTCAGTCACAGGTGACTCCTTCTGGGGCAGAGTCCGTGGTCGTGTGGAGGGTCAGGTGTGCAGGAGGCAGTTACGGCCGTCGTGGCCGTCCGCCCCTTCTTCGTCGAGCCAGTGGCCGCCGTCGGCGAGGTAGCGGAATCCGTGGTGCTGGTCCACCGGGAAGGTGACCGTGACCGCGCGGCTTCCGTCGCGGCGCTCGACCATGGGATGGGCGCCGGGCCGCCAGTCGTTGAAGTCGCCGACCACGCTGACCTCACCGGCCGGATGGCCGGCGGGCAACACGAACGTGATCTCGGTCCGCTTCTTGCTCCGAGTGCGCTCCAACATGGACGGTCAGCTCCTCACCTGCGGGTGGAATGGCTTCGCCATCACTGCCCGCTGCGTCGGCCTGGGTAGCAGGCGGCTACGCCACCCGGTACAGCTGTCGCCCGCTCGGCCGCACATTCAGGCGACTCGGCGGATCCGTCGCAGGTCTGCGCGCGTGGGGGGCGGAACTCTGCGGAGGGCATGCCCCTGTGGCCCAGGTGCACAATGTGCAACAGTGCCCCCCGGCCCATCGGCCCCGTCGAGGCCGGGTCCCCAGGTGCCCGCATTCGGTCGGCTCGCGCCCGGGGGTAACCACAGCACGCCAACACCTCGACCGAGCGTCTGCCCGGCTGTTCGAGGCGGCCCCTGCGGCGCTCCGGCGGTTCCCTCACCCCGTCCCGTAGCCGATCAGGGATCCGGTATTCACGTTGCGACTGCCGTCATGGGGTCCGCGCCAGTCCAGGCGCAGGGCGGTGGCGTCGTCGCTCGGCGGCCGGCCGTCGTACGCGCCGGTTACCGCGCCGACCAGCGTGCGCACCACCTCGCGCGGATGCTCGGCCGCGGTCTTGCGTAGAAGACCGGGCAGGTCGACCGCCTCTCGCGCCGTGCGGATGCCAGTTCAGACGTGGTCCGCCGTCACATCCATGGGGCCGTCTTGCTGTCTTCGTTCGCGGTGAAGTCGACCTCCACGGGGATGTCGTGTCCCGGCCGGGGTGCCCCTGGCGTGTCGGTGACCGCCGGCATTCGTCCACCGTGAGGGTTTTGCTGCTCGATGTCCGCCGTGAGAGTGCCGACCCGCTCCCGGATGCCGGCTTCGTCGAAGGCGTCGCCATCGGCGTGGGCCAGGCCGCCGGAGAGCAGGACGGCGCCCATGACGAGTGCCGTCTGTGCAGTCTTCTTGATCATGTAGTGGTCAACGGCAACGGATTCCACCGGTCACCGTCCCGGACGCTGGCCAGGTCCGTCCGTCAGAGACTGCCGGGATCAGCAGCGGCGCGGTCATAAGCCGGCTGCCGCCCGTCAAAGGCGGCGGTACGAAGGGCGAAGGCGGTACTGCCGGTGTGCGCGATGCGCTACGAGGCGGGAGGCCGCTTGCATATCCGGCTGGCCACCGGGCCCGGGCCTGATGCATCCCCCGGAAGTCCCAGCCACCCGACGCACAGCCGTAACCGGACGGCGCCAGAGTGGTTGAACGCTCGCGCCGGCCGTTTGAGGGCCTCACGGAGGGCTGTCTCACCGCCCTCGACGGCGTCCCGGACCACGCGCGCGGGCGCCCGCGCCGGATCCCGACATGTTCTCGCTTGGAGCCGGGCCCACCCGAGGGAGGCGGCGCTGCTCCTTAACGGCGCCGAGGAGTTCTGCCGGGCCGGATGGTCCCAGGAGCACCGGGAACGCGCGGATCGGGGCAACGAACGGGTGTTCGCCCGCCTCGGCATGGTCGGCGCGGGCCTCGGTCTGACCGGGCCGGAGGGCCGTGCCCGGATCGTCCTGACCCTGATCGACCTGCCGCTCGCGATCGAGGACTGCGCGGCCGCCCCGCTCGTGCGTGCGCGGCGAGGCCGGGCCGGGCCGGTGCGCGCTGGGCCGGGGCCCGGCCGTGCCCGTCCCCCCCCGGATGCCCGACACCGCCGGGGACGGCCAGGGTCGGTGATCTGGCGTCCGTTCGGGTCGGCGTGTAGGTCCTTCAGGGAAATCCGGCTGTGTTTGCGCATGGCCATCCTGCCGGTGAGCAGAAGAGACGCAGCGAGTTGCCTACCCCCTTGGAGGGCAAGCACGATGACAGACGACGTACGGCCGGGTAACGGGTCCTCGGCGAGCATTTCCGCGGGCGAACAGATCGCCGCCGCGCTGAACAGTCTTCCTCCATCCATGGTGGTGGCCCTGAAGCAGTTGATGATCTCATTCGGGTTTCCTGCGACGGGCACTGTCAACGAGATGCCTCCAGGTGTTGCCCCCGCGCTGACCGCGATCGCGGACGCGTTCTACGGAAGCAGCTCGGGCGGGCAAGGGGCGGGCTCGCGGGGTAGTGGAACCCCGCCCTTCCCGAACACGCCGCCGCTTCCTCCGCCCCCGCCCGGCGTGATCACCGGCTAGCCGCTGCCCGACCAGGGTCCTGGGGCGGGTTCTGCAGCGTCGGCTACCGATGCCGGCCCCCGCCACGTCGTCGTCGTTTGCACCGGGATCCCCGCAGGTACGGCCGGTCAGCGGATCGACACCGCGCGCCGAGGACCAAACAGCCGCCCAGTCGGTTCGGGCACGGGCGGACAACACATCTGCCCTTCGGACGGGGCGCTGCGCTGCCGGGCCCGCCCTCACGAGGTGGAGGAATCAACTCGTCCCGCTCCTGCCGGATTCCCGATCGGGGTGCGGGCGGTCCGCGTCGAATTGCCGCCGGGCGCAGTGCACTCGGTGGACGGCTGCGTTTGGCGACGGTGTGAGCGTCGAGGGCGTGAGCCCCGTTGCGCAGCTTCACAGGGCGAAGGTCCGGCGCCGATCGCGGTCTGCGGCCATGTCCGCCGCGGCGCGGCGTGCGGCGGCGGCGTGGTGGGGCGCGTTCCAGGCCAGGGCGACACGTTCGGCCAGCGCGTAGGCGTCGGCCGCGGCCCGGCCTTCGCCTAGGAGGCGGTAAAGGTCAGCCAAGGGGTGGGCGAGTGGGCGGGTGGCGTAGGCAGCGTTCGCCGCGCCGGCGAACTGGTCCCGGACCGGCCGCAGATGCTCGATCAACAGGGCCGCGGAGTCGGTGTCGGCGTGCAGGACGGCGAGTTCGCTACGGTAGTCGAGCTCCACGCCGTAGAGGTGGTCCGTCACCGGGTGTTGGGGAAAGAGCACGTCGCGTGCCTCGTCCAGCCGGCCCTGGCGGGCCAGTACGAGAGCGTGCGCGACGGCGACGGGGGCGCCTACGGCCTCGTGCACCTCGCGGACGCTGTGCGCGATGTCGGCGGTCCGCCCCTGAGTGAAGCGAATGGTCCACAGGCCGAGCGTGCGTGGGCCGGTCGCGTGGTGTGCCCCGACCCGCTGGAAAAGCTCGTCCGCCTGGGCGTACCGCTCCTCGGCCTCCGTGAACCGACCCGCGATGGCGGCGAGCATGGCCCGGGTCGTGACGTTGATGCCGAGCGCCCAGAGCATCCCGTAGCGGTGCGCGAGGTCCAGGCCGTCAGTCGTGTGTCGGTGGACTGCTGCGGGCTCGTTGCGGACGGCTGCCGCCACAGCGTCGAGGTGCTCGCACACCCAGCGGTGAGCGGGCAGGTCGTGCTCCGCGGCCAGCGCGCGCAGTTCGGCGACGAGCGGGGGCCGGGTGGCGCCCTGCAGCTCGTACGGCAGCAGCTTCGCCGACGTCATCACGGCCGAGGCGAGCAGCCGCGGTCCACCGACGGAGCGAGCCAGGGCCAGTTGTGCGTCGGCCGCGTCGCGGGCACGCGCGGCGTCCTCGCCGGCCACGGCGTCGGCGAGGACCTGCAGCACGCGGGCCCGTGTCGCCCCGTCCAGCGAGCGGTCGCGGGCGAGCCGTTCGAGACGGGCAAGCGCGGTCCGGTCGAAGAACCCCTCCAGTCGGCTGCGCCAGGGTGAGGGCTCGGTCCAGGCCCCGTACACCGCCGCCACCAGGTCGTCGCGATGGGCCCGTACCGCGAGGTCCACGGCCTGCTGCCGGGTGCGGCGGGCCGCGGCCGTGGCGCCGGCGCGGAGCTGGGCCCCGAGCAGGCGCATCAGGAGGGCGAGGGTGGCGTCCGGGTCAGCGTACGGGTCGGCTGTGGCCGCGCTGTGCACGTCCAGCGCCTGCGCGATCAGCCCGACCGCGACGTCGTGCGCGTACCGCTGCTCCGCCAGCCCGGCAGCGCCCAGGGCGTACTCGACGGCCAGCGGCGCGTTCACGGCGCTGCCGGATCTGGCGAAGTGGTGGGCGAGCGCGGCCAGGTCGTCGGGCCGCTGCCGGTGCAGCGTCCGGGCAATGCGGTCGTGCAGGCGGGATCGCCGTACGCCGGAGAGGTCGGTGTAGACGGTGTCGCGGACCAACGCGTGCACGAAGCCGACCCGGCCGGGTCCCGCCTCGGTCAGCAGGTCCGCGGCGAGAGCGGCGTCGAGTCCTTCGAGTACGGTCTCCTCGTCCGTGTCGGACGCCTCGACCAGCAGTGCGACGTCCGCTTCCACCCCTACGGCGGCGGCGAGCCGCACGGCCGCCAGCGCGGCGTCGGGCAGCAGGGCCAGGCGCCTGCGCAGGACGTCCCGGACGCCTTGGGGGACCTCGGAGAGGGCCACCAGCGCCCCTTCGCTGTCGAGCAGGCGCGCGCTCTCCCAGACGTAGAACGGATTGCCGCCGGTCCGTGCCGTGATCGTGGCCACGGTGGCCCTGTCGACCGGCTTGCGGCAGACGGCGTCGACGACGGTCGCGACGTCGCGCGCCGAGAGTCCGCCGAGCGCGATCCGGTGCGGGAGGCGCGGGGCGAGCTGCGCGAGAGTCTTGCCCAGCCGGTCCGTGACCTCGGCGGGCCGGTAGCAGGCGATGGTGAGCAACGGGACGCCGGTGACGGCGGCCGCTGCTTCGAGCAGGGCCAGCGTTTCCCCGTCGGCGCGGTGCAGGTCGTCCAGGAGCACCGCGAGGGGGCGCCCGGCGGAGGCGGTGGTGAGCCACGCCGTGAAGGCGCGGTGCGTACGGAAGCGGTCGGCTGCCGCCTCGTCGCGCGTGGCGGCAGCCGCCCCTTCCGGCTCGTGCAGGAGAACAGCCAGGTCCGCCGTGTGCGCGGGGGGCACCTCCCGGGCGAGCGCACCGAGTGCCTCCACCCACGCCCAGGCAGGCGGAGCTCCCTCGTGCCCGGGGCAGCGGCCGATCACCACGGTCCAGCCCTCGCGCCGCAGCCGGTGCGCGAAGCGGTCGAGGAAGGCGGACTTGCCGGCCCCCGCTTCGCCGGTCACAAGCAGCAGTCCGCCGGTGGTACGGGCTTC
This sequence comes from Streptomyces sp. NPDC001194, assembly GCF_042896985.1. Classification (NCBI taxonomy): domain Bacteria; kingdom Bacillati; phylum Actinomycetota; class Actinomycetes; order Kitasatosporales; family Streptomycetaceae; genus Streptomyces; species Streptomyces sp. NPDC001194. Next base: position 39,387 of record NZ_JBIAXU010000006.1, on the reverse strand, counting down.
TCGTGCCGCGGTGTCGGCGGCGCCGAGTTCCTTCTTCCGGCCGAGGAAGAGGGGCTGTCGGCCGGCGGGCAGGGCGCCGGAGCCGGAGTTCTGGGCGCTGCCGTGGCTGGGCCTGGCGATCTCCGTACGCGGCTCCGGCACGTGCGCGTGCAGCACGTCCAGGTGCTGGTCGAGGAGGGCGTGCTCGAGCTCGACCAGGGCGCGGGAGGGATCGCAGCCCAGCTCCTCGCGCAGCACCGCCCGGGCTCGGCGTAGCGCGGCCAGGGCGTCGGCGCGCCGCCCGCACGCCCAGTGGGCGAGCGTGAGCAGCCGCCAGCCCTCCTCCCGCAGCGGGTGCTCGCCCACCAGGGCTTCGGCGGCCGACGCCGCCCTGAGGGTGTGTCCGGTGCGCAGGTCCGCGGCGAGTGCCAGCTCGCGGGCGTCCGCCCGCAGCGCGGCCAGCCGGGCCGCTTCGGGCCGGGCCCACGTCTCGTCGGAGAACTCCTGGAAGGCGGGGCCCCGCCACCAGGCCAGCGCTTCGGCCAGCAGTTGGCGCGCCTGTGCGGCCGGGGCGCGCTGCGCCCGGTCCAGCCGGTCCTCGAACCGCCAGGCGTCCACCGCCTCCTGGGGGAGGAGCAGGGCGTACCCCGGAGCGGAGGTGACCAGGACCGCAGCGGGCGTGCGCGGCGGCCGATCGGGTTCGAGCACGCGGCGCAGGTTGGACACGTAGGCGTGCAGTGACACGGTGGCCTTGGCCGGTGGGGTGCCGCGCCACAAGTCCTCGACGAGGCGGTCGACGGACACCACCGCCCCGCGGGCCGCGAGGAGGCAGGCGAGCACGGCCCTCTGCCGCGGTGCTCCGAGGGGGACCGGCGTTCCTTTCGACTCGGCCTCCAATGAGCCCAGCACTCGTATGCGCAACACGTCCGGGAATCTACCGGAGGTGGCGAGAACGAGTCGTCAACGAAGGCTGAACACCCAGGTCGGAGGTGGTTCCGGCAAGGTCCGTAAGAGACGTCCCATGGGTTCGCCAAGCCAACACCAAGTGGCGACGGGCAGTTTCGGTACGTCCATTGCCCCGTATGCGATCCATGGAGTGAGCGAGCGTGTCCCCCAGCACCACCTCCCAACGACCCCACACCCACGAGATGGTCGTGGTCCACCGTGTCTTCCGCCGTGAGTCGGCGCTGCTGCCGCGGCTGGTCCGGGCCGTCCCTGACGGTGCGACCGCCCGCGCAGCCCAAGTCGGTGCGCATCTGGCCGAATACATGGAGGGGCTGCGCCACCACCACACCGTCGAGGACGAGACGATCTGGCCGCTGCTGCGCGAACGCGCCGCGGATGAGGAACTGGTCGCGCGGATGGAGGAGCAGCACACCGGGATCGACACCTGCTCAGCGATGGTCGCCGACCGCGCGCTGCACTGGCAGCGGACCGCCGACCGTACGGCGGGGCAGCAGCTCGCGCTGGCATTGGACGAGCACCGTACGGCGCTGCTCGAGCACCTCGACGACGAGGAGCGGCTGGTCCTGCCCCTGGTGGGCCAACACCTGACCGTCGCCGAGTGGGACGCGGTCGGACGCCGCGGCATGGAGGGCATACCCAAAGAGAAGCTCATGATTGCGCTCGGTGCCCTGCTCGAGGATGCCACCCCGCAGGAACAGGCCTACTTCCTCGGCAGGGCCCCGTTCATCGGGCGCCTGCTGTGGAAGGCGGTCGGACGCAGGCAGTACGCGGCGTCCTGCCGGGCCCTGAGGGCGCCGCTCTCCGAGCTCGACGGTGGCGCGGGGCGATGACCGTACTCGACTCCGCCCCTACGGCCCTGGATGCTTACCGGACCTGCGAGTTCGCCACCCTCGCCAGGAGCGGAACTCCGCTTGCCTGGCCCACGGCGGTGGCCCGGCGCCCGGAAGGGACCCTCCTGTTGACCACCTCCCTGGCCTTCGCGCAGAAGGCGCTGAACGTGCGCCGGGACGGCAGGGTCGCCCTGCTCTTCTCGGACCCGACGGGCAGCGGCCTCGATCCCGCCCCGCAGGTCTTCGTGCGAGGCCGGGCCCAGTGCCCGAACGAGATCGCGACCGGCCCGGAAGGGGCGGAGGATTACTGGCGGATGCTTTTCGAGCGGCAGCCGCACAGCCGTTCGTACCTCTCGCCGCCCATGAGGCCACTGATGCAGTGGTACTACCTACGGCTCCTCATCACCGTCGAGCCCGAGCAGTTGACCGTACGGCCGCCCCTGGCAGGGCTGTCGGAACCGGGCGCACCGGCAGCGGTCACCGGTACCGAGGCGCTGTCCGGCGCCGCGCAGCTGAGTCGCTTCCCCACGGCCGTACTGGCTGCCCTGGACGCCACCGGGGCGCCGCTGCTCGCCCGGACCCGGCCGCGGCCCACCCCGGCGGGCTACTTGGTGGACGTGCCGTCCGACTGCGCGGTCGAACGCGGGCCGGCCTCGCTGCTGGTGCACCGGCACGACGAACGGCTGAACCACATGTACAACGCATCCGTCCGCGGGGACCTGAGGCGGACCGACGAGGGCTGGTTGCTGGTCCCGTCGGTCGTGGTCGAACCGATGGGCTCGGGACGGCCGACCGACGCGTTCCGCGTCCTGCGGCACACGAAGCGCTCTACCGACCGCTATCTGGAGCGGCGGGGGCTGTCTCGGCCGACGGTGCAGTGGGACCGCTTCCGTGCCCTGGTGAAGTCCGCGGCGCAGAAGGAGCAGGCCTCGTGAGCTTCCTGATGGCCCGCCTCGCCGCCGCGCTCACGGGCGTCCGGAGCCGCGCCGCACACCCCCGCCCCCGGACCCGGGCCGGCGGTGACCGCATGCGGCAGGTGATGCGCTCGCCGCACCACTGACGGCGAACTGCATGTGGGTCAGCACAGGCTGGAGGCGGACTCCCGCCTTCGGCCGCCGCTCAGAACCTGGTGGGCGGCAAGGCCGCCACCGTGTGCGCGTTTCCTGAAGAGGCGCCACTCGTTGCCGGCCCCGACAGAACATCACCGGCGCGGCTGAGGCCTGTATGCGGCCTGCTGTTCTGGGGCCCAGTGTTTGTTGCCGAGCGTCCTCCGGCACACCGCCCGATGTGCCGCGACCAGGGGGCGTCACTGCGAGGGTCCGACCACTCGAACGCGGAACTGCTGGAAGGCGGGGTGCGGATCCCGCCGGGGCTGATCCCGCTGGAGGTGCCGCCCACCGAACTGCTTGTCGGGGACCTGCTCGAGGAGTCCTTCGTAACTTCTCCGTGAGAAGGAAGGAGGGGCTGCGGAGCCCTCAGCGTGTGTGATCGACGCCCAGAGCGTCAAGACCTCGACTAGCGTTCCCGCCGCCAGCCGGGGCATCGACGCGGGGGGCGAGAAGATCGCGGGCCGCTGGCGAAGCTCATCGACAACCGCTGTTCCTGGAAGTGAACGAAGCCATGATGTTCGAGGTTTGGGTTCAGTGGGGTACTGGCGGTCCGGTGCGGTCAGGAGGCGTTCTGGCCAGCCTCGTCCACGCGCCGGGCTCGTAGCCGTACGCGCCTGGCCGGCTGTTGCAGGGCTGGGTCAGGCGAGGCGGGAGCCGATCCGAAACCGCATCTCGCCCGCGGCCCGGCGAATGGCCTCGCTCTGGTCCGCGTCATCGAGCAGAGTGGCCAGCGCCATCAACGCCCGTGTGCGTCTTTGCTGATGAGCTTCGGGGTGGCTCGGTGACGCCGTCCAGGCGTGTGCCCAGTAGATCCAGTCCCCATTCCATGCAGGGGACAACGCCGCAGGGGCCGTGCGTCACGCACCTGACCGGCCTGCGCTGGCACGGCAGCCGAAGCAGCCTCGGACCGGTGGCCCGAGCCCGAAGGAGCGGCGGTCGCGCCCGGGCATGTGGCGCCCGGCATGGGGTCGGGCCCCGACCCGGGGGGAGGGTCGGGGCCCGAGCAGGGGCCTGCGTGTCCGGGCGCCCGGGTCAGTGGCGGAAGGTGTCCTTGATGTCTTCCTTGGCCTGTCGGGCGTTGCCCTTGGCCTGTTCGGCGGTGGCCTTGGTCTTCTCCGTGCCCGACATCGGGACCTCCTCTTGTAGTACCGGATGAGAAGATCAGCGAGATCGACCGGCAGATCGAGGTCTCCTCTCGCGCCCACAGTCAGGCCGCCATCGTTGCCAGCATGCCCAGGATCGGTAACCTGCTCGGAGCCGAGATCCTGGCCGCCATCGGCGGCGACATGGATCTCTTCGGCAGCCCTGATCGCCTGGCGACGTACGCCAGCCTGGCACCGGCTCCCAGGGACACAGGCAAGGTCAGCGGTATCCGACACCGGCCGAAGCGATATCGCCGACGTCTGCAACGGGCCCTGTTCATTGGAGCCATGAGCAGCGTCACCTGCTGCTCGGAATCACGCCGGTACTACGACCGCAAACGGGCCGAGGGGAAGAGGCACTCGCAAGCAGTCCTGGCGCTGGCCCGGCGACGAGTTGACGTCCTGTGGGCTCTTCTCCGAGACCAGCGGCACTCCGAACTCACGCCACCGGCCCGATCCCCACATCACGGAGATCGCGGCCCTGCTCCTCCTGGGGCAGGTGACCGCCTCCGAGATCGCCGAGCGTTACCAGGTCGGCTCGCGTACGGCACAGAGGCTGCTCGCCGCAGCCCGAACCAACCCCGAGGGCCGACGGACCCGTCAGGTCAGAGGGCGCTCCCAGGCCGCAGGAACTGCCGCGCCCCGCGCAGCGTGGTGCGCAGACCTCGCTGGGTGGCCCGGCTGTCGAGGCGTACGTCGAGGGCGCCGGGGAGCGCGCTGTCGGCCCGCAGGCCGGTGGGGAGCTGTGTGGGGTCGAGTCCGTCCCGCTCGGCGATGAGGATGCCGAGTTCGTGGCGGCTGACGGCGTCGGGTCCGGCGAGGTGGTGGATGCCGGTCGCGTTGGCGGCGGCCAGTTCCAGGAGGGCGGCGGCCAGGTCGCTGACGTGGACGGGGCAGCGGACGTCGTCCGTGAACAGGACGCCGTGGCGCGTGCCGGCGGCGAGGTCGTGCACGACCTTCTCGTGCACGGACCGCCCGTGGCCGATGATCAGTGATGTCCGGGCGACCGCAGCCTTCGGGTGCACGGCGAGGACGCCGGTCTCCGCGGCGGCCTTGGCAGCGCCGTAGGGGGTGATGGGGTCGGGGAGGCTGGATTCGTCGTAGTGGACGTCCGAGCCGGAGAAGATCGCATCGCTGGAGACGTGGACTATGCGGGTTCCGTACTTCGCCGCTGCCATCGCGAGGCGGATGGGGCCCTCTGCCGTGGTCGGCCAGTGGGCCGATCCGCTCGATGCGTTGATGACGAGGTGCGGGCGCACCTCGGACATGACGGCGTCCAGGTTTCCGGCGTCCCGCAGGTCGAGGTGACGCCACGCGGTGGGGGAGGCGGAGCTGGGCTTCGTCGCGTACGTCGCGACGGTCGAATGCCCGGCTGCTCTTGCCTGCCGGACCAGCTCGGTCCCGAGGAAACCGCTGCCGCCGACGATCAGAACTGTCATCGCGCCACCGTAGACCGCTCCTACAGCGATGAAGGCGGTCACCGAGGACTTCGGGTGACCGCCTTCATCGTCAGCGTGCCGGTGGCGGCTGCCAGATGTAGCGGACATCCGGCTCGCGCTCGTCGTTGCGCGCCCCGTCCGTCCGCTCGACCGCGATGAAGCCGTGCCGCTCGTAGAACCGGTGCGCCGAAGTGTTCACCTGGAACGTCCACAGCGTCAGCCGGTCAGGCTGCCGCTCCTTGGCCAGGTTCATGAACCGGTCGCCGATACCCCGTCCGCGCCACGTGGGGTCGAGGTAGAGCTGTTTCAGCTCTTGTCCGTTGAGCACCATGAGCCCCACCACGTTGCCGCCGGTGACTGCGACCCAGGTCTCGTACCGCGGCACGAGCACGCGGGCGAACCAGTCGCGTACGTCGGCTTCTTCGTGTGCGCAGCGCACGGTCGGCAGTGCTGCGGCGAAGGAACGTAGCCACACGTCGGCCGCGGCGCGGGCGTCGGTACGGGTTGGGCGGCGGAGGACAACGTCGTTGCTGTGCATCGTGCGGTACCTCCGGCAATCCAGGGGGACGGTGAGGTGGTGCAGGGCTGTAGCTCGGGCTGCGGCGCTACTTGTGGGGGCGTCCGAGCTGGTGGACGGTCCAGCCGGCCGTGCGCCAGGGCTCGGGGTCCAGGGTGGTGCGGCAGTCGACGAGCAGGGGGACGGCCGCGCGGCCTGCCAGGTCCTGGGAGTCTGCCTGGCCGTACTCGGGCCATTCGGTGGCAAGAACGACGAGGTCGGCTCCGTCGACGGACGCGGCGAGGTCGTCGGTGTAGTCGAGTTCGGGGTTGCGGGTCATGGTGGTGGCCACGGCCTGCGGGTCGTGAACGGTTACGGTGGCGCCGGTCTGCTGGAGGGCGTGGGCGTGGGCGAGCGCTGGGCTTTCGCGGACGTCGTTGGTGCCGGGCTTGAACGCGGCCCCCACACGGTGATCTTCGTGTTCCTGACGGGGCGGTCGCCGAGGGCGCCGCGGATGAGGTCCATGGCGACGTCGGTGCGGGACTCGTTGATCTCCTCGGCGGCGCGCAGGAGGGTTGCTGCCCGGTCGGCGCCGAGCTGGCGGGCGGAGGCGGTGAACGCGCGGACGTCCTTGGGCAGGCAGCCGCCGCCGTAGCCGATGCCCGGCCGCATCCCGCCGCTCCCGATCCGCGGGTCGATGCCGAGGATCTCCACGATCTGGGAGACATCGCGGCCCGCCGCGTCGCACATGTCGGCGACGGCGTTGATGTAGCTGATCTTCAGGCCGAGGAAGGTGTTCGCGGCACCCTTGGCGAGTTCGGCGGTCTGCGGGTCGGTGACGAACAGAGGGACACCGGCGTCCAGGATCGGGGCGTAGACGGCGCGGATCGCCTTCTCCGCTTCACGGTGGTGAGGCCGGCGATGAGCCGGTCGGGGCGCAGCGTGTCCTCGACGGCGTGTCCCTCACGGAGGAACTCCGGGTTCCAGACCACCTCCACCGCGGTGCCGGCGGGGGCGAGGCGCTGGGCGAGGGCGGTGACCTGGACGGTGGTGCCGACGGTGACCGTGCTCTTCCCGACGATCGTGCACGGACCGGTCAGGTGCGGGGCGAGCTGACGGATCGCTCCGAAGACCTGCCCGGTGTCGTAGGAGCGGCCGTCCGCGTCGATCGGCGTGCCGACACCGATGAAGTGCAGCTCGGCGAAGTCGGCCGCCTCGCGGATGTCGGTGTTGAACCGCAGGCGCCCGCTCGCGGTGTGGGCGGCGAGCAGCTCGGGGAGGCCGGTCTCGTAGATGGGGCACTGACCGGCGTTGAGCCGGTCGACCTTGGCCTGGTCGACGTCCACCCCAACGACCTCGTGGCCCAGCTCTGCCATTGCCGCGGCGTGCGGAATGCCGAGGTGTCCGCAGCCGATTACTGAAACGCGCATTCCTTGACTCTCATCCTGAAAGGGGCCCGTGCGGGGGCCGGGGAACGAGCCCAGAGGCTAGCGCCGTTCCCCGACCCCCTCTTTCACACGCTGGTCACGCGGGGTTCAGCATCCGCTCCAGAGCGCTGATCGCGTTGGCGGCGGTCTGCCGTACGACGACGTCGCCGTCCTGCGGGGCCTCCAGCGGGTAGTCGAACCAGGTTCCGTCCGGACGGGGGAATCCCTCCGGGTCGACGATGAACACCTTGAGGCCGGCCGCGCGGGCCCGCTTGGCCACCCACCGCCGGTCGGCGTGGAGCCCGATCACGACCAGCGCATTCGCTTCGGGGTGGAGGGTGAGGGGCGGGATCCGCTGGTCGTAGCGGCGCATGAACTGCTCCTCGAACCCGGCACGGGCGCCGAGCGCGTCGAAGTTGTTCGTGATGAACGGGCCGACCATGTGCCCGGCCTCCTCCATGCGCTTGAGCGCGTGCAGGGCCGGGGTGACCTCGGCGGTGAAGCACGCCCGGTACATGTCCGACAGCTCGCCGACCTTACGCCCGGCCAGCCTCCCCGGCTTTGAGGTACGGGGCCCGACCTCCTGCGGCGTCGACCCTGCCAGCTGGCCTTGCCGGACCCGTTGACCCTCTCCACGGTTGTCCTGTCAGTGTCTGTTCCTAGGGTGTGGGTCATGAGCATGATCGGGCGGTACCTCCGCCTCACCCGGAACGAATTCGAGCGCGCTTGCCAGAACCCGCACTGGGCGGCCGAGCACGCCCGCGCGCTGTACGACCGCGATGACGCGGCCGCCACCGCGCGTGTGCACGAGACCGACAAGGCGTGGCATGCCCTCGATTTCCTTTTGAACCGGCGTGGCTTCCCGGTGGACGTGGTCTACGGAGAGGCGGACATGCCATGGCCAGAGGGCGAAGACTGGGGCTACGGTCCGCCCCGGATCCTGACCGCGGACCGGGTGCGCGCCGCCGCCGACGCCCTGGAGAACCACACCCCAGACACCCTGACGGAAGGCGTCACCCCGGCAGATCTGGCTGTCGCGAACATCTACCCGACGGTCATCTGGGAGCGCGGCGAGGAGGCGGACTGGGTCGCAGCGCACTGGGCGGACCTCGCGAGGTTCCTGCGCGTGGCGGCCAGAGAGGGAGACGCGTTGCTCCTGTGGATTTCCTGAACCAGGCTGACCTGCCTTCTTCCTGCAGAGCGGTTCCGAGCATGCCGCCCACTACCACCGGAGCCTCCTCCACCGACAACGGAGCCCGCTCCCTTCCCCCGGCCTCGAAGCCGCGCTTAGGGAGTGCGAAGACGTCCGGACGCTCCACCCTTCCTCCGGCGCCGCCCCCGACCAGCCTGCGCACGCCGATGCGAAGGAGCAGCACCGACCGCTGGTAGGTCTCTGGAGCCGGAATGCCCGGAATGATACTAAGAGTCGCCGCTAGCGAGAATGTCACGAAAATCGTATGCCGCCATATTTGGGGTTCTGAGATGGATATCGCTCGCACTGGGTCCTTGAGTGGGAGATGCGCCACTAATGTCTTCGTCTCGCTTGAACGTGTGCTCTAATCTCGCCCTGTGAACAACTGGTAGGCGGGCGTTCCTCGATCGGGAGGCGGTTGTGCCTGGGGGTGTCGACCGTTGTGGTCTGTACTTGGCGTCATGCGCCCAGCTGATCATGTGTGACATCTAGAAGAGTATGTCTTCACCCTGAATGTATTTGGCAGACTGTTGCCTGGTATGGCCGTTGGTATGTGAATGGCATCCAATTGCGTGGGTGAGTAGACGGCTTGGCTTGGCGTGGGGACTGGGGAGTTATCCGCGTCGAATGAATATGGGGGATTATGTTTGTGATCAAGGGGCGGGGGCTTCGTCATGCCGTGGCGACCTCGCTCGGCATGGCAATGGTCTTGGGTGTCGTGTCGGCATATGCGCCGTCGGCCGCTGCGGCAGATGCTGCACCCAAGACGGAGAGCGAGCAGGCGCTCGCTGCGGCGAAGAAGTCGGGTAAGCCGGTTGAGGTGGTGGGCGAGCGAACCGATTCTTCGACCACCTTCGCGAACCCGGATGGGAAGTCTTTCCGCCTGGATACCTCAGCCGTTCCGGTCCGCGTCAAGGCAAAGGACGGGTCGGGCTGGGTCACCCCGGACGCGACGCTGGAGCTCCGCGCCGATGGATCGGTGGGGCCGAAGGCAGCTGTCGCCGGCATCAGCTTCTCCGGCGGGGGTGGGCAGAGCAGTCTGGTCACCATCGACCGCGGAGGGCGCTCGATGTCATGGGGCTGGCAGGGCGGGCCCCTGCCCAAGCCGGTTCTGGACGGGGACAGTGCCGTGTACCCGGAGGTGCTGCCTGGCGTGGATCTGAGGATGACGGCCACGCTCAAGGGCTTCCGCGAGGTGCTCGTGGTGAAGGCCCCTGACGCTGCGAAGAACCCGAAGCTCCAGCGCGTCGAGTTCGACCTCCAGTCGAAAGACGTCCAGCTCAACGCCGGCAACGACGGCGGCCTTGCCGCCACCGACGCCAACGGGAACCGGGTCTTCAAAGCGCCCCCGGCCCTGATGTGGGACTCCAAGGGCGTGCCCGCCCCACTCGCGCTGTCCCCGAAGGAGAAGGTCGCGGCAGCCAAGTCCGAAGGCGGCACCCTGCCGAAGGCGCCCGTGGGCGCCGAGCCGTCAGGAGACCCCGCGGACGGGCCGGCTCTTGGCTCGCAGGTCGCGAAGATGGCCGTCCACGTCGATGCCGACTCGCTGGCCGTCGTACCGGACACGGCCATCCTCAAGCAGAGCGATCCGGCGGTCTTCCCGCTCTACATCGACCCCTCCGTCGCCCTCGACGACGGCACCGAGCACACCGCGCTCCGCAACGACGGAGTGTCCCTCTGGAACTGGGACAACGGCGACGACGGCCTGGGCAAGGGCATGGGCAAGTGCGGATCCTGGAACGGCTACTACTGCGGTCCGGGCTACGTGCAGCGCCTCTACTTCGAGTTCTCGCCGAGCAAGCTCGTCGGCAAGGAAGTCCTGAACGCCCGCTTCCGAGTCACCGAGCCGTGGGCTTTCCAGTGCGACCTGCGCAACGTGTGGCTGGTCCGCATGGACGGAGAGATCGGCCCGTCGACGAACTGGGGCAACAAACCCAACTACGCAGACCTTATGGGAGACCGCTGGCTCTCCGCCGGTCGCGGATCACTGTGCGACCCGAACTCGCCCGCAGCACCCGTCGAATTCTCGGACAACCTTCCTGACGAGCCGGACGAGAACCTCACCCCCACCGTCCGCGACTTCGCCAACGGCCGGTACAACCGGCTGAACCTGGAACTGCGCGCGGAGGACGAGTCGGACACGGCCGCATGGAAGCGCTTCCGCAACGACGCGGTCCTGTCCGTCGACTACATCGGCAAACCCAACACCCCGATCTACGTCGCCCTGGTCACGGGCGCGGGGGAGATCTGCTCGAACGACGCAGCCAAGCCATCGATCGTCTCCGACCCGACGCCGGCGATGACCGCGATCACCGAGACGGTGTGGGGCGGCGAGCCCGGCGCCCAGCTGCGGATTCTCATGCAAACCGAGAAGAAGGAGACCAACGGCACCTGGACCCCGGTCAAGGCCAACGCGGCCGACGCCGACTACATCAGTCGGCCATCCCCGGGATTCGTGGGAGACAACGTCAAGGTCACCAGTGATCCGCCCGCCACGTTGACGGACGGCGCCCAGTACCGCTTCCGGACCTGGACCCGGTCGTACGCGGACGGCAACGAACGAACCAGCGCTCCCAGTGCGGACTGCTACTTCAAGGTCGACTCCAGTGCCCCCAAGGCCCCGACGGTCACCTTCGGAGCTCCGTACAGCCAGTGCACCAGCACCGCTTGCACAGCGGCCGGCAAGCCCGGCCAGGCGGGTCAGTTCACCTTCGCTCCAGCGAGCGGCGACACCGTCACAGCATTCCAGTACAAGCTGTCCACGGACACCACCTGGACCGAAATCGCCGGCTCGAACCCGACCGTCTCGATCACTCCGCCGCTGTCCGGGACAATGAAGCTGAGCGTGAAAGCCAAGGACGCCGTGGGCCGCTGGGGCGCGACGAAGATCGTCGACTTCGTGGTCAAGGAGGGCCCCAACCCGATCGGCTACTGGACCTTCGACGAAGCCTCCGGACAGGCCATCGACACCTCGACCACCGACCCGGCGCTCAGGAACAACCTCTATCTCGCCGCAGGAGCCCAGCGCCCCGCGGCCGGCCGACGGGGCTGGGTGCAGACGCCCGCCCCGCACGAGGACCGCGCGCTCCAGCTGACGAACGGCCAGTACGCGAACAGTGCCAAGCCGGCCTTCGACACACGTAGCTCCTTCACCGTGGCCGGCTGGGTCCGTCTGGACCGCACGGACGGCACCTTCTCGATGCTGAGCCAGAGCGGCAAGAACTTCAGCGGTGTCGCCATCACTGCCGCCGCCGGCCAGCCGTGGTCGATGCAGATGGCTACGAACGACACGGCGGGCGGTAACGGTGCGATCAGCCGGCTGAACGGTCTGAACCCCGCACAGGCCGGAGTGTGGACCCATGTCGCCGCCACGTACAACGAGTCCACCGACCTCGCGAAGCTGTACGTCAACGGACAGCTCCAGGGCCAGATGACCGTCACCAACCCCATCGCCTCCACCGGAGTCATGGCCATCGGAGCCGCCAAGCAGTCCGCCGCCTGGTCAGATCAGCTTCCAGGCCGGATTGACGAGGTCAAGGCCTGGCAGGACGAGAAGAGCGCCGAAGAGATCAAGCAGGACTCCAGTCTCATCGACCCGGCAACCGACAAGCCCTTCACCGATCTGGCCGGAGCCTGGAACCTCACCACGGCCGGTCCCGCCTACGCCGACACATCCGGTAACGGCCGCGCCCTGACCGTGACCACGGGTACGCCCGTCACGGGCGGCGCCCTGATCCTGAACGGCTCCAGCCAAGCGGCCACCGCCGCGGGTCCGGTCGTCGACGACACCGGCTCGTTCACCGTGACGGCCGAGGTAAACATCGACAACGCCCGTCTGATCGACAAGCCGATCGGCTACAGGGCGCAGGTCATCGGCCAGCGCACGGCCACCGGTTCATCTTGGGGTCTGTGGTTCGAGAAGGCCGGTACACACACTGAGCCCTCCGAACAAGACCCCAGCCAGGAGAAGACCGTCGTCGACGGCAGCTGGAATTTCGGCCGTCTCACAGCCGACGGCACCGGTACCTCGGTCAAGAGCGAGAGCCTGGCCACGCTCAACGCGGGCGTGCAGGTGACCGGTGTCCACAACGCCCAGGACGGCACGATCACCCTCTACATCCGCGAGGCCCGTCAGGCCCAGCCCAAGGCTTACACGGCCACCGTCGGCAGCGGCGAGCTCGCCGTCGGAAAGGGCTTCACCAACAGCGCGTGGGGCAGCTTCTTTCCCGGTGAGATCAAGGGCATGCGCCTGTGGTCCGGCGCCATGACGGACGGGCAGCAGGTATCGGACACCGTCTTCGGCACCACCAGCTGACAGCCAGAGAACACCCGTTTTGCCGTGGCCGCCCCGCTGAGGGCGGCCACGGCCCTCACGTACCCCTACACCTTGAGGAGCAGTCCGTGTCCGGCCGTTCACCAGGCGGAGGAATCCGCCACCGGCTGCCGCTGGCAGCCGCCCTGACGCTCGCCATCTTGGCGTCAGGGGCGCTCACACCCATGGCTACCGCCGCCGACCTACCCGGCGCCCCGAAGATGGCCAAGCACAAGGACGCCAAGGTCCACGCGGTCAACGCCCAGGGCGCCAAGGCCGCCCGCGAACTGGTTGCCAAGAACCAAGCCGAGAACAAGGCCCAGGCCGAGCGGGCACACAAGGAGGCCAAGGCGGCCTGGCCAAAGGCCGCCACTCTCGTTCAGGACTCCTCCGGCGCGCGGGCGGGCAACCGCCCACTGGTCGACGTGCGGTCCACCTCGCGCCCCAAGAGCCGTCTTCTGCTCCCGAGCGCTCCCGCCGGGCCGGTCGTGGCCGCGGATTCCGGATCGGGCGGGAAGTCCACCGTAAAGGTGCTCGACCAGAAGTCGTCGGAGCGTGCCGGTATCACCGGCGTGCTGTTCTCGGCCACCTCGCAAACGGGCGGGCCGGCGCAGGTCAGCATCGACTACGGCTCCTTCGCCTCCGCCGTCGGCGGCGGCTGGTCGAACCGCCTTGGCCTGGTCAGCCTGCCTTCGTGTGTGCTGACCACCCCTGAGAACGCGGAGTGCCGCAAGACCACCCCGCTGCCTTCGGCCAACAGTCTCAAGAACCACACCGTGACGGCCGACATCGCCTCGCTGCCCACTGGTGCGCCGAGCACGGGCAAAGCAGCCAAGGAGGCCAAGGCGCCGGCAGCCCAGCCCCCGGCCGTCTTCGCGCTGATGGCCTCGGACACCGGCTCCCCCAAGGGCGGAGGCGACCTCAAAGCGACCCCGCTCTCCGCCTCGTCCAGCTGGGAATCCGGCTCCTCCAGCGGTGCTTTCACCTGGTCCTACCCGGTGCCCTTGCCGCCGCCCGCGGCCGGCCCCGCACCCTCGCTCTCCTTCTCGTACAACACCGGCAGCATCGACGGCCGGACCGCCAACTCGAACAACCAGGGCTCGCAGGTCGGCGAGGGCTTCGATCTGACCTCCTCGTACGTCGAGCGCAAGTACGGGACCTGTGAGGACGACGGGCAGAAGGAGAAGTACGACCTCTGCTGGAAGTACGAGAACGCCTCCCTCGTCCTCAACGGGCAGGCCAGCGAACTCGTCAAGGACGACACCAGCGGCAAGTGGCGCCTGAAGAACGACGACGCCTCCCAGGTCACCTGGGGCACCGGCGCTGACAACGGTGACGCGAACGGTGAGTACTGGAAGGTGGTCACCGGCGACGGCACCACCTACACCTTCGGCCTGAACAAGCTCCCCGGCGCCGACACCCAGCGCACCAACTCCACCTGGACGGCGCCCGTCTTCGGGGACGACGCCGGCGAGCCCGGCTACACCAAGGGCGCCACCTTCGCCGACCGGTACGAGACCCAGGCGTGGCGCTGGAACCTGGACCTGATCCAGGACGTCCACGGCAACGCCGTCAGCTACTGGTACGCGGCCGAGACGAACAACTACGCCAAGACCGGGGACAAGACCAAGCTCCTTCCCTACACGCGCGGCGGGACCCTCTCCGAGATCCGCTACGGTCAGCGCGCCGACACGCTCTTCACCGCCAACGCCTCCCACAAGGTCACCTTCGACTACAAGGAACGCTGCTTCGCGGCGAACTGCGACACCCTGACCAGGGCGACCTCGACCAACTGGCCCGATGTCCCCTTCGACGGGATCTGTTCGGCGACAGAGGCAGACTGCCGATCGGCATCGCCTGCCTTCTTCACCCGCAAGCGCATGACCGCGATCAAGACGTTCGCGTGGTCCACCGCTCTCGAGCCCGACAATTACGCTCCCATCGACACGTTCGACCTCACACAGGAGTACCTGGACGCGGGTGATCTCGGTGACACGAGCGACCAGACCCTGGTGCTGAAGTCCATCAAGCGCACCGGCACCAACGGGGGCACGGTCGACGTCCCTCCGGTCGACTTCACCTACCGCATGCGCCCGAACCGGGTCGACGCCGACGGCGACAACATCGTGCCGCTGACCCGTCCCCGCATCAACACCATCACCTCCGAGACGGGTGCTATCACCACAGTCACCCTCTCCGCTCCGCAGTGCGTGCGAGGCACCACGATGCCGGCCGCCGAGGACGACAACGCACTGTCCTGCTACCCGGTGTACTGGCCGATCAACGGCGGCGACCCCGCCCTCGACTGGTTCCACAAGTACAACGTCACCGCCGTCACCATCGCCGACCCGGCCGGCCAGAACGACCTGGTGGAGAACTCGTACGAGTACGCGAACCCGGGCTGGCACTACAACGAGGACCCGCTGACCCCCGAGAAGCAGCGGACCTGGTCCGAATGGCGGGGCTACGGCAAGGTCACCTCGTACACCGGCGCAAGCGGCAAGATCCGTTCCAAGACGGTCAGCGTCTTCATGCAGGGCATGAACGGGGACAAGCGCAAGGGCACGAGCACCACCCGAACCGCAACGATCGCGGGGGTTCCGCTGGCCGGGCTGACGATCCCCGCCATCAACGACGACGGCCAGTACAGCGGCTTCCAGCGGCAGCAGATCACCTATGACGGTGCCACTGCGCTCTCCGCCTCCGTCACCGACCCGTGGAGCAAGGAGACCGCCAGCCAGCAGAAGTCGTACGCCAACACCAAGGCCTACTACGTCCGCCCGGCGACCAGCTACAGCCACACCTTCCTCACCGTCCCGGGTACCTGGCGCACCACCCGCACCGACAGCACCTACGACGACTACGGCATGCAGACGCAGACCTCGTCGGAGGGCGACACGGCCAAAACCGGTGACGAGACGTGCACACGTACCTGGTACGCCCGCAACGAAGGCATAGGCCTCACCAGCCTGACCTCGCGCACCCGCACCGTCGGCGCCCTCTGCTCCGTCACCGACGACAAGCTGTCCCTGCCCGCCACCTCGGCGACCCGCGGCGACGTACTCGCCGACACGGCCACGGTCTACGACGACAACAACGCCACCGCCTGGACCGCGAACCAGACACCGACCCTGGGCCTGGCCACCTGGACCGGCCGCGCGCAGTCCTACCCGGCGGCCAACGGCACAACGGACCGGGACCCGGCGGGCAGCGCAGGCTGGCAGACCGTCGGCAAGATCACGTACGACACGGCGACGGCCAAGCTCGGCCGGCCGCTGACCTCGACCGACGCGGCCGGCGACACCACGACGACCAGCTACACGCCGGCCGCAGCGGGCCCTCTGCAGGTCACCGTGTCGACCGCACCGAAGCTCGCCTCCAACGGCCAGCAGCACAAGTCGTACGCGTACATGGACCTGCGCGGTTCCGTCGTGCGCTCCATCGACGCCAACATGGCCTCGACCTACAACACCTACGACGGCCTCGGCCGCGCCACGGCGACCTGGCTCCCCAACCGGGCCCAGTCCCAGTCCCCGAACGTCAAGTACGACTATCTCCTCGCCCGCGGCAAGCAGCCATGGACCTCGGTGGGGACCCTGTCCGCAGACGGAACCTACAGGACCGTCTACACGATCGCCGACGCCCTGCTGCGCCCCCTCCAGACGCAGTCCCCGTCGCCGAACGGCGGCCGGATCCTGACCGACACGCGCTACGACTCGCGGGGTCTGGCCTACGAGTCGTACACCGACATCTGGGACAAGGACAAGGCGCCCGAGGGCACCTACGCCCGAGCCGAGTACGGCAGCACTCCCCTCCAGACCCAGACGGTCTTCGACGGACTCGGCCGTCCCGTCACCGCTTCGCTCCTCGTCTACGGGGTGCAGAAGCAGTCGACCACCACCAGCTACACCGGTGACTCGGTCGCGACGACGGCGGTCCAGGGCGGCACGGCGAGCCGCGCGATCGCCGATGCCCTCGGCAGGACGACGGAGACGCGCACCTACAGCGGCACCACGCCGAACGATCCCGCGTACGGGGGCACCGCGCCTGGCACGTCGTACACCAGCGTGAGCCAGACGTACATGAAGGACGGCAAGAAGGCCACGGCCACCGGCCCCGACAAGATGAAGTGGAGCTACGGCTACGACCTCTTCGGCCGGCCCATCAGCACCACGGATCCCGACAGCGGCAAGACGACCACGACCTACACGGTCCTGGACCAGATCGCGACCACCAAGGACGCACGCAACACGGTCCTTGAATACGGCTACGACGAACTCGGCCGCAAGACCGGCCTGTGGCAGTCACCCAAGTCCGACGCAAACAAACTCGCGGCGTGGACGTACGACAGCGTCCGCAAGGGCGCCGTGACCGACGCCATCCGCTACGAGGGCGGTCTCACCGGCAAGGCGTACACGAAGTCCGTCACCGCCTACGACACCCTGGGTCGCCCCACCACCACCCGACTCACCCTCCCCTCCGACGACCCCCTCGTCACCTCGGGCGCCATCGCGGCAACCACAGATGAGACGGCGAGCTACCGGCTCGACGGGACCCCGAACACGGTGGGAGCACCTGCTGCCGGCGGCCTGCCGTCCGAGATCGTGCAGGTCGACTACACCGACTTCGGGCTCCCCAAGGCCCTGTCGGGCAAGACTGGCTACGTCGAGGGTGTGTCCTACTCCCCGCTCGGCGACGTCGAGCAGCTGACCCTGACCCGCTCCGGAGCCGCAGGCGTCCGCAAGACGTTCATCGGCAACACCTACGAGGAAGGCACCCGGCGCCTGCTGCGGTCCACGGTCAACGACCAGACCCACAACGGCATGCTCCAAGACCTGACGTACAAGTACGACCAGGCCGGCAACGTCCTGTCGATCTTCGACGCGGCCCCGCTGAGCGGCTTCACCCAGGCCGACAACCAGTGCTTCTCCTACGACGGCCAGCGCCGTGTGACCGAAGCCTGGACCCCGAAGACCGCGGACTGCTCCACGGCCGGACGCACCACCGCCAACCTGGGCGGCGCGGCCCCGTACTGGAACAGCTACACCTACACCGCATCCGGCCAGCGGGCCACGGAGAAGACCAACACCGGCACCCCGCAGACCCGGACCTACTGCTACGACCAGGCCCGCCCGCACGCCCTGGCGGGCACCACCACCGGAGCCACCTGCACCGGGGTCACCCCGCAGTACACCTACGACGCGAGTGGAAACACCACCAAGCGCGTCGAAACCCCGGCCAGTGCCACCACGCAATCCCTGACCTGGGGACCGGAGGGCAAGCTCACCAAGCTCACCGAAGCCGCTGCAGCCACGCCGATCTCCACCGACTACATCTACGACGCGGACGGCCAGCTCCTCATCCGCCGTGACGCGGCCGGTGAAACGATCCTGTACACCGGCGCCACCGAGGTGCACCTCAAGAACGCCAAGAAGTGGGGAACCCGCTCCTACGCGCTCGCCGGCACCAAGGTCGCGGAACTAACCAACGAATCCGGCACCCCCCAGCTCTCCTTCGTGGCCGGCGACACCCACGGCACCTCCTCGCTTGCGGTATCTGCCGACGACACCCAGACGGTGTCGAAGCGATACACCACCCCGTTCGGGGCCGCACGCGGCCCGGCCCCCACGAGCTGGCCGGACGACAAGCGCTTCCTGGGCAAGCCGGAGGACACCAACACCAGCCTCACCCACATCGGGGCCCGCGAATACGACAGTAATCTCGGCCAGTTCGTCAGCGTCGACCCGATCCTGAGCCTCGACCAAGCGCAGTCTCTCAACGGCTACGCCTACGCCAACAACAACCCGATCACTTTCTCGGATCCCACGGGTCTTCGGCCTGACGGGGTGTGCGGCGGCAACACGAGCAGGTGCGTTCCCAGCGACTCCAAGAGCAACGAGAGCGTCGACTACCACGAGTCGTGGCAGTACACGGGTCGCAACGGCTGGAACTGGTCTTCATGGATCGTCGACAAGCGAGAGAAGAAGCGCAGGTTCGAAAACTTCAACCGCATCACATGGACCTACCTCAAGCCCCGCCAGCTGAAGCTGAACTGGACCACGGCCGCCGGAGCACTGCGAAACTCCGTCTCCACCCTTGACACGGTCACTCCGCTTGGTCTCTTCGGAGGCAACGTTAAGGCTTATGACTGGCTGGTGGGGAAGGCAGGTATTAATACAGAGGACCCGGAGTACGAAGACGGCGAATTGATCGCGGCGGGGTTCGGCATCCTGATCGGTGGCGCTGCTTCTGGTGAGGCAACTGCCGCCAAGGTCAAGTGTCATTCCTTCCTTCCGGGTACTGAAACCCTGATGGCGGATGGAACCAGCAAGAACATCGAAGACGTCAAGGTCGGCGATGTCGTTCTGGCTACGGACCCTGAAACCGGCGAGAACTACGAGAAGACAGTCCTCGACACGATCCGAACCGAAGACGACAAAGACTTCACCGACATCACTGTGGCCACGAAGGACGGCCCGTCCACCATCGTAGCGACGGACACCCACCCCTTCTGGGTCCCGGAACTGAAGGAATGGGTCGAAGCCGGCAACCTTCATCCGGGTGCCTGGCTCCAGACCAGCGCAGGCGTTCAGGTGCAGATCCTTGCACTCAAGCGCTACACCAAGCTCCAGCGCACACACGACCTGACCATCGACGACGTCCACACGTACTATGTGCTGGCGGGGGCCACTCCGGTCCTGGTCCACAATTGTGGCGGCCAGGTAGAATACGGTGGCAATGAACTCAGTCAGGCCGTCATACAGGAACGACTGAAGACGGGAAACAAATCTAATAACTTTGCGGCGGTGAGGTATACCGACGCAGACGGAGTTTCGCAGATTGCGGTCGCAGTCTCCTCCAAGGGTCTGGGCAACCATGCGGAGCGTAAATTGCTCAGACAGTACGGGGACTCGATCACTGAAGCCTATTCGGAATTTCAGCCGTGCACTGGGACGAATAAGTGCCGCAGTAGGCTAGCCGAGGCTGGCATACCAACGACTTGGACTTGGGGTTGGACTACCTCGGCCGAGGGTGCTGCCGCAAGGTCCGCCAAGGGTAAAGCGGTGACTTCGATGTTCAGGGATGCCCTATCGGGTAACTGGTAAGGTAGTTCCAATATTGTGGTTGGCCCGCCGCCCATCTGGGTGACGGGCCAACCGCGCAACTGCGAGAATGGAGGGTGCCCATGACTAACCACCACTATTCAATCGAATATGTCGCATGCGTGAGGAACTCCGCTGCGCGCGAGTACCTTTCTTCGATCGGACTTCCTGTCGAGCATGTCCTCTTTTCGGCTTCGGAAGCCGCTGGTGGTGGCGCCGAGAACGTTGAGGGCCGCGACCTTCTGAAATTGGGATCTGGAGGGGATGGTGATGACGCGTACTGCGTTGACTCCGAAACCGGAGAGGTGCTCTACCGCGGCAGCGATGATCCGTCTCTATTTTTTGTGAATTCATCACCGCAAAAGTTGTCTGAATGTCTGAGCGTATTTGAGGTTGAAACAGCTCGATCCGCAGGCGAAGACGATCCGGAAACGCTGGAAGAGCTTGCCGATCTACTGGGGAGGTCACTCGGAGAGATTGATCCGTTGGCCCTACAGGATGATCCAGGGTTTTGGCGTTCAATTCTTTTCGATGTGGCAATCGGCGACTACGTGGATAATGAATCGTGAACTCCTTAAGGTGGCGTAACTCGCACCCTTAGGTGACGGAGTTGACTGCTACCGCTGCCGCGCCAAAGGCGGCCTGTTATTTATTAATCTCGATGAAGTCATGACCTGCTGGAATATGCATGAGAATTTAGTTCAGACTCGCTATGGGATCGGTGTTCGAATAGCGGGAGAATGGTTACGCAGGTCAATTCACGATGGGTGTTCACCTGGCACAAGCTTGGGCCCCTCCGTGAGAATTCGGAGAGGCCCAAGTGGTCTTTGACGGCAGTAGTTGACGGCAACGTCAGCGGACAGGGGGCACGCATGACGGCGGGGTGTCACCGGTGTCAGGTTGGCTGGCGGTCTCGGAAGGGCCATGGAGAGTGCGGCCGAGGAGGTCGATGGCGTCGCGCTGGAGGCGGAGTCGGACGTGGGCGTAGACGGTGGCGGTGACGCCGATGTGGGCGTGTCCGAGGAGTTCCTTGATCACGACGAGTTCGACGCCCTGTTCCAGGAGCAGGGTGGCGGTCGAGTGGCGGAGGTCGTGGAAGCGGATGCGGCGGAGGCCGGCCTTGCGGAGGAGCGTGGTGAAGGCGCGGGTGAGGTTGGTCGGGTCGATCGGTCGGCCCTGCGCGGTGGTGAACGCGTGCCCGTCGTGCTGCCATGTGGTGCCCGAGGACTCCCGCTCGCGCTTCTGCTGCTCGTGGTGGAGCTTCAGCGACTGGACGCAGCGGGTGGGGAGGGCGATGCGGCGCTCGGAGGCCCGGGTCTTGGTGGGCAGCGTAGTGAGGCCGCCTGTGCTGGTGCGCTGCAGGGTTCGGCGGATTGGCGCGGTGCCGGCGTCGAGGTCGAGGTCCTCCCAGCGCAGGCCGAGGAGTTCGCCCTTGCGGAGTCCGGTGTGGAGGGCGAGTTCGAACAGCGCGTGCAACCGGTGACCTTCCGCGGCGGCAAGGAACTGGCGGGCTTCGCTGGCGGTGAGGGGTTCGAAGCGGCGGGGCCGTGGGGTGCCGGTACGGACGTTGCGGGCGACGTTGCGCGGGATCTCCTCTTCGCGGACGGCGTGCTCCAAGGCGGACTTGAGTACGGAATGGATGTAGGTCAGCGTCAGCGGAGAGAGCAGCTTGCGGCAGCACTGGCTGGCGGCGCAGCAGCGGGGCTCATCACGGCCCGCGTCGAGGCCGTGCGCGCAGCACTGGCATGTGGCACGCAGCTGGTTGAGCCAGGTGCGGACGTCCTTGGCAGAGAGCTTCGTGAGCTTCTTCTTGCCCAGGCCGGGGACGAGGTAGCGGTCGACGCAGGCGGTGTAGCGGGTGTGGGTGTTCTCGCGGAGGTGGTGGACGGCGACGTTCTCCAGCCAGTACGTCAGGTACGCGGCCACGCTGCCCTGCGCGGAGGGGACGGGGAGGCCGCGGTTGCTGGCGGCGACCTTGGCCGCATCCTCCTCCAGCGCCGCCGCGACAACGACCTGTGGGCGCTGCCCGGCGGAGGCATGGACCTCACCGACTCCCTGCCCGGCACAGCCGTCCGCGAGGTCAAGGAAGAGACCGGCCTCGACGTAGAGATCACCGGCCTGGTCGGCACCTACACCGACCCGAAACACATCATCGCCTACACCGACGGCGAAGTCCGCCGCCAGTTCAACGTCTGCTTCACCGCCCGCATCATCGGCGGCCGGCTGGAGATCTCCGACGAGTCCACCGAGCTCCGGTTCGTGCCGCCGAACGAGATCGAGCAGTTGCCGATGCACCACACCCAACGACTCAGGCTCCAGCACTTCCTGGAACAACGCGAGAAGCCGTACCTGGGCTGAACCGTCTGACGGCAGTAGCGACGGCAACAACCCCGCACAACCACGGACACCCACGCACGTCACCGGACCAGCAAACCGCACTTGACCTGCGAAAAAGCAGGTCGAAGGCTTCGCGTAGCACACGTACTATGTGCTGGCAGGGGCTACGCCGGTCCTGGTCCACAACTCGAATGGGCTGTGTGGTCCAAACCTGACCCGGGGTGAAAAGGTTGCTGCGGCTGAGGGTGTCGATGATCTCTCTCCGGCGCTACGTAAGAACCTCACCGGCTTCATGAAGAAGAGTCCGGGGGATGCCGAGATTCCGGAGATCATTCGACTTCCCGAGGGCGGTGCCGAGTTCAGCTACAAAGTTCCCGGAAGGGTGCCAGGATCGTTCGCAGTGTACAGGAAGCGAGTAAACTCCGAAGGGGTAACAGAATTGGCCTACAAGACGACATTCCTCCCTGATGGCAGCATCGCGCACATCAAGTTCAAGTAAGGATGCAGCTCTATGGAATCGGATCCCAGTAAGGCCCTGACCAGCCTGATTCGCTGGGAGTCATCGCTGGATGGCTTGATCGGTGAAGCCAACCAGTGTGATCGGATCGCGGGCCCTTCTGTTCACCTGGACCGTCCAGCCGTAAGGGATGTTCTGCGGCGATGCATTTCTGGAGACGTGGACGTTCTCGAATTGCCTCGATGGGCTGGTTCAGTTCACATGATGGAACGTGTTGAGATTGACGAGGTAGACGTTGATCTACTTTCTCAATTCCTCTTCGAAGTGTCGAATCCAGAACTGTTCGAGCCGATCACCGTGGACGTATGTCGACGATGGCTCAAACGACTGGAATCGGCGTAACACCCTGCTCACGTAAATACTCAGAAGCCCGTCCGGAGATGGTTCCGGACGGGCTTCTGAGGTGTTTGACGGCAACGGTGACGCTGAGGTTGAAAGGGTGGGGTGACAGCTGGCGTTGGCGGTGCTACATCCTCGTCATGAGGTACGCGGATGGCGGCGGGCTGACCGCCGCGGGGCGGGCGAAGCGTGAAGTGGTGCGCTTTGAGGCCGCGGAGATGTTCGGGCAGGGGCTGCGGCCGCCGGAGGTGGCCCGCAGGTTAAGGCTGTCGCGGAAGTCGGCATACGCCTGGCATGCAACCTGGCGCGACGGCGGCAAGTCGGCCCTGTCCTCCAAGGGGCCTGGCGGCCTTCCGTGTCGGCTCAGCGATGACCAGGCAAAACGGCTGCAAGCCGAGCTGGATGCCGGCCCTGCGAGGCACGGCTGGAGCGAGGACCAGCGGTGGACCCTCGCACGCGTGGCCGATCTGATCCACAGGCTGTTCGGATACCGGTACACGCCACGTGGGGTGTCGTATCTGCTCCACCGGCTGGGCTGGTCACCGCAGGTCCCCGCGCACCGGGCGGTCGAGCGCGACGAGCAGGCGGGGATGTCGCTGACGAAGATCGAGGCGTTCGGCAAGGCGCAGAGACGACCCGCGAACTTGAGCAGAAGCAAGCTGAGCCAGTGGTTCAACGGCAAGAGCGTGCCCACGAAGGGTTACGACTTCGACCTCCTGATCCAGGGGCTTGAACCGGTAGCCCGGCAGCAGTCAGGCACCCGGCCACAGGGAATCGCGTACTGGCGGAGCCTGCGCGACGAAGCAGACCGCGAACGAAGCCTCGCCGCCGCCCCGGGTACACCCCCGCACAAGACGGCCATAGACACCCAGCCGTCGGGCGACCACGGACAACCAGGCGGCCCCGACCCCCCGACGCGGAGACGGCCGACAGACTGCTGAAACTCCTGCCACCGGGGGAGAGCTGGTTCAAGTGGCTGCGCAAGGCGCCGACAATGTTCAAGGTCCCGCTGTCCGTCAGCAACCCGGTGTGTGACGCTCTGGAGGAGCTGGAGGACGACCCGGTCGACTACCTCGACCCGATCCTCCAGGCCGCTCACGACAGGCTGATGACCGGCCTGACGGCTCTGTGCAACGAGCTCAACGGCATGACGGACATCTCCGACGAAGGCCCCCAGGTGCTGGAGATGTCTCCTCGACCAGGCCCTTGCCGCGGCCGTCGCGGGCCCCCTGGCGGCCGCCCACGGCCACCGGGCCGCCTTCGCCGTCTCCTGCGCCGCGGTCACCGCCTCCGCGGCACTCGCCCTGGCCTCGGCCCCGACGGCACGCGCGAAGAGCCGGCGCGGCGCCCCGCCCGGCCCGAGTGGAGGTCCGGACGCGGCGTGATCAGACTGTGGCCTGCTCGGACCCGGTCAGGCGTATGACATGTCCGTGCCGATCGGTACGCTGAACAGGCTTTCGAACTCGTTCAGCAAACAACGGAATTGGGGGGCCGGTGCGCAGTCGCCGACTCGTTGTCTCAGCTGCCGCTCTCGCGGTCGGCGTGGGTCTCATACAGGGCGTGGCTCAGGCCACCGGACCTGCGACGCCCGGGGTTTCCGCACCGCCCCCCGACGCCACTCCCGACGAGGCGGCCGCCGCCGAGTCCGGAACCTTCCGCAGCCCGGGCGAGCGCACGGTCCTTACGGTCCTGCCCGGCGCCGGGACGAAGGGTGCCTCGGCGCAGGCCTCCGCCGGTGCCTCGAACCTCGAACTGGCCATGTGGGCCGACATCAGGACCGCACGCAGCGTGTCCTTCGGCGTCAACCTCTACAACGGCGAGCCCGTCCCCCACGAGGTCACCATCGCCTGGGGCGACGGCACGACGCACCAGGCCACCGTCACCGGCGGCGAAATCCTGCGCGATGTCAGGCACACCTACGCCAGGCCCGGCGACTACACCATCTCCGTGACGGCAACGGACAGCGTGAACCACGTCCAGGCGGTCAACCAGCTCCAGTTCTCGACAGCAGGCTCCTTCTTCGTGCCGCACGCCCCCACTCGGCTGCTCGACACCCGAGCCGGCATCGGCGCGGCGAAGACCAAAGTCGGCGCGTACACGCCGGTCAGGCTGAAGATCGCGGGCAGCGCGAAGGTGCCGGCCGGGGTCGCCGCGGTGGTCCTCAACGTCACGGTCACCAACACCACCGCCGCCGGGCACGTCAGCGTCTACCCCTCGGGCAGGGAACGGCCCGAGAGCTCGAACCTGAACTACGCCACCGGCCAGACCGTCCCGAACCAGGTGATCGTTCCGGTCGGCAAGGACGGGTACATCGAGCTGTACAACGGCGGCTGGAACGGGGTGGACCTGATCGCGGACGTGACCGGCTACTTCGACCGTACGGCCGACGACGGCTACACCTCGCTGAACCCGGCCCGCTTCGTCGACACCCGCGAAGGCCTCGGCACCGCGCGCGGCCAGGTCGCCGGGCAGGGCACCTTCGGAGTCCAGATCACCGGCAGGAGCGGCATCCCGGCCAGGGCGACGGCCGTGGCGCTCAACGTGACCGTCACCAACCCCAGGGAGGCGGGCCACCTGACGGTCTTCCCGAGCGGTCAGACGGCCCCGTCCACCTCCAGTCTGAACTTCACCGCCGGGCAGACGGTCGCCAACTCGGTCATCGTCCCCGTCGGCGCCGACGGAAAGATCAACGTCCGCAACGGCGCCTGGGCCGGAACGGACGTCATCGTCGATGTCGTCGGCTACTACGGCGCCGGCAGCAAGGCGGCCTTCACCAGCACGACGCCCGGCATCTGGAAGGGCGCACCGTGGCGGCTGATGGACTCCCGGAGCATGCACCCCGGCAGCTGGCCCTGCCTCGCCGGCGGGTACTACCCCATGAACATGGACTCCATGAACCGCGGTGACCTCCCCATCGAGGCCTACGTCCTGAACGTCACCGTCGCCAGCACGACCGGGGCGGGCCACCTCTCGGTCGCCCCCGACCCGTACTCGACGGACGCGTACCGCAACGGGCGCCCCGTGCCGCCGCCCCGCCCCACCAGCTCCGCGCTGAACTGGACGGCGGGCAAGGACGTCTCCAACCTGGTCCAGGCGAAACCCGGCCCGCACGAGATCGTCGACCTGTGGAACCAGAGCAGCCGCGAGGTCCACTACATCGTCGACTGGTTCGGCGAGTACGACGCCTACTGACCGGGCCGCCGCCCCGGCCCGGCCCGGGCCGCGGCGCGACACCGCGCGCCCCGTCAGGCGCCTCGGATGTGGAAGTTGAAGTCCGTGTGGCCGAGCGCGCCCATCAGGCGGAGCACCCCGGTACGCCAGCCGAACGCAACGAACTGAACCGCCAGGCGTGCGAGGCCCGGGACGGCTTCCTTCCCGTGTACAAGGAGATGGTCAACCTCCTCAACGCCAGAGGCTGGGTCACCCGGAGTCCTCAGACGCCCGGAGCGCCGGCAGGTGCTCCTGCCGTCGCAGTGGAGCTCGCGGCCGGTTACACCCTGGCCAACGGGTCCGTGATGACCTTGCCCATCTCGTCCGCTCGCCCCCGCGGAGGGGGCATCACGGGCCCGTACTTCATCGCGGTGCTCGCTTCCAATCAGAGCACCGTCGGCGTCGAGATCTCCGCAGCCGGACTCGAGATTGACGCCGGCGAAGCCAGCGGTCTCCTCATCCCCTACCTGTTCCCCCCGCGGGGGCCTGGTGGCAGCACGCAGCTGCCGTACGCGCTCGGCAGCCACTCCGGGTTCCGGGCGCACGCCAACGCGGCCGAGGTAGGGCACGGGTACAAGCAGATCAGGGACAGCGGCGGCGTGCCGCGCAGGGTGCGTCCGTGGGTGCGCACCGGAGCGGGCGACCAGGTCGAGGGAGCCTGGACCGCGGTCGATGACACCTTGGACCTGATCGCGGCAGCTTTCGGAACCCTCTGAAACTGACCGCCCCTCGACTCGAAGGGCGGGTGTTGCGCGGTTTCCCGGGCGCGCCACGGCCGCCATCTGGCATACCGGATGTGCGCCCCCGGCGGCGAGAACCGGGGACGGCGGCCAAGGGAATGGGTGGGACCATGCGCGTGGGGCAGGCAAGGGAACTGATCGGCCAGGCCGTGACGGACGCGGTCCGTGCCGGCTTCACGGCCTGGTACGACGACATGGACTACGCGACGCATCCCGCCCCGCCTCCGGCGTTTAAGGCCGGGCGCGAGCGCGCGGGCCACGACGCCTCACGCGTCCCCCACGTGCCCGCGGCCCGGGTGGAGTCCCGGATCACCGACGCAGAGCCGGGGATGTTCTTCACCTACAAGGTCGAGTACGGCGCCGAGCCGCTGATCCAGCTGTCCCTGTCCCGCACATGGGCGCGACAGGTCGCCGCCACCGGCTGGGCCGTCGTGGCCGGCCGGCCGGTGATCGACATCCTGGCATGGGACCACAGCACCACCCCGGCCCGCCCGGCGCGCGTACGCACCGCGCTGATCAGCGCCGATTACGACGCCGGGATGCACGGCTGGCGCGCTCACGCCGACAACCGCTCCTGCCGGGTCGCCTGGACCAGTCAGGGCACCGGCTCGCTAGTCATGCCCTGGGCCGAACCGGAAGGCTCCTGACCACACGGCGTGCGCGAGGGGTGCACGACCATCCGGCCGCAGCCCACGCGGATCAAGCAGCACAGGGTGGAGACCTACTTGAAGACGGGGACCCTGCCCACAACGGTGCATGACCTGGGTTGATGGGGCCTTCACCCTGAGGTGCAGTCGCCACCGTGCCAGCGGCCGGGCCGGCCCCGTTCCCGCGTCGCACCCGTGCGCGGCGGCGCCCGCCCCGGCCGCCTCCGCGCACGGTGGGCAACCGCCCGCCGCCGAACCGGATGCCCGCTCCCTGCGGCCCCGCGGCCGTCGGCCCGGGATCCCCGGTAGACCAGCGTGCGGCAGAGGACGGCCACTACGCTGACCGGATAACCACAGCGCTCCCCGAGGTCGTCCGGCTTCCCGCGGATCCTTCGCTGATTCAGCCCTCCTACCACCATGAACACCCCATCAACTCGTACGAGTTCGAGGACACACTTGAGGTCTGGCGGGTGAATGTCCGGATCGACGCGGACGTCCTGGCCGAGGACATGGCCGTCTACGAGGGTGTCGACCAGGAAACGCTGGACGCCGTCGAGGACATCACGGTGGGCCGGATGTCCTTCGTCCGGTTGCGCATGTTCGGCCCCGACCATCCCTTCCACGCGATGGACTCCTACACCGGCGACGTCTGCCGCATCGGGGAGACGCTGCTCGACGTCGCCAGCGGGCAGAGGGACACCGCGTTCGAAGAGGCACTGGCCCACCCGGTGGGGGACCTTCTGGTCATGGACCGGGTCATCCTCGAACCGGCGTGGCGCGGCTTCGGCCTGGGCCCGGTCCCGGCGGGCGCGGCCATCCGCCGCCTGTCGTCGGACTGCGTGGCGGTGGCCTGCGAGCCCGGCTCGGCCGACGGACGCGACCTGACCGGGGCGCAGCACCGCGAGGCCGCCGCGAAACTCGCCGGCACCTGGTCGCGCATCGGCTTCGAGCCCTTCGCCGACGGCGTGCACATCCTGGACTGCCACCTGCAAAGGCCCCACGACCTTCTGGTCGAACGGCAGCGCGAGTTCAAGGAGCTGTGCCGGGCCTGGAGCGACCACCACCGCTCGCGAGCACCGCCCCACCCCGCCGCACCAGACACCGGACCTTGCGGCCCTCGTGAAGACGACCCAGTGAGAGGCCCCCTCTTCGGCTGCCCGCCGGCCGGGACGGGCAGGCCGCAGACGCGCGGGAGTTCACCCTCCCGCAGGTTCCGGATCCCCCGATTGCTTGTAGCAATGCGGACCGGTCACACGAGAACAGGGTCAATTTCTCCGATAGTTCCGCGCGGAAGATCGGGGAACGGATACCGTTCCTCTGTAGTCGCACGCCGTTTTCGGCAGGTGCTGACGCGTGCCCTCACGGGGCAGTACCACGTGGTTGGTGCTCCCCTCCGAGGGTCCGCGGCCGGCGGATCCTGCCGACGACGAAAGGGCAACCCATGTGCGCTGCAGACGATGAGGAACCTGCCAGGAATGAGAATAGCCGCAGGTGGAAGTGGGTGATCTGTGTGATCGACCTGCTGACAGCCGTGGTTCTCCTGGCAACAGCCCTCATCGGCCGGTAAGCCGGGCAGAGGTGTTTGAGCCACACCTCTGACCGGCCGACCCGGGGCCCGTCACTCCCTGCTGGGGGTGACGGGCATTTTTTATGCCCGACAACCTTCGGAGTTATTAACCTGCCCCGCACATTGGTTGCCGTTCACTATTTATCGAGGCTTCCGCACGCAAAACACTACAGGTTTCAGTGATGTGGCGGGAGCAGAAGATAAAAACTGCACTGAACAGGTAGGCCGAGAGTCCGGCAATGGTGCCAGGCCGCCAGACGGCCGTCCAGGCCCCTTGCCGTGCCTTCGGCCAGGCCCGTTCCCCGTCCATGGCGGGCTGGATCAGCGTGCGTGGGCTTCTCGCGCCGCCCAGGACGGGCTCTGGGCTCCGTACGCCAGCTGGTGCGACCGGGTTTTGTCGTCCAGGGCAGGTTGCCGGAGGCGGCCCGGGAGCGGGCACGCCTGCATTACCGCTGGGGCTAGGCCATACGGGTGACGGGCATTTGAACTCGGGACAGGGAATGCACGCTCGGGAGAGGAGCGCGGGCCGCATTGAGGAGGTAACGGGCGGGTGGGAGGGCGGGGTTGTCCTGACCGAGCTCAGGCACGGGGCGCTGGACGTCGCCGGCTGCTGCGCGCAGATGGGTCTGACCTGGAAGCAGGCTGGTGGAGGCCGGCAGGCGGAGGGCCGCGGCGTTCCCAGAGCTGACAGGGTGCCCGTCCGCCTGTCGGTCATGCCGATTCCGTCCCGCCGGGGAGGCAGTTCTGCTAAGCCTGACGGGGGATGGAAGCGGGAGGCCTTGGGGTGACGGAGTACCAGCACTATCAGTTCATCTGCGATGAGCCGTTGAGTGACGGGCAGCTCGCCAAGATTCGAGCGCTCACGACCCGCGCCCGGCTCACCCGCCACAGCTTCGTCAACACCTACGGCTGGGGCGACTTCAAGGGCGATCCCGAAGCGCTGGTGTCCAGCCACTACGACGGACACCTCTACTTCGCGAACTGGAACACCCGGCGGGTCATCCTGCGCTGGCCCGCCACTGATCTGTCCGCGGACACCGCGCAGGCCTACTGCACGGCGGACTCCGCAGTGAGCTGGGAAAGCGGAACATCCGTGCTGATCGCTTTGGAGTCCGATCCGGAGGACGGCGCCGAGGACTTCAACGATCTCTTCGACCAGCCGACCGGTCACACCGACAGTTCCGAACGCTGGCTGCCCTCGATCGCACGCGGCCGCCCCCTTGTCGCCGACGGCGATCTGCGCCTGCTCTACCTGGTCTGGCTGCTGTGCCTCCACAACGGCGACCTCGACGACACAGACCTCGAACCCCCGGTGCCGCCCGGCCTGGCCGATCTGCCCGAGCCGCTCGCCGACCTCGCCACCTTCCTCCGTATCGACCCGGACCTCATCGCCGCGGCGGCCGAGCACTCGTCCCCGCCCCCGTCCCGGCCGTCCATCGCAGACTGCCAGGCCTGGATTCACAGCCTCGACCCCGCAGACAAGGACCGTATCCTGGCCGAACTGCTCCACGTGCCAGGCGGCCGGGCCCTCACCGGCCTGCGCCGCCGCTTCCTCGCCGCCCAGCCGGCCCGGGGCAGGGCTCACGAGCCCCGTACGGTCGCCGAACTCCGCGCCTTGGTTCCCGCCCGGGCAGCCGCGCGGACCGCCCGTGAGGAGCTTGCGGAGCAGGAGGCGAGACTCCGCGAGGAGCAGGAGAGGCGTGCGGCTCAGGACCGGCGCCTGGCCGTACTGCAGCATGACCCCGAGGCCGCGTGGAGGCGGGTGGAGGACCTGCTCGCGATCAAGGGCACACGCCACTACCCGGAAGTGGTGCGAACCCTGGGAGATCTGGGCGCGCTGGCAGACCGAGAAGGCGCCGGCGAGGTCTTCGCCCACCGCTACAGCCGGTTCATCTCGGGCCACCGGACCAAGAAGGCCCTGCTGCGCGACCTTGACGCACAGGCCAGGCTCAGGCCAACACGCTGACACGGACCGCAGCCGCACTCCTGGTCCTCAGCTCGGCGGTGCGCCGGGTCCTTTGGCGGGGGCGTCCTGCCCGCCGATGACGTCTTGGCGAGCGTTGAGGAGACGGTTGTTCTCCCGGTTCAGACGGATGGCCTGCCAGGTGCCGTGGGCCAGGCCCAGGACGACAGCGAGGACCGTGATGGTGGTGACGGGCCCGTCGAGGAGACGGGTCATCGAGGCGTCGTCGAACCGGGGAGATGACGCGTTGCCGCGGTGTGCGGTGAGAGCGTTGCGCAGGGTCGCGGTGGCGAGCAGCACGACGCTGACGGCCAGGGCGAGAGCGATCCAGACACAGCACACGGTGGTGGGTTGCCACATCCGGCGGGCCATGGGCAGCTGCAGATCCCGGTGGGCGCGCTCCACCGCGATTCGCTCCTGATGCCGCACCCACTTGCCCGCCACCCAGCAGATGCCCATGGCGCACGCCGGAAGGAACATCAGGCAGACCGAGACGACGGATGGCACCAGCCCGGTCATCAGCAGCGCGAAGGCAGGGACCAGCAGCCCCAGCCAGAGCGCCATGGCGAGCGTCTGCAGAGCCTCCCAGTGTTCCGAGCGCGGAAGGTCAGCGCCGCGTCGCAAAGTCCGTACCGCCCGCGCCGCGGCCAGGCCGGACAGCCCGAAGAGCACAAGACCGAATATCGCGGTACCGAACGCACCCACCCTGATCCCGCCCGTCTCATCGTCCAACGCGGACCGCCGATCTTACGGCGCCTCAGAGCGTTGCCGACCGCGACTGGGGCGGCTGCTCGAGCGACCTCTTCGAGAACTCTGCTGGTTCGGGCGATGGACGCCGGCCGTGGTCCGTCCGGTGGGAGTAACACACGACGTTCACCCACCCGTCCCGGACTCCTCGCGGATTCGGGCCGCTGCGACGGCCCTGGGCTACCCGGCCGAGCTGCTCCCCGCGGCAGTGTCAGCGATGACCGGTGCCCCGGAGCCGGCGGGAGGGGTCGGCCTGCGACTTGCCTGGGAGTTCTCGCTTGTTTGTCCGGGCTGATTCTCGGCTGGGTGTCCAGTCTTGGGGCGCTGTGTGTCGCTTCAACACTGGTGGTGCTGATTTCGGGCGGGCCCGCGGGCTGCCGTCATGCCGTGCCCGGGCCGGGCAGGTGCTGCCTCGGGCAACTTTGCCCGGTGGGTGTCCGGTTCCAGCCAGCCTGACGTTCTTCGAGGCTCATCTCTTCGCACCGCCGTTAGTCTGAGCGCGTTCAAAAGGATATTGAGGTTGGCCCTGGGGGGGATGCGCACAGCGCACCTGGGGCTCCAAGGAGGGGACAACAGTGAAGCTCAAGCTTCAGCGCCTGGCTGTGGTGGCTGCTGCCACGATGGTCGGCCCGACGGTGTTGATGGCGACGCCCGCGATGGCCGACGAGGTTCAGAACTCGGCCATTGCCATGCCGGATGCGGAGCCCAAGGACGACGGGCCCGTGACCGTCGGGGAGGTGCCTCAGCCGGGGGCAGCCCCGGTTGCGAAGGGCGAGATACCGAAGCCGGGGAGCCGGCAGGCTCCGGAGGCCGGGCCCGCGTCGCCGGATCAGGCTGTCGCCCAGGGGCCGACGATGACACTCACCGGTCTTCCCGGCGAGTTCAAGGCGGGCAGCGACTGGCGCGAGTTCTCCCTCCACGTGGACAACTCGGGCCGCCCGGCCGCTGACGACTACTCGCTTGAGCTGGTCCTGTGGACCCTCGACACGTTCGCCTGGAAGAGCAGCGACATCCAGGCGCAGGTCTATGCCCCCGATGCCTCCGGCACCTGGGGTTGGCACACCATCGATCCTTACGGGTCGGAGGAGGTCTACAGCTTCGGTGTGGCCGACGTCGACATCGAGAAGAACGAGGTCTTCGACCTCAAGCTGCGGATGAAGTTCGCCAAGGACACCCCCGTCAGCCGATTCTCGCTGTCCACGACCGCCGAGGGCGGCACCGCCGACCGGGTCCGCTACGAGTCCAAGGTGACCGCCGCCGATGAGCAGGCCGATCACGCGGGCCCGAAGATCGCACTGCAGGGCCTGCCCGAGGCCGGTTTCAAGGCCGGCGGCGACTGGCAGCCGTTCACACTTAGCGTCGACAACTCCGGTAAGCGGGCCCTCG
The DNA here is from genome assembly GCF_042896985.1 of Streptomyces sp. NPDC001194. NCBI lineage: Bacteria > Bacillati > Actinomycetota > Actinomycetes > Kitasatosporales > Streptomycetaceae > Streptomyces > Streptomyces sp. NPDC001194. The sequence goes on along the minus strand of NZ_JBIAXU010000006.1, from coordinate 5,939 downwards.
ACCGGTACGGCTTCGCCGTCTCCGTCCAGAACAACGAGAGCACCCTCAGGGCCAAGCACCTGGACATCGAGGTCTGGGACGGCAAGCGCTGGACCACCCCCGAGAAGGACCGCAATTTCGCAGGCGTGTTCTTCGACCGTGCCGTCGCCAAGGACGCGAAGTTCGACATCCAGCTGCGAGCCAAGGCCGCGCAGGACGCCCCCGTCGGCAAGGCCTTCATCGTCGCCAAGGCAGACGACGCCGCGCAGACCAAATCGAACATGGCCTTCGCCTACACCTCCATCACCGCCCCGACCACCGACGGCGCCGGCGGCAGCACCGGCAACCAGCCCAAGCCCGACGGCGGCGTCACGCCGATCGCCAGCCACGGCGGCAGCAGTGGCCAGCTCGCGGCCACCGGCTCCGACCCCGCCACCAGCTGGGCCCTCGGCGCATCTGGCGCGGCCCTCGCCCTGGGCGCAGCCCTCGTCGCCGGAACCGGCAAGCGGCGGCGCACCACCACCTGAGGCACCCCGCGGGCCGACACGAACCCCGGGGCTGGCTGATCCGCTTACGGCGGTGGGGGCATGGGGGTAGCGCTGAGGGCGGCGGTCGGGGTGGCGTAGGCGGTGAGCGCGGTCGGGGCCCCGGCGGGGGCGGGGCCCCGATGGCACGTCGGTGGTGTCTACGGCGCGGGCGTGTACGTGACCTCGGTGGTCTCGCACCTGTCGGCGATGGCCCGCAGTGCGTCGTTCCCGGCCTCGTCGACGGTCAGGCCCCAGCGGAGTTTGGTGGCGGTCCATTCGGCGCCGTAGCGGCACAGTGCGTCCGCGGACGGCGATGCCACGTCGCCGGATCCTGGTCGGCCTTGGAGCGGTTGGAGCGGGCGGTGACCGCGACGAGCGAGGAGGCCTGTCCCAGGTCGTTGGCTTAGGCCTCACGGCGTGCCGGGGTCCATGCACTGGCTCCAGCTGGTGGGGTGCGTCATTCGAAGCGTGCGGTATTCCCCCGATGGCGGTGCAACTCCCCTGGGCGACGAGGTTGGCGGCCGGGGGAACAGGCAACGCACCTCACGAAGCCATTGGGGTCCGAAGTCGACTCGAAGCTCCCGGGACGGTTCAATGCCTGGGTGGTGAACTGGGCACAGATGTACGACTGTCGCTTTGACGTAGATCGCGTCCCTGAGCTTCTCGCTCGGGTGGAGCGTGAGTACGACTCCGAAGCGTGGACGGAGCTGGGATACCGGCTGATCCTTGAGCACGACCTGGTGTCGCCCGCCAGCATCGCTGCCCTGCCCCGACTGGTGCGCCTTGCATCGGAGAGTAGGGAGGCACGCCACCTGGCAGGCGAGATCATGGAGCGTGCGGCCAGCCACCATGGCAGTGACGAACTGCTGGCTGAGAGCGCCGACGTGATTGCCGAGTTCGGCGCCCTCCTGGACCGGCACCTGCAGTCGCGGCCATCCGACTACTTGGTTACCTTCCGCGCACTGCTCGCGGTCGAGGAGCAGTACCACTGGGCCAATGTCCTGGGGGACTTCGCGGATGACTTCTACGACCTGCGGTGCCCTCACTGCGGGGTGGAGGTGACCGTTGCCATCGGCGGCTACGGGCGCTACTCGGCGGTCCGGGACTGGAATCTGGGCGACGTGGACCGGCGTGATCTGCTGCCGAGGCCCGGCGAGGAGCTCACGGGCGTCGGGCGGTGGATGTACGGGATTGCTGTCCGCGATGGGGAAGTCGCACTCGCTGAGGGAATCGCGCATCTCTTCGGCAAGGCCGAGTGCCCGAGGTGTGCCAGCGTCTTCACCATCGCGGCCGAGTACGAGGCTGCCAACTGCCCAGTCCTGCGCTAGCCACATGCTGCGTTGCCTCTGTGCCCGCACCGGAGCCGGCCGAAGCGGCTTCTCCTCTCACGCCGCCTGCGAGACCGGGAGGAGGACCGAGGCCGGCAACGATCACGGCCCGGACCATGGTCATCTGTCACCGAGTCCGCGCTGACGTGCCTGGAGGTAGGCGGTCCAGTCGGTTGCGGCTCGGCGGCGCCATTGCAGCGCGGTGATGACGTGGAGCCCGAGGAGCGGGGCCAGGACCGCGGGCGGCATCTCCTCGGCGAGCTGACCAGGGCGGTCGCGCGGGAGGCACGGATGGGGATGCCGTGTCCGGTCAGGGCTCGGGCGAGGGAGCTGGCGGAGCGGTGGGTGCCCGGCCGGCTGCCGGGAAAGAGCCGGGTGCTGGGCGTGTTGCCGCTCCATCCCTGCCTGGGCTGCTGGTCGACCAGTCGGGTGAGAAGGGTGGCGAGTGGCTGCGGGAGGCGGATGGGGGTGCTGTCGAGGCGGCGTGACCATCACCTTGTGGGCCGAAACGGACGCCATCTGACGCCGCCTGCGCACCTGGACGAAAGACCACGGAGAGGTGCTCCACGCCGAGCGCTGAGCCTCCGCGAACGGGCGGCCCCAGGGTCACAGGCGACGGCCGCGGCCGACGTTCGCGAGGCCGCCGTGGCGAAGGCCTCCTCCATCGGCCTTTCTCCGGCCCCTGTGCCCTCGCAGGAGGTTCCTGCCGCCGCCAGCCTGGAGCCCGCGCCCTCATCGGGCTCTTCGGCGCCGGCGGACCTGTTCGTGCGGGCGGCGCTGGCGCGGCCGCCGGGCGAGATCGCTGAGGTGGTGGTGGGCCTGCACGCGGGCGGTCAGGCCGAGTTCGCGGCCCGGATCGTGACGGCGGCGGTCACCACCTGGCCCGTACCCGAGGTCACCGCCTTGGCTCTGGCCCTCTTGGCAGCCGATCCCTCGGGCGCCGCTGCGGCAGGCGCGGTCCCGCCCCAGCGCCCGCCCGCCGCCCGGTGACCTTGCTGCGCGCACCCGCGCAGCGCCCCGGAGGGGGGACTGACAGTCCCCCCTCCGGGGAGTCAGGGGCGGCCCGGCGATGGGGCGTGTACCTGCCGCCGCGCCCGTACCGCGGCGTCGCGCCGCCCAGTGGCGGTCTGTCAGGTGCGGGGTGTGCGGTTGACGGTGCGGTGCAGCGCCCGGCGCAGGACCGCACCGGTCGTGGTGATCTGAGCGGCGGTCCGGGCGCGTTCTTCGAGGGCTTCGGCGGGCACCGCGCGTATGGCGGCGGTCCCGGTTCCCCAGCACTCGGTCCAGGCTTCCAGGGCCTGGAGATGCGGGAGGTTCGTCCAGTAGGTGCCGCGCACGAGGGGTACGCCGAGAGCGTCGGGCAGGGTGACGCACAGCCGCCCGGTGAGCCCCGAGCCCCCGTGCGGGCCGGTTCCGCCGAGGTTCTGCCCGGCCTGCTGTGCCCCGCCCGGGACCGGCTCCCACTCCCGCAGCAGCCCGAGTGCGTCGAGCTCGGCGCGGAGCGCGGGCGCCAGGGCCCGCCACCGGGTGACCTGATGTGTGCCGGCCTCCCGCAGCCGGTCCCGCTCGCCGCGGATCCGTGCACGTGCCTCGCGCAGGGCTGGGCCCCGGAGGTCGAGCAGGCCGGCCTGCTGCTCGGCGGTGGCTTGCCACCGGGTTTCGGCGGTCTTGTGCGCGTTCACGAGGGCGTCGAGGCGGTCGAGGTCGGCGGGTGGTACCGCGATGACCATGGTGTGTCCCATGTTCTCCATCATTCCTCGCCGCAAGGGCGGTTCGGGCCGGATTCTAGCAGGTCAGAGCGTTGCCCGGCCAGTTGGGACGAGACCGTGAGCCGGCCTGACCGTAGCCGGTCTCTCAATCTATATAGATACTTAACCGTGTGGCGGCAGGCATGCCTGGTTCCTGTTTCGATCCGGCTGTGATTTTGATGCAGTCGGGGGTGCTTCGTGGGGCTGGGGTTGGCCTGCCCGGTGACCGGAGGGCTGGTATGTGCCTGGGGTGCTGGCTTGGTTGTGGCTGTTCTGGCGGCGGGTAATCGCTGCTTACCGGGGGGTCCGGTTGGGGAGATTGGCCCGGGTAGGAGTGGTTTGCGGAAGAGAGTGGAGAGTGTGATGGCGGACGAGCAAGAGGTTGAGGCCACGGCCGAGGAGGCACCGGCGGAGAAGAAGCCGGCCCCCGAGGGGACTCAGAAGCTGGCGAAGAAGCACATCCAGGGGCAGGTCATCACGCACACGATCGTCAAGCCGTCTTCCGACTGACTTCCGTGACCGGATGCCGGCCCGGCCACAGGCAGTAGAGGACGCCCATGCGGCTCGGGCCGGCACCCTACTGACCCTGGATGGCGGGGTTGGTCCTGGTAGGCCTGTAGCTGGGCCCTTGTTGCCCGGCCGCCGGTTAGGTCGTGACCGCCCCCGTGCAGTTCCGGGAGGTCTGCCGTTGGGTTTCCGGTGCTGGACGCCTCGGTGCCGACCCCGCCAGCGGCACCCTAACCGTGCCCGCTGACAATGCTGCTGGCGCCCGCGGAGCGGGCTGGCCCCGGAGCCGGAGGGGCCCAGGGCGGGGGAGTGGAGCGGACCCGCCCAACGGGCCGTAGGCCCCGGCCCCCCGCGAACCGGGGTCATGCAGGCCTGCGGAGCAGGCTGTTCGGGGTGGAGTGCAGTGGAGCTTCTGAACCAGTCCGGAGCGAAGTGCAGGACCCCGTCTGAAGGGCCGGCGGTTTCTTCCCGGGCGCGCGGCGCCCGGGTTCCGTCCGGCGGACGGCTTGAGGTGTGTTGCCAGTCGTGGGCGGGAGCCTGATGGTGGCGCTGGTTCTTGGCTGTCAGAAGACGGTGGTGCAGGTGATGATGGTGGCGAGTATGACGATGGTCATCAGGGTGAGGGAGATCTTGCTGGTGAGGGCCTTGTACCGCTTTGCGTATCGGGCTTCGTGGTGGGTGATGTCTGCTTCCGTGTGTGGGTCTGCCACCCAGTTGGGTCGGCGGTGGTTTTCCAGTAGCCGTCGTACAGAGGCCGTTTCTCGTGTGAAGGCCTCTGGTTCCAGTTCGGAGGAGTTCAGATTCGGCAGGAGTATGCGTCGGCCGTTGGTTTTGTAGGCGTAGACGACCGCTGTGGGCATGACGCTCTCTCCCACTGAGGGCATGGGTGGGGTGACGGTGCGAATGTCGTAGATGTCTGCCCAGTGGAGGCGGCGGGTCCGCAGGTTCGATCGTAGGGAGATCCCGTTGTTGTCGATGCGGGTGAAGGTGCGTGGGGCCGAGTAGAGGATGTAGATGAAGAGCGCCGTCAGGATGACCGTGAGCGAGGTCTGGAGCCAGTGAGGGGGCTCGTCGTCCGTCCAGAGTTCCATTAGGTAGAGGGCGGTTGGGATACCTGCTGCCCACAGGATGATGGACGTTTTGTTCGTTCTGCTGTGGTAGTGAAGTGGTCCCTCGTGCACGTTTCCCCCTTCGGTTGCCGGGAGCCCCCCGGCCCCGCCATCATCACAACTCAGGCCCCGGGAGCCAAAGACTCCGGGGCCGGCTCAAGCTGGCGGAGTCCTGCTCTCGGTGCTGCGTCCGCGTAGCGGGCTGGGCCGGGGGGCTCGGGTGGAGGAGCGAAGCGCGCTCCGCCCAACGGGCCGAAGGATCAGACTCCGTGAAACGGGGTCGGTTCCGAGGGAGCGAAGGGGGTCCGGAGCAGTCCGGAGTGAAGCGCAGGAAGCCGGCCCGAAGGGCCGGCACAGCTTTGCGAAGCCGAGCCTGCCGAGCGCAGCGAGGAGGGCTCTCCTGAGCGCGCAGCGGGGGACGCTGTGGTGGCTGGCCGCCCGCGGAGCGGGCTGGTCCTGGAGGCGGAGCCGGAAGGGCCCGGTGGGGAAGCGGAGCGGACCCACCTAACGGGCCGAAGGCCCAGACCCCGTGAAATGGGGTCACCCAGGCCTGCGGAGCAGGCCGTTCGGGGTGGAGCGAAGCGGAACCCGAACTGGCCGGAGCGAAGCGCAGGACACCGGCCCGAAGGGCCGGCCACTGCCCGAAGGGAAGCGGAGGGCTAGGCGCCGAAGGCGCCCAGGCCGAGCGCAGCGAGGGCTTTCTCTCCTGAGCGCGCAGCGCTCAGGTACCCGCTCCGCGGG
>NZ_JBIAXU010000005.1:0-458734 GCF_042896985.1 Streptomyces sp. NPDC001194 | reverse complement strand
GTGGGCTACCTCCGCCTCGGCGGCCCGCGGGCGGCCCCCCCCCCGCCGGCCAGAAGGGACTTTGACGACACCCCCTAGGGGGGTCAGGCCGCGCGGTCCACGGGTGCGGCGCCGGGGCGGCGCGGACACGTGGGGGCGGCGGGGCGGCGGCGGGTGGTGAGGCGGCGGGCCGTGCGCAGGCGGTGCAGCGTGGCGTGGCCCCGACGGCGCCACTCCGCCCGCGGCAGGCCCGCACGCTGGCCGCCGCCCGTGATGAGGGCGTTGACCGGGGCGTGCGGGTCGGCGGCGATGCCCTTGGCGACCAGCACGCCGACCACGAGCGGGACCAGGGCCACCGCCAGGGCGGAGCCGGCGGTGGTCACGTGCTGCATGCGGCGCGGGCGAGCGGCGGCGGCAGTGGTGGCGGTGGCGGTGGCGTCGAAGGGCATGCCCGCATTCCACCAGCGGCGGGCCCGTGGGGAATCGGGGCGGATACTCAGGTCGTTGGGTGTGAGGTACTCAGAACGCACGGGCGGAGGGTGGTGGGTGGTGGACACGTCCTTCGAGCCCGCGACCGGCGACGGGCCGGAGCGGCCCGCCACCGCGGCGCGGGGGGCCGAGGTCCGCACGGCGTACGAGGGCCTGCTGCAGATCCGCCGCCTGGTGAACGGCCCGGCGGGGACGGCGGTTCCCGCCCCCTGGGAGCTGCGGCAGATGCCGCGCGCGGTGGCCCTCGTACTCGAGGCGGCGGGGATCGCGCCGTCCGCGGTGGACGAGCGGGGCCGGCGTACGCGGACGGGGTACCGGGTGGCGCCCGGGCCGCCCGGGTCCGCGACGGTGGAGGTGACCTGGCCGGGGCCGCCCGGCGGGGGCGCGGCCGAGGAGGAGCAGGAGCGGCTGACGGCCTGTGCGGCCGCGCTGGAGCCCCTGGGCTGGGGCTGCCTGCTCTACCGGGGACCGCGCCGGCGGCGGTTCCTGGAGGTGGAACCGCCGCGCTGACCGGGATCGGGGACAAATCCGGTTTCCGGAGAGACGCCGAGCCGGGCACACTCGCCCGATGGGCATGCTCGAATCAGTGGCGGACCGCATCGGCCGGGGCGAGACCGTGGAGTTCCGGCCGAGCGGCGACTCGATGGTGCCGCTGATCCACAGCGGGCGGCGGGTCCGGGTCGCCCCCGTCGACCCGGCGCTCGTCGAGCCCGGGGACATCGTCTTGGCCCGGGTCTGCGGCACGGTGTACCTGCACCTGGTCTCGGCCGTGGACGCCCCGCGCCGCCGCGTGCAGATCAGCAACAACCGGGGCCGGGTCAACGGCTGGACCGGACGTGACCGGGTCTTCGGGATCTGCCTCGCCGTGGACGGCGTACCCCGCGCGGGCGCGTCCGCCAAGGTCCGGCGACCGCCGGTCCGCACGGTCGGCGCCGGCCGGCTCGGCTCCGCCCGGCTGGAGCTCCTCCCCCTGCGCGTCGATCACGCCGCGGAGATGGCCCGTGTCCTGGGCGATCCCGTACTGCACGAGTTCATCGGCGGCGCCCCGCTCTCGGTCGGTGCGCTGCGCGAGCGCTACGCCCGGCTGGCGGCCGGCTCGCCCGACCCCGCGGTCGTGTGGTGCAACTGGGTGCTGCGGCTGCGCGGGGACGGGCCGCTGGTGGGGACCGTGCAGGCGACGGTCACGCCCGCGCGGGACACGGCCGAGCTGGCCTGGGTGATCGGAGTCCCCTGGCAGGGCCGGGGCTTCGCCACCGAGGCGGCACGCGCCGTCACGGCGTGGCTGGCGGGGCTCCCCGTCGGGCTGCTGATCGCCCACGTCCACCCCGGCCACCACGCCTCGGCGGCGGTGGCCGCGGCCTGCGGCTTCGCCCCGACCCCGCACCGCGAGGACGGCGAGATCCGCTGGGAGCACCGCCCGCGGGCAGCGCTCCCGCCCGGGGTGTAGGTCAGCCGTACCGCTCGGCCAGGGCGGCGATGGTGTCCGCCAGGGCGCGGCGGAGCTCCGGCGGGGCCAGGACCTCGGTCTCGGTGCCGAGGCGGAGCAGGTCGCCGACCGCCACGGCCTCGGATTCGACGTCCAGGTCCACGCGGATCCAGCCTTCCGGGTCCCCGGGCTCGGCGGGGCCGGCCCCGGCCAGTGCCCGTACGCCGGCCGCGCCGAACTGCATCGGGAGCAGCCGGCGCCCGCGCGGGGACAGCAGCAGCCGGGCGGTTCCCTGCCGGGTCGCCCGCTCCATCCGGCGCGCGGACTCCGCCCAGTACGCGGCGAGTCCGAAGCCGGCCGGACGCTCGAAACCCTCCTCCGCGGTGTCCACGCCGAGGAACCGGGAGACGCGGTAGCTGCGTACGCGCTCGTCGGCGGCCCGCGCCACCAGGTACCAGATGCCCCCCTTGAGGACGAGCCCGAGCGGGTGCAGCGGGTGCCCGGCCCGCTCTTCGCCGCTCCAGCGCCGGTAGTGGGTGAGCAGTACGCGCTGGTCCCAGACGGCCTGGGCGATCTGCGCGAGGTGCGGGACGGGGTCGGCCTCGCGGAACCAGGCCGGGGCGTCCAGGTGGAAGCGGTCCTGGAGGCGGCGGGCCCGGTCGGCGAGGGCGGCGGGCAGCGCCGCCTGGAGCTTGAGCTGGGCGGCGGCCAGATCGGCGCCGAGGCCCAGGTCCTGAGCGGGCCCGGGCGCACCGGCGAGGAAGAGGGAGCCGGCCTGGGCGTCGGTGAGGCCGGTGAGCCGGGTGCGGTAGCCGTCCATCAGCCGGTAGCCGCCGGCCGGTCCGCGCTCTGCGCGGACCGGGACGCCGGAGGCGCCGAGGGCTTCGATGTCCCGGTAGACGGTGCGGACCGACACCTCCAGCTCGGCGGCCAGTTCGGGTGCGGTCATGAGGCCGCGGCTCTGCAGCAGCAGGAGGAGCGAGAGGAGCCGGTCGGCGCGCATGGGGTCATTGTGTCCGGTGGGCCGGTGCGGCCGGGAGGCCGGACGCCGGTACCTGACAGAGGGTGTCAGGTATCCCGGACAGGCTGTTCTCGTGCCGGGGGAACGATCCCGCCCGGCCGTGAACCAGGAGGTCCTCCATGTCCGCCCGTACCACCACCGGTCGTTTCACGTTCGCCGACTGGCAGGAGCAGCCGATCGGGCCGGCCGGCTCCACACCGCGCCTCGCCCGCTCGACGGTCGTGAACGCCTTCGCGGGCGGCATCGAGGCCGGGGCGACCCACGCCGCCTACACGATCGCGTACACCGTGGAGGGAACCGGCTCCTACACCGGTCTGGAGCTGCTGTCGGGCGCCGTCGACGGCCGCAAGGGGGCGTTCGTCCTGGAGCAGCGCGGCACCTTCGACGCCTCCGGCACCCGGTGCACCTTCGAGGTGGTGCCCGGCTCCGGATCGGGCGAGCTGGCCGGGCTGTCGGGCTCCGGCGGGTTCACGTACCGGCACGGCGACACGTCGGTCGCGTACGAGTTCGGCTACACGGTGGGGTAGACGGCGAAGGGGGCGCGGACCGCAACGGCCCGCGCCCCCTGTCGCCTTCGTCCCGCTGCCGCGGCTACGGTGCGCCGAAGGTCAGCGTCAGCTGCGGCGTGCCCTCGTTCGCCGGCGCCTCGGAGGACCACAGCCACAGGGCGTCCGTCCCCGGGCTGGTCAGCGCCAGGCTGTAGCTCGTGCCGAGCGCGCCCGCCAGGGCGGCCGTGCTCAGCCCCGTGGTGTGCACCGCCGAGCCGTCCGGTACTCCGGCGAAGCTGCCGAGGGCCGGGGTGCCGGTGGCGGGGCGGTTCCCGTAGGTGGTGCCCGCCTCCGTCCACGTGCCGGTGACCGGGACCACCGAGACCGTGTCCGCCGTACCGGCACCGCTCATCGTGCTGGTCTTCACGCTGAGGGAGGCGGACTTGAGGACGGTGCCCGCGGGCGCGGCGGGCAGGTTGAAGCGCAGGTAGCTCGTGTACAGCGAGCTGCCCCGCACGGCAAGCGAGGACGAGCTCCCGTAATTGCCGTCCGGCGCACCGGCGTTGGCGTACGTGTCCTCGGCGGCCTGCACCTGGACGACCGAATCGGCGGGCGCGGTGGCCAGGGCGTAGTGGTTCTGCACCTGGGCCGCGCTCAGGACGCTCGGGTAGACGGCGGTCTCGTCGAGCTGGCCCGTCCAGAACTCGCCGGTGGGGAGGTTCGGCCAGCCGCCGAGGCTGTCGCCGCCGGCGTGCCAGTAGCCGGCGTAGTTCTCGTGCGTGGTGACGGCCAGGGTGCCCTTCTGCACCCCGTCCACGTAGAGCACCATGCCACCGGGTCCCTGGGTGGCGACCACGTGGTGCCACGCGTTGTCGTTGTAGGCGGTGCCGGTGGTGATGGTGCGGGTGGCGCCGGTGTACACGCCGTAGACGAGGCGCCCGTCATTGGTCATGTAGATGTGCTTGTCGTACTGGCTGCTGCCGCGCACCTGGTTGTTGCCGAAGCCGAGGAGCTTGCCGCCCCGGGTGGTGTTCGTCTTGAACCAGGTCTCGATGGTGTAGCTGCTTCCGATGCTCTGGCGCTGGTCCCCGTAGACCCGGGTGTCCGTGCCGTTGAAGCCGATCGCCGTGCTCGCGCCCGAGACCGCGCCGGGCGTCTGGCGCAGGGCGGGGGCGTTCATGTGCACGCCGTTCTGGTTGCCGCTCGTGGAGGAGTCGGCGACGTTCGGCAGGGCCGCGTCGTCGTAGCGCCAGAACAGCTGGGCGCCGTCCGCGCGGACCTGGTTGGGGTAGGCGTCGACCGAGGTCGGGACGGTCACGCTCGCGGTGGCCGACAGGGCGCTGGTGTTGCCGGCCGCGTCGGTGGCCGTCACCCGGTAGGTGTACGTCTGGCCCGCCGCGACGGTGGTGTCGGTCCAGGAGGCCTGCGGGCGCTTGAAGAACAGCGAGTCGGCCGTGACCGTGGCGATCGGCGTGCCCGAGCCGTTCCGGTAAATCCGGTACGTCAGCGCGCTGTCGTCGAGGTCGAGGCTGGTGCGCCAGCGCACCTGCACCTCGCCGGGTTTGAAGCTCGCCGCGGTCACGACGGGGACGGTGGGTGCTCCCGTGTCGCCGGTGGACGCGAACCGGGTCAGGCTCTGCTGCGCGGAACCGTTGACGGTCGTGAACTCGCCGCCGACCCAGAGGTACTGGACACCGCCCTTGGAGCCGACCGCCAGCACGCGCGGGCCGATGCCCTCGCCGATGCCGTCGTTGGTGTCGGGGGCCCAGCCCAGCTTGCCGACGCTGGTGGTCGGCTGGGCGAGGAGGTGGTGGCGCTGCCCGTCCGGGTACTCGCCCACGCTGGAGCAGTCGTGGGCGTGCGAGGCGCTGTACAGCACGTTCTGGTAGGGGAGCACGGCCTGGGTGGCGCCGAGGCAGGTGTCGCGCCAGCGCTGGTTGAAGTCGCCGAGGTTGAGCGCGATGCGGCCGTCGAAGACGCCGCCGCCGGTGCCTTCGTTGGCGGTGTAGAACCCGGTCGCGTCGGTCGCGATGTCCTTGACGACGGAGTTGGTCTCGATGAAGCCGGCGTACGTCTTGGTGAGCGCACCGCTGGTGGAGTCGACGACGGCCAGGGCGTGGGTGTTCGTGCCGTTGACGGTGAAGAAGTCGCCGCCGAGGACGACGTGGCTGCCGTCGGGGGTGACCTCGACGGCGCGGCCGGGCTCGTCGGCATCGGCGGTGAAGGGCCGCAGCGCACCGTCGGCCGCGCCGACGGCGGCGAAGCGCTCGCGCGGCTGGCCGGCGACGGTGAGGAAGTCGCCGCCCGCGTAGACGGTGTCGTCGGTGACGGCCAGGGCCCGCACGGTGGCCGCGAAGGCGGGGCGGAAGCCGGTCTTGACCGTACAGGTGGCCACGTCGATGGCGGCGAGGCTGGAGACCGGGGTGCCGTTGACGGCGCCGAAATAGCCGCCCGCGTAGAGGGTCTGCTTGTCCGGGGAGAGGGTGAGGGCGCGGACGGTGGCGGTGCCGCCGCCGACGGTGAAGGAGAGGTGGCAGGAGGTCGGGGCGCCGGTCGCGGCGTCGAGTGCGGCGAAGTTCACCGCGGGCTGCTCGGCGGAGCCGTCGCCTTCGGGCGGGCGGACGGCGGAGAAGGTGCCGCCGACGAACACGGTGCCACCCGCTTCGGCGAGGGCCCAGACGACGCCGTTGGGCTGCCAGGTGGACAGCGGGTCGGCGGTGAAGGCCACGGGCGGGGTGACGGCCGCCGCCTGTGGGACGAAGCCGAGGCCTATGCCCGCGCCCGTACCTGCCAGGGACAGGGCGAGAGCGGCTGCGAACCCTCTGGATCTACGCATGAACCCCCCAGTTCGGTATCACTGTGTCGCTGTGCGGTGATGGCCGAAAACAGACGTGGCGTCGCCGTCCTCGACCGTGCGTACGGGCGCACCCTAGGCCCCTTTGCTCCCTCGTTCACCCCACTTGACGCAATCGGATGCCAAATTGGCGCCTCCCTGGGTCCCCTCCTCTTCTCGCCATGATCATTTGCGCCGACGCGAGCTGCGCGGGGTGGGTGCGGGCGGCCGCCATGGGGCCGCGGCGCGTGCCCGCGGGTGCCGCTCCCGGCGGGCCTCGGCGCCGGTGGCGGCGGGCCCGGTGGCGGCGGGCCCGCCGGGACACGGACCGGCGGCTCAGGCCGGCGGCAGGGGGCGGCAGAGGAGGGCCGCCGGACCCGGGCGGGAGGCCGCGCGGGTCGTGAAGGCGATGCCCGCCGCGTACTCGGTCGGCAGGCACTGGCCCTTGTAGTCCCCGTACGCGAACTCGCCGCCGGGGGCGCCGGGCGGGCGGTTGTCGCCCCGGTCGAACCAGAGCGTGCGGCCGCCCGCCGGGAGAGCCGTCCGGCCCGGGGCGCACAGGGCCGCCGAGACCCGCTCGCCGCGCAGGCTGTAGCCGATCAGGAACTGGCCCGCCGGGCACTGGAACTTCGTATAGCCGGTGGCCCAGTCACCGCCCGGCGGGACGTACGCCTCGTCGCGGACCACGGTGTGCCCGCCCGCCGGGGCCCGCAGGTCGGAGGAGCCGCACAGGCCGCGCCCGGCCGTGTGGCCGAGCCCCGCCAGCCGGGCGCCGTCGGGGCAGACCGCCTTGCGGGCCCCGTTGTCCCAGTCGCCGGTGGCCCGCGTGCGCAGCGAGGCGTTGTGGTCGCGGTGGTCGGTGGCCAGCTGGTACCAGGCGGGGGTGACGGGGATCTGTCCGGTGCGCCCCGCGGCGCCGGCGAGGGCCGTCCACTGCTGCGTGCGCCAGTCGCCCGCGTCCAGTACGCCCGAGCGGCGGCCGGAGGCGTCGTAGCGGAGCATCGCCCAGGAGTCGCCGCCCGGGTCGCCCTGTGCGGTGGTGCTCCAGCCGACGAGCGGCCAGTACGCGAAGTCCGCGTCGACGGCGTTCAGATAGCCGGTCAGGTTCTGGAACCAGGCCCGCGGGAGGGCTCCCGTCTCGTCTGCGCCGATGCCGAACTCGCTGACCCAGACGGGCGCGGTGAAGTGGGTGCCGGTCTCGGCGGAGACGTAGAAGGCCTGGTCGTACAGGGTCTGTTCGAGCTGGGCCCGGCTCATGTCCTGGTAGCGCGGGTCGTGGGTCTCGCCGATGCCCGTCGCGCCGCTGTGCCGGGGGCCGGTGTACCCGTAGAAGTGGGCCGAGTACACGAGCTTGTCGGACACCACGAGGGTGTGCGACAGGGTGCGGACGGGGGTGAGGGTGGGGCGGCCGTGCGCGAAGCCGTCCACGGGGATGCCCGTCCAGTTGATGCCCTCGATCACGATGAGCAGGTTGGGGTTGGCCTCGGCGAGGATCCGGTCACCCGCCTCCTGGGCGGCCGCCTGCCAGTCGTGGCTGTCGCCGAGTCCCCAGTTGGGATCGTCGAGCACGTCGCGGCGGACCTCGTTGTAGAGGTCGGCGCCGACCACGCGCGGGTTGTCTCGGTAGCGGCGGGCCAGGAACACCCAGTCGTCGGCCCACTGGGCGGTGGAACGGCCGCTGTTCCAGCGCTCGTTGCCGTCGAGGCCGCAGCACCAGCGGGTGGTGACGGTGTGGTTGTTGAGGATGACGGCGAAGCCGGCGTCGGTGAGTGCGGCGACGACGGCGTCGTAGACCTGGAGCGGGGTGCGGCCGCGCAGCGCCGGGTTGGCGGCGACGGCCGCGTCCGGGACCGGGGCGGTGGTGCGGAGCATCTCGTTGGAGAACGGCAGCCGGATGCTGTTGAGCCCGAGGGCCCGGAAGTCGGCCAGCAGCGTGGGCAGCGGGACCCGGTCCAGGCCCATGGGGATGCCGTTGGCGTTCTGGCCGGCGTGGTGCGTGGCGGGGTCGTTGCGGTCGCCGCTGCCGTTCCAGGAGCCCTGGGCCCCGTCCCAGTTGCCGGAGCGGAGCCGGAAGCGGTTGCCCCGGGCGTCGACGATGTAGCGGCCGCGGGTGGACAGCGGCGGGGTCCACGCCTCGGACGCGGGCGCGGTGGCGGACGTCGGCACGGGCGTCGACGGTGCGGCCGCGGCGGACGTCGGCGCGGCCACCGCCGGCAGCACCCCCGCCAGCAGCACGAGGGCGCCGGACAGCGCGCGGATGAGGCTCTTCATGTCGCTCCTGCGAGGGGGGGGTGTGGGGCAACTGGCCGATGCCGCGGCCAAGTTACCGGCCGGTCGGCGACCATGGAACCCGCGGGGGCGCTCACTTTCCCGCCCCCGACCCGACCGCGCGGGGCGGGCAGCCCGGCCGGCCTCGTTTCTCACGTGTGGCCACCCTGGCGAAACGGCCACGCGCGGGGCCGTCAGCGCCTACCGTGCCCTGGGGGGACGGGACCGAACGGGAGGGTGGGGCGGATGGACGAAGAAGAGGACCTGCGGCTGGCGAGGATGACACCGGAGATCTCCCGCCGCACCCTCACGATGCTGCGCGGGCTCGCCGGGCTGGAGCCGCCGGAGCAGGTGCCCGAGGACGCGATGATCGTCGCCGACGCGATCCTGGCCGAGCACGGCACCGACGGGCTGCGCGTCCTGGTGATGACCTTGGCGGCCTGGGCCACGGCGCAGATCGAGAACGTCGCGGAGCTGAGCCGCCGCAGCCACGAGGCGGTCCTCGACGCGATGGAGCTGGCCTGCCTGGAGGCCAACGCCGAGGAATGACCCCGCGCGGGGCGCCGCCGGCCGACTTCCGGGAGTCGGCCGGCGGGACCGTGGAACGCGTGTGCGGGGCCGCCCGTGGGGTACCCGAACAATCGGGTGATGCGCCGCGCCCGGATTCGTCCGGGTGTCGGTCACACTGGGGGTAACGGGGGGCCCTGATCGGAGGCCGTCGTGAGCACACCTTCCCCCATCCGAATCGCCGCCGTCCTCTCCGCCGAATACCGCGGGCGGCTGATGTCCCAGGCACGCGAGGTCAATTTCCCCGAGGGCGCGAGGATCTTCGAGGAAGGTTCGCGCGCCGAGTCCTTCTGGATCGTGCGATCCGGGACGGTGACGCTCCAGGTCCCGCTGCCCGCCGGCCGCCCCGCCCCCGTCGAGAACCTCGGCCCCGGGGAACTCGTCGGCTGGTCCTGGCTCTTCCCGCCGTACACCTGGCAGCTGAGCGCCGAGGCGATGACCCCGGTGCGCTCGTACGAGTTCGACGCGACCGCCGTGCGCATGATGATGGACGCCGATCCCGCCTTCGGCTCCGCGATCGGGCACTGGGTCGGACGCGTGCTCGCGCTGCGCCTCCAGCAGACCCGCACCCGGCTGATCGACCTCTACGCGCCGCGCATCGCGACGGCCCGCTAGCCCACCACCACGAGCCCTGCGCAGACCCTGCGGGGCCCGCGCGGGGCTCCGACACAGGCCCTTCGGGGCGCCCGGGGCGGGTCCGGACCCGGTCCGAAACCGCCCCCGCGCATGTTTCAGCGCGTGTGTTCGGCCGTTTCGGCGGTCCGCTCCCCCACAGGTCAGCGAGCCCGCACCGCTGCGGTCTGCATACATTCGCTCACGATCGGTGACGAGAAATGACGGTACGAACGGGCGTTCACGGTCCGTGTCGGCAAGACTCCTGTCCGCTATCCGAAACAACCACTCAAGGGAGTTCGAAATGCGGTCCATCGCAAAGGGTCTCGGCCTCGGTTCCGCCGCCATGGCGCTCACCGCTCTCACGGCCCTGGCCTGGCCCGGAGCTGCCGACGCCGCACCGTCCGGGGCCGAGAGCCTGTACGCGCCCTCCGCCCTCGTCCTGAGCATCACCGCCGGGGAGGACGCCACGCACGGCACGGTGCTGCGCGCCGTCACGCTCGTCTGCGCGCCGACCCCGGGCGGGACGCACCCGTCCCCGGCCGCCGCGTGCGCCGAACTGCGGGCGAACTCGCGCCAGTTGGACGCCGTCGCGGCCCCCGGCCCGGGCGTGGACTGTACGCGCGAGTGGAACCCGATGACGGTGACCGCGGACGGGGTGTGGCAGGGCCGCCGGCTGAGCTACTCGTACACCTTCGGCAACCCGTGCGGCCTGCGGCACACCAGCGGCGCGCTGTTCGGCTTCTGACCGGCACGACGCGACCGACCGGGCGGCGTCGTGCGACCGCCGCCCGGCACCCGGCCGACGGGCCCGTCCCGCGCCCCGCGCCCCTCAGCCCAGTTCGAGGCTCGTCACCCCGTACAGCCCGGACAGTTCGACCTCCGGGGCGGGCCCGGTGTACATCCGGGCGGCCTCGAACGAGGGGGCCAGCCCCAGACCGGCCAGCAGGGCGGTGGCCGCCTGATTGGCGTCGGGCACGTCCACGGCGACCACCCCGTCGGGAGTGTGCTCCGCCAGCCGGTGCAGGAGGGCGGACGCGACCTCCGGCGTGGAGGCGTACAGCGGGCCGATCCGGGAGGCCCCGCTGCACGGGCGGATCACGCCGAGCCCCTCGATCCGGCCGTCGCGCACCGCGGCGAGGGCGGTACGGCCGGGCATCCCGGTCCAGGCGGACAGGAAGGCGTCTCGCGGCGCGGGGAAGAAGCGGCGGTCGTAGGCGGCGAGCAGCCCGAAGGGCAGGGTCGCGGCGTCGACCACCTCGAACCCGGCTCCGCCACCCGGGCCGTTCGGGCGCAGGGCGCCCTCGTGACGGACGTTGTTCCAGGCCGAACGGAACCCGGACTTGCGGTAGTTGTCCTGCTGGTCGACCACCCCGTCCAGGCCGACGAGCCGCCCGCCGAGCCGCTCCATCCCGGCCCGCCACAGTCTGATCCCGTAGCCCCGGCCGCGGAACGCGGGACGGGCGATGTAGAAGCCGATGAACCCGAAGGCGGCCCCGTACCGAACGGCCGAGATGCAGGCCGCCGGTTCGCCGTCGATCCGGCCGACGAGGAAGCCGCCCGGATCGGCGACCGCGAACACGAAGCGGTCCGAGTGCCCGGGGTTCCACCCTTCCTCGTCGGCCCAGCGGCTGATCAGTTCCATGTCGGCGGCGCTCGCGCCGCCGATCTCGAATCCCGTCATGTCCGGTGTTGTACCAGACGGCGTACGGGCGGTCAGCCGGCGCAGATCACGTCGTCGAGCCTGATCGGCCGGGAGTCGAGGCGCACGTACGCGGTGAAGGTGTCGGTTGCGTCCGCCCCCCAGTGGGTGGTCACGGTGGCCCAGCCGACCCCGGCCGACTGGGCGACGGTGACCGCGCCGACCACGATGTCCTGGGGTTCCTTCTGGGCGCAGAGCAACACGTCGGAGTGGGGGGCGTGCGCCTGCTTCTCCTTGAGCTGCTGCGAGACGCGCTGGTCGCGGTCGTACGCGGAGGGGCCGTGGTGGCCGTAGAAAGAGGAGAGGAAGGTGCTGATCTCCGTGGCGGTGTGTCGGTGGCGGGCGCCGACGGGGGTGGGGTCGGCGACGGCGGAGGTCGGGGCCGGCAGCGCGAGCAGGGCCAGCAGCAGGGCACCGAGGCTGTACGCGGTGGTCTTCATGCGGGATGTGTAACCGCCGCGCGTCTTCGCGGGCAGGGGTGGGCCGCGGATCTCACTCCTGTGGGGGGCGGGATTCACCGCAGGAAGAGCCCTCTCGGACGCGTCTGACGCGCACGTGCCGTCAGCCCCCGTTAAAGCGGTCGCGGCTGCGGGCCGGCCGTACATAGGGTCGGGAACATGGGGAAGCCGCTCGTCGCAGTGTTCAGTGGGGCCGGGATGTCCACCGACTCCGGAATTCCGGACTACCGGGGGCCACAGGGGTTGTGGCGCCGGGATCCCGAGGCCGAGAAGCTGGTGACGTACTCGTACTACATGGCGGATCCGGAGATCCGGCGCCGCTCCTGGAGGATGCGCGCCGAGGTCGGGGCCCTCGCGGCGCAGCCGAATGCCGCGCATCTGGCCGTGGCCGAGCTGGAGCGCTCCGGCACCCCGGTCCGGGTGATCACGCAGAACGTGGACGGACTGCACCAGCTGGCCGGCATGCCGCCGCGCAAGGTGTTCGAGCTGCACGGGAGCGCCCGGTCGGTGGTCTGCACGGCCTGCCACGCCCGATCGGGGATGGACGAGGCACTGGCCCGGGTCGCCGCCGGGGAGCCCGACCCGGCCTGTCCGGCCTGCGGCGGGATCCTGAAGTCGGCGACCGTGATGTTCGGCCAGCGGCTCGACCCCGAGGTGCTGGCTCAGGCCGTGGCCGTGGCCAAGGCCGCCCACGTGTTCATCGCGGTCGGGACGACGCTCCAGGTGCAGCCCGCCGCCTCGCTGGCCGGGATGGCCGCCGAGGCGGGTGCCCGCCTGATCATCGTGAACGCCGAGGAGACCCCGTACGACTCCCTCGCCGACGAGGTGGTCCGCGAGCCGATCGGGACCGCGCTCCCGGCCCTGCTGGCCCGCATCGGCGACCTCGGCCCGGCCTAGGCCGGGGCCGGGACCCGGCCGCCCCGGCCCAGCCCCGGCCGATGCGGCCTACGCCGCATCGGCCGCCCGGCGCATCTCCGCCACGTCCAGCTTCTTCATCTTCATCATCGCCGCGGTGGCACGGTTGGCCCGGCCCGGGTCCGGGTCGGTGATCAGGTCGATGGCGCCGGGCGGGATGACCTGCCAGGACACCCCGAACTTGTCCTTGACCCAGCCGCAGGCGGACTCCTGGCCGCCGTCCTTCGTCAGCTCGTCGTAGTAGTAGTCCGACTCCGTCTCCTCGGCGCAGTGGATCTGGAACGAGATCGCCTCGGTGAAGGGGAACTGCGGGCCGCCGTTGAGCCCGATGAACTTCTGGCCGTTGATCTCGAACTCGACGACCATCACGTCGCCGGCCCGGCCCGGCCCCGCCTCGTTGTAGTAGCCCGTCCGCCCGATCTTCCCGTCCTTGAAGACGGACACGTAGTAGTCGGCGGCGCTCGCCGCGTTGCCGTCGAACCACAGACACGTGGTGAATCCGTTGCCGCTTCCCATGACTGCCTCCAGGTCGTTGCGTGGCCGAGTCCGTGCGCACGCGCGTGCGTGCCGCACCGTCTCTCCCCTACAGACATACAGACCGGCCCCGGGCCCGAAATTCATCGGTGGGCCCGGGGCCGGTCGGCAACGCTTCCTGATTGCACTCCAACGGCCTACACCGCGGGCTTGGCCCCCATGGCGAGCATCCGGTCGACGACGCGCTCGGCGGCGCCGCCGTCGTCCAGGTCGCAGAACTCGGCGCGGAACGCGGCCCGGGCCTCCTTGAACTCCGCCCCGACGGCGTCCACGTTGCGGACGGCCTCGATCAGGCTCGCCGAGTCCGCCAGCAGCGGGCCGGGGGCCTTCGCCTCCAGGTCGAAGTTGAAGCCGCGCAGCGTGGTCCGGTAGTGCTCCAGGTCGTACGTGAAGAGCAGGATCGGCCGGTCGGTGAGCGCGAAGTCGAACAGCGCCGAGGAGTAGTCGGAGATCAGCACGTCGGCGACGAGCAGCAGGTCCGTGGCGTCGTGCCAGCGGGACACGTCGACGACGAACCCGTCGCGCACGCCGTCCCGTACCTGCTCGGTGACGTGGTGGTGGCCGCGGACCAGCAGGACGTGGTCCTCGCCGAGCTCGCGCCGCGCCGCGTCCAGGTCGATCTGCAGGTCGAGCTTGTAGCCGCCCGACCAGCCCTCGCGGTTCTCGCGCCAGGTCGGCATGTAGAGGACGACCTTCTTGCCCTCGGGCAGGCCGAGCCGGCGGCGGACCTCGGCGATCCGCTGCGCGTCGGGCTTGACGAGCGCGTCCGTGCGCGGGCTGCCGGACTCGATGACCTCGCCCCGGTAGCCGAGGGCGCGCTTGAGCAGGGGCGTGGCGTACGAGCTCGGGGAGGCGAGCAGCGACCACTGGGCGCTGTCGTGCTCCAGCGCCTCGAGGATCTCGGGGCTCGTGTAGTAGTCGTGGATGAAGTCGTGGCCGATCTCCTTGATCGGCGTCCCGTGCCAGGTCTGGACGACGACCTGGCCGGCGCGCCGCTGGAAGCGCTGCGGCACGCTGTCGTTCACGACGTAGTAGCGGGCCCGGGCCAGGACCTCCCAGGCCTCGGTGCTGTCGTACTGCACGGCGCGGGCGGTCGGGGGGACCTCGGCGCGGCCGTCGCGGACGAGCCAGACGTGGTCCAGCTTCTCGCCGCGGCGCAGCAGCTCCTCGTGGACGGCGCGGGGCGCGTCGCCCGTGCCGTTGCCCTGGTGGGTGTCGTAGACGGCGATGTCCTTGACCGGCAGGGCGCGCTGCGCCGGGTAGGTCTCGTACCGCGTGACGCGCTGGGCGTACCGGGTGCGGTCGTGCGGGCTGAGCAGCGGGTCGGCGACGAGCACCATGCGGTCGTAGAAGCGGGCCTCGACCCGCATCCGGCGGCCCTCGACGGTGATCGCGTGCGGTCCGGACTGCAGGGCGGTGGGCGCGAACTGCACGGGGGCGCCGCGGTCGACGCCGAGCAGACCCGCGGTGGTGCCGCCCTGGGCGAGCGGACGCAGGGTGGGCCACCAGCGGCCCTTCGGCAGCGTGGTGCGGCCCGCGTAGGACTCGGGGAGGACGGGCTCGAAGGTGGATTCGAAGCGCTCGCCGTCCCGGGTGACCGGGTAGCTGAACTCGGTGCCGTGGGCGTCGTGCAGGACCAGCTCGTACGGCTCGTCGACGGGTGCGACGAACCGGCCCTTGACCGTGAGGGTGCCGTCCTGGCCGGTGACCGAGTCGACGAGCGGCGGCGAGGGCTGCACGGAGAGGGTCAGGTGTCCGGTGTTGCCGCGCTTGGCGAAGAGGGCGCGGTCGGCGCCCCCGCCGGGCAGCGGGACGACCAGGCCGGCGAAGCCGCCGCGCTCGTCGTGCGCGAGGCGGTGCTCGGAGCCGTCGGCGCCGACCACGGTCAGGCTCCACGGCTCGGGGGTCCACTCCCCGGGCTCGCACTCCGCGTCCGGTACGGCGGCCAGCTCGGCCAGCGGTACGCGCACGGTGAACGGGATCCGGCCCGCTCCGCCGGAGCCGCTCGCGGCGGCGGTCTCGACGGGCCAGGTGAGGACGGTGGCGGTGGAGACGTGCTCGGCGCGCAGGGTGGCGCCGGCGCCGATCTCGGCGGCGAGCTCGCCGGACACCTCGACGGCGTCGTCGCCCGAGGTGCGGACGTCGAGGGCGCGGGCGCGGACGGTCTCGATCTGGATGGTGAGGGCGCCGGTGGCGTTGGGGACGATGCGGACGTCCGGGGTCACCCAGTGGGCGGGCGGGTTCTGGCCGGCGTCGGACTCGCCGCCCTTGAGGCGGGCGCGGTGCAGGCCGCCGGCGCCGGTGACGGCGATGGACGTGGTCCATATGCCGTCGGTCCACTTGCCGCCCGTCTGGAAGGCGGTGGGGTCGACGACGGCGGTGAAGCCGGCCCAGTCGGCGTGCCGCAGCGCGAGGTGCGCGGCGTTGACGGTGGCCATCGGGGAGGCGACCGTACGGGCGGTGACGACGGTGCGGCGGCGCTTGCCGCCCTCGCGGAAGACGAGCATCTTGCGCGAGCCGAGGCGGCTCTCCGCACCGAGGTGGCCAGGCAGCGCGTAGCCGCGCAGCAGCAGCTTGCCGTCGCTCCAGACGGCCTGCTCGAGGCGGCTGACGACGCGGCGCTCGCGCGGGCCGAGGGTGAGGATCTTGGCCGGGACGGGCGGACGGCCGTGCAGGAACGGGTAGTCGGCCTGCGGGCGGGCCAGCCCCTTGACGGGGACGCTGTACGAGTAGTCGCTCTGGTGCTTCGTGAGGGCGATGAAGTCCTCGACGCGGCCTTCGCGGGCCAGGTACGCCTTGAGGCGGTCGGCGACGGTCAGGTCGGACCAGGGGCCGGTGCCGATCTCGCGGACGAGGCCGCCGACCTCCTTGACGAAGGCGGCGCGGAAGTCGGCGCCGCCCTCCCCTACGTACTTGTAGATGAGCGGGAGTTCCTCGCTCAGCACGTTGTAGTCGTAGTCGCGCAGGTAGCGGGCGTACTTGGCGCCCTCCTTGGCCTTGAGGGCCTCGCGGACCAGGCGGACGGAGGTGACGCGGTCGATCAGGGAGACCGGGTCGGTGGAGCGCTGGGTGATGGAGCGCTCGCCGGTCTCGCGCACGCGCCAGTGGTAGACGCAGTCGCTGATGACGTCGACGCTGGACGCGAAGTAGTGCGCGGGGATGCTGACGGGGGCGTCCTCGTAGAGGATGCCCTCGGGGTACTGGAAACCGTGCTCGTCCCAGAAGCTGCGCCGGTAGACCTTGTTCCACGCGGTGCGGTCGGTGACCAGCGCCGGGAACTTGGAGATGTGGGTCTTCAGCTGCGTCTTGGCGAAGGCGGCCCGGTGGCCCCAGGACTGCTGCATGCCGACGGAGCGGAAGCGCTTCACGTTGCCGCCGGCGAAGTCCGAGCCGGTCTCGTCGAGGGCGGCGATCAGACGCTCGTACGCGTAGTCCGGCATCGTGTCGTCACTGTCGACGAAGGCCAGGTACTCGCTGCCCTCGGAGGCGTGGCGGGCGCCCACGTTGCGGGCGGCGCCGAGTCCGGCATTCTCCTGCATGACGACCCGGAACCGCTTGTCCCGCGCCGCGAAGGCCTTGGCGATGACGGCACTGGTGTCGGTGGACCCGTCGTCGACGAGGATGCACTCGAAGTCGGCGAACGTCTGGGCGGCAATGGACTCCAGGCACTCGTCGAGATAGAGCTCGACGTTGTAGACGGGGACGACGATGCTCAGGCGCGGGGGCATGGGTGGCGGGTTCTCCAGCGTTTCAAGCTATTTCGATGATCAGGTGATGAGAGCATCCTACTCGGTAACAGGATGATAAAGTCCCCCCATCCTGGACATACGGCCCATGCCCCCCGGGGCGGACGGCAAAGAATTCAGCCGCCCGCCACCTCGGCGTCGGAGTCCGACCGAACGTCCGCTCAGACTTCGAGCTCCGCTTCGATCTTCGTGAGCTGGTGCCGGGCCATCGCGAGGTTGGCCCGACCGCGGTCGAGCGCGAGGTAGAGGAAGAACCCCTTGGAGTCGCGGCTCTTCATCAGCCGGATGAGGTGGTACTGGGTGCCGAGGGTGATCAGGATGTCCTCGATCTCGTCCTTGAGGCCGAGCATCTCCATGGTGCGGACCTTGGCGCGGACCACGTCGGTGTTGCCGGCCGCGGCCACCGTGAGGTCGAGGTCCTTGCCGCCGCCGATGGTGCCGAGGGCCATGCCGCTGCCGTAGTCGACCAGGGCCGCGCCGATCGCGCCGTCGATGGTGGCGAGGGTTTCCTTGAGTGCGGTTTCCACGTTGGCCATGAGTGGCTCCTCATTCTTTCTCTGGGTTTGTGACGGATTTCAAGTGGTCTTCTGGCGTTTGCACGATTCACGCCCGGTCTGCACCGACTACGCCTGGTCCGTACGCATGCGGACCGGCGGAACCTGAGGGACCGGCGGAACCTGCGGGACTTGCGGGACCGGCGGAACTTGCGGGACCTCGGGGCCGCGGCGCCCGAGGACCTGGTCGATGAGCTCGGCGATGCGCAGGCTGGAGCGGCGGGCCTCCAGGTGGAGCCGGCCGACGTTGACGCGCGGCTCCGCGATCAGGGTGAGGACGGCGGCGTCCCCCGCCGCGTAGGTGGCGACGTATCCGTGCTCGCCGCGAATGAGCAGTTCACGGAATCCGCCCTGGCCGGTGCAGTCGCTGAGCCGCTGGGCCACACCGAGGGCGGCCGCGGTCAGTGCCGCGACGGACTCCACCTCGGTGGCCGCGCTGTCCTGCGCGAGGACCAGGCCGTCGGCGCTGCCGGCGAGGGCGCCGGTGAGCTGGGGGACCCGGGCGCGCAGCCTGCGGAGCTCGGCGAGTATGTCCGCTTCGGCCTCGGGGGGCACCATCGCCGTGCTCATGTCGGCCTTTCTCCTCTCTGGCTGCCTCCGCTCGGGGCGGTCGGCGCGCTCTGAGCGCAGAGCCGGTCGCAGCGGGAGCCTCACAGGCTTGCCTCCAGTGCGTCGCGTAACCGGCGGAGCAGCGCCACGTCCGGGGATTGGGTCTGGGTGATCCAGTCGGGCAGGGGTGTTTCGACCGGTGCCAGGACCGGAGCGTGCGGGGTCTCGACGAGCCCTGCCGCCGCGAGGCGCCGTACGTCGAGCAGCGTGTGGAAGGCCGGACGGCCCAGCACCCACGCGAGGTCCGCGGGGGTCCGTACCCCGTCCGCCCGGGCCAGCAGAAGGCGCTGGCGGACGGTGACGGTCTGGCCGGGGGCGGCGGGCCGGGGCACCACGGGCGAGGTGTCCAGCAGCGGGTACGGCCACACGGCGTCGAGCAGTTCCCGCCGGCGCCGGGTCTCCCGCTCGACGGCGGCGGCCGCGACGGAGCGGACGGAACCGATCCAGTGGGTGGCCCCGCGGCGGAACCGGGAGGGGCCGGTCCCCGGGGAGAGGGCGAAGAAGGCTGCGTCGAAGATGGCGGCGAGGTGGCAGATCTCCAGTTCGCCGCCGGCCAGGCCCCCGCTGTCCACGAGGAAGCGGGCGACCTGGCGGCGGGCGCCGGCCCGGTCCACGGCCTCGCGCCAGCGCTCGGGGGCGAGGCCGCCGCCGGTGGTGAGGAGGACGTCGAGTCCGGGGGTGGCCGGACTCTCGGCGTGCACGATCCGGCCGTCCTCCAGGAAGAGGGTGCCGCGGTCGCGGAGCAGGGCGCCGGTGGCGCGTTCGGCGGCGAGCCGGGTGAGCAGGGGGGAGACGGCGACGGCGGCGAGGCCGCTGATCTGGGCGGCGGTCATCTGAGGACCAGCCCCTCGGCGAGGATGCGGAGTCTGTGCCGGGCGAGGGCGAGGTTGCCGTCGGTCCGGTCCAGCCACAGGTGGAGGAAGACGCTGCTGTCGAAGCTGGTCTCGACGAAGCGCAGGACGTGGTAGCCGGTGCGGGTGGTGACGATCAGGTCCTCCACCGGGAGGCCCGGGCCCGGTTCGCCCGCGGCTGCGCCCGGTGCGGAATCCTGTGCCGGCTGGGCGAAGGACTCGTACTCGGCGGCCGCCCGGGCCAACTCGGCGGTCTCGGCGGCGGTGGTCTCGTGGTCGCCGACCGGCGAGTCCCCGGCGGTGCCGAGGGCCAGTCCGCTGCTCCAGTCGACCAGCGCGGCCCCCCGCGCACCAGGCAGGGCCATGGCTTCGAGCAGGCATTCGTCGATCCCGGGCACGCGGGCTCCCCTCCCGGCCAGACGTGCGAAGTGCACGGTCTACGGCGCGACAGGAGGGAACTTACTCACGTTCCCCTGTGCGGAAGGGGCTTCTGGCATTTTCCGCGGGAACATGCACAGAACCACGCGGCTGCTTGGCCGGAACACGTCGACTTCTGATCACGAATGTTGATCACGGCCCTCGGTGACGCCGGAGGGCGCGTGCGGCTCACGGGGCGCGCGGCGCTCGCCGGGGGGCTCGGCCGGGGGCTCACGAAGCGAGCGGGAGGTGCTCCGCGAGCCGGAAGGCGCCGCCCTCGCGCTCGACGTACCCCTCGTGGCTGAGGGTGCGCAGCAGGTGGTAGACCGTGGGCAGCGGAATCCCGGTGAGCCGCGCGAGCCGTTTCGCCGTCGCCCCGTCCTCGGCGTACATCGCCTCCAGCAGGCGCAGCGCCCGCTGCACGGATCCGATCAGGGTGGGTGCGCTCTCGCTGTCCTTGTCCGTCTGACCGCCGTCGGTGACCATGAATACTCCCCCTGCTCCGGTACGAGTCCTGGCACCCCCATGAAAGTCGCTCCCGGCCCGCAATCCCAGCTGACTCGCGCACATCCGGACATGAGATCGCCGCCCCCCGGCCGCGGCCCTGCGTCAGCCGGGATTTCGCGCGCCGAGGAGGCGCTCGGCCATCGTTTCGATCAGGTCGGCCGGCGGATACGGTTCGAGGAGGGCCGGGACGGTGAGGTCGTCGACGATCAGGCCGAGCATCGCCAGGTAGAGCAGCACCACGCCCCGGCGGTCGCCCGGCAGGCCGGCGTCCAGGTGCCAGGCGATGTTCGCCTCCAGTTCGGCGCCCTGGAACGCGGCCAGCTCCGCCTGGAGTTCGGGGCGCCGGATGCCCTCCAGGCGCAGTTCCAGCATCGCGATGTGCACGCTGCGCTCGCGGCGCATCCGCTCCAGGAGCTGCATCAGCAGCACTTTGGTGTCGAGCGGGCCGGTCAGGTCCGCCGGGTCGGGGACCAGCCGCTCCCGGGTGCGGTGCAGGATCTGTACGAGCAGCTGGGCCCGGTTGGCGAAGTAGTTGGAGGCGGTGCCCGTCGGTACGCCCGCCTCCGCGTCCACCGCGCGCAGGGTCAGGCCCCGCGAGCCCTCGCGGGCCAGGACTTCGATGGCGGCGTCGAGGAGTGCGGCTCGGCGCTCCGGGTTCTGGCGCATGGGCGGTTCCCTGACGGTGATGGCGGGGGGCGGCGTCGGTGGTGCGGGGGGCGGCGTCGGTGGTGCGCGGGCGCGGCGCGCGGCCACTTCACACGCGGTGATTCGGACACGCTAGCGGACCCGGCTCGGTCCCGGCCCTCCCCACCGCCCCCTCCCCCGTGTCACGCTGCCCGTCATGGAGCGGATCATCGAGGAGATACGAGAGGACCTGTCCCGCCGGATCACCGTGACGGCGGACCGCCTCGCCGAGCGGACGCTGGCCGAGGACCCGGCGTACGCCGCCCTGCTCGGCCGGGCCGAGCTGCGCGAGCGGGTCCGCCTCGGCCTGCGGCAGTGCGTCGAGGGCCTGGACCGCGGCATCCGCGGGCTGCCCGTGGAGCTCGACGACGCCCGCGCCACCGGCGCGCTCCTGGCCGAACAGGGTCTGCCGCTCGCCTCTCTGCTGCGCGTCTACCGGCGCGGCGGCCGCATGGTCTGGCAGACCCTGGGCGAAGCGGTGGCCGCGCACGATCCGGCGGCGCTGCCCCGGCTGCTGCCGGCCGCGGCCGTGCTGTGGGACGTACTGGACCGGCTGACGGACGCGGTGGCCGACGCGTACCGCCGTGCGGAGACCGCCCGCTCCGAGCGCGACCGGGAGCAGCGGGCGGCCCTGCTGGACGCGCTGCTCGACGGCGCGGGGCCGCCGGAAGGGCCCGCGGCCCGGCTGGGCCTTCCCGAACGCGGCCGCTTCGCCGTCGTCGTGCTCGCGCCGGGCGCTCCGGCCGGCCCGGGCGGGGCGCCCGAGGCGGCCGGCCCGCGCGTGCTGTGGCGGATCCGCGCCGACGGGGAGACCGGTCTGGTGGAGCTGGGGCACCATCCCCTGGGGTCCGTACGGGAGCTGCTCGGCCCGCTCGGCGCCCGGGCCGGGGTCAGCCCGGTCGTGGAGAGCCCCGCGGACCTGGCCCGGGCGCACCGGCTGGCCGCGCTGGCGCTGCGCACCGCCCCCGCGTCCGGCGGTCCGTGCACCGCCCTGCTCGACGAGCGGCTGCCCACCGCACTGGTCGCCTCCCAGGCCGAACTCGCGGGCCGGCTGCGGCAGGTGGTGCTCGGTCCGGTGCTGGCGCTGCCCGCCGAGGACCGACGCGTGCTGCTGACCACGCTGGGCACCTGGCTGACCTGCCAGGGGTCGACGACGTACGCCGCCCAGCGGCTGTACTGCCACCGCAACACCGTCTCGAACCGGCTGCGCCGCCTGGAGCGGCTGACCGGACGCTCGCTCGCCGACCCGGCGCACGTGGTGGAGCTGGCACTGGCCCATGCGGCCGTCCTCCAGCGCGTGGACGACCCGGCTACCTCGCCGAATCCGCAGGCTCCGCCGGCCGGGCCGACTCCAGCAGGTACGGCACGTCGATCACCGCGACCCCCGGCATGAACAGGAGCCTCGCCTTCAGCCGGAACGCGTTCTGGTTGTGCAGGGGTTGCTCCCACCAGTGCCCCACGACGTACTCGGGGATCACCACGGACAGCATGTCCGTGCCCTCGGCGGCGGCCAGCTCCTGCACGTGTGCGAGCACCGGCCCGACCACCTCGCGGTACGGGGAGTGCAGGATCTTCAGCGGTACGCCCGGGTCGTGCTCCGCCCAGGCCTCGCGCAGCCGCCGCGCCTCCTCCTCGTCGGCGGCGACCGTGACAGCGGTCAGGGTGTCCGGCCGCAGGGCCTGTGCGTAGCCGAGTGCCTTCAGGGTCGGGGCCTGCACGTTGGCGACGAGCACGAGCACGTGGTGGCGGGAGGGTTTGCGCGGCTTGACCCCGGGGGCGACGGCGACCTGGGCCGAGACCCGTTCGTAGTGCCGGCGCACCCCCTTCATGCCGAAGAAGAGCAGGGGCATCGCGATGACGACGAGCCAGGCGCCGTGCGTGAACTTGGTGAGCAGGACGATGACCAGGACCACGGCGGTCAGGGTGGCGCCGACCGCGTTGATCGCCAGCCGGCGGTGGATGTGGATCCGTTCCGCCTTGGGCGTGGCCGGGGACGCGAGCTCGCGGCGCCAGTGCCGGACCATGCCCGCCTGGGAGAGGGTGAAGGACACGAAGACGCCGATGATGTAGAGCTGGATGAGGCGGGTCAGCTGGGCGTCGAAGGCGACGATGAGGGCGACGGCCGCGAGCGCGAGCAGCACGATGCCGTTGGAGTAGACGAGCCGGTCGCCGCGGTTGAAGAGCTGGCGCGGCGCGTACCGGTCCCTGGCGAGGATCGAGGCGAGCATCGGGAAGCCGTTGAAGGCGGTGTTCGCGGCGAGGATCAGCACGCCGGCGGTGACGGCCTGGAGCAGGTAGAAGAGGAAGTGCCAGCTCCCGAAGGTGGCGCGGCCGATCTGGGCGAGCGCCGTGGACATCGGCGTACCGGGCGGCAGGCCCAGTTCCGTCGGGTCGGCGGCGACGTGCACCTCGTAGACCATGGCGAGGATGGTGATGCCGAGGAACATGGTCACCGACAGGACGCCCATCGCGGCCAGGGTGTTGGCGGCGTTGCGGCTCTTGGGCTTGCGGAAGGCGGGGACGCCGTTGCTGATCGCCTCGACACCGGTGAGCGCCGTACAGCCGGAGGCGAAGGCGCGCATCGCGAGGAGCACCAGGCCCAGGCCGGTGAAGGTGCCCTCCGCGATGATCGGGAGGTCGGCGGACTCGGCGCGGATGGTGTCACCGGTGGCGAGCCGGACGGCCGCCACGGCGAACATGACGTAGATGACGACGACGAACCCGTAGGTCGGGATGGCGAAGATGCGTCCCGACTCCCGTACGCCGCGCAGGTTCATCAGCATCAGCAGCGCCACGAACCCCACCGACAGGCCGACTTCGTGGTCGCTGAGGGAGGGGATCGCGGAGGTGATGGCGTCCACGCCGGAGACCACGGAGACGGCGACGGTCATGACGTAGTCGACGAGCAGCGCGCTGGCGGCCGTGAGGGCGGCGGTCTGGCCGAGGTTCTCGGAGCTGACGATGTACGCACCGCCGCCGCCGGGATAGGCGTAACAGGTCTGCCGGTAGGAGGCGACGACCACGATCATCAGGAAGACGATGGCGGCGGCCGCGTACCAGGCGAGGTGGAGCAGGGCGACGCCGCCGAGGGCGAGGATCAGCAGGATCTCCTCGGTGGCGTAGGCCACGGAGGAGAGCGGGTCGCTGCAGAAGATCGGCAGCGCGAGCCGTTTGGGCAGCAGGGTCTCGCCCAGTCGTGCGGTGTCGAGTGGTTCACCCACCAGCACGCGCTTCAGATTGATACGCCTCATCCCGGCATGATCGTCCATGTTTCATGCAGTTTGTCCCTTATCGGGACTGTGTCATGCCTCGGGCCCGGCGAGCCCGGCCAGTTCCTCGGCCCGGTGGGCCAGCCACAGGTCGTGGCGGGCGCTCGGCGACTGGAGCAGCGAGCGCTCCAACAGGGCCTCGATCCGGGTCAGCCGTTTGCGCGCGCCCGGCACGGAGATGCCGAGCGCGGCCGCCGCCGGGACCAGGTGCGCGTCGTGCCGCAGCCAGGCCCGTACGGTCTCGCGGGCGCCGGGCGGGGCCTCGTGCCCGGTCAGCGGCGCCAGATGCGCGCGGGCCCAGGCCGCCAGGTCGGGGTGGCGCAGTACGCCGTCCAGATCGGCGGGGGCGGCTGCGGCCCCGGCGCCCGGGGGTGCGTCCGGGGAACCGCCCGGCACGCCCGGCCCGCCCGGGGTCAGCCGCAGCGCGAACGAGAGCTCCGCCTGCGCGGGCAGCCGCGCGAGGTCCGTGCCGAGCACCGACTCGATCAGGCGCAGCCGCATGGCCAGGGTGTTGCGGTGGATCTTCAGCAACCGCGTCGCGTGCGGGCCGAAGTTCAGCCACGCGTGGGCGGTGGCCCGCAGTTCCTGCGCGCCGGGGTCCTGGGGGCGCCGGGGCTCGTACGTGTGCAGGGGCGCGAGCAGCGCCCGGGCCCAGCTGCCGCCGGCCGCGTGGGCGGCCAGCTCCGGCTCGGGCCCGGGGCCGAAGCGGGCGTGCCGCCCGGCGCGGCCGCGGGCCACGGCCAGGGCGTGGAAGGCCTGGGTGTACGCGGCCGGGGCCTCGCGCAGCCGCAGGTGCCCGCTGGCCCCGACCACGCAGTCCCGGGCCACGGCCGCCAGCGCCTCGGCCAGCGGGTCGGGCCCGGCGGAGGGCGCCACGAGGGCGGCCGGGACCAGAGCGATGAGGTGGCGTACGTACACGGGGCAGCGCACGGTCCAGGCCCGGCCGCCCGTCAGCTCCTCGCAGCGCCGGGCCACCTCGCCCCGCTGCCCGGGCCGGCATTCGACGACGTACATCCGCAGCGGATCGGGCAGCGGGGGGCCGAGCGCCTCGGCGACCTGGTGGGCGGTGGAGAGCCGGCCGTTCATCAGCAGGTGCAGGACGGCCTCACGGGCCCGCGCTTCGGCGATCCGGACCCTCTCCTCGCGCCGCTCGGCCTCCTCGGCGCGCAGGACGAGGGCCAGCACGGCGGCGGAGTCCGCGAGCAGCGCGGGCGCCTGCGGGTGGTGCGGGAGGTCGACCAGGGAGGCCAGCGCGCGGCCCCCGTCCAGCGCGAACAGCAGTGCGGCCGTGCGCTCGCCGTGCAGGACGGCCGAGCGCACGCCGCGGGCCCGCAGCTCCGCGGCCCCGCGGACGGCGAGCTCGGGAGCCGCGCCCGCGTCGGCGTCCTCCACCACACCGGTCCAGCCGCCCAGTCGCGCGGCGAGCCACTCCAACACGGCGGCCGAACCGCCGGAGTGGGCGATCCGGTGCACCGTGAGGATGTCCTCGGAGCGCTCGCGGGAGCGCTGCGCGGGCGTGCGCGCGAGGGGGAGGTGCGACATGGGGTGCTCCCTTCGGTCCGGTCCGCCCGGACGGTCACTGTGCCCGCCGGTACCCGTACCACCCGGTCACTGTGCAGGGCGGACCCTGCGGATCCGCCGCCGACCGCCTAGGTTCGACTCCAGCGGTCGGGCCCCGGGATCGACGGGGGAGTCCCCGGGGCCCCTCGCGCGCTCGGGTCCGCGGCGCTCACATCCGGGCGGCCGCGCTGCGGATGGCCTCCCGGATGCGGAAGTAGGTGCCGCAGCGGCAGATGTTGGCGATCGCGTCGATGTCCTCGTCCGTGGGCGTGCTGGTGCGCTTGAGCAGCGCGACGGCCGCCATGATCTGCCCCGGCTGGCAGAAACCGCACTGGGCGACGTCCTGTTCGAGCCAGGCCTCCTGCACGGGGTGCAGTACGTCCCCGTCCGCCAGCCCCTCGATGGTGGTCACCGTCTTGCCGGCGCAGGCGGAGACGGGCACCACGCACGGGCGGACGTCCACCCCGTCGAGATGGCTGGTGCAGGCCTTGCAGACGTCCACGCCGCAGCCGTACTTGGGGCCGCGGACGCCCAGCATGTCGCGGAGCACCCACAGCAGGGGCAGATCGTCGGGCGCGTCCACGGTGACGCTCCGCCCGTTGACGGTGAAGGTGTGCGAGGGCACGGCGGACTCTCCTGAACTGGGCTACCGGCTAGCGGGGGTACGGGGTGAAGTCGACGTCGAAGTCGAGGGGGAAGCTGCGCGGCTTGTCGCCGGTGGCCCGGGCCCAGGCGTTGGCGATCGCGCCCACCGCGGCGGGTACGCCGAGCTCGCCGGCGCCGCCGGGCTCCTCCCCCGTCGCCGGCAGTACGAAGACCCGTACGTCCTGCGGGGTGTCGCGCTGGCGCGCCCAGTGGAACTGGCTGTAACTGCCCTCCAGCGGCAGCCCCTTGTCCAGGTGCAGCCCGGCCTTCAGGGTGGTGGAGATCGCGTCGGTGAGGCCGCCGATCATCTGGGCCTCCAGTCCGCGCGGGTTGACGGGCAGGCCCACGTCCACCGCGATGACGGCCTTGGTGACGCGGACGTGCTCCGGGTCGCGGGCGTCGATCTCGACCAGGCAGGCCGTACGGGACTTGTACTCCTCGTGGAAGGCGATGCCCTGCGCGCAGCCCGCCGGCATCGGGCGCCCCCACTCCCCCTCCGTCGCCGCCCTGTCCAGCACGGCGCGCTGGGCGTCGGTCTTCAGGAAGGTGCGCCGGAAGCGGTACGGGTCCTTGCCGGTCCGCGCGGCGAGTTCGTCGACCACGATCTCCTCGGCGCCCCGGGTGTTGGCGGAGTACACCGAGCGCCAGGACCCCGTCGGGATGCCGGTGGGCACCTCGCTGAGCCCGTGGGTGGTGAGCCCGAAGTGGTAGGGGGACTTGATCGTCGTGTGGAACAGGGTCTGCGCGAGGGTGGCGTTGCCGATGCCGAGCGGCAGGCTGGCGGCGGTGGCCGTGATGATCTCGCCGAGCCCGTGCCGGAAGTCGGTCTCGGCGGCGGCCACTCGGTGCTCGAACGAGAGCACCTCGCCGAGCAGATGGGTGGCGCGGATCTTGTGGTGCGTGGCCGGGCGCATCCGGCCGTGCCGGGTGTCGTCGACGCGGGTCCACATCAGCCGGACGGGGCGGCGGCAGGCCTTCGACACCCGGGCGGCCTCCAGCGCGGCGTCGAAGAAGAGCCGCCGCCCGAAGGAGCCGCCGGCCTGGACCACGTGCACGGTCACCTTGTCGAGCGGCAGGCCGAGGTCGGCGGCGATGGTCTCGCGCGCCACGATCGGGGACTTGAGCCCGGACCAGATCTCGGCGCGGTCCTCGCGTACGTCGGCCACGGCGGAGTTGGTCTCCATGGGCGCGTGGCTG
Organism: Streptomyces sp. NPDC001194; assembly: GCF_042896985.1. Lineage (NCBI taxonomy): Bacteria > Bacillati > Actinomycetota > Actinomycetes > Kitasatosporales > Streptomycetaceae > Streptomyces > Streptomyces sp. NPDC001194. Next base: position 431,403 of record NZ_JBIAXU010000005.1, on the reverse strand, counting down.
ACGAAGGCGAAGTCGAACTCCGCGTCCACGTACGGGGTGAGCAGCGGCGGTACCAGCAGCGGCGGGGTGGCGGCGCGGAGCTTGGCCCTGATCTGCTCGTCGGAGAGCTGGTCGGCGGGGCCGGGGCCCCAGGTGACCTGGAGGGCGGCCTTGGCGTCGAGGGCCTGGCCGAAGGTCTCGGCGACGACGGCGACCCCGGTCGGGACGGTGACCACGTGCAGTACGCCGGGCATGGCCCGGACCGCGGCGAGGTTGGCGACGCCCTTGACGCTGCCGCCGAGGCTGGGCGGGCGGCGCACCACGCAGGGCTTGGCGCCGGGCACGTCGAGGTCGAGGGTGTACCGCTGGGCACCGGTCACCATGGCGCGGGCGTCGATCCGGCCGGTGGGCTTGCCGACCAGGGAGTGCTTCGCCGCCTTCTTCGGGGTGGCGCCGAGGACGGTCAGGGCGGGGTCGGCGGCGGCCGCGGCGAGGCTGCCGTACGCGGCGCTGCGGCCGTCGGGGGCTCGTACGACGCCGTTCGCGGTGGTCAGCGCGGAGGCGGAGAGGTTCCAGCCGCGGGCGGCCGCGGCGACGAGGCGGGCCCGGGCGGTGGCGGCGGTCTGCCGGACCGGCCCGTAGAGGGAGCGGATGGAGTTGGAACTCCCGGTGAGCTGGTTGAACAGCAGCTCCGGCCGCGCGTCGTCCAGTTCCACGCGGACGGCGGCCAGCGGCGCGTCGAGCTCCTCCGCGACGAGCATGGCGACGGCGGTGGTGAGGCCCTGGCCGACCTCCTCGCGGGGCAGCCGGAAGCGGATGCTCCCGTCGGCCTCCACGGAGAGCGCCAGCAGGGCGGAGGTGGGCGCGCCGGCCAGGATGAACAGGTCGCCGAGGTCCACCAGATCGGCCGGGGCGGGCAGGCTCGGGACCACGGCGCCGGCGGGCTGCGGGGCGAGGGCGTCGGCCCCGGCCCGGGTGACGAGGGCGAGCGTCGGCGCCGCGACGAGGTACGTGAGGAAGGAGCGACGGCTCCGCCCGGCCGTCTGGGGGCTCTGCCCGGTCATGTCCTGTGTCCCCAACCCTGCACGGATCCGCGTGCTGCACGGACCCTCCGCGGCTCGTTACCGGCACGTAGCGTAGCGATCATGCGATGAGCTGGGAAGCGGGGTGTCGTCCGGGTCGCGAAGGGACGGGGTCCTTCGTTCGGGGGGTCCCCCGCGGGGGTGCCGGCCCGGGTCCCGTACGCGTTCCGCGGCCCGAAGGGTTCGCACGCCTCGCCCGTACGATCGATCCGCACCCTCGGCGGGGCCGGTTTCCGGCCGCGGAGGACGGCGGGAGAAGGGGCCGTCGTGGGCGCCGACGTCACGTCGGGCATCCGGGGGCCGCCGACGACCCCCGGAAGGGGTGACCGGAAACGTTCGTACAGGCGGAGGAGGGGGCCGGGAGGCCCTTGGCATATGCCCGAAGCAAGGCCTTTCCGGATGTTGCCAAACGCCTTACGGCCCATCGCCGCCTGTGCAACAGTCGTAATCGGTCCTTCCTTCAGACATGGCCGTACCGCGCCGCCTGTATCGGAGTTCTCATGCCGTCCCACCTCTTCGCGGACCATCCCGCGCAGCCGCCCGAGCCGGGGTCGGTGGACGCGCTGATCTCGCAGACCCGACGGCTCCGCGGCGAGGTGGACGCGGTGCGCCGCGACACGGTGGTCGACGACGACGACGCGCAGGGCCGCTGGCAGCGCGCGCTGTGCGACCTCGCCGTGCACCAGCTCGACGACCTGGGCGAACACTTGGGCCAGCTCAAGGAGGGCCTGCCGGCCGCCCCGGAACTCGACGGGCCTCACGGGACCGATGGACCCGACGGGCTCTGCGAGCACGCGGCGGGGTACGACGCGGCCGGACCCGAGGCACAGCAGACCCGCGTGGGCAGCGCCGAGTGGAACCTGCTCACCGACGAAGTCAACTGGTCCGAGGAGCTGTTCCAGATCTTCGGCCGCTCGCCCGAGGCGGGTCCGCTCCCCCTCGACGAACTCGGCTCCACGCTCTTCTCCGACGACCAGCCGCTGCTCACCTCGATGGTGACGGCCTGTCTGGTCGACGGAAAGCCGATCGACGGCGAGTTCCGCATCGTCCGGGCCGACGGCCGCGTCCGGACGCTGCACATGCGAGGCGAGCCGGTGCTCGACTCCGACGGCTGCACGGCCTCCATGTGGGCCGTGCTCCGGGACGTGAGTGAGCTGCGCCGAAGCCAGCGCGCCGTACGCGAGTCCCGTGACTCGCTGCAGCGCCGGCGGGAGATCGCGCAGACCGAGCACCGGCTGGCGGTCGAGCTGCAGGAAGCCGTGCTCCCCCCGTGGCACGGCTCCCTGCGGCTCCCGCACCACACCACCGGCGCGCTCGACGTCGCCGCGCACTACCTGCCGGCCGCGACCGGCGCCCTGGTCGGCGGGGACTGGTACGACGCGCTCGAACTGCCCGACGGCCGCTCCCTGCTGACCGTGGGCGACCTGACCGGTCACGGGGTGACGGCCACCTCCGGGATGGCGATGATGCTCGGCGCCCTGCGCGGCATGGCGATGGCCGGCATCGAGCCGGGCCCGCTGATGGGCTGGCTCAACCAGCTCCTGGAGGCCTCGGCGCAGCCGGCCCTCGGCTCGGCCGTGTGCTGCCGCTACGATCCCGCGCGCCGTGTGCTGTCCTGGGCGCAGGCCGGTCACCCGGCCCCGCTGCTGTTCCGCGGCGGCTCCGGCCACGCCCTGCAGCCACCGGAGGGCGTTCTGCTGGGCGCGACCTCCGGGGCGGCGTACGGGCAGGCCGAGGAACGACTGGAACCGGGCGACGTGCTCGTCCTGCACACGGACGGACTGACGCCGCACAGCATCGAGTTCGGCCGGGCGGACGGCGCCGAGCGGCTGCTGTCCCTCGCGCCGCGGTTCACGGGCGCGCGATCGGCGCGGGACTGCGTGCGGATGGTGGTCGAGGAGTTCGGTGCGGGTGAACGCGAGGACGACGCCTGCGTCTTGGTCGCCAGGGTCGGCGGCTGACGGCCGGGCACCGACTTTCCAGGGCCGCGCCGCACGGCGCGGCCTTTCCCTTCTCCGTATCTCTTCTCCGTACGGATGCCGGTGCACGCGTGTGCGCGCTGTACCCGTGGCACCGCTAGACGGTGCGCTGCGTCGGGCTGTTCGGCAGGGCCAGCTCGATCTCCGCGCGGAGGTCCTCGATCCGTGCGTACCCGGCGTACTGCCCGGTCAGCCGGTACATCTCGCGCAGCCGGTCCCAGGTCCGGTGTGAGGAGGTCTCGTTCATCGAGACCAGCGCGAGCCGGGCGTAGCGGTCTGCCTGCTCGGGGTCGTCGGCGATGAAGCAGGCCGAGGCCATCGAGATGTAGTCGAAGATCTGCGAGCGCTGGTGGCCTCCGGAGCGCAGCCGCAGTGCCTCCCGGGCGTGCCGCTGGGCGATCGGAGCGACCGAGGGGTCGTGGTCGGCGAGGGTGCGGAACGCCAGGGCCTGCATGCCGTGCAGGTCCGCCTCGTCGAAGTTCTGCATCCACGACGGCGGGGGGACGTCGCCCTTGTCCGAGACGAACAGGTCCTCGGCCTCGCCGAGGGTGCGGCGCATGGCCTGGCCCTTGCCCATCGCGGCCTGCGCCCAGGCTTCGATGGTGTGCAGCATGGCGCGGGTCCGGGGCAGGGTCTGCTCGCCGGAGCCGGACTGGGCCAGCTTCATCAGGTCCAGGGCCTCGTGGGGTTTGCCCAGGTGAACCATCTGGCGCGCGGCCCGGGAGAGCGCTTCGCCGGCCCGCGGCCGGTCCCCGCCCTCGCGGGCGGCGTGCGCCGCGATGACGAAGTACTTCTGCGCGGTGGGTTCGAGGCCCACGTCGTGGGACATCCAGCCCGCAAGCACCGCCAGGTTGGCCGCCACCCCCCACAGCCGCCGCTGGAGGTGGTCGGGGTGGTGGTACGCGAGCATGCCGCCGACCTCGTTGAGCTGCCCGACCACGGCCTTGCGCTGCAGGCCGCCCCCGCGGGAGGCGTCCCAGGCGCGGAAGACCTCCACGGAGCGTTCCAGCGCCTCGATCTCCTGGGAGCCGATGGGGGCGGCTTCGTAGCGGTCGTAGCCGATCGGGTCTGCCTGGTAGGAGTCGCCGAAGTTCTGCGGGGCCTTGGCGGGGGTGGGATCGGTGTGGAGCCAGTCGTTCATGGCGTGGGTGAGGGTGGATCCTGCGGTGAGCGCGACACCCGCGCCCATCAGACCGCGTCGGTTGAGCATGAGGTCCATTCCCGTGAATTCGGTGAGGACCGCGGCTGTGCGTTCGGGCGCCCAGGGCATCCCGTCGGGGTTCTGCTTCACCCCGTCCGGCTGCCGTTTGGTGGTGCGCCGCTGCCGTACGAACCCGAGGTCCTCGATGGTCACGACACGACCGAGCCGCTCGGTGAACAGGGCTGCCAGTACGGTCGGAACCGGTTCGCGCGGGGTCTCCCCCATGTCGATCCAGCGCCGCACCCGCGAGGTGTCGGTGGCCAGCTGGTGGTGGCCCATGGCCGCCGCCTGCCGGTTGACCATCCTCGCCAGCTCACCCTTCGACCAGCCGGCCAGGCCGAACAAGTCGTTCAAGCGGGTGTTTGGTCCTTTGCTCACGTCAAGCCCCCAGGTTCTCGGCTGATTTGACATTAGCCCGCCGCCAGAGGCCCCGTGCATATTCGCCAGGCTTCGCCAGGGCACGCTTCGTGGTCCGCCACCCACGGCCGGGTGTCAGGTAGGAATGCGCCTCCCCGACCCGGTCTCCGGGCGGAACTCCCCAGGGTGAAGTACGGGACCGGCGGGGTGGCGTACGCAACTCGTCGGCGCACGAAGGGATCCGTAACGCCATGTACGCAGCAACGTCCTCCGTGTCCGCCCCGGTCCGGCCGCACCGCACGCTCCAGGCGGGCGGCGGCCCCTACCTCGATCCCGGCCGCCAGGCGGCACCGGCGCAGGGCGCCGTACGGGCGCGGCGGATGCCGGGTGCCGGATCGCAGCCGCTCAGCGGAAGAATCGACCTCTCGGGGCCGCAGGGTGCGCAACTGCGCACGGCGCTGGCCTCGGTGCAGCGGATCTGTCCGGAGTTCGCGCCGGTGCAGGTGCTGCGGCGCAGCGGCCGGTCGGTCCTGCTGGTCGGGACGACAGGCCGGATGACCGCGGTCGCCAAGGTTTTACTGGACCACTCGCCGGAATGGCGCGAGCGGTACCGGCACGAAATAGCGACGTACCGGGCGTTCGTCCGGCACCGCCCGCCGGTCCGGGTGCCGCGGCTGATCGCCGCGGATCCCGAGAACTGCACGCTGGTGGTCGAACGGATGGCGGGCCGGGTCGCGGCTTTGCAGAGGCACCCCGTCGAGGCCCCGCCGCGGGCCGACGTACGGGCCGCGCTGGGCGCGGTGTGCCGGGTGAACCAGTGGCGTCCGCCGACCGATCTCTTCGGCGACCCGCTGAACTACGGCCAGCGCGTGGCGCGTTACCACGAGCTGGGACTGCTGACCGACCGCGATCTGGGCGATCTGCAGAAGCTGCTGTGCGGGCTGAAGCTGGCGGGCGTCCAGCGGCAGTTCAACCACGGTGACGCGCTCCTGTCGAACCTGCTGCTGTCCCCGGCGGGGCCGGTGCTGCTCGACTGGGAGCACGCGGGCTGGTACCTGCCCGGCTACGACCTCGCCACGCTGTGGACGGTGCTGGGCGACGCCCCGGCCGCCCGCAGCCAGATCAGCCGGCTCGCCCAGTCGGCCGGTCCGGCCTCGCGGGACGCGTTCCTGGTCAACCTGATGCTGGTGCTGACGCGGGAGATCCGGATGTGCGAGACGGCGGTCCAGCGCTCCATGCTGGCGACCGCCCCGAGCCACCCGCTGCCGGTCGGCTCCCTGTCCTCCGGCGAGGAGCAGCGGCTGCTGCTGCGCCGTCTGCACGACGACTGCGGCATGGCCCGCAGGGCGGTCCGCGCGGCGGTCGGAACCCGCTGACCCCGGCGGCCCGACCCCGTACGAAAATCCCGTGCCGTACGCACCTGGTGTGCGTACCACGGGATTTCGTGCGTTCCGGGCGGTCTCGGCACCCCTGCGCATGCCTTGACATCACATGATCCCCCGAACACCTTTTCTGACTCAGCATCAGAATTGCTGGAGCCGCCGACCGTCGCCGTCTTCCCACTCCGCTGGAGCCCGCCCATGTCCGCAAGAGTCGAGTCCGCATGTCCCACCCCTCCTTCCCGTCGGACGGTCCTCGCCGGGGCCGGGGCGGGGGTGCTCGCCGCGGCCGCCCTGCCCGGGCCCCTCGCGCGGGCCGCCGCGTCCGGTGACGGCCTCCCGCTCGGCGAGTACGACGTGGTCGTGGTCGGCTCCGGAGCGTCCGGGATGACCGCCGCGCTCACCGCCGCCCAACGGGGCCTGAGCGTGCTGGTGGTGGAGAAGGCGCCCACGTTCGGCGGTTCGGCCGCGCGCTCGGGGGCCGGGATCTGGCTGCCGAACAACTCGGTGATCCTGGCGGCGGGGGTGCCGGACACCCCGCAGAAGGCGGCCGCGTACCTGGCGGCGGTCGTCGGCGACGGCTCGCCGGCGGACCGGCAGGCCGCCTTCCTCGCCAACGGTCCCCGGATGCTGGACTTCGTGATGGCCAACAGCCCGCTGCGCTTCCGGTACATGGACGGGTACAGCGACTACTACCCGAACCTGCCGGGCGGGATGCCGAACGGCCGGTCCATCGAGCCCGACCAGATCGACGGCCATCTCCTCGGCGCCGAACTGGCGCGGCTGAACCCGGCGTACATGCCGGTGCCGGCCGGGATGGTGGTGTTCAGCCAGGACTACAAGTGGCTGAACCTGGCGGCCGTGAGCGCCAAGGGCCTCGCGGTGTCCGCGGAGTGCCTGGCGCGCGGGACCAAGGCCGCGCTGTGCGGGCAGAAGCCGCTGACGATGGGCCAGGCGCTGGCGGCCGGGCTGCGGGCGGGGCTGTTGCAGGCGGGCGTGCCGGTGTGGTTGAACAGCCCGCTGGTCGACCTGGTGCAGGAGGGCGGCGCCGTCACCGGGGTGGTGGTGGAGAAGGAGGGCGTACGGGGTGTCGTACGGGCCCGCAGGGGCGTGGTCGTCGGCTCGGGCGGCTTCGAGCACAACGCACAGATGCGGGCGCAGTACCAGCAGCAGCCGATCGGCACCCAGTGGTCGGTCGGCGCCAAGGAGAACACCGGCGACGGGATCCGGGCGGGGCAGCGGGCCGGGGCGGCCCTGGCGCTGATGGAGGACGCCTGGTGGGGGCCGTCGATCCCGCTGCCCGGGGAGCCGTACTTCTGCCTGGCCGAGCGCACGCTGCCCGGCGGGCTGATCGTGAACCGGGCGGGTGCGCGGTTCGTCAACGAGGCGGCCCCGTACAGCGACGTGGTGCACGTGATGTACGAGAAGGACCGGGGGGCGACGGGGTCGCACATCCCGGCCTGGCTGATCGTGGACCAGAACTACCGCAACAAGTACCTGTTCAAGGACATCCTGCCGACGATCGTCTTCCCGGACTCCTGGTACGAGGCGGGTGCGGCGAAGAAGGCGTGGACCTGGGACGCGCTGGCGGGCCAGATCGGGGTCCCGGCGGGGGCGCTGCGGGCGACCCTGAACCGGTTCAACGCCCAGGCGTGGAACGGCACCGACCCCGATTTCCACCGGGGGGACACGGCGTACGACCACTACTACACGGACCCGGCCGTGCAGCCGAACTCGTGCCTGGCCCCGATCTGGGCTCCGCCGTTCTACGCCTTCAAGATCGTGCCGGGCGATCTGGGCACGAAGGGCGGCATCGTCACGGACGCGCGGGCCCGCGCGCTGCGCCCCGACGGCTCGGTGATCCGGGGCCTGTGGGCGGCGGGCAACGCGAGCGCGGCGGTGATGGGCCACAGCTACGCGGGGGCGGGATCGACGATCGGCCCCGCGATGACGTTCGGCTACGTGGCGGCGAACGACATCGCGGACACGGCCACCCCCTAGGGGGGTGTGTTCCCGGTCAGACCCCCGGGGCCTCAGCCCTGCTGGAAGAGTTCGGCGGGGAGCGGCTTGAGGAGGGCGTACAGGTCGTCGGTGATGGGCCGGTCCCAGCTGGCGATGGTGACCAGCACGTTGTCACTGCGGTCGAACTGCACGCAGCTGATCCGGCCCTCGGAGAGCTTGACCTTGCGGACGATGAGGAGGTTGTCGCCCTGCATCACGGGGCAGTCCTCGATGCCGGTGACCTCGACGTCCTCGTCGTTCTCGAGGGCGTCGAGGAGCTGGGCCACCTCGAAGGGGACCTGGCCGTCGGTGATCTCCCGGGCCGGGGACCCCTCGGGGAGGTTGCCGATGATCATTGCGGGGCCGCGTCCGCCGAACAGGTCGTAGCGGAGAAAGACGCCCTGGCAGCTGCCGTCGGGCGCGGGCAGCAGCCCGGCCCCGAGATTGCCCGGCCAGTCCCCCGGGTCCATGGCCAGGACGTCGAAGTCCGGGCCGGCGGGTGTGGCGGCGCGGTTGCGGCGGAGGAAGGACATGCCGCCATGGTACGTGCCCGCCCCGCATTTCCGGCCCCGGGCCCCACCGCACCCGCCCCCTCGGCCGAACCGCCCTGCCGCGCGGTCCGGACCGGGGCGCGGGACCGGCCGCCCGGACCGCGCCGCGGGGCCGGGCGGCGGTCAGAGCGGCGGGACCAGGGTGAAGTAGTGGGGCAGCAGCTGCGCGTCGCCGGTGACCCGCAGGGCGGACGCCGGGATGCGCCGCCAGAGGAACAGCATCAGGTCCGACGCCGTGCCCGCGGCCTCCACGTCCACCGGGCCGGCGGCCCCCCGCTCCACCAGGACCCGGTCCCCGGCGAACGTGACGGTCCAGGACCCGGGGCCGTCCGTCCGCCGGAAGCGGTAGCGCTCGCCCGCCCCGGCCGGGGCTCCGGCGGCGGCCCGCCGGAACGGGGCCATCGTCTCGAAGGTCTGCGGGACCGCGTCCGCCGCGACCGCCGCGTCGACCGGCTCCGGCGTCCCGGTCGCGGACTGGGCGTCCCACCGGTGCACGGCCAGCTCGATGGTCTGCATGCGCAGCCAGAAGCCGCTGGTGCGGTCCGCGGGATCCACCGACCACGTCCACACCGGCACGTCCGGGCCGAGCTCCCCGAAGAGGGCTTCCAGCCGCCGCGCGCCCTGCGCGAACCACGCCGTCAGCTCCTGCGGCACCGGCCCCCGGTACGGTCCGCCCTCCGGCTTCGGCCAGGCAGCCCGTACCGCGGGGTCCTGCGGGATCCCGAAGATCGTGGGATCGGTGTGGTCGGGGGCCTGTGGGAGGCGGTCGCGCAGGATGTGCGCCACGAACCGGTGCACCGAGCCCAGGTGCCCGACCAGGTCGGCGACCGACCATCCGGGGCAGGACGGCACCAGCGCGACCGGGGTGTCGCCGGCGTCGTCGATCGCGCGCCGGACGGCCTGCTCGAAGGCCGACGTCTCGCTGCGGAAATGGGAGAGCCTCGTCGCGTGGTCCATGGGGTTGACCCTGCCCCCGCGTCCGCCGGCCGTATCACCTTGGGCTGCGGGCGAACACCTCCAGCGCCTCGCGGAGACCGGTGCGGTCCGTGCCGAGTTTGCGGCAGACCGCCGACAGTCCCGGGCCGGACGCCGCCGGATCGCCCTCGGCGGCCCGGCGCGCCAGCCCGGCCTCTTCCTCCGTGAGGGCGTCCTCGGGAGCCGCGGCGCACGGCAGTCCGCCGCCGAGCGCGAGCAGGGCCTCCGCCACGCCGCGCTCCAGGCCGTCGGCGCCGCACTCGCGGGCGGTCACCGCCGCCCGGGTCAGCAGGGCCGTGTCGCGGAGCTCGGTGCCCAGTGCGGCGAGGGCGAGCGCCAGCTCGTAGCCCGCGGGCGACTCGGACAGCAGGGACACCGCTTCGGTCAGCAGCGCCGGACGCTCTTCGGGGGGTGCCACCTCCGCGGCGACCCGCAGCGCCTGGCCGATGCCCGAGGGGGCCCCGAAGGCCCGGGCCCGGCGGACCGCGTCCTCGGCCAGGTCGCGGGCCCGCCCGGGATCCTCCGCCGCCACCGCCCGGGCCAGGTGCAGCTGCCAGGGGCACCAGGACGGGTTCCGGATCCCGCGGGGGCCGAGCCTGCGGTCCACGGCCTCCAGTTCGGCCACCGCCGCCTTCGCCCGGCCGCGGGCCAGCAGCAGTTCCGCGTACACGGTCTGCGCGTCCGGGAAGACCACCGCCGCCGGGAAGGACTCCCCGAACCCGTGCTCCCGCGCCAGCTCCCACGCCTCGTCCACCCGTCCCCGCGCGAGCAGGGTCGTGGCGAGGATCGCGATCGCGTACCAGTGCACGGGCGTGCCGCGCCCCACCCGCTCGGCGAGCCGCAGCCCGGCCCGGGCCAGCTCCTCGGCCTCCGCGAGCCGCCCGCGCCGGTAGCGGATGTACGCGCGCAGGCTGTACGCGAACGACAGGTGGGCCCCGCGCCAGCCGTGCCGCTCGAACTCCGCGGTGCCCGCCTCGAACAGCTCCTCCGCCCGCCCGGGCCGGTCCGCGTACATGTGGACCATGGCGGTGAGCACCGGCACCTCGAAGCCGCGGTCCTCGTGCGCCCAGCTGAATTCCGTGCCCAGGGCCCGTACGGCGTGGTGCAGGACCACGTCGACCGGCTCCCCGCGCAGGCAGGCGTCCCAGGCGCGCAGTCCGATGACGTACCGCTCGGTGAGGTCGCGGCCGGTCAGCCTGTCGGCGAGCCGGGCCAGCCGGCGCGAGCGCGCCGGGGAGTCGGGCTCGACGGCGTCGAAGGCGTCCCACATGAACTGCTCGGACTGCAGGCGCAGCCGGGCCCGGACGTCCCGGGTGTACGGGATCTCCCGCGCGAGCGATTCGGAGGCGTCGGCGAGGCGGTCGCTGTGGGCGAGGACCTGGGCGAGCCGGATGACGATGCCCTGGCGCAGGGCCGGGTCGTCGAAGGGCTCGGCGAGGGCGGCCCTCAGGTGGTTGACGGTGTTGGCCGGTTCGGTGAGCAGGGAGGCGCAGCCGAGCTCGTACAGCACGGCGGCCCGCTCGTCGAAGTCCGGTGGCTCGCGCAGGGCGCGCGCGAGCTGGCGGCGGGCGGCCTCGGGCGCGCCGGCGCGCAGGTTCTCGGCGGCGGCCGCGCGCAGGGTCCGTACCACCCAGGGGTCGTTCTCGGGGTGGGTCTCCAGCAGGTGGCGGGCTGCGGCCGAGGACCCGAGTCCGGCGTCGACGACGGCGACGGCGGCCTGTCCGTGGAGGGCCACCCGCAGGGCGTCGGGGATGGACCGGTAGAGGGCGGTGGCGATGAGCGGGTGGACGAACTCCAGCCCCGCGTCGGGCTCTTCACCGGCTCCGGACAGGATGCGGGCCTCCCGCAGCCGTGCGGTGGCCGCGGCGGCCTCCTCGGGGCCGAGCCCGGCGACACGGGCGGCGAGTTCCTGCGGGATGGCGGTGCCGAGGACGGCGCAGGCCCAGCCGAAGCGGACGGTGGACGGGCCGAGCCGCTCGAAGCGGGCGACGAGGCCGCTGCCGCGCTGGGCGGCGGCGAGGTCGCGCAGCAGCGGGGCGCTGACCGAGGTGGGGTCGAGGCCCTTGTCGCGGACCTTGGCGGTGAGCTCGACCGCCTCGAAGGGGTTGCCGGTGGTGACGGCCCAGGCCTCCCGGCAGAAGGCGTCGTCGGCGTGGTCTCCGACGGCCTCGCGGACCAGGGTGGACACGGCGCCCTCGGTGAGCGGTGCGAGGGCCAGCGGGCGGTGTCCGGCGCGGCCGGGCAGCGTACGGAAGGCGTCGGCGTGGGCCGGGAGTTCCTCGGGGCGGTACGCGACGACGAGGAGCAGCGGGAGGTGCTCGGCGCGCGGGGCGAAGGCGGCGAGCCAGGACAGGGATTCGGGGTCGGCCCAGTGGGCGTCGTCGAGGACGAGGGCGACGGGGGCGCGCTGCACGGTGAGGTGGGTGAGGACCCAGTCGAGCCCGTCGCGCAGGCCCTGGGGGTCGGGCGGGGCGCCCTGTTCGGGGGCGCACAGGCCGAGCGCGGGGCCGACGATGGAGTACCAGCTGCCGAGGGCGGCGCGCAGTTCCTCCTCGGGGCGGCCCGCCAGGTGGGGCTGGATGAGCTGGCGGGCGACGTGGAAGGGCTGGCTCTGCTCCTGCTCGCCGCCGCGGGCCGCCAGCAGGGTGCAGTCGCGGGCGAGGGCGCGGCGGCGCACTTCGGCGAGGAGGGTGGTCTTGCCGAGGCCGGCGGGTCCGGAGAAGGCGAGCAGTGTGCCGCCCGCGCCGGTGCCGGTGCCGGTGCCGCCGAGCTGTGCCAGGGCCTCGTCCACGGTGGCGAGTTCGGCCTCGTGTTCGAACAGTTTGCGCCGTCTGCGGGTCGGGCGTTCCGTCATGGCTGGTACCCCCCAGGCCGGTTGGGGGCATCAGAGTACGCCCGCGCACGCACGCGCGAAGGCGTTCGGCCGAGAAAGATCGGAATCTTCGGGAACGTTCACCCGGGCCGTTTACCGGTGTCTCAATCACATCGAACGGATCGCCAGTTCTTCCAGTACGGCCACGGCTTCGGCCGCCCGCTCCGCGGGCACGAAGAGGTGGTCGTGGTGGTACCCGGCGATGACGTTGCAGCTGAGTCCGTGCGCGGCGAGCTCGGCGGCGAAGGCTCCGGTGAGGCCGACGGCGTCGAGGGCGGAGTGGATGCGCAGGGTGATCCACCCGGCGGAGTAGTCGTAGGCCAGTCCGGCGGCGTCGGCTTCCTCCTGGCGCAGGACGAGGGTGAGCCCCTCGGCCTCCAGGACGGTGGCGACGGGGGTGGTTCCCGCCGGGGGCGCCGTGGCCGCCGGAACCGTGCAGAAGACGTACCGCCCCTCGTGCAGCTCGGGGCGCATGCCGCTCAGCAGTTTCCTCAGGTCGCTCTCGCCGCTCATGCCGCCACCCTACCTATCATCCCGGTATGACCGATTCCGTGCCGGCAGCGCCGGCGCCGGCGCAGGGCGAACGGCACGCCTCCTGGCTGGAGCTGTTCTTCGATCTGACGGCGGTGGCGGGCGTCGCCCAGCTGGCGCACCTCCTGAACGGCAGCCCCGGCCCGGGCGACGTGGCGCTGTACGCGGTGATGTTCCTGGCCTTCTGGACGGGCTGGATGCTGTTCACGGTGTACGGGAACGTCAGCGGCGAGGAGACCCGCACGTGGACGGTGCTGGCCGGGATGTTCGGCATGGCGGTGATGGCGGCCTCGGTGCACGGCGTACGGGAGGACCGGGCGGGGGCGTTCGCCCTGGCCTACATCCTGGTGCGGTCGCTGGCCGGCAAGGCGTGGGAGCGGCGCGGCGAGTACGTGCCGGACCTGCCGATCACGCAGCTGGGGCTGGGACTGACGCCGTGGATCGTGTCGATGTGGTTCGACGGGACGGCCCGGTACGCGCTGTGGGCGCTGGGGCTGGCCATCGACCTGGCGGTGATGTTCACGGTCTCCGGCAAGCGGCTGTCCGCCCGGGTGGAGGCGCAGTACGCCGGACAGGCGGCGAGCGGGCGGCGGGCTTCGCCCAAGCCGGTGGCGGCGCTGATGGACGCGCCCCATCTCGGGGAGCGGCTGGGCCTGTTCCAGCTGATCGTGCTGGGCGAGGCGGTGGCCCAGGTGGTGGCTGCCGCCTCGCAGGTGGAGTGGGACGCGGCGCTGTACGGGGTCGGCGCCGGCGCGTTCCTGCTGCTGCTCCTGCTGTGGACGCTGTCGCTGCGGCACGGGGCGGACGGGGTGCCGCTGCTGGCGTGGGACGTCCTTCCCGTACGGCTGGTCCTGCCGCTGCACTGCTTCGTCGCGGGCTCGGTGGCCGCGCTGGCGGCGGCGCTCGGCAACGCGGTGGAGTACACGGACCACCCGCCTCCCGGGTCGGTGCGGTGGCTGCTCTGCGGGAGCCTCGCGGTGTACCTGGCGATCGCGGGTGTGGCCGCGCTCGGCTCGGGCCGCCGGGCGCGGGAGGTCCTGCTGCTGGTGGGCCCGTCGCTGGCCGTCGTCCTGGTGACGGCGGCGCTGGCCCGGGATGCGGCGGCCGTGCAGCTGGTGTGGCTGCTGGTGCTGGCGGCGGCGGTGCCGCGGGTGGTGGTGGACCGGCTCCCCCGGACGCCGCCGGCGCCTCAGCGGACCCCCCGGTCCCCGCTGTCGTAGAGGCGGCGGTGCCACCATGCCCGGGGGCGGCCGGTCCGGTCGGCCCACCGGTCGGCGGGCGGGTCCGGTTCGGGGAGGGTGCGCCGGCGGAACTCCGTGTCCAGGACGTGCAGGACGCGGCCCAGCGCGGTACGGGCCGCGGGCGGCAGGGTGTGGTGGAGGTCGGCCAGTTCGTCGCGGACCACGGCGACGTCGTCGCGCGCGCAGCCGGGGCAGGCGGGGCACGATGACGGGGTCAGGAGCAGGGGGCTGCCGGGGCGGTCCAGGAAGGCCCGGTACCGGGTCAGCAGCTCCGCGACCTCGTCGCCGCGGCCGGGCCGGGCCCAGTGGACCGCGGCTGCGGCAGCGGGCCGGAGCCGGTCCACGGAGGGCAGTTGCCAGGCCCAGACGGGCGGCCGGCGGTCCTCGTACGTTCCTCGTTCGGCGCGCAGCGCGCCCGGCCGTCTACGCGGCATCGCCCTTTCGGCGGATGATCGTCATGGCGGCCATGATGCAGGGGCGCTCCGCGGGGTGCAAGGGGATTCGGCGGCGCGCCGCCCGCGGCCTGCGCCCCCTCCCCCCGCACCCGCGGACCGCCGGCTACGTCAGGTCGAACTCGCCGCCCCTCGCGCCCAGTACGAACTTGCGCCACTCGTCCGGCGCGAAGATCAGCGAGGGGCTCTCGGGGCGTTCGCTGTTGCGCATCGCGATGAACCCCTCGACGAAGGCGATCTGGACGTCGCCCGATCCCCGGCTGCTCGACTGCCAGTCCGCCCCGCTGAGATCGAGGTCCGGCTTGCCCCAGCCGGCTGCCAGAGGCTGTGAAGTCATGCTCTCGGCCACGTGCGTGCTCCTCCCGGTACTCCCGGTACGTCGTCCGGGGGCCAGAGTAGCCATCGCGGCGGGTGCCGCACAGGCCACGGTGAGTCACCCGTGGCCGGTCCGGCACCACACCGCGCGCGCCGGGCGCCCGCCGCGTCCGGCCGGGACGTGCGGCCGGGAAGCCCGCTCAGGAGGCGGGCGGCTCGGCACCCACCAGCCACATCGCGAAGAACTGGGCGCCGCCGCCGTACGCGTGGCCCATGGCCCGGCGGGCGTCCGGGACCTGGTGTTCGCCGGCCAGGCCGCGGACCTGCAGCGCCGCCTCCGCGAAGCGGATCATGCCGGAGGCGCCGATGGGGTTGGTGGACAGCACCCCGCCCGAGGGGTTCACCGGGAGGTCTCCGTCGAGTTCGGTGACCCCCGCCTCGGTGAGCTTCCAGCCCTCGCCCTCCGCCGCGAAGCCGAGGTTCTCCAGCCACATCGGCTCGTACCAGGAGAACGGCACGTACATCTCCACCGCGTCGATCTCCCGCCGCGGATCGGCGATCTGCGCCTGCCGGTAGACGTCGGCCGCGCAGTCCTTGCCCGCCTGCGGCGAGACGAAGTCCTTGCCCGCGAACAGCGTCGGCTCGCTGCGCATCGCCCCGCCGTGCACCCAGGCCGGCGGCCGCGGCGAACGGGCCGCGCCCGCCCGGTCGGTGAGGATCATCGCGCAGGCGCCGTCCGAGGAGGGACAGGTCTCGGAGTAGCGGATCGGGTCCCACAGCATCGGCGAGGCCTGGACCTTCTCCAGGGTGATGTCGTGCTCGTGCAGGTGCGCGTACGGGTTCTTCAGCGCGTTGCGGCGGTCCTTGTACGCGACGAGCGAGCCGACCGTGTCGGGTGCGCCCGTGCGCCGCATGTACGCGCGCACGTGCGGGGCGAAGAACCCGCCGGCCCCCGCCAGCAGCGGCTGCTGGAAGGGTACGGGCAGCGACAGGCCCCACATGGCGTTGGACTCGGACTGCTTCTCGAACGCCAGGGTCAGGACGGTGCGGTGGACCCGGGCCGCGACGAGGTTGGAGGCGACCAGCGCGGTGGAGCCGCCGACCGAACCGGCCGTGTGGACGCGGAGCATGGGCTTGCCGACGGCCCCGAGGGCGTCCGCCAGGTACAGCTCCGGCATCATCACGCCCTCGAAGAAGTCGGGGGCCTTGCCGATGACGACCGCGTCGATGTCCGCCCAGGTCAGCTCGGCGTCGGCGAGGGCGCGCAGCGCGGCCTCGCGGACGAGTCCCGCGATGGAGACGTCGTGGCGGGCGGCGACGTGCTTGGTCTGGCCGATGCCGACGACGGCGACCGGCTCCTTCCCCGTACCGGTCATGCGGGTTCCCCTTCCAGGACGGCGACCAGGTTCTGCTGGAGGCAGGGGCCGGAGGTGGCGTGCGCGACGGCCCGGTCGGACTCGCCGCGGTGGATCCGGGCGGCGGCCTCGCCGATCCGGATGAGTCCGGCGGCCATGACCGGGTTGGCGGCGAGGGCGCCGCCGGACGGGTTGACGGCGATGTCGTCCCCGTCGAGCCGCAGCGCCTTGCGGAGCACGACCTCCTGGGAGGTGAACGGCGCGTGCAGTTCGGCGGTGTCCACCGGCGCGTCGAACAGGCCCGCGTGCTCGGCGGCGATCCGGGTGGACGGGGAATCGGTGAGATCGCGCAGACCCAGGCCGTGCGCCTCGATGCGGTGGTCGATGCCGGTGATCCAGGCGGGGCGCGCGCACAGTCTGCGCGCCGTGTCGCCCGCGGCGAGGACGACGGCGGCCACGCCGTCGCCGATCGGCGGGCAGTCCCCCGTGCGCAGCGGCCGGACCTGGTAGTCGCCCTGCGCGACGGCGCCGCCCCTGAGCTGGGCGTGCGGGTTGGCCTCGGCGGCGGTCCGGCTGCGGGCGCCGATGGCCGCGAGCGCGGTCTCGTCGGTCTCGCCCGCGTCGATCAGCGCCTGGGCCTGGAGGGCGGCGAGGGCGACCGAGTCGGGCCACAGCGGAGCCAGGTAGTACGGGTCCAGCTGCCGGGTCAGGACGTCCCGTACGGATCCCGGGGAGGACTTGCCGTACGAGTACACCAGCGCCGTGTCGGCCTCGCCGGTCTGGATCTTCACCCAGGCCTCGTACAGGGCCCAGGCGCCGTCCATCTCGACGTGCGACTCGGAGATCGGCGGCCAGGCGCCGACCCCGTCGAGGGTCATGGTGAAGGAGAAGGCCCGGCCGGCGAGGTAGTCGCTCGATCCGGAGCAGGTGAAGCCGATCTCGCCGGCCTTCAGACCCGTCTGGTCCAGCACCTGGTGGAGCACCGGCATGACCATCTCGACTTCGCTGAGTTCGTCGCTGCGGCGCCGGTGGTCGCTCTGCGCGAAGGCCACGACGGCCACGTCGCGCGCGTACCTGCTCGTCGTGGGCATCAGATGAGCTCCTTGTACGCGTCGTAGTCGGCGTCCGGCTCGCCGGTGGGGCGGTAGTGGTCGGGGTGGCGGCCGCCCTCGGTCCACACGGGTTCGACGCGCAGGCCCATGCGGACCTGGTCGTACGGGATTCCGCCGATCCGGCCGTGCAGGGCGAGGTCGGCGCCGTCGAGGGCGATGTGGGCGTAGACATAGGGGACTTCGATGTCGAGGTTCTTCGCCTTGATGTTGACGATGCAGTACGTCGTGACCGTGCCGGCCGGGCCGACCTCGACCTGGTCGGTGGTGGCGACCCCGCAGGTGGGGCAGGCGCCGCGCGGCGGCACGTACACCTTGTGACAGGAGGGGCAGCGCTCGCCCACGGTCCGCCGGTCGGCGAGGGCGTTGATGTAGGCGGTCTGGGAGCGGCCGGGGCTGTACGTGTAGTCGAGGCGGGCGGCGGCGACGATGCCGGTGACGGCGTCGGCGAACCGGCCGTCGTGCGGGGTCGCCCGCGCCGCCTCCCCCGCCCCGTGCGGCTCGAAGCAGGCGATGTCCGTGATGGCGCCGGTGCGCTCGCCCGCCCAGCGGATCCGTACCCGCATGCCGGTGCGGACGGCCTCCGGGCCGGGGGCGTCGAGGGCGTGCAGGATCGCGGTGTCGGCGCCGTCGAGGCGGACGAGGACCCAGGCGAAGGGGGTGCCGAGAGGCTGGCCGGTGCGCGGGGAGCCGTTCCAGGCCCAGGTGGTGACGGTTCCGGTGGTGCCGACCTCGACGAGCTCGCGGATCTCCTCTGCGGTGACGGGGTCGTACTCGACGGGCGGGACCATCACCTTGCCGTCGGCGGTCCTGACGCCGAGGACGACGCGCTCGCGCAGCCCGGTGAGGAAGGCGCTCTGCACGGGCCCGAGGGAACGGGTGAAGGGGAACTCGACGACGAGTGGCGCGCGCAGCACCTCTGGCGGGGACGCTGCTGTCATGACGGCTCTCCGATGCTCGCGGTGGGTACGGGGGGGACGTGCGGGTTCTCGGGCGGCGCAAGGGCGGCGTACGGGCGGCGGCGGTGCGCCGCGGGCCGGGTACGGCTACTCGCGCCGGTACACCGCGGGCCGCTTCTCGGCGAAGGCCCGCGCTCCCTCCTTGGCGTCCGCGGTGTCGAAGACCGGCCAGCCCCGCAGCAGTTCGGAGGCCAGGCCTTCCGTCTCCGTCAGCTCGGCGGTCTCGTAGACCGAGGCCTTCACGGCCTCGACGGCCAGTGGCCCGCACGCGTTGACCTGCTCGGCGATCTCCAGGGCCCTGGCCAGGGCGGTCCCTGCGGGGACGACCTGCCCGACCAGTCCGATCCGGGCCGCCTCCTGCGCCGAGTACGGCCGGCCGGTCAGCAGCATCTCCAGGGCGTGCGTGCGCGGGATCTGCCGGGGCAGCCGTACCGTCGAGCCGCCGATCGGGAACAGGCCCCGCTTGACCTCGAACAGCCCGAACGTGGCGCCTTCGCCCGCGACCCGGATGTCCGTGCCCTGGAGGATCTCGGTGCCTCCGGCCACGCAGTACCCCTCGACCGCCGCGATCACGGGCTTGCGCGGCCGGTGGTGGCGGAGCATCGCCTTCCAGTGCAGGTCGGGGTCGGCCTTGAGGCGGTCCCGGTACCGGTCGCCCGCCATCCCCTTGCCGGCCAGCGCCTTGAGGTCCATCCCTGCGCAGAAGTCCCCGCCCGCGCCGGTGAGGACCACCGAGCGGATCGTGTCGTCGGCGTCCGCCTCCAGCCAGCCGTCGTACAGCCCCACCAGCAGCGGCAGCGAAAGCGCGTTCTTCGCCTCCGGCCGGTTCATGGTGAGCACCAGCGTGGCGCCGTGGCGCTCCACGGTCAGGTGTTCCGTCCCGCCCATTGCCGTCCTCCCGTCTCAAGACCTAGAACAGGTTGCAGGAGGGCCGGGTGCAGTTCAATAGTTTTCTGACACCCAGTCAGTTTTCTTGGATCGCACCCTTCCCACTTGGGCTGAGCGGCGCTCTAATGACCGCCGCGGGCAACAGCCACGGCCCGGCAACGGGAAACCTCGGGGGTGAGGAGGAACGGTGGAGTACAACCTTGCCGACCTGTTCGAGTCGGTCGTCGACGTGGTCCCGGACCGCGAGGCCCTTGTGTACGTGGACCACCCCGGCACCGGCGCCGAGCGCCGCCTCACGTACGCGGAGCTGGACACCGCGGCGAACCGCATCGCGCACCACCTGCTGGACAGCGGCCTGAGGGCCGGCGAGCACCTGGGGCTGCACCTCTACAACGGCATCGAGTACCTCCAGACCGTCCTGGCCTGCCTGAAGGCGCGCCTCGTACCGGTGAACGTCAACTACCGGTACGTGGAGGAGGAGCTGGTCTACCTCTACAACGACGCCGACCTCGCGGCGCTCGTCTTCGAGGGCGAGTTCACGGAGCGCGTGGCCGCCGCCCTCCCGCAGACGACGAAGCTGCGCCACCTGATCCGTGTCGGGGCCGCCCCCGAGGGCGCCCCGGAGCCCTCGGTCGCGCCGGTCGCGTACGCGGACGCCGAGGCCGCCGGCTCGCCCGCGCGCGGCTTCCCGCCCCGCTCCCCCGACGACCTGTTCATCATCTACACGGGCGGCACCACGGGCATGCCCAAGGGCGTCATGTGGCGTGCGGAAGACCTGTTCTTCGCGGGGCTCTTCGGCGGCGAACCCTCCGGCGAGCCGGTGAAGCGGCCCGAGGAGCTCGCCGAACGGGTCGCCTCGAAGGGCGCCGGGCTGACCTTCTTCCCCGCGCCCCCGCTGATGCACGGCACCTCGACGCTGACCTCGTTCATCGCCTTCAACTACGGCCAGCGGGTGGTCATCCACCGCAAGTACGTGCCGGAGGAGGTGCTGCGCACGATCGAGAAGGAGAAGGTGTCGAGCGTCTCGCTGGTGGGCGACGCCATGCTCCGGCCGCTCATCGACGCCTTGAAGGGCCCCCTGCGGGGGACCGACCTGTCCTCGCTGTTCAGCGTCTCCTCGTCCGGGGCGATCATGTCGGAGACGGTGCGGGCCGAGTTCCGACGCCTCGTGCCGCACGTGATGCTGTTGAACAACTTCGGCTCCTCGGAGTCCGGGTCGAACGGCCGGGCGGCCGATGACTCCGGCCCCGAGAAGGGTTTCCGCCTCGTGGTCAACGACCGTACGCAGGTGGTCGACCCGGTGACCCACGAGCCGGTGCCGGTGGGAGTGCCGGGGCGGCTCGCCCAGCGCGGCCACGTCCCGCTCGGCTACTACAACGACGCGGCGAAGACCGCCGAGACCTTCTTCCGGAAGGGCTCCGAGCGGTGGGTGCTGCTCGGGGACATGGCGACGGTGGACGAGGAGGGCATCGTCACGGTCCTCGGGCGCGGCTCGCAGTGCATCAACACGGGCGGCGAGAAGGTCTACCCGGAGGAGGTCGAGCAGGCGCTGAAGTCCCATCCGGACGTGTACGACGCCCTGGTCGCCGGGGTGCCGGACGCCACGTGGGGCAGTCACGTGGCGGCGGTGGTGCAGGTGCGGGCGGGCGCGCCCGAGCCGACCCTGGACGAGATACAGCGGCACTGCCGGACCAGGCTGGCGGGGTACAAGATCCCGCGCCAGCTGGTGGTGGCGCCGGCCATCCAGCGCTCGCCGAGCGGCAAGGCGGACTACCGCTGGGCGAAGTCGGTGGCGACGGAGGCGGACGCGGCGCGCTGACACCGCGCGCCATCGCGGCGGGCGGAGGGCGGGATCGCGGCGGACGGCGGGCCGCAGGCGGTGGGCGCGATGGCCGCGGACGGCGGGCGGGCTCCTCGCGGGTCCCGCCCGCCGCCGCGCAGTCCGGGCGGCCGGTCCGGCCCGGGCGGCCTCGTCCGCCGGTCAGGCTCCGGCGGCCAGGAAGCGCTCCACGCGCGCCGCGAACCACCGCGGGTCGTCCAGCCACGGGAAGTGCGCGCCGCCCGGCTGGACGTCCGCCACGCCGTGCGGGAAGAGCCCCGCGAGTTCGGCGGCGAGGCCGGCCGTCGGGTTGCTGTCCAGTTCCCCGGCCAGCACCAGCACCTCGCCGGCCACGCGCCGCAGGGCGGCCCGGGTGGCGGGCGGGTCGAAGGCGCCGGCGCCCGCGAAGGCGGCGCTCGCCGCGGCGTTCTTCTCGTGGTCGCTCGCGCCGATGTGGGCGCGCACCTCCTCGTCCCAGCGCCCGTAGGCGAGGGGCATCGTCTCGCGCCAGTGCGCCGGGGTGGGGGCGCCGCCGGCCTCCAGGATGCCTAGGATCCGCTCGTACGCGGCGACGGCCGTGTCGTACGGCTCGCCGCCCGCCCGCTTCCGGACCACCTCCAGGCGCTGCTCCGGGGTCGAGTCGAGGCCCACGGCCCAGCAGGTCGGGGTGATCAGGGCCAGGCGGCGCAGCCGGTCGGGGTGCGCGGCCGCGTACAGCTGGGCGAGGTTGCCGCCGGCGGAGTGGGCCAGTACGTCCATGCGCTCCAGGCCGAGGTGGATCCGCAGCGCCTCGACGTCGGCGACCTGGCGGTCGACCCGGTAGGTGGACTCGTCGGCCGGGACGGCCGAGTCGCCCGTGCCCCGCAGGTCGAGGAGGACCAGCCGGCGCCCGGCGGCCAGCCCGCCGAGGTCGCCCAGGTAGGCGGAGGCCCGCATCGCACCGCCGGGGAGGCAGACGAGCGGCTCGCCCTCGCCGCGGACGTGGTAGGCGAGTTCGGTTCCGTCGTGAGTGGTGAAGATCGGCATGGGCCCATCCCATCATGCGCTCACTCGTTCGAGTCATTGATTTAGCCGCCGGGCTGGGGCAATCTACCGAATGATCGGTCGGTTTTCTCGAGCAGGGCTCCGGTTCACGGCTCAGATGGGGTGACGGCATGACGGCGCATGCGGATGTCCACGACGACGGCGAGCGGCTCAGCGGTGACGAGCTGGCCGCGCTCCAGCTGCGGCGGCTGCGCGCCACCTTGAGCCACGCCTACGAGCGGGTGCCGCACTACCGGCAGGCCTTCGACAAGGCCGGTGTGCACCCCGACGACTGCCGCTCCCTCGCCGATCTCGCCCTCTTCCCCTTCACCACCAAGGCCGACCTGCGCGACCAGTACCCCTTCGGGATGTTCGCCGTGCCGCGCTCCGAGGTCCGCCGCATCCACGCCTCGAGCGGGACCACCGGCCGCCCCACCGTCGTCGGGTACACCGACGGGGACCTCTCCACCTGGGCGGACGTGGTGGCCCGGTCCATCCGGGCGGCGGGCGGCAGACCGGGCCAGATGGTCCACGTCGCGTACGGATACGGCCTGTTCACCGGCGGCCTCGGCGCGCACTACGGCGCGGAGCGGCTGGGCTGCACGGTCGTCCCCGCGTCCGGCGGGATGACCGACCGGCAGGTCCGGCTGATCCAGGACTTCCGGCCGGAGGTCATCATGGTGACGCCCTCGTACATGCTCACGCTGCTGGACGAGATGGAGCGCCAGGGGATCGACCCGCGCGGCACCTCGCTGCGCACGGGGATATTCGGCGCGGAGCCGTGGACCGAGGAAATGCGCCGGGAGATCGAGCAGCGGCTCGACATCGACGCGGTGGACATCTACGGCCTGTCCGAGGTGATGGGCCCGGGCGTGGCCCAGGAGTGCGTCGAGACCAAGGACGGCCTGCACATCTGGGAGGACCACTTCTACCCGGAGGTCGTGGACCCGTTCACCGGCGAGGTGCTGCCGGAGGGTGCGTCAGGGGAGCTGGTGTTCACCTCGCTGACGAAGGAGGCCATGCCGATCGTCCGGTACCGGACCCGGGACCTGACCCGGCTGCTGCCCGGTACGGCCCGGCCGGCGTTCCGGCGGATGGAGAAGGTGACCGGCCGCAGCGACGACATGATCATCCTGCGCGGGGTCAACCTCTACCCGACGCAGATCGAGGAGATCCTGCTCCGCACGCCCGGTCTGGCCCCGCACTTCCAGCTGCGGCTGACCCGGGAGGGCCGGATGGACTCCCTGACCGTGCGGGTGGAGGCGCGCCGCGAGGCGGATGCCGCCCGGCGGGAGTCCGCGGCCGCCGCCGTGGTCCGCGCGGTCAAGGACGGCATCGGGGTCTCCGTGGCGGTCGAGGTGGTCGATCCGGAGACGCTGGAGCGATCGGTGGGCAAGATCAAGCGGCTGATGGACCTGCGCGAGCCGCGGTAGCCGAGCGGGAGGCCGTGGGCGGCTGCGCGAAACCACCCCTTCGGGCCTACTTCGGGGGAGCCTCCGAGAGCCGGCGGGTCCGTCCGGGTAGTCCATGAGGCGTGACCTCGATCTTCCGCCAGCTCCACGACCGGCTCCAGGCCTCCCCGGCCGGGCTGGCGTGGAGCCGGGGGCGGGAGATGGAGCTCATGCACCGGGCCATGGGCTTCGCCGCCCTCGGCTTCCTGACCCTGGTGCCGCTGCTCGTCGTCGTCGCGGCCGCCGCCCCCGGCAGCGGCTCCGGCTTCGGGCGCTGGCTCGGCCAGGCCCTCGGGGTCACCGAGTCCTCGCGGGCCCGGGTCGAGATGCTGTTCGGCGCGGCCGACCTGGCGCTCGAGCGGACCACCGCGTTCGGACTCGCGGCCCTCGCCGTCTTCGGCCTGACGTTCGGCTCGGCCGTGCAGACCGGCTACGAGAAGGTCTGGGACCTGCCCACCGCCCGCTGGCACACCATGTGGCGGCACGTCGTCTGGCTGGCCCTGCTGGTCTGCTACCTCGCGCTGCTCGTCGCGATCCCCGCGCCGTCGCACGACGCCGTCGGCACGGTCCTCGGCACCACCGGCGACCTGGTCGGCACCATCCTCTTCTTCTGGGGCTCCCAGCGGCTGCTGCTCGGCGGCCGGGTCCGCTGGCGGGCCCTGCTGCCGGGGGCGGTGGCGACCAGCCTCGGCCTGCTGGGCCTGCGGCTCTTCTCGCAGCTGGTGTTCTCCCCGCTGATCGCCTCCAACGCCGTCACGTACGGCCCCTTCGGCACGCTGCTGGTCGTGCAGTCCTGGCTGGTCGGCGTCGGCTTCGTGGTCTACGGCGGCGCCCTGGTCGGGCGCCTGGTCCACGAACACCTCACCGCCCGCCGCCTGCGGGACACCGGCCTGCCGACGGAGTGAGCCCCGGCCGCCGGGACCGGGCGTACCGCCTTTCCCGCGTCTGCCGGCTTCCCGGGCCTGCCGGTCCTGCCGGTCCTGCCGGGCCTGCCGGTCCTGCCGCTCTTGTCGGTCCTGCCGGCCCTACCGCTCCTGGCGGTCCGCCCGTCCGAAGCGGTCCCGGAGTTCCCGCTTGAGGATCTTGCCGCTGGCGTTGCGCGGCAGGGCGTCCAGGAACAGCACCCGCTTCGGGG
Source organism: Streptomyces sp. NPDC001194 (assembly GCF_042896985.1). Classification (NCBI taxonomy): domain Bacteria; kingdom Bacillati; phylum Actinomycetota; class Actinomycetes; order Kitasatosporales; family Streptomycetaceae; genus Streptomyces; species Streptomyces sp. NPDC001194. Next base: position 406,749 of record NZ_JBIAXU010000005.1, on the reverse strand, counting down.
CCTTGAAGTGGGCCAGCCTCTCGCGCGCGTGGGCCAGCAGCTCCGCCTCCGTCACCTCCCCGCGCGGCACCACGACCGCCGTGACCGCCTCGATCCACCGCTCGTCGGGCAGGCCCACCACCGCCGCCTCGGCCACCCCCGGGTGGGTGTACAGCGCGTCTTCGACCTGCCGGGAGGCGACCAGCACTCCGCCGGAGTTGATGACGTCCTTCACGCGGTCGACGACCGTGAAGTACCCGTCCGCGTCCCGCACCGCGAGGTCCCCTGAGCGGAACCAGCCGTCCCGGAAGGCCTTCTTCGTCGCCTCGGGGTCGTTCCAGTACCCCAGGCAGAGCTGGGGCGAGCGGTAGACCACCTCGCCCGGCGTGCCGTCCGGCACCTGGGCGCCGTCCTCGTCGACGACCCTCGCCTCGACGTGGCGGACCGGCCGCCCGCAGGAGTCCATCCGCCCCTCGTGCTCGTCCGGTCCCAGGACCGTGGCCAGCGGGCCGATCTCGCTCTGCCCGAAACAGTTGTAGAAGCCGAGCCCGGGCAGCCGGGCCCGCAGCCGCTCCAGCACGGGCACCGGCATGATCGAGGCCCCGTAGTACGCCTTGCGCAGCGCGCCCAGCTCGCGCCGGCCGAAGTCCGGGTGGTTCGCGAGCCCGATCCACACCGTGGGCGGCGCGAACAGGCTGTCCGCCAGGCCTGCCTCCACCAGGGCGAAGACCTCCTCGGCGACCGGCGCGTCCAGGATCGTGTTCCGTGCGCCCACGGCCAGGTAGGGCAGCAGGAAGACGTGCATCTGCGCCGAGTGGTAGAGCGGCAGCGAGTGCACCGGCCGGTCCCCCTCGGCCAGGTCCAGGGCCTCGATCGCGCTCTCGTACTCGTGCACCAGGGCCTTGTGCGTCATCATCGCGCCCTTGGGCAGCGCGGTGGTCCCCGAGGTGTAGAGCAGCTGCACCACGGCGTACGGGTCGCGGTCCGCCGTGAACGGCAGCGGATCGGCGAGCTCCGCCAGGAAGGAGCCGGGCGCGTCGCGCAGCGGCCGTACGGCATGCCCCTCGGGGATGCGTGCGGCCAGGTCCGGGTCGGCGAGGACCAGCGCGCTCGTGCAGTCGCCCAGGATGTGCGCGAGGTCCTCGCCGGTGAGGTTCTGGTTCACCGGGACGTGCGTCAGCCCGGCGCGGGCGCAGGCGAGGAAGGCGATCAGATAGGCGTCGGAGTTGTGGGCGAAGGTGGCGACCCGGTCGCCGTCGGCCAGCCCGTACCGCTCCCGCAGGACGGCGGCGCCGGTGGAGACGGCGGCGTCGAGCTCCGCGTACGTCCACGTCCGTTCGCGGTAGCGGACGGCCTGCCGGTCCGGGACCCGCAGCGCGCTGTCGCGCACCAGCCCGTCGACCGTGTTCTGCCGCACCGCCCGCGCTGCCGTCATGGCGTGATCCTCGTCTCCGCGTACACCCGGGGTCAATAACCCCGGCAACCGGGATACCAAACGGGATGTTGACAGACCGTCAAGCGGCCTGCATGAGTGTGGGGGCACACAAGCACCGCCTGTACCACGGGCAACCCAGCCCATCCACAGGCTACTTGGGAGGCACGTTGCACTCGTTCGACGGACCCGGACGCACCCGTCCGCTCCTCCGGCGCGCCGCGCTCCTCGGCGCGGCCCTGCTCGCGGTCGCCGCGGCGGCCCCACAGGCCTCGGCCGCGGCCTCCGGCCCCGATCGCGGCCCCTCCGGCGGCGGCCTGTCGGCCGTCATCCGGTACACCGAGAACGGCATCCCGCACATCCTGGCCCAGGACTACGCGCACCTCGGCTTCGGCACCGGCTGGGCCCAGGCCGCCGACCAGGCCTGTGTGCTGGCCGACGGATTCGTGACCGTGGCCGGCGAACGCTCGCGCTGGTTCGGGCCCGACGCGGCGACCGACGGCTCGCTGTCCTCCGCGAGCAGGAACCTCACCAGCGACCTGTACTTCAAGGGGGTCCGGGAGGCCGGCACCGTCGAGAAGCTGCTCGCCGCGCCCGCCCCGGCCGGTCCCACCCGGGACCTCAAGGAGCTGATGCGCGGATGGGCCGCCGGGTACAACGCCTGGCTGGCCCAGAACAAGATCACCGACCCGGCCTGCAAGGGCGCCGCCTGGGTGCGCCCGGTCAGCGCCGTCGACGTGGCCGCCCGCGCCTTCGCCGTCTCGGTGATCGGGGGCCAGGGGCGCGCGGTCGACGACATCGCCGCGGCGCAGCCGCCGGGCCGGGCGGCCTCCCTCACCGCCGGCCCGGACGCCGGCCCCGCGGCCGACCCGGCGGCCGCCGCCGAGGCGGCGCGGGCCTCCTTCGACACGGGGCGCTACGACATGGGCTCCAACGCGGTGGCCTTCAGCGGCGCCACCACCGCGAACGGCCACGGCCTGCTGCTCGGGAACCCGCACTACCCCTGGCAGGGCGGCCGCAGGTTCTGGCAGTCGCAGCAGACCATACCCGGCGAGCTGAACGTCTCCGGCGGCTCCCTGCTCGGCACCCCCGTGGTGAACATAGGCTTCAACGAGAAGGTGGCCTGGAGCCACACCGTGGCCACCGGCACCCCCGTCAACCTGCACCAGCTCACCCTGGACCCGGCCGACCCGACCGCCTACCTGGTCGACGGCAGGCCGGAGAAGATGACGCAGCGCCAGGTCGGCGTCCAGGTGGCGGGCGGCGGCTCCCCCGTCACCCGGACCCAGTGGTGGACCCGGTACGGGCCCGTGGTCACCGGACTCGGCCCCGGCCTGCCGCTGCCCTGGACGGCCGGCACCGCGTACGCGCTGAACGACCCGAACGCGGCCAACCTGCGGGGCTCAGACACCGCCCTCGCCATCGGCAAGGCCCGCTCCGTCGCCGGGATCCAGGACGCGCTGAAGCGGACGCAGGGCCTGCCCTGGGTCAACACGATCGCCTCGGACTCGGCCGGCGGGACCCTGTTCACCCAGTCCCAGGTGCTCCCCCGGATCACCGACGAGCTCGCCGCCCGCTGCTCCACCCCGCTCGGCAGGGCCACGTACCCGGCGTCCGGGCTCGCGGTCCTCGACGGTGCGCGCGGCGACTGCGCGCTCGGATCGGATCCGGACGCGGTGCAGCCGGGGGTGTTCGGACCGGCGAAGGCCCCGACGCTGCGCGACGCCCCGTACGCCGAGAACTCCAACGACAGCGCCTGGCTGGCCAATGCCCAGACGCCGGTGACCGGCTACGAGCGGGTCTGGGGTTCCCTCGGCACCCCGCGCTCGCTGCGGACCCGGGGCGCGGTGGAGGACGTCTCCGCGATGGCCGCCAAGGGCGGGCTGACCGTGGCGGACCTGCAGAGGCAGCAGTTCGCGAACCGGGTTCCGGCCGGTGACCTGGCGGCCGCCGACGCGGCGAAAGCCTGCGCCGCCCTGCCCGGCGGCACGGCCACCGCGAGCGACGGCCGGCCGGTGGACGTCTCGGCGGCCTGCGCGGTGCTGGCGGGATGGGACCGCAGCGCCGACACCGGCAGCCGCGGCGCGCTGCTCTTCGACCGGTTCTGGCGCAAGCTGACCGCGAGCACCGCGGCCAAGGACCTGTGGCTGGTGCCGTTCTCGGCGGCCGACCCCGTCCGCACGCCCCGTACGCTCAACCAGGCGGCGCCCGGGATCGGCCGGGCCCTCGCGGACACCGTCGCGGAGCTCGGGGCGGCCGGCATCGCCTTGGACGCGCCGCTCGGCGAGCACCAGTTCGTGGTGCGCGGCGGGCAGAAGCTGCCGGTGCCGGGCGGCACCGAGGCGCTCGGTGTCTGGAACAAGATCGAGGCGCCGTGGAACGCAGCGGCCGGCGGCTACCCGGAGGTCGTGCACGGCTCCAGCCACATCCAGGCGGTCGGCTGGGACGGCGGCCGCTGCCCGGTGGCGCGCACGCTGCTCACGTACGGCCAGTCGTCGAACCCGAACTCGCCGCACTACGCGGACCAGACCCGGCTGTTCTCCCAGGAGCGGTGGGTGACCTCGCGGTTCTGCGAGCGGGACATCCTCACCTCGCCGCAACTGAAGGTGGTCTGGCCGCGCGAGCGGCGCTGATCCCCGCGAGCCCCTGCGGGGCCGGATCGTTGCGGCCCCGCGGGGGTCTCAGGGGCTGACGGCGAGGAAGAGGTACGCGGCCAGCAGTACGAGGTGCACGCCGCCCTGCAGCAGCGTGGCCCGGCCGGGCGCGATGGTGAGGGCGCTGACCACGACGGTCAGGGCGAGCAGCACCATGTGGATCGGCCCGAGGCCGAGCAGCAGCGGGCCGGAGAGCCAGATGGTGGCGAGGGCGATGGCCGGGATGGTCAGTCCGATGCTGGCGATGGCGGAGCCGTAGGCCAGGTTGAGGCTGGTCTGGACGCGGTCGCGGCGGGCGGCGCGGACGGCGGCGAGGGTCTCGGGGGCCAGTACCAGCAGGGCGATGATCACACCGACGACGGCGTTGGGCAGGCCCGCTTTGGCGACACCCGCCTCGATGGTGGGCGAGACGGCCTTGGCGTCGCCGACGACGGCGATGAGCGCGACGAGCAGCAGGCCGAGGCTGACCAGGGCGGCGCGGGAGGTGGGCGGCGCGGCGTGTTCGCCGTCGCCGTCGCCGTCGCCGTCGCCGTCCGCCGCGCCGCCGGCCGGGGCCCCGGCCGCCTTCTCCGTACCGGCCCCGGTGGCCACCGGCAGGAAGTAGTCGCGGTGGCGGACCGTCTGGACGGCGATGAACAGCCCGTACAGGGCGAGCGAGGCGACGGCCGCGAAGGTCAGCTGGGCGGTGGAGAACTCCGGGCCCGGCTTGCTGGTGGTGAACGTCGGCAGGACCAGGCTGAGGACGGCCAGGGTGGCCACGGTGGCCAGGGCCGCGCCCGAACCTTCGGCGTTGAAGACGGCGACCCGGTTGCGCAGGGCGCCGACGAGCAGCGACAGGCCGACGATGCCGTTGCAGGTGATCATGACGGCTGCGAAGACGGTGTCCCGGGCGAGGGAGGCGGTCTTGTCCCCGCCATCGGCCATCAGGGTGACGATGAGGGCCACTTCGATGACGGTGACGGCGACGGCCAGGACCAGCGAGCCGAACGGTTCGCCCACCCGGTGGGCGACGACCTCGGCGTGGTGCACGGCCGCCAGCACCGCACCCCCGAGGCAGAGGGCGACCAGGGCCACGGCGAATCCGGGCAGATCGCGTCCCCAGCTGAAGACGAGCGCGAGGAGCGCCACCACGGGGACCAGGACGGTCCAGTCGGTCAGGGGCAATCTGCGGGTAGCCGTACTCATATCAGCCAACTTGCCAGAAGTGTCCCCCGAGTGCGCCGCAGGGGACGCATCCGGGGCTCTGACGTGGCACTTCTCACGAGATCTCGGGCGTGGCGGACCGGGCCCCAGGGCTCGGGCCGCGGGACTCGGGTCCCGGTCCGTCACACGCGCGGCGCTCACATCGCGCGCTCGCGGCCCTCCCAGTAGGGATCGCGCAGCCGCCGCTTGTACAGCTTGCCGTTCGGGTCGCGCGGCATCGTCTCGATGAAGTCGACCGACTTCGGCCGCTTGAAGCCGGCGAGCTGCCGCTCGCAGTGGTGCAGGATCTCCGCGGCGAGTGCGTCCCCGGCGACGAAGCCCTCGGCCGGTTCGACGACCGCCTTGACCTCCTCGCCCCAGTCGGCGTGCGGGATCCCGAAGGCGGCGGCGTCCGCGACCGCGGGGTGGGTGAGCAGGGCCGACTCGATCTCGGCCGGGTAGATGTTGACCCCGCCCGAGATGATCATGTCGATCTTGCGGTCGCGCAGGAAGAGGTACCCGTCCTCGTCGATCAGCCCGAGGTCGCCCACCGTGAAGAAGTCGCCGATGCGGTTCTTCTTCGTCTTGCCCTCGTCCTTGTGGTAGCTGAAACCGCCGGTGTTCATCTTCAGGTAGACGGTGCCGAGTTCACCGGGCGGCAGCCGGTTGCCGTCGTCGTCGAAGACGGCGAGCTCGCTGATCGGCCAGGCCTTGCCGACCGTTCCCGGCTTCTTCAGCCAGTCCTCGGCGGTGGCGAAGGCGCCGCCTCCCTCGCTGGCCGCGTAGTACTCCTCCACACAGGTGCCCCACCAGTCGATCATCGCCCGCTTGACGTGGTCCGGGCAGGGCGCGGCCCCGTGGATCGCGTGCCGCATCGAGGAGACGTCGTACGCGTCCTTCGTCTCCTGCGGGAGCGCGAGGAGCCGGTGGAACTGGGTCGGGACCATGTGGGTGTGCGTACAGGCGTGGCCGTCGATGAGCCGCAGCATCTCCTCGGGGGTCCAGCGGTCCATCAGGACCAGCGGATGCCCGATGTGCAGGGCGGCGCCCGCGAATTGGAGTACGGCGGTGTGGTAGAGCGGCGAGCAGACCAGGTGGACGTTGTCGTCGAACGGACGGATGCCGAAGATGCCGAGGAAGCCGCCGAGGTACGTCTCCTCCGGGAGCTTGCCGGGCAGCGGGCGGCGGATGCCGCGCGGGCGCCCGGTGGTGCCGGAGGTGTAGTTCATGACCCAGCCGAGGGTGCGCCCCTCGGGCGGGGTCCCGGGCTGTCCGCCGAGGAGCCGGCCGTACGGGTGGAAGCCCGCGACCGCTCCGACGGCGTAGCGGTGGCTGGCGGGCAGGCCCGCCTCGTCGGCCGCGGCGGTGGCGGCTTCGGCGAAGCGCTCGTGGGCGATCAGGACCTTGGCGCCGGAGTCGGAGACGATCCAGGCGATCTCGGGTCCGACGAGGTGGTGGTTGACCGGGACCAGGTAGAAGCCGGCCTGGGAGGCGGCGAGGTAGGCGGTGAGGAACTCGACGCCGTTGGGCAGGACGACGGCGAAGACGTCGCCCCGCTCCAGTCCGGCGGCGCGCAGTCCGTGGACGAGGCGGTTGACGTCGGCGTGCAGCCGGCCGGCGCTCCACTCCTCCCCCTCGGGGGTGATCAGTACGGTGCGCCCGGGGTCGGCGGCCGCCTGGGCCCAGAAGCCGTTGGGGCGCTGCTCGCTCATGCCACTCGTGCCACTCATGCTGATCACACCTCTCAGGCCCGGCCGGCGATGCGGTTGATGCGGTCGATGGCGCGCTCGAAGCCGCCGGTGAGGTCGTCGAAGACGGCCTGGACGCTGCGTTCGGAGTTCATCCGGCCGACGATCTGGCCCACGGGGGTGCCGAGCAGCGGCTGCACCTCGTACTTCTGGATGCGGGAGACGGCCTCGGCGACGAGCAGGCCCTGGAGCGGCATCGGGAGCGCGCCGGGGCCCGCCGGGTCGTCCCAGGCGTCGGTCCACTCGGTGCGGAGCTGGCGGGCCGGCTTGCCGGTGAGGGCGCGCGAGCGGACGGTGTCCCCCGAGCCGGCGGCCAGCAGCTTCGCGGTGAGGGCGCGCGAGTGCAGGTCGGCCTCGGTGGTGGTGAGCCAGAGGGAGCCGAGCCAGGCGCCCTGGGCGCCGAGGGCGAGGCCGGCGGCGATCTGCTCGCCGCTGCCGATGCCGCCCGCGGCGAGCACGGGGAGCGGGGCGACGGCCTCGGCGATCTCCGGGACGAGGACCATCGTGGCGATGTCGCCGGTGTGCCCTCCGGCCTCGTAGCCCTGGGCGACGACGATGTCGATGCCGGCTTCGGCGTGGCGGCGGGCGTGCTTGGCGCTGCCGGCGAGGGCGGCGACGAGGACTCCGTGGTCGTGGGCGCGCGCGATGACGTCGGCGGGCGGGGATCCGAGGGCGTTCGCCAGGAGTTTGATCGGGTAGTCGAAGGCGACGTCGAGCTGGTTGCGGGCGACCTGCTCCATCCAGCCCGTGATCCGCCAGCCGGAGGCCTCGCCTTCCGCCAGCTCGGGGACGTGGTGCTTGGCGAGGGTGTCGCGGACGAAGGCGCGGTGCGCGGCCGGGATCATCGCCTCGATGTCGGCCTCGCTGACGCCGTCGACGGCCTTCTTGGCCGGCATGACGACGTCCAGGCCGTACGGCTTGCCGTCGGTGTGCTCCTGCATCCAGTCGAGGTCGCGTTTGAGGTCGTCGGGGGCGGTGTAGCGGACGGCTCCGAGGACGCCGAAGCCGCCGGCGCGGGTGATGGCCGCGGCGACCGCCGGAAAGGGCGTGAAGCCGAAGATGGCGTGCTCGACTCCCAGTTTCTTGCTCAGCTCCGTCTCCATGGGCGGCAGCATGCCGCAGCCCGGCGGCCGAGGGAAGAGGTTTCTGATGACTCGTCAGATTCTTTACGGGCCGGTCGGTGCGCGCCCCGACGCGCGGGCGGGCAGATACTTCCGGAGGGCGGTTCGGCGAACAGGAGGCCGGTGGTGGAGGAGCACACGGGGGACGGGAAGACAACAGGCGGGCTGAGCCGACGGCGGCTCGGCGGGCGGTTGTTGGCGCTGGGCGGGGTACTGCTCCTGCACGCCGCGCTGCCCGGGGCCGCGGGGGCCGCGGGGGCCGCGGGCGGCCCGGCCGAGCGGCGGGCCCTGCAGGGGCTGCGCCTGCGGTACGGGTCGCCGCGGCAGGCGGGACTGGTCGAGAGGCATCTGGAGGCGGCGGCCGACGAGGCCCGGCGGTTCCTCGGCCCCTCCCCCGAGCACCCCTACTACGCCGGGGCCGTGTTGCTCGCCGGCCGCGGCCGCACGATCGCCCTGCACCGCGCGATGGGCGAGGCCGTGCGGTACGCGGACTACGACGGGCGCACCGACCGGGTCCGGGAGTTCCCGGCGGCGCAGCGCATCCCGATGGCCGAGGACACCGTCTTCGACCTGGCGTCGCTGACCAAGCTGTTCACCTCGCTCCTGGCCGTGCAGCAGATGGAGCGCGGCCGGCTGGAGCTGGAGGCTCCGGTGGACCGGTACCTGCCCGAGTTCACCGGCGGCGGCAAAGAGCTCATCACGGTGCGCCAGCTGCTCACGCACACCTCGGGGCTGCGCTCGTGGGCCCCCTTCTACCAGCAGTCCACCCGGGAGGGCCGGCTGAGGATGCTGTGGGGCGTGCGCCCGCAGGACACCCCCGGGACGGTGTACCGGTACTCGGACCTGAACCTCATCGCGCTCCAGCTGCTCCTGGAACGGATCACCGGTCACACGCTGGATCTCCTGCTCCACGACGAGATCACCGCTCCGCTCGGGATGCACCGCACTCGTTACAACCCGCCGGTCTCCTGGCGCCGCGTCACCGCCGCCACCGAAGTCCAGCGGCCCCCCTGGTCCGGCCTGGACCGCGGACTGGTCTGGGGCGAGGTCCACGACGAGAACGCGTACGCCCTCGGCGGCGTCGCCGGCCACGCGGGCGTCTTCGGCACCGCCTTCGACCTGGCCGTCCTCGCCCGCACCCTCCTCGACGGCGGTGTCTACGCCGGCAGGCGCATCCTGCGCCCCGCCTCCGTGGAGCTGCTCTTCACGGACTTCAACACCGCCTTCCCCGGCGACGACCACGGCCTCGGCTTCGAGCTCTACCAGCACTGGTACATGGGCGCCATGGCCACCCCGCACTCCGCCGGCCACACCGGTTTCACCGGCACCTCCCTGGTGCTGGACCCCTCCACCGACTCCTTCCTCATCCTGCTCGGCAACTCCGTTCACCCCGTGCGCACCTGGCGTGCCGGCAGCGCGCCGCGCGTCGCCGTCGGCAACCGCTTCGCCCGCGCCGTCCCGGTCCGTACGAAGCACGGCGGCGCGGCCTGGTACTCCGGCATGGAGACCGGCGGCTCCGGCACCCTGACCCTGCCGCCGCTCACCCCGGCCACGGCCGCGGCGCGGCTGCGCTGCGCCGTGTGGTGGGACACCGTGCCCGGCGAGGGCGCCTTCCACCTGGAGGCCTCGGCCGACGGACAGACCTGGGAGCCGCTGGCGTTCAGCACGCAGCGGTCGACGGGCGGCGCCCCCGAGCAGTGGCCGCGCGGCAGCGCCGGCGGCTGGTCCGGCCGCATCTGGCACCGCCTGGAGGCACCGCTCACCGCCTGGGCGGGCCGCCCGGTCCACCTGCGCTTCCGCCACGCCGCGGCCGGCCGCTACGTCGGCCGCGGGGTGTACGTGGACGTCGTACGGGTGGCGGAACCGGCCCGGCTCCTCTTCGCGGAGGACCGCCCGGCCGACGCGTCCCGCATCCGGGCCACCGGCTGGACCCGCGCCACGGACTGAGGCACCGGGGCACGGCCGCACCGGGGCGGCGGCCGCGTCGCCGGCGCGGCCGCGTCAGGCCTCGCGGACCAGGCAGAACGGGTGGCCCGCGGGGTCCGCGAAGACGCGCCAGTCGTCGGGGACGGCGCCGGTGCGGGCGTCCAGCAGCTCCGCGCCGCAGGCCAGCACCTGCTCCTGCGCCCGGTCCAGGTCCGCCACCGCGAAGTCCAGGTGGAACTGCTGCGGACGGGCGGGGTCCGGCCAGCGCGGCGGCCGGTGGTCCGCGACCCGCTGGAAGGCGAGCACCTGACCCGACGGGACGTGCAGCGTCGCCCAGTGCTCGTCGACCGTCCATCGCGGGTCCGGCCGGTTGACGCTCCCGCCCAGCACCTCCCGGTAGAACTCGGCAAGCCGCAGCGGATCGGGACAGTCCAGCACCACACACTGAAGTTCGGCGATCATGGCCCGATCCTAGGGGGTGTCCCGGGGCCGAGACCTGCGCCGGGGGCATAAAGCCGTGCCCGACGCTGTTCGCACTCGTTGAGTTTCGTCGAGTGTTCAACCCCCCTCAGGCAGCTCAACAGCGAAGGCAGGTACAGGCACATGGCGACCACCGACATCGACTGGGACCACCCGAAGGACCCCCGGCAGGGCACCTGGCAGCTCGACCACGTCAAGCAGTACGTCGCATCGAACGGGGCCGAGGGCCACCACTGGAACGGCACCCAGACCCTGCTGCTCACCACCGTGGGCCGGGTCTCGGGCAACGCGGTGCGCACCCCGCTCATCTACGGCGAGGCCGACGGCCGCTACCTCATCGTGGCGTCCAAGGGCGGCGACCCCGAGCACCCGCTCTGGTACAAGAACCTGACGGCCCACCCCGAGGTGCGCATCCAGGTCGGCCCGAAGGTGCTCCAGGGCACGGCCCGCACGGCGACCCCCGCGGAGCGCGCCGCGTACTGGCCCGTGATGGTGAAGCACTGGGCGGACTACGACGAGTACCAGACCAAGACGGACCGCGAGATCCCGATCGTCGTCATCGAGCCCGCCGGGCCCGCCGCGTAGCCGAGGTCAGTGCCCCAGGACGGCCATCGCCGCATTGTGGCCGGGGACCCCGCTGACGCCGCCTCCGCGCACGGCGCCCGCGCCGCACAGCAGGACGTTGGCGTACGGGGTCCCCACGCCCCAGCGGCCCGCCGCGCCCTGGTCCTGCGCGTACGGCCACGACAGGTCCCGGTGGAAGATGTGCCCGCCGGGCAGCCGCAGTTCGCGCTCCAGGTCGAGCGGGGTCTTCGCCTCGATGCACGGCCGCCCGTCCGCGTCGAAGGCCAGGCAGTCGGTGATCGGCTCGGCGAGGTGCGCGTCCAGCTGCGCGAGCGTGCCGGTGAGCAGCACCTCGCGCGCACCGTGGTTGTCCTTCTCGAACAGCCGGGCCGGGGTGTGCAGTCCGAAGAGGGTCAGCGTCTGGTAGCCCTGCGCCACGAGCTCCGGCCCGAGGATCGTGGGATCGGTCAGCGAGTGGCAGTAGATCTCCGAGGGCGGTACGGACGGCAGTTCCCCGGCGGCGGCTTCGGCATGGGCCCGGGCCAGTTCCGCGTACCCCTCGGCGATGTGGAACGTCCCGCCGAAGGCCTCGCGCGGATCCACCGAGGTGTCCCGCAGCCGGGGCAGCCGGCGCAACAGCATGTTGACCTTGAGCTGCGCCCCCTCGGGAGCCGGCTCCGGAGCCGCCGCCTCCCCCAGCAGTTCGCCCAGGGCCCGCGGCGAGGCGTTGACGAGCACCGTCCGCCCGACGACCCGGCCCTCCCCCGTCGCCGTACGGAACGTCACCTCGGCCGGCGCCCGCCCGTCCGTCTCGATGCGGAGCACCTCGTGCCCGGTCGCGATCTCGGCACCGGCCGCCCGGGCGGCCGCGGCCAGCGCATCGGTGAGCGCGCCCATCCCGCCGACCGGAACGTCCCAGTCCCCCGTGCCTCCGCCGATGACGTGGTAGAGGAAGCAGCGGTTCTGTACGAGCGAGGCGTCGTGCGCGTCCGCGAAGGTGCCGATCAGGGCGTCCGTGAGCACCACGCCCCGCACCAGGTCGTCGGCGAAGTGCTCCTCGACGGCCCGCCCGAGGGGCTCCTCGAACAGCATCCGCCACGCCGCCTCGTCGTCGATCCGGGCCCGCAGCTCCGCCCGCGTGGGCAGCGGCTCGGTCAGCGTCGGGAACACCTTCTCGGCGAGCCGCCCGGTCCGCCCGTAGAAGGCCCGCCAGCTCTCGTACTCCCGCTCCGAGCCGGTCAGCCGTGCGAACGACTCCCGGGTGCGGGACTCTCCGCCGCCGACGAGGAGCCCGCCGGCCCGCCCGTCGCGCTCGACCGGCGTGTACGAGGACACCGTGCGCTTGCGGACGGCGAACTCCAGCCCCAGATCGCGCACGATCTTCGCCGGGAGCAGTGAGACGAGGTACGAATAGCGCGAGAGCCGGGCGTCGACCCCCACGAAGGGGCGGGTGGAGATCGCGGCGCCGCCGGTGTTCCCGAGGCGCTCCAGGACCAGCACCGAACGGCCCGCCCGGGCCAGGTACGCGGCGGCGACCAGTCCGTTGTGCCCGCCGCCCACGATCACGTCGTCGTATACATCGTGCCCGAAGCTCGTCATGGCTCTTGGTAACACACCTGGCCGAGCCGCTCCAGACAGTGTGCTTCGTCGGCGTGGGCCGCCACCGTGTCCGGATGGTCGTCGCCGAGGGAGCGTTCGCGGATGCCGGAGAGGTCCCGGTAGACGGGCAGGGCCTCGTCCCAGCGGCCCAGCCGTCCCAGCCCGACGGCGAGTTCACGCCGGCTGACGAGGGTGTCGGGGTGTTCGGCGCCGAGCGCGGCGGCCCGGGCCGCGGCCACCTGCCGGGCCTCGGCCACCGCCTCCTCCCAGCGCTCCAGCCGGCCCAGGTTGACGCCGAGGACGTGCCGGGCGCGCAGCGTCTCGGGGTCGAAGGCGCCGTAGGCGCGGGTGCGGTCGCGGACCAGGCCCCGGAACAGGTCCAGGGCCTGGGCGGCGTGGCCGGTGCGGCCGAGGGCGATGCCGGCCTCGTAGCGGGCGGCGAGGGTGTCCGGATGGTCCCGGCCGAGCACCCGTTCCCGTACGGCGGCGACGTGGCGGAACCCCTCGAGGGCCTCCTGCCAGCGGTCCAGGCGGCCCAGCGCGTACGCGGCCTCGTACCGGGTCAGCAGCGTGTCCGCGTGCTCGGCGCCCAGGACGGCCGCCCGGTCGGCGGCGACCTCGGCGGCGGTGCGGTGGGCGTCCGCGAACCGGCCCAGCGCCCCGAGTTCACACGCGAGGTTGTGACGGCAGCGCAGCGTGTCGGGGTGGAGCGGGCCCGTGGTGCGCTCCCGTGCGACGAGCACCGCGCGGTAGACGTCGTGGGCCTCGCCGTGGCGTCCGAGCCGGCTCAGTTCGTACGCCGCCTCCTGGCGCGCGGCCAGGGTGTCGGGGTGGTCGGCGCCGAGCGCCCGGGTGCGCCCCTCGGCGACGGCTTCGTACACGGCCAGCGCCTCTTCGGGCCGGCCGGCGCGGCTGAGGACGAACGCCCGGGTGTGACCCGCGGCGAGCGCGCCGGGACCGGCCCCGTCGAGGCCGGCGCCTTCGGAGCCCGGCGCGTCCGGGATCCCGTACGGCACGCCGTAGGGCGCGGTGAGCCGCGGGTCCTCGGCCGCCGCGGGGCGCAGGATCCGGTGCTCGCCGCTGGGGCGGCCGGCGGTCCACGAGCCGGTGAGCACGGCCCAGGCGCCGCTCGCGGGGCGGGCCGGGGCGCCCGCTTTGCGGCCCGCGGTCATGCCGTCGGCCCAGGCGGGCAGGGGCGTCCGGGTGCCGGGCGGGCCGCCCGGGCCGAGGCGGGCCTCGACGAGCCGCCGGTGCAGGTGGCGGGCGTCGCCGGGGCGGTCCTCGGGACGCTTGGCCAGCAGGTCCAGGACCACCTGCTCGAAGTACTCGGGCAGCTCGGGTCGGTGCTCGCGCAGCGGTACGGGCGCGTTGTCGCGGTGGCCGACCAGCACCGACCAGGAGTCGCCGAGGTCGAAGGGCGGGGCTCCGGTGGCGATCTCGTACAGGACGCAGCCGAGGGAGTAGAGGTCGCTGCGGTGGTCGACCTCGCCGCCGGCGATCTGCTCGGGCGACATGTAGTGCGGGGTGCCCATGGCCATGGCGCCGCCGGTGAGCTTGGCGGTGAAGCCGATGTCGTGGGCGAGGCGGGCGATGCCGAAGTCGCAGATCTTCACCGTGCCGTCGGTGAGCCGCATGATGTTGGCCGGTTTCAGATCGCGGTGCACGACGCCCTGGTCGTGGGTGTAGCCGAGGGCGGCGGCGAGCTGTTCGGCGGTGTCGACGACCACGTCCACGGGGAGCGGGCGCGTCTCGTTGTCGTCGAGGAGCTGGCTGAGGTTGCGGCCGTCGAGGAGTTCCATGACGAGGTAGAGGGGGCCGCCGGAGGCGCTGTCGTCGCCGAAGTCGTGGACGACGGTGACCCCGCGGTGCTGGAGGGAGGCGGCGACGCGCGCCTCGCGGCGGAACCGTTCGCGCAGGACCTGGGTGAAGTGGTTGTCCTGCTCGGGCCCGAGGGGTTTGAGGCATTTCACCGCGACCTGCCGGCCCAGCGACTCGTCCCGGGCGCGCCACACCTCGCCCATGCCGCCGCGCCCGATCAGATCGAGTGACCGGTAACGGCCCTGGATCAGTCTGGACTCCGCCATGTCTTAAAGCCGCCCCCGTTGTCGTGCTCCGTCCTATGCCCTCCCCGGCCGGTCCAGTATGGCCGCTGGTGTACGCAGTGTGTACGCCGAGGGGCGGCTCCCGGGGCCCATGCGGCGCATCGCTTTCAAGATGTGACCTGGAGGCAGCTGCCACCGCAGACCTGCGGGAATGCTGCGCAGCAGGGTACCGGTGAGGCGCAGGCGACGGGTGATGACGGGTGCCGGCGGCGCCGCCCGCCCGTACAGCCGGTGCGCGTAGCCGGGGAGGGAACCGTAGGCCAGTTCCGCGATCGGGCGCCACAGCAGGTTTCGGCCAGGTATCAGGAGGGCAGGGGTGGGCGGGCTCCGCAGGAAGTCGACCACGGCGCGGGCGTCGGGTCCGGCGGCGAGCCCGGGGCGGACCTCCTCGAAGTACGCGGCGAGGGCGGTCGTGCCGGCCGGGACACGGGCCGGGTCGAGACCCACCAGGCGGGCGTTGACCCGGTTCTCGTCCACGTAGCGGTCGGCCTGGGCTGCGGTGAGGGGGACCCCGGAGCGGCGCAGGACGTGCAGGAAGCTGTCGATCTGCGCGCAGTGCACCCACAGGAGCAGCTCGGGGTCGTCGACCGGGAACCGCTCCCCGGTGGCGGGGTCGGTCGCGGACAGGCTCCGGTGGATCCGGCGGACGCGGGCGCCGGCGCGCTCGGCGGCCTCGGTGGTGCCGTAGGTGATGGTGCCGACGAAGTCGGCGGTGCGCAGCAGCCGGCCCCAGGCGTCGGAGCGGAAGTCGCTGTTCTCCATGACCCCGCGGACCGCCCGGGGGTGCAGGGCCTGGAGGTAGAGCGCGCGGATTCCGGCGATCCACATGATCGGGTCGCCGTGGCACTGCCAGGTGACGGAGGCGGGCCCGTAGAGCCCGGGGTCGGGCCCGGACCCGGGCGGGGTCGGTGCGGACGCGGTGCCTCGGGTCGCGGCCATTGCCGTACCTCCCGTAACTCCCTTACGGATCCCGGATTGCCCCTCCGCTCCAGCCTACCGAGGCACGGCGGGCCGGAGCGGAGGTGCGTACCGGTCAGGGACAGCGGTCGACCCGGACCTGATTGACGATCTTGTTGGCCGACACGAAGCCGCGGACGAAGTTCAGGCGGCCGGTGTACGGGTTGTATCCGGCCCCTTCGACGAGGAACCAGCGGTTGGTGCCGTTCGCCCACGCCCCGTCCCGCCAGCAGCGCATGGTCACGGTGACTCCGCTGAAGATGCCGCCGATGAGCGCCTGCGGCGCGAACGGGCTGTCGTACGCGGGCGTCAGGCTGTTGGTCTTGGGCGGATTGGCCGCCCCGGCCGGGGCGGCGGCGGTCAGGGCCAGCGCGGCGCCGGCCGCGCCGACCCCCGCCGCGCGCCCCCAGTGGCCGAGCCGCCGCTTGAGGATGGACTTCACGTGCGTGATCCCCCCTTGCTGTGGTGATGGTGCGGCGCAGGCCGAAAAGCGCCTGCGGGCGACCGATTCTGTCGGCCGCCGACCGGCGTGTCAGGGGGTCGGCCCCCGGCGTGCGGAAGCGCGCCCGCCCCGCTCCGCACCACCCCGCACGCCCCCGGCGGGCGGCTACCGGCGTGCGGCTACTCGGCAGCGGGCTTGCCCGGCTGGTCGTGCGTCGAGCAGTGGATGCCGCCACCGCCGGAGGCGATGGTGTCGATCTTCACGGGCACGATCTCCCGGGTGGGGAACTGCTCCTGGAGGATGCCCTTCGCCCGGTCGTCGGCCTTCGCGTCCCCGAACCTGGGCATGAAGACGGCGCCGTTGGCCACGTAGAAGTTCGCGTACGTGGACACGAACGCGTCCCCGCGGCCGGTGATCTTGTCGAGGTCGGGCTGCGGCAGGTCGACGACCTGCAGCCGCTTGCCGCGCGCGTCGGTCGCGTCCTTGAACACGGTCCGCGCCTGATCGGCCGCGCGCGACCACACGTCGGGCGGGCTGCCGGGGAACGCCTGGTCCAGGAGGACGACGCCCGGGGCGGTGAACCGGACGAGGCTGTCCACGTGGGCGTCCGTGATGTCCTGGCCGCGCACCCCGACGAGCCAGATCACCTTCTTGATGCCGAGGGTGCTCTTGAGCTCCGCCTCGATCTGGTCGCGGCTCTTGCCGGGGTTGCGGTTCTTGTTGACCACCGAGCTCTCGGTGACCAGCAGGGTTCCCTGGCCGTCCGTCTCGAAGGAGCCGCCCTCGGCGACGAGCGGAGCCTGCACCCGCTCGATCCCGTACTTGGCGAGCAGGACCCGGCCGACCTGGGCGTCGTTGCGGTGCTCCTGCTTGTTGCCCCACCCGCTGAAGTTGAAGTCGATGCCGAGCAGCTTGCCGGGCTCCTCGACGAACACCGGCACGGTGTCCCGCGCCCAGAGGTCGTCCACCGGCACCGGGATCACCTCGACCTCGGAACCGCACGCCTTCTGGGCCGCCGCCTGCTGGTCGGGCCGGGCGAGCATCACGACGGGTTCGTACGCGGCGACCGCGCGGGCCACCCGCGCGATGTCTTCCCGTACCGCCGGCAGCTGCTCGTACCAGACCCGGTCCAGCGCGGGCCAGGACATGAACGTCCGCGCGTGGCTCTCCCACTCGGCGGGGAACCTGCGCCCGGCCGCCGTGATCGTGCCCGGGCTCGGCGCCGTAGAGGCATCGGTTCCGGCCTCACCGGAATCGGCCGGGGCGCAGGCACCGGCCCCGAGGGCGAGCGCACCGCCGATGCCGGCGAAGGCGCGCAGAGCGGAACGACGGGACATGGAAGAAGGGGAGGTCATGGTTCCACTGTGACACTGACTGAATATTCAGTCAATCCGCCGAGCGGGTCATCCGTTGCGCCGGTGGTAGTCCACGGAGACCTTCACCGGACCGTCGCCGGGGGTGGCCGTGAGCACGGTCACGATCCCGACGTCCCGGCCGTCCTGGGCGCGTACGCAAAAGGCCCGGCCGGCGCGCAGCGTGGTGAAGGGCAGCGCCGTGACGGGCTGGCTGTCGATGCCCTTGAGGCAGTCGGCGAGCCCCTGCCGGCCGGCCGGCAGGACGTACGCGTCACTGCTCTCGGGGACGTAGAACTCGGTGGCGCTCCGGCCGACGTACCAGGAGGCGGTCTCCTGCTGCACGACCCGGCCCGCCTTGACGTCGAACTCGTAGCCCTGGTCCGGCGAGGTGAGTTCGGTGCCGGTGTGGACGGCGGTGTACCCCGGCGCGCCGGCGGACGGGGCGGGCGTCGGTACGGCCGAGGGGGCGGGGGCGGGGGTGGAGGCAGGCGCCCCGGCGACGGCTTCGGCCGGATCGTCCGGGTCCTCCTCCCCGCCGCCCCCGAAGGAGGGGTCGAGCAGTGCGAAGGCCCCGGCGGCGCCGAGCAGCAGCGCGGCAGCGGCCACCGCCGCCGTACGGCCCCGCCCGCGCCGCGGGGCCGGAGCCCGTCTGCGGCCTCGCGGCCGCGCCTCCCCCGCGCCCGGGGGCTGCGGGGCCGCGGCCGGGGCCGGTTCGCGCGGGGCGCTCAGGGTGGGGGCCGCGTCGAGGGCGGTGGCCGGCGGTGCGGGCAGGCCGGCGTCGGCATGGCGGCGGAGCTCGGTGGTGACCTGGTGCGGCAGCCAGTCCTCGGTGAAGCGCAGCTCCCCGCCGACCGCGCGGTGTCCGCGTACGGCCTCGATCACCTGGGCGGTGCCCGGCCGGTCCGCCGGGTCCTTGGCCAGGCAGTGCCACAGCAGCGGCCGCAGTCCGGCCGGGACCGCGCCCAGGTCCGCCTCCTCGTGCACCACCCGGTACAGGGCGGTGGATTCGGGGCCCGTGCCGAAGGGCGGCGCACCCCCGGCCACGTACGCGGCGAGCGCGCCCAGCGCGAAGACGTCCGTGGCGGGGCCCGCCGGCCGGCCCAGTGCCTGCTCGGGGGCCATGAAGGCGGGCGTGCCCACGCGCAGTCCGGTGCCGGTCAGCGCGCCGGCGTCCGCGGCCCGCGCGATGCCGAAGTCGATGACGCGCGGTCCGTCGGCGGCGATCAGGACGTTGGCGGGCTTCAGGTCGCGGTGGACCACGCCGGCCCGGTGGATCTCCTGGAGCGCCTCGGCGATGCCGGCCATGAGCAGCAGCACGGTGCGTTCGGGCAGCGGGCCGTACGTGTGCACCGCCTGCTGCAGCGAGGGGCCGGGGACGTACGTGGTGGCCAGCCACGGGGTGGGGTCGTCGGCTCCCGAGTCGACGACCTGGGCGGTGTAGAGCCCGTGGATGCGCTGCGCGCTGGCCACCTCCCGGGCGAACCTGCGGCGGAACTCGGGATCGCCCGCGAGCTCGGGCCGGACCACCTTCAGCGCCACCGGGCGGCCGCCCGGGGTGTAGGCGAGGTAGACGCGGCCCATCCCGCCGGCGCCGAGTCGCGCGACCACCCGGTAACCGCCCACCTCGCGCGGATCGTCGGCGCCGGGCGCCGGGAGCTGGTGCGGGGTGGCACCCGGGGGTGGTGGGGATGTGGACATGACGGCTCTCCCGGCGACGAGGGCGGATCGGCGGCTGTGCGGTCGCCCGAACGGCCTCGGATCCTATCCGACTGGAATTTCAGTCAGGAATGGGGTCGTAGCCGTCATGCGAGCCCAGGTAGGGTGTCGGCGTGGCGGACCGTCGAACAGCAATCATGGAAGGGGCCGCGCGGGTCATCGCCCGACGCGGCGTGCGCGGCCTGCGCGTGGAGGAGCTCGCCGCCGAGGCGGGCGTGTCCACGGCGTTGATCTACTACCACTTCAAGGACCGCGCCGGGATCCTGCGCGCGACCCTGGAGTTCATCAACGACCGCGCGGGACGGTACACCACCGAGCGGGAACCGGACGCTCCCCCGCTGGACGCACAGGGCGAGCTGGAGGAGACCCTCCTCCTCGAATTCCAGGACAGCCCCGAGGTGCGGGAGAACAGCACGGCCTGGGGAGAGCTCCGGGCGACGGCCGTCTTCGATCCCGACCTGCGCGAGGACCTGGCCCGCGCCACGCTGGTCTGGGTGCAGGAGGTGGGCGAGCTGCTGGGCCGGGTCCGGCCGATGGCGGGGGCCGCGGCGCTCGCCGGCGCCGCCGAGCGGCTGACCGCCCTGGTCGAGGGACTGAGCTCGCGCTGGCTGAGCGGGAGCCTGCCCCTGGCGCACGCCCGCGAGCTGATGACCACGGCCGTCGCGGCCGAACTGCGGCACCTGGCGCAGCCGGGCGGCTGACCGCCCTCCGCGAGCACCCCGAGCCTCCGCCGACCACTCAGGGCCCCTGCCTCCGGGCAGGGGCCTTCTGTTCACCTCACGTCTTGACTGAATTTTCAGTCAATGACAGAGTCGGGCCATGAGCACCTCCCACGACAACAGCCGCTCCCTCCTCAGCCGCCTGTTCGGCTCCGCCGAGCCCTCCCGCCGGCGCGTCCTCGGCGCCGCGGGACTCGGAGCCGCGGGTGTGGCCCTCGGCTCGATCGCGGCGGCCCCGCAGCGGGCGAGCGCCGCGATGCCCAGCCGATGGGTGGACCGGGACGACGTACCGCATGCGCGTACGTGGATGTCCTGGCCCTCGCGGTCGTCCATCTGGGGCGGCCGGCGCCTCGCCGGGGTTCAGGAGGACATCGCCCTGATCGCCCGGACCGTCGCCCGCTACGAGCCGGTGGTCCTGTGCGCCCCGGACTCCTACACCGCCGCCAAGGCCCGCTCCCTGTGCGGGCCCGGGGTCACCGTCATCGACTCGATCCCCACCGACGACCTCTGGATGCGGGACATCGCACCGGTCTTCCGCCGCGACGGCCGCGGCGGGATCGACGCCCTCGGCCTCAACTTCAACGGGTGGGGCGACAAGCAGACCCACAGCTACGACTCCGACGTCGCGCGGCTCGTCGCGGACGACCTCCGCGTGCCCTTCACCCGGACCGACTTCGTCGGCGAGGGCGGGGCCGTCGAGACCGACGGCGACGGCACCGTGATGGCCACGGAGAGCAGCCTGGTCAACAAGAACCGCAACCGGGGCATGAGCAGGGCCGAGATCGAGGACGCCGTCCTGCGGGCGTACGGCGCGGACAAGATGATCTGGGTCCCCGGCATCAAGGGCAAGGACATCACGGACGACCACATCGACGTGACCTCCCGCTTCATCGGCCCAGGCGTGGTGATGGTGCAGGTCCCGCCCGCCGACCGCGACGACGTCTGGGCCCGGGACGCCCGCGAGCAGTTCTCGATCCTCTCCCGCGCCACGGACGCCCGGGGGCGGAAGTTGAAGGTGATCCGGGTGGAGGGCCCCGACACGGTCCGGTCGAAGGACTCCCAGTTCGTCGACTCCTACCTCAACTTCCACGTCGTCAACGGTGCGGTCATCACCGCCCAGTTCGGGGACGCGGTGAAGGACGCCGCCGCCCTGCGCGCCCTGTCGGAGGCCTTCCCCGGGCGGGCGGTCGTCCAGATCGACGTCGACCGGCTGATGGCGGGCGGCGGCGGAATCCACTGCTCCACGATGCACGAGCCGCTCCCGTAAGACCTCCGCGCACGGAAACGAGGCGGTATGCGACTGACACCGACCGAGCGGGACCGGCTGCTGATCTTGCCGGTGCGCAATACCGCGACGGTGCCGATCAGCGTCTCCTCGCACTTCCACTTCTTCGAGGCCAACGCCCGCCTCGCCTTCGACCGCGCTGCGGCTTACGGGATGCGGCTCGCCGTCCCTGCCGGTTCCACGGTCCGCTTCGATTCCGGATCCACCGTCTTCGTCGAGCTCGCGCCGATCGGCGGGGCGCGCGTGGCCATCGGTTTCGCCGGACCGGTCGACGGCCCCCTGGGCGCCCCCGGCGACCCGAACACCTCCACCGACCGCTGCGAACCACTGCTGCTCGGCCCGCAGTTCGGAGCGTACGGGGCCACCGCCGCCGACCTCTCCGTCGCCTTCGTCGCGGAGGCCGCCGTGCAGAACGGCGATCAGATGCCCACGCGCCGGCGCCGCGTGGCGGTCCGCGGGACCCGGGGCATCGGGCCGGGCGACATGCTGCGCAACGCCCGTACCGGCACGGTCGACGTGCACCCCGGCACGGGCCCGGTCTCACTCGACGGCGAGCCCCTCGTCTCGGCGCCCGCCGGTGCGGTCTCGCCGGGCCGCCTCCACTTCCTGTAGCCGGCTGCCGCGAACCCCTCCGGCTCAGCGGCGGTCCAGTTCCACCTCGATGGCGTCCATGAGCAGCCGGCGCGCGTGTTCCAGGGGCAGGGAGCCGCTGAGCCAGCGGACGCTGAGGCCTTCGAGGAGGGCCGTCAGCCGCTCGGCCGCGGCCGCGTGCGCCGGGGCCGTGCCCATGGGCCGGGCGTGCCCGAGGAGGTCGGCGATCTCGTGCACCCAGGTGTGCGTGGCCCTGGCCACGTCCTCGCGCAGGTCGGCGTCGAAGACGGCACTGGCCCTGAGCTCTCCCCAGGCGGTGCTGTTCTCCCGGACTTCCGGGGTGTCCTGGAGTTCGAGGAGCAGCACCTGCGAGAGCTCGGTCCGCGGGTCGACCCAGTCCTGGCCCGGATCGCGCTCCGCCGTGTAGCGGTCGGCGCGGTCGCTGATGAACTCAAGGGTCCGGCGCAGGATCCCGGCGCGATCGGTGAAGTGGTAGTAGATCAGCGAGGTGGACACCCCCGCTTCGGCGGCGAGCTCTCCCACGCGCAGTCCGCGCACGCCGCGGCGCGCGATCACTCGCGTGGCGGCCCTGAGTATTTCCGTTCGACGGTCTGACACGAGGTGTCACTCTACCCGCCGAGCCGGTCACATGGGGCCATTTCCTGATCGAACAGTCAGGTTCTTTCCCGGCCCGTCGGCGCACCATACCCGCTGGTCAGACACATGAACTTGCGGCGCCTCACAGCACCGCAGCGCCCGCGAACCCCTCGCGGGGCAAACGACTGGCCGAATCGACGAGTACTTGGCCAGAAGCATTGACTGAATTTTCAGTACGGAGGAGGATGCGGGCACACGCCCCTCCCCTCCCTTCACACACAGGAGCGACCATGACGGATTTCCGGATGCCGGCCGAGTGGACCGAGCACGAGGGCTGCCTGATGGCCTGGCCGACGCGTCAGGAACTGTGGGGCGAGGTCTTCGACGAGGTGAAGGCGGAGTACGCGCAGGTCGCCGGCGCCATCGCGCAGTTCGAGCCCGTGACCATGGTGGCGCTGCCCGGCGCCGGCGCCGAGGCCCGTGAGCGGTGCGGGGAGGGCGTCACGGTGGTGGAACTGCCGCTGGACGATTCCTGGTTCCGGGACTCCGGGCCGATCTTCGTGCTCGGGCCCGACGGACGGCGTGCGGGGGTGGACTTCCGCTTCAACGCCTGGGGCGGCAAGCACCACCCGTACGACACCGACGACAAGATAGCGGCCGCCCTGCTGGAACACCTCGGCGTGGAGCGCGTCGCCTCCCCGATGATCCTCGAGGGCGGCGCGATCACCGTCGACGGCGAGGGCACCCTGATCACCACCGAGCAGTGCCTGCTGCACCCCAACCGCAACCCGGGGATGAGCAAGGAGGAGATCGAGGCCGAGCTGATCGCCCGCCTCGGCGTCACCAAGGTGATCTGGCTGCCGTACGGCGGTCTGCTGGACACCGAGACCGACGGGCACGTGGACGGGGTCTGCGCGTTCGTCGCCCCCGGCAAGGTGGTCGTCCAGCTGCCGAGCGACCCCGAGCACCCGGACCACGAGCGGATGCGGGTCAACCGCGCCGTCCTGGAGGAGGCCACCGACGCCGCCGGCCGCCGCCTGGAGATCGTCGACCTGCCGCAGAGCGCCTTCGTCGAGGTCGCGGGCCGGGAGACCGAGGTCGGCTACCTGAACTTCTACATCGCCAACGGCGGGGTCGTCGTCCCGGTCGCGGGGGTCCCCGAGGACGAGGAGGCACTCGCGGTCATCGCGGCCGCGCTGCCCGGCCGCAAGGTCGTCGGCGTCCGCTCCCGCGTGATCGCCTACGGGGGCGGCGGCGTCCACTGCATCACCCAGCAGGTGCCGTCCCCGGTGCCCGTCGCCACCTCCCGCTGAGCGTCGAGCAAGGAAGAGAGAGCATCGATGCCGAGATCCCTCCCCCCGTCCGGAACCCACTGGTCCGCACACCGGTCCGCACAACGGTCCGCACGCCGGTACGCGCTCCCCGCCGCGGCCCTCGCCGCCGTCTCCCTGGTCGCCGCCTGCTCCGGCCCGCCCAAGGGCGGCCCGGCCCCCGGGAGCGCCGCGTTCAAGCTCTCCGCGGGCACCCCGGCCGCCGCCGGCGAGCTGGACTCCTTCACCTGGGCCCTGTACGCCGAACCGCCCACGCTCGACTACGTCTCCGCCTTCGACTACCCGCAGAACACCATCGTCTCCAACGTCTGCGAGTCCCTGATGCGGTGGACGCCGCAGCTCACCGTGGCTCCGGGCCTGGCCGAGAAGGCCACCAACCCCGACCCGAACACCTGGGTCTACGACCTCCGCGCGGGCGTCGCGTTCCACGACGGCGGTGTGATGACCGCCGACGACGTGGTCTTCAGCCTCGGCCGGCAGGCCGACCCCGAGGGCGGGTCGGCCTGGAACAGCAACTTCGCCAACGTCGAGTCGATCACCAAGACGGGTCCGCTCCAGGTCACGGTCAAGCTGAAGCAGCCCGATTCGCAGTTCCCCCAGTACATGGCGACCGCCGCCGGAGTCGTCGCCTCCAAGGCCGGCGTCGAGAAGGCGGGCAAGGACTACGGCACCTCGGGCAGCCTGGACTGCACCGGCCCCTTCAAGCTGGGCACCTGGAACAAGGGCCAGTCGATCGAGCTCCGGCGCTTCGACGGCTACTGGGGCACCAAGGCGAAGTCGGCGAAGGCGGTCTTCACCTTCCTGACCGACCCGTCCGCCCGCACCAACGCGATGCTGAACGGCGAGGCCGACGGCGGCTACCTGATCCCCACCGAGAGCTACGACCGGCTGAGCAGGAGCGGGGTGGGCACCCTCTACTTCGGCGAGGGACTCAGCACGGTCAACGTCAACGTCACCAGCATGAAGGGCGCGCTCGGCGACGTACGCGTGCGCAGGGCGCTGTCCATGGCGCTGGACCGCCGCGGGTTCGTCAAGGCGGGCCTGGGCGGCGCGGGCACCGCCACCAACTCCCTCACCACCAAGGCCGTCTGGGCCGCGGCCCCCGAAGACGTGCGCAAGGTCGCCTTCGACGGGCTGCCGTCGCCCGAGCAGAACATCGAACAGGCCAAGGCGCTGATCAAGGAGGCCGGCGCCACCGGCAAGACGGTGACCATCGCCACCAGCGCCATCGGCCAGGACGTGTCGCTGCTGGCCACCGCGGTCCAGGCCGCCGGCAGCAGGATCGGGCTCGACGTCCGGCTGAAGACCATCGCCCCGAACGCCTTCACCGCCCTGTTCACCGACCCCCAGGCGCGCGAGGGGCTGGACATGTTCCCCGAGACGTACTACGACTCCATCACCGACCCGATGGACCTGCTGAGCAACTTCCAGACCGGGGCGTTCCAGAACTACGCCGGCTACAGCGACCCGGCCTACGACGACCTCGTCGCGAAGGCCCGCGCGGAGTACGACCCGGCCCGCCGGACGGCGACGGCCGCCCGGCTGCAGCAGAAGGCCGCCGACGAGGTCCTGTGGATCCCCGTGGCCGAATGGCCCACGGCGGTCTTCCTGAACAAGAGGATCACCGGGGCGCCCACCACCATCTCGTACCTGTACTCCCCGTGGGCGGCCGACGTCGGGGCGGCCACGCGATGAGTTTCCTGAGATTCGCCATGCGGCGGCTGGCCGAGATGGCGGCCACCCTGTTCGGCGCCTCGTTCGTCATCTTCGGCGCCATGTACCTGGCGCCCGGCAATCCGGCGAGCTTCCTGCTCGCCGGGCGGTCGGCCTCCCCGGAGGCGCTGCAGGCGATCAACGCCCAGTACCACCTGGACGAGCCGTTCGCGGTGCAGTACCTGCGCTGGCTCGGCCAGGTGGTCCAGGGCGACTTCGGGCGCTCGATCACGTACCGCACCGACGTGTCCCGGCTGCTGGCGGACCGGCTGCCCAGCACCCTGCTGCTGATCTCCATGGCGCTCGTCCTGGTGCTGGCCGCCGGCCTGCTGCTGGGCTGGATCGGCGCGGTGCGCGGCGGCGCCGCCGATTCGACGATCCTCGTCACGACCACGTTCGCGATCGGCACCCCGTCGTTCGTGGCGGCGGTCCTGCTCCAGGGCCTGTTCGCGGTGAAACTGCACTGGTTCCCCACCGGGGGCACGGGCGAGGGCCTCGGCCAGATGCTGTGGCACCTCACGCTGCCCGCGGTCGCGCTGGCGCTCTACCTGATCGGGATGCTCGCCCGCGTCACCCGGGCCGCGATGGTCGAAGTCCTCGGCCAGGAGCACGTCACCGTCGCCCGCAGCCGCGGGGTCGCCGCGCACCTGGTCGTCCGCCGGCACGTGTTCCGCAACGCCCTGGGCACCGTGCTCACCACCGGCGGGCTGATCGTCTCCACCCTGCTGGTGACCACCGTGCTGGTGGAGTCCGCGTTCAGCGTGGGCGGCATCGGCCAGCTGCTCGAACTGTCCACCACCACCAAGGACTTCCCCACGGTGCAGGCCATCTCCCTCATCATGGTCGCCCTGTTCATGACCGTGAACCTCCTCGTCGACCTCCTCCACCCGCTGGTCGACCCCCGGGTCGCCCTCGGCCCCCGGAAGCAGGCGGCATGAGCGCCACCACCCTGCTGCGCCGGCCCGGCCTCGCCCGGATCCGGAGCACCCGCGCACCCCTGTCCGCGCTCTGCCTGGGCTTCGTCGCCCTGGTCGTCCTCGTCGCCGGACTCGCCCCGTGGATCGCCCCTTGCGATCCGAACGCCGTCGACCTGGGCAACGCCCTGGCCGGGCCGTCCGCCGAACACCTCCTCGGGGTCGACGCCTCCGGACGCGACACGCTGTCCCGCCTGGTCCTGGGCGCCCGTACCTCCCTGCTCGGCCCGCTCGGGGTGGTGGTCTTCTCCACCCTGGCCGGGGTGGCGATCGGGACGGCCGCCGCCTGGCGGGGCGGCTGGCTGGACTCCGTCCTGTCGCGCAGCACCGAGCTCGTCTTCGCCTTCCCCGGCATGCTGCTGGCGATCCTGATCGTCTCGGTCTACGGGGAGGGGCTGATGGCCCCGGTCATCGCGCTGGCGATCGCGTACCTCCCGTACGTCAGCCGGCTCACCCGCTCCCTCGTCCTGGCCGAGCGGGAGCGCCCGTACGTGGAGGCCTACCGGGTCCAGGGCCACTCCGGGCTCCAGATCTGCCTGCGCCACGTCGTCCCCGGGGTCGCCCCGGTCGTCCTCGCCCAGTCCACGATCAACTTCGGCTACGCCCTGATCGACCTGGCCGGCCTCTCCTTCCTCGGCCTGGGCGTACCCGCCCTGACGTCCGACTGGGGCCGCATGGTCTTCGACGGCAAGACCGCCATCCAGTCCGGCTACCCGCTCTCGGCGATCGTGCCGTGCGCGGCCATCGTCCTGACCGTGGTCGCCTTCAACGTCGTCGGCGAACGCCAGGCCGACAAGGTCGCCGGGAGGGACCGATGAACACCCTCGACACGGTCTCCGACCCGGACACCCCGGATGCACCGGACACCCTGGACGCCCTCGACGTCCGGGGGCTGCGACTGCGGCTGCCGGACAGTGCCAGGCCCGTCCTCGACGGGGTCGACCTCACCGTCGCCGCCCGGGAGACGGTGGCCCTGGTCGGCGAGTCCGGCTCCGGCAAGACCCTCACCTCCCGCAGCGTGCTCGGCCTGCTGCCGGCGGGTGCGCGGGCCCGGGGCTCGGTACGGGTCGTCGGCGACGACGTCCTCACCATGACCGCCGGTCAGCTGCGGGTCCTGCGCACGAGCACCGCGGCCATGATCTTCCAGGACCCGCGGGCCGCCATCAACCCGATGCGCCGCGTCGGCGACTTCCTCACCGAGAGCCTGCGCCTGAACGCCCGGATGAAGAAGGGCGCCGCCGAGGCGCGGGCGGTGCGGATGCTGGAGGCCGTCGGCCTCTCGGCGGCCGCACTGCGGAAGTACCCGGGACAGCTCTCCGGCGGCATGCTGCAACGGGTCATGATCGCGGCCGCGCTCATGGGCGACCCCGCGCTGATCCTCGCCGACGAGCCGACCACGGCCCTGGACGTGACGACGCAGGCGGAGGTGGTGGCGCTCCTGGGCGAGCTGCGCGAGAGCTTCGGCACCGGGCTGCTCTTCGTCACGCACGACCTCGGGCTCGCCGCGGCCATCAGCGACCGGGTGTACGTGATGTACGCGGGCCGGATCGTCGAAACGGGCCCCGCCGAGGAGCTGTTCGCGCGGCCGCGCCACCCGTACACGGCGGCGCTCCTCGATTCGACCCCGCGGCTGGACTCGCCGCGCGGCCGGCTCGCCGCGATCGAGGGCCGCCCGCCGAGCCTGCGCGAGGAGGTGACGGGGTGCCCGTTCGCGGCGCGGTGCGCGTACGCGAGCGACCTGTGCGGCCGGGAGGCGCCGGCTCTGCTGCCCCTCGACGGGGGCGGGGCGGGCGGCGCGGGCACGGCCGGTCACCTCGCCTCCTGCCACCACAGTGACCAGGTCCGCTGCGCGCCGGGCGAACAGGGCCGGTCCCCCGCCCGAAAGGAGAGCCACCGATGAGGAAGACCGTGCTGGAGGCCGTCGGCCTGCGCCGGGCCTACGGGCCCGTCCAGGCGGTGGACGACGTCTCGTTCCGGCTGGCCGAGGGCGGATCGCTCGGCATCGTCGGCGAATCGGGCTCGGGGAAGACGACCACCGCCCGGATCGTCGTGGGGCTGGAGCACGCGGACGGCGGCCGGATCCTCGTCCACGGGCGGGACCGGGGCGATCGGGCGCGCGGCAGGGCACGACGTCTGGCGCGGGCCCGGGAGGTGCAGATGGTCTTCCAGGACCCGTTCCTGTCCCTGGACCCGCGCACGACCGTGGGCGGCGCGCTCCGCGAGACCCTGCGGCTGCACTTCCCCGGAGCCGACCACGGCCGGCGCGTGGCCGAGTTGCTCGACCAGGTGGGGCTGGGGGCCCGGGAGGCGGACGCGCTGCCGCGGCAGCTGTCGGGCGGGCAGCGCCAGCGCGTGGCGATCGCCCGGGCGCTGGCGGTGGAGCCGGCCGTCCTGGTGCTCGACGAGGCGGTGGCCGCGCTGGACGTGTCCGTACAGGCCCAGATCCTCAACCTGCTCGCCGACATCCGTGAACAGAGCCGCATCGGCTACCTGTTCATCACCCACGACCTGGGAGTCGTGCGCTGCGTCACCGACGACGTCGTCGTCATGCGGCACGGCCGGATCGTCGAGGCGGGCCCGACCGCGCAGGTCCTCGCCGCGCCGGAACACCCCTACACCCGGCTGCTGTTGGAATCGGTCCCCCGGCCGGGCTGGGATCCGCAGGGCATCGCGGCGGCGCGGCGCGCCCTCTGAGGGGGCGCGCGGGGTCAGGGCCGGCGTACCGCCGCCGCGGTGAGGCCCTCGACGAGGACCCGTACGGTCGCCTCGGGATCGACCCGGGAGTCCAGGGACTGGAGGGCGGCGAGCCCGTCGGACGCGGCGGCCAGCGCCGTTCCCGGCGGGACGGGGTCGAAGGCACCGTCGTGCTCGTCCGCCAGCACCCGGAACAGCCGGACGAAGCACTCCCGCCAGCGCAGGTACTCGGCATCCACGGCGGCCCGGACCCGGTCGTCGTTCAACGCGAACCAGTGGAGGGCGGAGTGCAGGCGTGACAGGTCCGGGCCCTCGGGCTGCGTGAGCAGTCCGATCACCCGCTCGGCGCGCTCGGCGAAGGAACCGGGGCGGTCGACCGCCGCCTCCATCGGACCGATCCACTCGGGCCCGATGTCCTGCACGACGGCCACGATCAGGTCGGTGCGGTCTTTGAAGTGGTAGTGGCACATGCCGTGCGAGATCCCGCAGAGCGCGGCGACGTTGCGGGTGCTGAAGCGGGCGAACCCCTCGCCGGCGAGCAGGGTCCGGGCGGCGGCGATCAGCCGCGCGCGGGTCTGCTCGCCCTTGGCGGAGGTACGGGACGTGCGGAGGGTGCGGGCCGGAGCGGGCGGGCGGCCGCCCTCGGCCCGTGTCGCCGTTTCCGCCGTTTCCGCTTCTTCCGCTGCGTCCGCTACGTCCGCTGCTTCTGCTGCCACGGCGCCACTCTAACGACCCCGCGTCCACGGCACCGCAAGAACGATCAAGAGAAGCCAACTCCCTTCATTCACTGGCAAGTTGATGCGTCCAAAATTATTGACCGAGCGCTCGGTCAGTAATACGTTCCGGGCCAATCGGTGGAGCGATCCACCCTGGCTGATCGGAGAAGAGTGATGAACGATCACGCTGCACCCCGGGACCCGGCCGGCGGAACGCCGCGACGGGCCCTGGACCGGCGGGGCTTCCTGGCGGCGGCAGGCCTCGCGGCCGCGGGCGCCGCTCTGGCGGCGGCGGGCGGCGAGGCCTTCGCCGCGGCCCGCCCCTCGGCGCGCTCGGCGGCGGCCGCCGGCGGGTTCGCGGTCCCGCTCGACACGGTCCGGCACACCCGTACCTGGATGGCGTGGCCGGACAGCTCGGCCATCTGGGGACGGAAGCTGGCGGGTGTCCAGGCCAACATCGCGCTCATCGCGAAGACCATCGCCAAGTACGAGCCCGTCGTCATGTGCGCCAACTCGGCGAGCGTCTCGAAGGCGAAGAGCGCCTGCGGACCGGCCGTCACGGTGATCGGTTCGATCCCCGTCGACGACTGCTGGATGCGCGACAGCGGACCGGTGTTCCGTACGAACGGCGCGGGCGGACTCGACACCGTCGGCCTGAACTTCAACGGCTGGGGCAACCAGCAGACCCACGCCAAGGACTCCCTGGTCGCCGGCCGGATCGCGGCCTACGTGGGGGTCCCGTTCACCACCGCCTCCTTCGTCGGCGAGGGCGGCGCGGTGGAGACGGACGGCGCGGGCACCCTCATGGCCACCCGCAGCAGCATCATCAACCCGGACCGCAACCCCGGCCTGACGCAGTCACAGATCGAGGCGGCGATGTGCGGGGCCTTCGGCGCCTCCAAGGTGATCTGGTTCAAGGGCGTCCTCGGCCGTGACATCACCGACGACCACGTCGACGCGACCTCCCGTTTCCTGGCCCCGGGCCAGGGGCTGGTCCAGATGCCGCTGGCGAGCGACACCGACCCCTGGTCGAACGATGCGCGCCAGCAGTACCAGATCCTCTCCACCTCCACCGGTGCCCAGGGCGGCCCGATCTCGGTCACCAAGCTCCAGGGCCCCGACTACAACCTCATCCGCTCCACCGACCCGAACTTCGTGGGCGCGTACGCCAACTACTACGTGTGCAACGGGGCGGTCATAGCGCCCCAGTTCGGCGATTCCCGAGCCGACGCCGGCGCCAAGTCCACCCTCCAACGCCTCTTCCCGGGCCGCACGGTAGAGCAGCTCAACATCGACAGCCTCGGCGCGGGCGGCGGCGGCATCCACTGCGTCACCCAGCAGCAGCCCGCCCCGTAGCGGCGCCCGTCGCACGGAAGGAGGGGGTGCCCCGGTGAAGATCCCCGTCACCGGGGCACCCCCGCCCGGCCGCGCGACGGCACGCCGTCCCGTCAGCCCCGCAACCAGACGGCGAAGGCGTCGACAAGGCCGGCGTAGAACCGCTCGTCGGGCACCGATCCCGGGTTCTTGCTCGCGTCGTAGAAGGCGACGTTGGTGAAGGTGGCGGAAGCGGACGCGTTGAGGTTCTTGTAGAACGCGAGCTTGCCGCGGCCGAATCCGACGAACAGCCAGAAGACACCCGGCGATGCGGTGTTCTGCAGCAGGGAGCGGACCTCGGACTTGTCCCAGGGCTCGTCTCCGACCTGGGTCACGACGAAGGCGGGATCCGCGGCAGGTACACCGCCGCCCGCCGGTTCGCGATGTCCCGCTCCACCAGGGCCTTGCCGGCCTGGCGTGCCGGTGTGCGCGGCCTTCCCCGGGTGGAGGGATTGTGACCAAGACTTCTAGTTGGCACTAGTCCACGGTCCTGACCTGCGGTGATGCCAGGTAGCTTCGGCCCTCCTGGGGAAGAAATCAGAGGGATACTTGGCGCATACGTACACCGCAGGTCACAAGGGGTGCCAGGCGAATCCTGCTGAACGACCCCAATGCCAGGATTACCCAGCTCAGGAGAGTGCGGACTTGACGCCCCGATCAGGTTCAGATCCGCTCGGTAGCACGTCGGGAAACATACCGGGAAAGCCGCAGCGCACGGCGCGCTTTGGGCCCCGCTCTGCGAGCACGCGGCGGGCTTGACCTGCAGGTTGAGAACCTTGTCGAGGTTGCAGATTTCCGTGCAGGGACCGAGTTCGATCGGCTGCCCCTGGTGCATGCGACGCAAAGACCTTTCGGAACCCCTCGTCTACGCCGCGCCATCACGCCGTAGACGCATGGTCGGAGTCACTCTCATTCTCAGTGACCCAAATCCGCGCTAATTCGATGGATGCCAAATTGGCAGTGGGTGGGTCAGGTGCCTTGTCAACTCTCATTTCCAGCGGCGTTCCTCAGGCATGTCGGCGTTCGGCGATGCAGGGCTGCGGCGGCAGGTCGCCGTCTCCTGGTCACCGGTACTGGCCAGCTCCGGTCTCCTGATCGCGGGTGCCACGGTTGACGGCGGGGTACAGACGGCGCTGTTCGCGGCGACGATCGCGGTGGACTGGGGCGGGGTCTACCTCACCTCCCGGCGCGGCAACTGGCTTATCCACAGCGCCGCCTACTTCACCGAGCGGCACGGACTGTTCGTCATTCTGGTACTCAGTGAGTCCCTAGCCGTACTGGGTGCGGGAGTCGCCGAGCACCCGATTGGCACGCCTCTGGTGATCGCCGCGATGCTGGCCACGCCGTTCTCTGGCCGCTCACCGGAGAACGCCGCCGGCGTTTCCCCGGGCCCTCGAATGTGTTCGAAGCGGCAGTGAGGGGATGGGCCCCGTACGGGGGCGTTCCGCAGCGACTGCCGGGCGGGTCGCTTCCTGCGCGTTCGGGTGAAGCCTGGCTACCTTGGGATCAGTGTTTCGGTGGTTCTGTTACGAGGCGCAG
The DNA here is from genome assembly GCF_042896985.1 of Streptomyces sp. NPDC001194. Lineage (NCBI taxonomy): Bacteria > Bacillati > Actinomycetota > Actinomycetes > Kitasatosporales > Streptomycetaceae > Streptomyces > Streptomyces sp. NPDC001194. Next base: position 373,959 of record NZ_JBIAXU010000005.1, on the reverse strand, counting down.
GGTGCCCCGTCCCGCGTGACCCCGTCGTCCCTGGGTGTGCCCGTCATGAGTGCGGTGTGGTGAGCTTGGTCGCACGCTTGCGCTAGGTGCGTAGCGTAGAGCTCGAGTCGGCCTGCCAGTAGGGCCTTCTCACCTTTGGTGCGGCGGGGGGCCGCGCGTAGCTGGTTCACGCTGGCGACCACAGCCGTCGTGTCGCGCCCGGACGTCCGTAGGGCGGTGAGAGCAGGGCTGTGCAGGTAGTCGCCCTGCGTGACGTGGGCCCAGACCAGTGCGGTGGCGGCTGTCGGGCTCGGTGATGTCGGTGCGGCTTTCAATGTCGTGAATCCGGCGTGGAGTTCACGCCAGGTCGCATCTGACACGCTCCAGAGGAGCAAGGTGCGACGACGATGGGCGTAGTCGATGCGAGAGGTGCGGGAGTCCAGGTGGCGGGCGGTCCGTGTGACTGCTTGGTCGAACTCCGTCCAGGATTCCGCGGGTTCCAGGACTCGCTTCAAGATGTTGAGGCTCTGCTGGGCCGTGCTCCAGGGGGTGTCGAGCGCTTCGGCGCAGGCAGACCAGGCGCCTCCGGCTGTCATCTCGGCGAGCTTCAGTGACGCGGCTCGGCGTAGGTGGCGGGTGTTCCAGTCCGTCAATGGCCCCACGCGCTCGCGGAGATCGCCGAAGTGAAGGTCCCACCACGCCGTCGGCAGCAGTGCCGGAACGTGTTCGACGCCGAACTGGCAGTCCCGAGAGGGTGTGCGGAGCCGGCTCCGTGGGTGACCGCCTGCGTGGTAGAAGCCGTTTGTCTTCCGGGCCAGCGCGCGTGCCAGTGTGGGAGAGAAATCCATGCGTCGGAGCGCTGCGGCCAGGTTGGGCGTGAGGCGTTCGAAGGCCAGACGTGCCAGCGGTTGAACTCGGCGCCGGTACTCGGCGTCACCTTCATCGCGGTAGCTGAGAAGCTCGTCGGCCGCAACGAGGAGGGCCGCGCACTGGGCGGGGTCGTCCGGGGCTCGCCAGGGGCTGGCTGGCCGCGGGCCGGGGCCGAGCGGCTGACCCAACTGTCTGGTGATGGGCGTGGCATGGGCATCGATCAGTGAGACCAGAGGGGCCGAGTGGACCAGATCCGCTCCCAACGGCCAGCTGAACTTGATCAGATGGGCCAGGGTGACCAGGTCGCGGAAGTAGTGCGGGTTGGCGGTTTGCCCGGATTCGTTGGCAAACAGCCACTGATCGATGCGGAGTTGAAGGGCGAGTACACGATCCAAGTCACCGGGTCCCAGCTTGGGTGCGGTGCCAGGAAGGTGATCGAACCGGGCGCCGCAGCTGTGAGGGGTATCAGCCATCTTGGACCGTGTACCCGGCAGCGGCTGACGGCACTGTGCGGGATGGAGCCCCCTGACGGCCCGTTGGATGAGCAGGCCGGATCGTTCGGTTCCGGGAGACCGGTTGGGCAGGTTGCGGCACTGCGGACAGGGGCCAGACAGCGGTAGAGCGTGCGTGGTGCACGCGAAGGCGACAGGAAGATGCCAGCGGAGCTTCCAGGGACCACCGAACTGGTTCTGCACGGGGCTTCCGTCGCCCGCCAGGCACAGAGAGCAGAAGCGGCTGGAGAGATTGACCGCCCAACGCTGCTGCGCAGCGGCATGGTTGCGACCGCGGTCGAGACGGGTCGCGTAGAGGGGCGCGTACCTGGCGGCGAGTCCCGATCCGGTCAGCGTGAGTGCCTGCGTTTCAGCAGCGGAGAGCCGTGTGGCTTCGGCGAAGGGGCCGGCAATGGGTGAGGGCAAAGCGAGGAGATAGGCGGCAGGCAGGCGACGATGCGGGGTGCTGAAACCGCACAGTTTGCCGATGCGGGCCGGTGACAGCTCCAGTCGGTAGGAGAGCCGCAGGAGGAATCCGGGAAGTGACTCCTCGGGCAGTGGGGCCAGACTGCGGGCCAGGGGCCGGTGTCCCACGTGGTTCACCCTGCCGATGCGGCGGCATCGGGGCCGTCGTCGTCGAACACCGTGTTGCGCCCCTTGGACTGCCTCTTCTGCTTCGGCTCGTGGGGTGGAATGTGGGGCTGTTCTCCGGATTCGGCGTCGAGGTCGGGCATGTCGTCGGGCGTGACGGTGAACTGGTCGAACAGGCTCTTGGTCAGGCGTTCGCTCTTGTCCTCCATGGCGCGGCGGCAGCCGTGCTGGATGAGTTTCTCCAGGATGCCGACGACGCCCTTGGTGCGGTTGAACAGGTACTCGGGCATGTTGCCCTCGGTGAGCATCCCGGTGGTGTCGTTCAAGAGACGCAACTGACTCTCCACGCCTCGCAGATGGGTCATCCATGCCTCCATCTGCTGGGTGGTGGAGTAGCTGAACGGGTTGAGGTCGACGACCTGGAAGCGGCGTTCGTGCTGGCTGGCGGCGTGGTCGTTGGGGCTGCGGCCGCGGTCCTTGACCGGCTGGTAGATCCACTCCTGGGTCTTCGAGTCGCGGCGGCCTTCGCGCAGCAGGCCCGAGGTGGGGATGCCGACGCCGACGAGGACGAGCGCCACGGGCATGCTCATCATCTCGCGGATCAGGTCGAGAACGTCCTGGTCGGCCTCGCGGTGGAGCTTGAGGCGGGTGATGTCGTCGATGACGAGGGCCTTCGTGGCGTGCTCGATGACCGCCGTCTTGACGGTGCGGACAAGGTCTTCCAGACGCATGCCTTTGTAGTCCTCGCCGTAGAAGTCGAGGATCCGCTGGCAGGTGGAGATGGGGGTGGCCTTGACCGGACAGCGTACGTAGGCGACCGGGGCGACCAGGTCGCGGGTGCCGGGCATGGCGTCGGGATTTGCGTAGTCGTGGAGGGCGAGCCATTCCTCCTGGAAGCCGGCGAGGGCCTCACACACGGTCTCGGTCTTTCCCTGGGCGCCGTCGCCATTGACCATGATGCCGCCGCGGGTTCCGGCCTTGTGGCTGAAGGCGCCGTCCTCGACGCGGGCCAGCGCCGCGTGGGCGACGTGCTCGCTCATCGGTGTGGCCTGGATGGTCAGGGAGCTGTGCGTCGCGAGACGGTGCAGGTTGTGGATCCGCTGCTGCCGCGGTGTCAGGCGCGCGAACTCGGCAGCCGTGAGGATACGAGCCGGGACGAAGGACTTGCGTGTCCGGCACCACGTGTTCCAGCCCTCGACGGTGGTGCGGTCCACAGCAGGACCGGGCAGGAACGACAGCGGGTTCTGGCGGTGGGTCACCGGCCGGCCTCTTCCTCGGCCTCGTCGGCCGTGATGGGGTTGACGTCGAAGTCGTCGTCCAGCAGAGCCAGCAGGCTGGAAGAGCGGAGTTTCTCGGACAGATCGGGGGGTGGGGCCATCTGGTCGGGGACAGCGGCCTCACGACGGCGCCGCCGCTCGCTGTCCACCGCGTTGTGGACCTGCTGAGCCCGCTCCTTCGGGCGCAGGGGCACGACCTTGCCCTCGCCGGCATCTGCTCGCGCTGCGGGAACCGCGACCGGCCGAGCCAGCCGGCCCTTGCGGACCGCGCCCGTGGGACTGTCGGCGTCGGCTGCGGCTGCCTGCGCGACTTCACGTGCGTGCTCGGTGCGCTGCTTCTTGGAGAGTTGAGTCGGCCACTGCTCGACCGAGATGTGGCCACCGATCAGCTCCAAGAGGACGGGCAGGAGTTCGGTGTCCGCCTTCGGAGCGAGCCCCCTCCGGCGCAGCTCCCGCATGGCTTCCCTGACACGGGCGTCACCGAAGGCTGGAACCTCGCCTTCCTCGGGCAGTCCCGTCCAGCGCAGCGTGTGCCACTCGTGGGTCATCGGGTCCTGGAAGAACACAAAACACGGATCGCGCGGGTCACGGTGGACGACGTACTTGTTCTTGTTCCTTCCTCCGCGGCCGGAGAGCTTCCCGCGGTAGGAATCCAGTGCAGGGCCGTCGTACCAGAGGTTCTTGACCTTCACACCGCGCTTGCCGTGGACCATGAGTCTGTGGCTGGGAAGGAGCTGATAGTAGAGCTCGGCCGGCGGAATTCGAAGAGCGAAGCCGCCCTGGGATATCGCCGCCGCGAACAGGCTGTTGGGGCTGTGGTCACCGCGCGGGTCCCAGCTCGGCGCGTACGAGCCGAACCGCCGGTTCTGCCATGTCTTGACGACCCACGTGGCGATTAGATGTTCCATCTCCGTCACGGTCAGGCAGGCGTCCGCCTCCGGATCCACGCCCCGGTCGGCCGTGTCCGTGCCCTGGTAGCCGAGCAGGACGGCGAGCAGCAGCGACTTGATGGCGCCGAAGGTCCGCTCCACGGAGTGCTTGTCGGTCGGGCGCAAGACGCGGCTGGGTTTGATGTTCGCCCCGATGACCCGCTGCACCTCGACGAGGTGATGATTGCGGTACACGGAGCCATGGTCGGTGGTGACGGTCTCTGGAGCGAAGAACGGAAGACCGGCGACCTCGTACCCGGCGAAGTCCGCGACCACCGTGCCGGGCACGCCGGGGTAGGCCCACTCCATGGCCTCGCCCCAGTCCGGGCGCATCGGCAACGGCATCATCATGTCCCGCAGCACCATGGCCACGTCGATCGAGGAGTCCGAGACAAGACTGAGCCGGAACGCGACGATCGAGCGCGTGTAGACGTCCAGGGCCAGCGTCAGATGCACCGACACCGGGTCGCCGAACACGTCCTCCAGCACCTTCACCGGCATCACGGTGCTGTCCAGCGCCACCACCTGCCCGGGCCGGTGCACCACGATATGCCGACCGGTCGCGTACTCCTTCGCCTTCGCCGCCGAACGCGCGTAGCGCTGCCGCCCCCCGTTGGAGCCGAACCAGTCCTTCCAGATGGCCCGCAGGGTGTCGTAGCCGGGGACCTCCACGCGCGGCGCTCCAGCAGCCTCGTCGTCGAGGGCGTCAGCGCGTGGTGTGTCAGGGCCGTACATCTCAGCAGAGTTGAACGTCTCGTGGATGTACTGGCGGATCAGGAACTCTTTGTCCCGCATCGTCAGCTTCGAGCGGTGCCGTGACTCCTCGTACACCGCATAGAGGGCCTCGCGCAGTTCGGGAGTGATCTTGTGCCCGGTCGCCTTCCGCAGCCACCGGTCGTCCGCCACTCCGATGGGACCGTATCTCGCGTGGGCGGTTCCCCAACGGATCAACGTGCGAAGACTCACCTCAAGGAGGCCGTTCGCCTTCGCCTGCGCGGGCGTCTCGGACGCGGCCCTGCGCAGCTCGTCGGCTTTCGCAAGGCGGCGCTGGGTCAGCGTCGTGGTGTCCGGGTCGTACTGCGGCCGTGGTTCGTGGGGCAGTGCGGCGAGCGGATGTCCGTTACGGAAGCCGGTCTCGGCCTCCCACAGGTGCTCCATGCGGAGCATGACGATGGTGCGCTGCTCTGGTGTGAGGTCGTCCAGCGACTTGGGCTGCCGGCCCCGGTCCGCGGCGGGCAGGTCCGCGCGGGTCCGCGTGGACGGCCGGCAGTCCGGACGGTGGATCAACTCACCCACCGATGCCTTCCAGCTCTCGCCGTCCTCGTTGACGAGGGTCACCCGGCCGAGGTGCGGCAGACAGGACTGGACCTGCCATGCGGTGTTGCTGATGATCAGCTCGGCGCCGGGCTCCAGGTTCCACATCGGCTCTGTCGCAGTGCTCACCGCGGAAGCTCCCGATGATGCTTCCGGGGAGCCACTCGGATCAGGCTCGCGTTGCCGAACGGCACGGAGAGATCGACGCCGAGGTGCCGATGCCAAAGCAGGTGGATCGCATGTGCACGGGCGATCGCCGGGATACGGCAGCGCTCGACCAACTCGCCGAAGGGAAGCGGGCCTTGCGCTGCCGCCTCCCGCAGATGCTCCTGAGTCCCCAGCACATCCGGCAGCGGCCGCCGCTCCGCGGACAGCGTGTCCACATTCGTCCACGCATGCTGCCGCCATCCCCCTACGACGCCGTACCGCCACCCTGCCGACAGCGCGGTCTCCGCTGCCGCGGCGAACTTCAACGCATCCTCCGGCTCGATACGATCGGCCGGACGTACATCGATCAGGACGAGCCCGGAATCCGTCAACAACAGGAAATCGGGCGTGTGCCGAATCGCCTTCCCGTCGGCGAAGAACCGCAGCCGGAACGGCTGACAAAGCGCCTCCACCAGGCCCGCGGCGAAGTCGGCCACGAGCAGCAGGCGTTCCTCCTCGTGACTCTCGAAACCGTGGTGACGGTCGGTCGACATCAGGTACTCGAGCCCAGGACGGTGGAACTGGTCGGTGCGCCAGGTGAACCGGCGCACGGGGACACTCCGGCGCAGATCCACCTTGTCCAGGTCGCGCACGGGACTGGTGACCGGTGTCCGGCCGAACTTCCACGTCGTGGTCCAGCGCACCGGCCACTTCTCGTCGAGATCCAGGGCGTACGCGTAGTCCGTGAAGCCGACGCACAGCACGGCGAGGTCTTCAAGGGTGCACGCATCCGACCACGCGCCATGAGGACCCGACGTCGATTTGGTGTGCAAACTCCGCCCGGTGAGAGCTGAGTTCATTCGAGATCGCCACCTCCGCATCATGATCTGTACGCCAAGAACGCGATGACGGTATGGCGATCCGGACGCCTGAGGCGGTCAGATTTTCTAACATCACACGTTCGAGTGAATGTGAGGCTGTTCTGCTGCCGTGGCCCAGGGCGGTGATCGTCCGCCTGGCGCGGGCCAGCCGACCGCGGACAGTCAGGCTGGCAATCCCTGTGAAATGACCTCGGCATCCTGGATTCGAAGGTCCTCGCCTCGGTCACAGGCTGATGCGAGGCGTGCGCCGTACTGATCAAGCCTCCGCCGGAGCGTCAGGCGGGCTCCTTGTTGATGGTCCGGGCGGTGATAGAAGCGGCCTACGAAATTGGTCAGTGAGTCTTTGGTGCCGGAATGTACCTGCTGAGCCACGTCGAGTAGCGGGTGGTGCAGATGCTCGGCCTCATTGACGTGCGACCACACCAGGATGGTTCCCGCGTCCGGGTTGTACGTCGAGCCCATCCTCTCCAGCCGGGGTATCCCGGAGCACAGTGCCCGCCAGTCGTTCTGAGGCAGCCGCCAGTCCGACAGCACGCTGCGCCGGTGGGCGTAGTCCGGCTGGATCGTGAGCTGCGAGAGGTGATCGCCGGCGTCCCGTACGGCGTCCTCGAAGTCCGGCCAGAGGCCAGACTGGTGGAGCCGGCGCCCGAGAACATTCAATGTGTGTCGACCTGTGCTCTCCGGCTTCCCGAGCGCCACGGCGCAGTTCGGCCAGGTGTCTCCACAGGCCATTTCGGCGAGCCGGAGCGAGGCTGCCCTTCGAAGGTGGCGTCGCAATTTTGGATCGAGGTCAGGGAGGTGGCCGAGAAAATTGGAGAAGTGGAGGTTAAGCCACGACTCGGGAAGATATGGAGGTACGTGTTCGAGGAGGAAGCCGTCGGTGCGGGAGCGAGCTCGTACCCGGGGGTCCCACTGGAAGCCGTGGAGCCGTCGGCTTGTCGCGCGACTGAAGGAGAGGGACACTCCTCCCTGGCGCCCCAGGCGCCTGGTGAAGTCCGGTGCTCGCTTCTTGGTTTCGCGACTCAGGGGGCGGATGCGCTCATGGAGCGAGGCAAGATCACGGTTGCCAAGCAGGGTTTCGGCCGCGAACAGGAGGGCTCCGCACTGCGCGGCATTCACTGGGGGAAGGCGCACCTGGAAGCCCAAGTAGCGGCCTGTGGTGAGGGGCGCGGCGTAGGCGTCGATCAATGAGGTCAGTGCGGGCGACGCTGCGAGCGAAGAGCCGACGGGCCAACTCAGAACAATCAGTTGGGCCGCGGCGATGAGGTCCGGGAGATAGGCGCCGTCGTCTTCCCCACCTTCCCTCGGGTTGGTGGGGCTATCGGCCAGGTGTTGCTCAAGGCGCCTCTGGAACGCGAACAGCCGCTCCAGATCCTGTGGGGGAAGATGATGGCCCATTCCGACGGCAGCCTGATCCACCTCATCCAGCCGTGCCCCACAAGGGAGTTGCCGAATTCCAGAGCCGGTTGGTTGCCCCGGCGCGGGGTTCCGGCACTGAGCGGGGTGCAGACCCGCGATGCCCGGTCTGCAGATCAAGCTGGTGTGCTGAGTTGTGCGTCCGTTTGGCGCGGCATGGCAGGCAGGGCACGCACTCTCCAACAGGCGATGGTGCGTCAGACATGCGAACACGATGGGGAGGTGCCACCTCAGCTGCCACGCGCCGCCGAACAGTTCCTGAACCGGCGACCCGTCGCCACGCAGGCACTCGGGGCAGTAGCGACCGGGGAAGGCCATGGCCCAAGTAGAGGCACCCGCACGGCCCTTGGCGTGCGTCGCCGCGCGACGTAGATCCGCCAGAGCGGGAAGACGTTGCTGCAGGCCCGCCAGGGTCATGCTGGTGACCTCGGTCGGCGTGAGTTGCATGGTGGTGCTGAACCTCTCGAGCACTGAGGGTGAGAGGGTTCGCAGGTGCTGCGGTAGCGTACGCCCCAGCGCCATGAGGCCGCTCAACTGGGCGAGGCGTCTCGGCGTACGCTCCAGTCGGTACGCCGCGCGCAGTAGGAATCCTGAGAGCGATTCCTCGGGTAACGGGGCCAGGCTCCGGGCGAGCGCCCTGCACGACGGAGGACTTGGTGGCGTGGATGGGGCTGGAGTTCCCGCCATTCGTTTCGCTGGGGCGTTTCCGTGCGGCGCGGTGTTGTGGGACTCATGCTCGGCCAGCCGGACCCAGCGGCGCACGGTATCCCGATGTACGCCGAGTTCGTCAGCGAGGCTGCCGTACGTAGGCTTCGGGTGGGTCTGCTGGTACCTCTGCACCGCGCGGTCACGTAACTCCAGCGGATAACCTGTGTGGCCAGCCACAGTGCAGAGCGCCCTCTCTCGTCGGTCCCGATCGACTCATGCTCGGCCCCCAGGGGCTGGCCGCTCCGAGCCCCCCGTCGCAACCGACACATTCTCACAGGCCGGCCATGGTGGCTGCCAGTCAAGTCGACATGGAAGGGTTGACGAGATTCTGTTCGGTGTGGAGCAAGCTGACCGCTCCGCAGCGCTCGTACGGATGAGCCCCGGAGAGGCAGAGGGCAACCCCCTGCTACAGGCCGGCAGGACGGTGGTGCATCACAGGATGTCATCGAGCCTCTGGTTGAGGGGAGGTTACCCTGCCCATGCTCGGCTGGGTGTGACCTGTCAACTGTGCCGATCTCGTCGTGCCTGTGTTCAAGCGAGAGTGGGGGCGGGGGCGTTGCCTGCGTCTCCCGCGATGCTTGCGAGGGCGGCAGAAACTCCGCCTGTGGCTGGTCATGTGCCAAATGGCCGTGTGCCTGGCGGTCGGTGCCTGGGGCGCGGCCGAGGCCGAGGCCGACGCGGCCGGAGGCGAGGGACTGGAGCATGCCGAACTGTTCGGCGACAACGAGCGGCGGGTGGTTGGGGAGCATCACACACCGCCGGAGGATACGGGTTCGACCATCCGCGTTCCAGAGAGCGAACTGGCGTAGAACCCAGAACGGGTGCAGGAGTTGCCCGAAATGCCGGATAGATGGTCGGTGCTTCGCCTTGCCTGAGCATGCTCCTGTGGGTTGCCGCGAAGACGTCAGGAATGTCCGAGGCCCGGCGTAGGGTTCGTATCCGGTGCCGATGGTCAAACAAGGGAGGGCGCGTGCACGACGGCGGGGAAGCACAGCTGGTAGACGGGCGCGGCCAGACAGTCAGTCAGCTTTTCAAGGACGTCCGGTACGGGCTGGAGTACTACCAGAGGGAGTACACCTGGACTCGCCGGAACATGCAGGAGCTTCTGGACGACCTGTCCAACCGGTTCCTTGACCAGTGGAAGTCCGGGCATGAGCGCGCTGATGTGCGCTTCTACCGGCCGTACTTCCTCGGGTCGATCGTGACCTACGTGAGCGACCGCACGTACCTGGTCGATGGCCAGCAGCGGTTCACCTCGCTATTGTTGCTCCTCACTCATCTACGCGGGCTCCTCGGGGTGGACGAGGACCTGGAGGATGACGCGACCGAACTCGACCGGCTCATTCGCTCGCGGCAGTACGGCCAGCGGTCCTTTACGCTGGATGTCCCGGAGCGAGATGCCTGTATGGAGTCGCTTCTGAGGGGGCGCGACTTCGTCCCGCCATCGGCTGCGTCGCTGTCGGTGAAGAACCTGTGGGCCCGTGGGTGCGATCTCGCCGAGGACTTCCCCGCGACGCTGCGGGGGGAGCCGCTGCCCTACTTCGTCGATTGGCTGCTCCACCGGGTCTGCCTCGTCGACATCCGCGCCCATGACCGGGACAACGGGTGGGAGATCTTCGAGACCATGAACGACCGGGGCGCGCGACTCACGCCGCTCGACCTCCTCAAGGGCTTCCTGCTCTCCCACGCCGGTCAGAACCACGGCGAGCTCAACAAGGCATGGCGGGACATGCTGTCGGGACTGACGAACGCCGGCGCCCATCCGAGCGACTTCATCAAGACCCTCCTACAGGCACGCTACGTCCAGCCGGACACCCCTGACCTGCACAAGATCGATGGTTCGTTCCACGAGTGGGTCCGTGAACACGCGGAACTGCTCGAGCTCACACGCCCCGATCAGTTCCGTCGGTTCATCACCGATGTCCTCATTCCCTCCGCCAAGAGGTACTCGCTCGTCCAGAGGGCGACGGCGGAACACGTCCCCGGTCTCGAGACGATCCGGTACAACGCGGACAACGGTCTCACCGCACAGTTCACCCTGCTGACCGCAGCGATGAGGCCCGAGGACGACGAGGACACCTTCATCGCCAAGGCCCGATTGGTGGCACGCTTCCTGGACCTCATGCTGGCTCGCCGCATGGCGAACAGCGCGCCGATCCAGAACGTCGAGATGCTCCCCGAGATCATGCCGTTGGTGCCCCTGGTACGGGAAGCCGCGACCGTCGGTGAGCTCTCCCAGCTCCTGGGCCGGGAGGCGACCCAACTCGGCCATGATTTCTCGGGGATCAACACCTTCAAGCTCCGCAGCGATAATCGCAAGCAGGTCCGATATCTCCTGGCGCGGATGACTGCCTTCGTCGAGGGCGGAAACGGGAACCCGGATCGTACCGCGGAGTACCTCGGTCTCGAGGCGGGCGCGCGCCCTCACGAGATCGAGCACATCTGGGAGAACCACTACGACCGGCACAAGGAGGCCGGCAGCGAGGAGCAGTTCCGCAACCAGCGTGACCAGCTCGGAGCTCTCCTCCTACTCCCGAAGTCGGACAACGCGAGCTACCAGGACGCCGTCTATGAGCGGAAAGTCGGGTTCTACCGGCGGCAGAATCTCCTAGCAGCTCTCCTGCACCCCGAGTCCCACGAGCGTAATCCTCGGCTGCGGCGCTTCATCGAGGACCACGGCCTGTCGAAGCTCGCGAAGCCGTACGGCGACTCGTTCCCGCCCTCGGCGATCAAGGAACGGCAGCGTCTGTACCGGCACTTGTGCGAGCTGCTTTGGAACCCCGCAGATTTGGGTTTCATCGTGCCCGCGGGCCAGACGGCAAAGCGGACCGCCTCCACGCGCGCGCACTACGGGGTCACCCCAGCCCAGCTGATCGCTGTCGGCCTACTCAAGCCTGGCGCCCGGATCAGCACGACCGGTAAGAGGGAGACTCAGTACGCTGTTCTACTCGAGGACGGGCGCGTGAAGCTGGACAACGGTGCTGTCTATGACGCCCTGTCAACCGCAGGGCAAATGGCACTGAATATCACGTCGTGTAATGGGTGGACCACCTGGCAGGTGGAGACCGAAAACGGTACCGAGAAGCTGATCAAGATTCGACAGCGGGCGCTCGAGCGCGGGCTGCTCATCACCTGACCGGCAGCTCCCTCTACTCCGGGCGGGCAGAGAGTCGTTGAGACGTCTATGCCCGCCCGCAGCAGTATCCGGCTGCGCTGGCGGCAGCCCGTAGAGCCAGAGGCCGACCGCCGGAGCCAAGTGGGTTGTCAGGCCATGCCGTCGCTGATCATCTCTTCCAGGCGTCGCCTGAGCTTGGCCTCCTCCTGGAAGACCTTCTCCCTGGCTTCTCGCACCTGAGTCTGCACAGCGACCCACACATCTGCCAGCTTCTCCTGCTCGGGGAGCGGGGGAAGCGGAACAGCGAGTTCACGTACGTCGGTGCTGTTGATGGTGGCGAGGTTGGTGGTCTTCTTCGCCCGGCGCCGGAAGTGGCTCCTCGCCGGGGCCGTCTGCATATAGGCGAGTAGGTACTCGGGAAGCAGTTGATCCCGGTCCGTTCGGACGCGAAGAACGTGGTTCTGATGGACACAGTCGGGGATCTGGCCGGCCCATAGCGCGGGGCGTCCGACAAGCTCGGCGCTGTTGCCTTCACACAGGAGAACATCGCCCGCCTGGAGAAGGAACGGGGCCTCTGACCCTGGCGGGACCTCGATCTGCTTGATCTCGGTCAGGTCGAAGTAGCCGTCCTGGACGTTGGCCACGCGCAGGTAGGGGCGCGCGTTGGGGCCCGGTCGGTTGGCGGGGCTCTTCTGCAGCCCGTAGGACACGGCGGCGAGCTCCCCGAGCGGACGGACAGGGTAGTCGCTGGTGAGTTCAGTCGATACACCTCGGGCCGTGTGCGCCGCCGCAGGCACCGCCCAGGCACCAAGCCGAGCACTGTCCACGACGAAGGGGAAGCGGATCGGGGCAGCTTCTGTGGCAGACAGGCCCAGGAGCCGGGTGATCTCTTGGATGCCCTCCGCCGGAGCGGACTGCGAGGCAGCCTGTGCTTCCGCGATGCGCTTGAGCGCCTCCTGCTCAGCGAGGACAATCTGCTCCTGCTCGACAAGGCTCGGAACGGGGATGGTGAGGGTCTCGAACAGTTCAGGTGCTACCCGCTTGCGTCCGCTGTGTCCGACAACAAGGGCTTCCACTTGGCTGCGGAACACCTCGGTGCGGCACAGCAGACGCATGTACTCGGGCAGCAGATATCCAGGCGAGCGCACGTCGTAGATCGGGTATTCGGCGCTGAACGCCAAGCTCCCGTGCTCTTCGGGCACTACACCGATCGCGCCGTTGCGGACATCGATCTTGCTGAACACCACGTCCCCGGAATGCGCGGCGAATGAGCGGCCCTTCAATGCTGCATCGGCCGGCCTCAGGGACATGCTGCCGTCGAAGTGGATACTCCCAAGGCGCAAACCGCCTGGATTGGACTCGCTGCGACGCACGGCCACGTCGCCGATCGGGCGAAGCTCCTGCGGCGGACGGTGCCAGGTTCGGGCGAGGACGTGCTTGACGTCCCAGCGTTCCAGGACATGGGACGCCTTGACACGAATGACCGCGCTCACAGGCTTGGCTCCTGCTCTTGGGCTCCGTCGAGCGCGAGCTTCGCCTCCACCCGTTCACGGTAGCCGTCGGGATCGGCCTGGAACTTTCGGATCTCCTCCAGGATCCCTGGCAGGTCATTGGCCACACTGTTTCCGGTTTCGCCGGTTGCCGTGATGCCCGCAGCTTGAGCTTCCGCCATGAAGACGGGGTAGCTGAAGCGCTGTTTGGCCAGTTGCCTGACCAAGGTCTCCTTCTTGCGCTCCAGCTCGGCCTCCTCGCGCGCGTGCTGACGGGCCAGGCCCTTGCTGCGAGCCTTGTCGTCCTCGGTGACCGCAGTGCGAAGCTGGCGCTTCTTCGCCGCCAGTGCGTGGCGCTGCGACGGGCCCGCCGCTTCCAGCTGGCCGATCTCGTCGATTAGCGGCGCAAGGTCCTCTCGGTCGTACGTCTGCGAGCGACGCAGCAAGGCCTCCAGCGCTTCCCGCTCCGGTGCGAGGTCCTCCTCGACTTCCCTGGCCGCCTGCTCCTTAAGCTCTGCGAGCTGGTGGGCCTCCTCATCGGTGAAGCGCTTCAGGAACACCAGGGAGGTCTTCACCGTCGCCTTGGAGCTTGCGAAGACCTCCTGCGGAACGGACACCACGGCTGTCACCTTGGCGTGGTCTTCCACGTACTCCCGAAGCCATGACATCGAGGGGTTGTTGAGGATCCCGTCGGGCAGGACGATGCCCATGCGTCCGCCCGGCTCGAGCAGTCTGATGCAGCGCTCGACAAAGAGCGTCTCGGTACTGCGAGACGGGCGTACTTTGGCCGCGTCCAGGGGGCCCGCAATTGGGTCCCGGCCGATGTCGAAAAGCTCTATGATCGGCCGGCTCCGCTTCTCGGCCTCCATCATGCGTCGCTGGGAAGACAGCCAGGGGTCACCGAGCTTTGCCCTGTACTCCTCCACCAAACGCGAGTCGCTCAGCGCGCTGGTCTGGGCTGTCGAGCCAACGAGCTGATCCTTCGTCACCGTGGCACCGAACGGAGGGTTGCTGAGCACCACCTGGAAGGAGCCTTCGTAGACGTCCCGGATGTCAAGCAGGCCGTCGTGGTGATAGATACCGCTGTGTCCGTCACCATGCATGATCATGTTCATCTTGCTGGTACGTGCGGCCCTGGTCTCCGCGTCGACCCCGCGGATGCAGTCCCGTGCCGCCCGGTGCAGGCGCCCGCGCTCGTTCTGAACGTCGAGTTCCCGGTTAAGCTCGGCGTAAGCCTCGCCGATCTTCTCCAACAGGGTCTCCGGGCTCCACTTCTCAGCCTTGGCCTGCTGCTCCAGCTCAGCCCGACGGGCTGCCTTGCTGCTCTGCACGTCGTGCTCGATGCTCGCGCGCACGCGGCCCAGGGCGGTGATAAGGAAGCCTCCGGTGCCGGCCGCAGGGTCGATGACCCGCTCACCCTCCTGGGGGTCGAGCACGTCGACCATGAAGTTGACCAGTGGCCTCGGTGTGAAGAACTGCCCGAGATCACCGCGGAAGGTATCTCCCAGGAAGCGTTCGAAGGCCAAGCCCTTGACGTCCTCACCGGTGTCGGAGAGGTTGAATTTTTCCAGCTTTTTGACGATCGTTTCTAGCGTCGCCATTGAGATATTGAGGACATCCCGCGATCCGAACAGTTTATCCCTCTTGTAAAAGTCCTTCGTGATATCGAAGAGCTTCTCGAGGAGCTTACTAGGATCCTCGCGCAGGAGATTATTCTTGGCCACGTCGCGCAGAGTGTCGGTGGTGAAGACCTCTCCCTGCCCTGACCGTTCGAAGGCCATCTTGATGAATAGAACCTTGGAGATCTCGTCGAAGGCCGCGCCGGGGTCCATCTTGTGGTTGTCGCGCAGAATGCAGTGGCAGTCGAACAAGAGGCGCTGGAACTCGTCGCGGGTGAACGCCTTCGTGGACCTCCGGATCTCCGCCAGCCGCTTCACGTTCTTCAGCTCGGATGCCTTGGGTACGCTGGCGATCTCCACGCTTTCACCCGGGAAGCCGGGTGAAAGCTTGAAATAGGAGGTCGTCTTGCTGTTGTGAAGCACGAGGAACTCGACGCCAGCGCCACGAGCGTAGCTCTCACCCTGCTCGTAGTCGGCCCGGCGGATCGGGACGTTCTCCGCCTTGGTCTCGACCACCATGACGTAGTCACGATTCTCCAAGAGCGCCTGGGGGGATTCGGCTACCACGATGTCCGCGCGGACAGACTTGCGACCTGAGGCGGCGCGGACTTCCTGACGCATCTGACCGAGATCGTAGCCCCACTGTGTGTGCATACGGTGGATGAACTCTTGCCGGACGAGTTCCTCAGGCTTGGCGAGCAGCCACGTCTGCTTCAGCGGAGCCCAGACCCAGTTCCCGTCACGATGCAGCGGTTCGTGGCCGTCCCGGTAAGGGTTCGCAGGGACGACCTTCGGCTTGCGTCCCGCTGCCACGGTCGACTTCGACATCCTGCTCCTTGTTGTCTGAACTGCTACACAGCTACGCCAGCGATGGCCAGCTCGAGTAAGGCTCTCGAGTGCACCTAGCTGGCACTGGACCGACGGCGGGTCATACGCCAGCGATCTCCGTGGGGGTCTCCAGCAGGGTGAAACCATCCCGCCACAGAGTAACAATCGGCGGGGAACGGTCCGGCCAGACGCTGTCAGCGCCTGGCTGGACCGGCTGCTATCTATCCGTCGCGATCCCACCACAGAGCGTCATAGGTCAACGAGCTCGAAGCCCACCGCACGATCGAGTGCATCCACGGCCACCCAGTGCCACCCCCTCTGCCGGCGCTGCGGACGGGTCGAAGTCCGGTCAGCCTCGGCCAGGACAGCGTTCTTGCGGCACCATACCGATCGCGCACGGAACGAGCGACCGACCGCGCGCTTGTGTACATGCCAATGGCGGGAGGGTGCCTGCCAGTGGCGCTGAAAGGTCAGCCGCTTGCCTGGGTGTCCCTGCGACTCATCCTCGTATCCGAGCGCCAGGACTGACTGTGGCACTTGCGGATGCCTATGAGGCCATCGAACGAGTCGCCGTCGTCCCGAGAACCCTCTCGCGGCACGGACCGGGCAGAAAGCGCCTACCTACAACCCGACCCGTGACACCGTCGAAGATGCCGTCGACCCTTCCGGCAGTGGCAGGAAACGCGCGAGACACCCGCAGTGCGCATCCTACGCTGAGGCGCTCCCCTGGCCCCGGCGAACCGCTGACCTTAGTCATGTCACCGAGGCCAAGTCATTTCAGCGATCGGCACCTCGCACGAGGATTGGGGTAGTTCGCGGATGGCCTTCGAGAGGGTTTGAGGGCCGATGGAGTGGGTTGCGCTGGCCCTGGCGATCGCCCCGGCGGTGCCAAGTTCAGCGCCCGGCTGTGCACTATTCACTGCGGCACGGCAGAAAGAACTGCACCGAGTCACGCGCTACTGCAATCTTTCGTGCCGCTGCGCCGCTCAACATCGACGCCGCGCCCATACGTGGGCACCGCTTCCACGCCTACTGGAATTGCGCCCTCCACCCACAACGCCGCGACACAGCCGCGTACCCGCGGGCGCCGGCCAAAGACCAACACCTGCAGTGTCCTGGATCAACGAGCGCCCTCAGGGACACGCATTACCAGGTCAGCAGTCGTGCACGGGGGCCTCGGAGTGGGTTGACGAAGCTCTCGAGGAGAGATTCGTCTGACGACCTGGATCGCATCCCACGCTACAACGGATCACGGTGCCAACCATCCATCTTTTGTGCCAACTAAAAATCCTCGTCACAGGGATTCAGCGGCGGACTCGGGGCATGCCCAGGCCTATCCAGGAGATGATCTCTCGCTGGATCTCGTTGTTTCCGCCGCCGAAGGTGAAGATGACCGCGCTGCGGTAGCCGCGTTCGAGTTCGCCGTGCAGGACCGCGCCCGCGGAGCCGTCCTTGAGGGAGCCGGCCGCGCCGACGACCTCCATCAGCCAGGCGTACGCGTCCCTGCGGGCCTCGGAGCCGTACACCTTGACGGCGGAGGCGTCCTGGGGGGTGAGGATGCCGTCCTGGACGGCGCCCACCATCTGCCAGTTGAGGAGCTTCATCGCGTCGAGGCGGGCGTGGGTGCGGGCCAGGCGGCCGCGGACCCAGTTGAGGTCGATGACGCGGCGCCCGTCGGCGAGTTTGGTCTGCGCGACCCAGCGCTGGACGTCGTGCAGGGCGCGGATGGCCATGGTGCCGTGGGCGGCGAGGGTGACGCGCTCGTGGTTGAGCTGGTTGGTGATCAGGCGCCAGCCCTTGTTCTCCTGGCCGACGCGGCGGCTCGCGGGGACGCGGATGTTCTCGTAGTGGCTGGCGGTGGTGTCGTGCGAGGCCAGGGTGTTGATGAGGGTGCAGGAGTAGCCGGGGTCGGCGGTCGGCACCAGCAGCATGGTGATGCCCTTGTGCGCGGGGGCGTCCGGGTCGGTGCGGACGGCCAGCCAGACCCAGTCGGCGGTGTCGCCGTTGGTGGTCCAGATCTTCTGTCCGTTGACCACGTAGGTGCCGGTCTCCTCGTCGCCCTCGCGCACCGCCTTGCACTTGAGGGCGGCGAGGTCGGTGCCCGCGTCGGGCTCGCTGTAGCCGATGGCGAAGTCGATCTCGCCCGAGAGGATGCGCGGGAGGAAGTACGCCTTCTGCTCGTCCGTGCCGAACTGCATGATGGTCGGCCCGACCGTGTTCAGCGCCATCAGCGGCAGCGGGACGACGGCCTGCGCGGCCTCGTCGAAGAAGATGAACTGGTCCATGGGCGACATCCCGCGGCCGCCGTACTCCTTGGGCCAGCCGACCCCGAGCCAGCCGTCGGCGCCGAGCTTGCGGATGGTCTCGCGGTAGAAGCGCTTCTGCGCGGCGGGGTCCTCGTAGCGGGCGTAGACGTCCTGCGGCACCAGCTCGGCGAAGTAGGCGCGCAGCTCGGTGCGCAACTGCTGCTGCTCAGGCGTGTATTCGAGGTGCACGGCCCCTCCGGGTGTCTCGCGGTCCAGCCGGTCGCTGTGGTGGCGGCGCACAGAGTAGAACGTGTTCCAAGAAGGGGGAAGGACTCGCGGGGCGCCGTTTGCGCCGACCGGCGGCGGGGCGGCGGCCCGTGACCCACAATGGGCTTGCGAAGAGCGGCAGTTCGATGATCCGGGGGGACACGTGGACGAGAAGGCCTGGGAGCGGGAGTTCGCCGGACGGGACCGGATGCCGAAGCGCCGGGACCGGACGCCGGGGCCGGCGGATCGGCTGCCCGCCGGGCGGGATCCGATGCCCGGGGACCGGGACCGGGACCGGCTGCCCGGCGACCGGCTGCCCGGCGGCCGGGGCGAGGGCTCCGGGGGTGTGACCCAGATCCACGAGCCGGGCGCGCTGCCCGTCGACCCCGAGAGCCCCGACCGCATGCGCGCGTGGGAGCTGCTGCCGGACGACGTACGGGCCAAGACGCTCGAGAAGGCCGGCCGCTCCCTGGTGTGGTGGGCCCGGGTCTACTCCGACGGCGCCCCCTTCGCGGTGGTGTTCGGGGACCGCGGCCTGTGCCGGGTCCAGCCGGAGTACCGGGACGGCCGGGCGCAGGCGCACCGGGGCGAGCGGCTCCGGGTGGCGCCCGGCTCGCTGGTCAGCCGTTCCTTCGACGGGCGCCCGGCGCCGGCGGGCGGCGCGGGCGCGGCCGCGCCCGGCCGGCCCGGTGCGCCGGTGGAGCGGCTGGTCCTGGACCCGCCGGAGGCGCAAGGCGTGCTCGGGCACTTCCCGCTCGAGGTGCAGGACTTCCTCCAGCGCCCCTTCCTGGCCGGGCAGCGGACCGTCACGGCCGAGTGGTACTACGAGGAGACCGTCCAGCCCCGGCACAGCGACCTGTTCGTCCTGCTGTGCCTGTCCACCGACCGCGACGTCACCGCGATCGAGGCCCGCCGCTCCCTGGACCGGGGCGCGACACCGGACCGGGCCCGGTGGCACACCCTCACGTGCCACCGGGCCCGGCTCAGCCCCCGCTGACCCCTCCCGCCGTCAGTTCAGCGCCGTGATCATCGCCGCGGCGGTCGCCGCCATCGCCGTACGGGCCGCCGTCAGGTAGGGCCGGGGGTCCGCCGGGGTCAGGTGGGTGCGGATCGCCTCCGTCATGGCCAGGTTCAGCGCGGTACCGATGTTGACCTTGCGGATGCCGCCCGCGACCGCCGCCGCGAGTTCCGCGTCCGGCAGCCCCGAGGAGCCGTGCAGCACCAGCGGCACGTCCACGGTCTTGGCCAGCCGGGCCAGCAGCGCGTGGTCCAGCTCGGCGGTGCGGCTGGTCATCGCGTGGCTGCTGCCGACCGCCACGGCCAGCGCGTCGACCCCGGAGTCGGCCACGAACCGGCGCGCCTCGTCCGGGTCCGTACGTGCGCCCGGCGCGTGCGGGTCCAGCGGGGCGGCGCCGTTCTTCCCGCCCACCTCGCCCAACTCGGCCTCGATCCACAGCCCGTTGGCGTGCGCCCAGTCGGCCGCGGAGCGGGTGGCCTCCAGGTTCTCCGCGTACGGGAGCTGCGCGGCGTCGTACATCACCGAGCCGAACCCGGCGTCCACGGCTTGGCGGAGCAGGTCGGGGCTCTTGACGTGGTCGAGGTGCAGGCCGACCGGGATGCCGGCGGCCTCCGCGCACGCCGCGGCCGCGCGCGAGATCGGGAGCAGCTGCCCGCCGCGGAACTTCACGGCGTTCTCGCTGAGTTGGAGGATGACCGGCAGGCCCGCCCGCTCCGCCCCGGCGACGACGGCCTCGGCGTGCTCCAGCGTGATGATGTTGAACGCGGCGACGGCGCGGCCCGCGGCGGCCGCGTCGAGGACGAGCGTCCCGGCGGAGACGAGGCTCATCGGACCGCCTCCTCACCGGCGGTGAGGATCACCGAGCGGGTCAGGTTCCGCGGCTGGTCCGGGTCGAGGCCCTGGTGGGCCGCCACCGCGATCGCCAGCCGGTGGACCCGTACGAGCTCTGCGAGCGGGTCGAGCCGGCCGGCCACCCACTGGCCGCCCGTGGCCCGCACCTGCTCGGCGAGGCCGGCGGGCGTCTCGCCGAGCGACCAGGTGAGGGTGCCGGGCCCGGAGACGCTGATCGGCCCGTGCCGGTACTCCATCGCCGGATACGACTCGGACCAGGACAGGGAGGCCTCGCGCATCTTCAGCGCGGCCTCGTGCGCGAGGCCCACGCTCCAGCCGCGGCCGAGGAAGGTGAACTGGCCGCGGCTCGCCGCTTGTTCGGGCAGCGGTTCGGCCAGCGCGGTGCGGGCGTCGGCGACGACGGAAGGGGTGTGCAGACCGAAGTGGGCGCGCAGCAGGGTGAAGGCGGTGGTCGCGAAGCGGGTCTGTACGACGGACTGCTCGTCGGCGAAGTCGAGTACGACGAGCTCGTCGGCGAGGGTCATCACCGGCGTCGCCGGGTCCCCGATGACGGCGGTCGTGCGCACCCCCGTGTCCCGCAGCCCGGCCAGCAGGTCGAGCACCTCGGTGGTGGTGCCGGACCGGGTGAGCGCGACGACCCGGTCGTAGCGGCGGTGCAGGGGGAACTCGGAGGCGGGGAAGGCGTCGGTCTCGCCCTGACCCATCTCCTCGCGCAGGGCGGCGGCCGCCTGGGCCATGTAGTACGAGGTCCCGCAGCCCACGATCGCGGTACGCTCCCCCGGCCGCGGCAGCAACGCCCGGTGGGCCGGGGCCAGTTCGGCGGCCCGCTCCCAGCACTCGGGCTGTGTGCCCAACTCGTACGCGACGTGGCTCATGCCGGCTCCCTGGCGTGGTGAGTGCAGTTTCCTGCAAGGTAGCGGCCCATTTCACGCAACTTCAAGCACCCAGGGGGGTTGATCTCCTGGGTTAATGTCGACGCGTAGGCCGTTGGAGCACACCCGAGGGGGTCGATCACCGTGGGGTCCATGACCCGCAAGGAGCGCTGGCAGACACTGCTGGACCAGCTGGTGGAGCGGGGCGAGCTGGAGGTGGAGCCGGCCGCGGAGGCCCTCGGCGTGTCCGCCGCGACCATCCGCCGCGACCTCGACCAGCTGGCCGAACAGCAGCTGCTGGTCCGCACGCGCGGCGGGGCGGTGGTGCACGGCGTCAGCTACGAACTCCCGCTGCGCTACCGCACCTCGCGCCGCGCCGCCGAGAAGCACCGGATCAGCGAGGCGGTGGCGGAGCTGATCGCCCCGGGCGAGGTGATCGGCCTGACGGGCGGCACCACCACCACGGAGGTGGCCCGGGCGCTGGCCGGCCGCCCGGACCTGGCGACGGGCTCGCCGGCGCTGACGGTGGTGACCAACGCGCTCAACATCGCGGGCGAACTCGTCATCAGACCGCAGTTCAAGATCGTCCTGACCGGCGGGGTCGCCCGCCCCCAGTCGTACGAGCTGACGGGCCCGCTGGCGCAGCAGGTGCTGGGCCAGCTGACGATGGACACGGCGGTGGTCGGCGTGGACGCCTTCGACCCGGCGGACGGCGCGGCGACCCGCCACGAGGACGAGGCGGCGATGAACCGCCTCCTGTGCGAACGGGCCCGCCGGGTGGTGATCGCGGCGGATTCCAGCAAACTCGCGGTCCGCGCCTTCGCCCGCATCTGCCCGACGCGGTCGGTGGACGTCCTGGTGACGGACACGGCCCTGCCGGACGGGGTGGCGGCCGAGTTCGAGGCCGCGGGGGTGGAGGTGCGGAGGGTGTGACGGCCGCCCCCGCCCCGACCGCCCCTCAGTGCGCCGGCAGGCGTCCCGCCTCCTGCGACAGGGCTGCCAGGATCGGGGCGATCAGGGGGTGGGACTCCGCGCCCCGGCGGGTCGCCGCGAAGACCCTCCGGGTGGGCGTCGATCCCGAGACCGGGCGGACCTCGACCTCCTTGAGGTCCATGCCGCGCAGCGCCGAGCGCGGGACCAGCGCCACCCCCGCCCCGGCGCCCACCAGGGCCGTCACGGCGCGGAAATCGTCCGAGGAGTGCACGAACCGGGGCTGGAAGCCCGCCAGTTCGCAGGCGAGCAGCGTCACGTCGTGGCACGGGTTCCCGGGGTACTGCCCCACCCAGTCCGCGCCGGAGAGGTCCGCCAGCGGGACCTCGGGAAGGTCGGCCAGGGGGTGTCCCGAGGGGAGCACCGCGTCGAAGGGCTCCGCGTACAGCGGGAGCACCGACAGGCGGCCGTCGTCGGCGCCCGGGGCGCCGCGGTACTCCACCGCCAGCGCCAGGTCGGCCTCGCCGTCGAGCAGCAGCGGCAGGCTCTGGTCGCCTTCCGCGTCCCGTACGCGCAGGCGGATGCCCGGGTGTTCGCGGGCCAGGCGGCCGATGGCGGGGGCGAGGACCTCGGCGATGCCGGTCGCGAAGGCCGCCACCGTCACCTCTCCCGCCGCGCCTCCCGCGTAGGCCGCGAGCTCGGCTTCGGCGCGCTCCAGCTGGGCGAGGACCTCGTGGGCGTGGCCGAGCAGGATCTCGCCGGCCGCCGTCAGGCGTACGCCGCGGCCGCTTCGGGTCAGCAGCGCGTGCCCGGTCTCCTGTTCGAGCGCCGCGAGCTGCTGGGAGACGGCGGAGGGGGTGAGGTACAGGGCTGCGGCCGCGGCGGTCACCGTACGGTGGTCCGCCACGGCCCGCAGAATGCGCAGCCGGCGGGGGTCGATCACCCCACCATTCTCGCAGGTGGAGCGGGGCGGCCCGGCCGGCCGAGCCGCCCCCGCCCGTGCGGCCTCAGGCCTGCGTCGCCGCCAGGGCCGTGCGGGCGTCCGCGAAGGCGGCCACCGCGCGTTCCACGTCCGCCGTCGAGTGGGCCGCCGAGAGCTGGACGCGGATGCGGGCCGCGCCCATGGGGACCACGGGGTAGGAGAAGCCGATCACGTACACGCCGCGCTCCAGCAGCAGTTCCGCCATCTTGGCCGCCTCCGCCGCGTCGCCGATCATCACCGGGGCGATCGCGTGGTCGCCGGGGAGGATCTCGAAGCCGGCCTCGGTCATCTTCGTGCGGAAGAGCGCGGTGTTGGCGGCGAGCCGCTCGCGCAGGTCGCCCGCCGACTCCAGCAGGTCCAGGACCTTCAGGGACGCGGCCGCGATGACCGGTGCCAGGGAGTTCGAGAAGAGGTACGGGCGCGAGCGCTGGCGCAGCAGCGCGACGATCTCGGCGCGGGCCGCGACGTAGCCGCCGGAGGCGCCGCCGAGCGCCTTGCCGAGAGTGCCGGTGATGATGTCGACGCGGTCCATGACCCCGTGCAGCTCGGGCGTGCCGCGGCCGCCGGGGCCGACGAAGCCCACCGCGTGCGAGTCGTCGACCATGACCATGGCGTCGTAGCGCTCGGCCAGGTCGCAGATCTCGGCGAGCGGGGCGACGTACCCGTCCATCGAGAAGACGCCGTCGGTGACGATGAGCTTGCGGCGCGCGCCGCCCTCGGTCGCCTCCTTCAGGCGGGCCTCGAGCTCGGCCATGTCGCGGTTGGCGTACCGGAAGCGGCGGGCCTTGGAGAGGCGGATGCCGTCGATGATCGAGGCGTGGTTGAGGGCGTCGGAGATCACCGCGTCCTCGGCGCCGAGGAGGGTCTCGAAGACGCCGCCGTTGGCGTCGAAGCAGGAGGAGTAGAGGATCGTGTCCTCCTGGCCGAGGAACGAGGACAGCCGGGCCTCGAGCTCCTTGTGCACCTCCTGCGTGCCGCAGATGAAGCGGACCGAGGCCATGCCGTAGCCCCAGCGGTCCAGCGCGTCCTTCGCCGCGGCGACCACCTCGGGGTGGTCGGCCAGCCCCAGGTAGTTGTTGGCGCAGAAGTTGAGGACCTCGCCGGGGGCGCCGCCCGCGGTGACGGCGACGGCCGCGTTCTGCGGGGTGCCGATGACGCGCTCGGGCTTGTGCAGGCCCGCGGCGCGGATCTCGTCGAGGGTGGTGCGGAGGTCTTCGCGTACGGACTCGAACATGGGCTTCGGCTTCTCCTAGTGCGGCGGACGAAGGGGGCCGGGCCCCGCGGAGGGGGGAGGGTGGGCGGGGCCCGGCCGGAGGGAGATGGTTCGGTGGGACGGAGGCGGGCAGGTCCGCGGGCGGGGAGGGCGCTCACGCCTTCCCCGCCGGGACCCGGGTCAGGGCCCGGGGGCCGGGGGCCGGGGGCCCGGTCGGCGGGCCCGGGGGCCCGGGGGCCGTTACGCCGTCCAGTCCAGGATGATCTTGCCGCTGCGGGCGGTGGCCGCCTCGTCGAACGCGGCCTCGAAGTCCCGGTGCGAGTAGCGGCCGGTGATGACGGGGCTGAGGTCGAGCCCGCCCTCCAGCAGCACCGTCATCGCGTACCAGGTCTCGAACATCTCGCGGCCGTAGATGCCCTTGATCGTGATCATCGAGGTGACGACCTTCGCCCAGTCCACCGGGAACTCCTGCGCCGGCAGGCCCAGCATGGCGATCCGGCCGCCGTGCGTCATGTTGTCGATCATGTCGCGCATGGCCTCGCCGCGGCCGGACATCTCCAGGCCGACGTCGAAGCCCTCGCGCAGGCCCAGCTTGGCCTGTGCCTCGGCGATCGAGGACTCGGCGACGTTGACGGCGAGGGTGGCGCCCGCCTTGCGGGCGATCTCCAGCCGCTCGGGGCTGACGTCGGTGATGACGACGCTGCGCGCGCCGGCGTGCTTGGCCACGGCCGCCGCCATGATCCCGATCGGGCCCGCGCCGGTGATCAGCACGTCCTCGCCGACCAGCGGGAACGACAGCGCCGTGTGGACGGCGTTGCCGAACGGGTCGAAGATCGCCGCCACGTCCAGGTCCACGGCGGTCCGGTGCACCCACACGTTCTGCGCGGGCAGGACGACGTACTCGGCGAAGGCGCCGTCGCGCCCGACGCCGAGGCCGACGGTGCTGCGGCACAGGTGGCGGCGCCCGGCCAGACAGTTGCGGCACTTGCCGCACACCAGGTGGCCCTCGCCGCTGACCAGCGCGCCGAGCTCGATGTCCCGTACGTCAGCGCCGACCGCGGCGACCTCGCCCACGAACTCGTGGCCGAGCACCAGAGGGGTCTTGACGGCGCCCTGCGCCCAGCCGTCCCAGGAGCGGATGTGCAGGTCCGTGCCGCAGATGCCGGTGCGCAGCACCTTGATCAGCACGTCGCCGGCGCCGTACTCGGGCTCGGGGACGTCCATGAGCCACAGCCCGGGCTCGGCCTTGTGCTTGACGAGTGCCTTCATGGGGGTGGCTCCAGGCATGCGGAGGGGACGTTGCAACCACTGGTGCGGGTGCGACGTATCGACAGGCACCAATCTGCCGAGCGCGGAGGTGATCAGTCCATCGAGGATTTCTTAAGCGGGTCGACAGCCCAGCTTCACGCCTATGCTCCTCACGTGAAGGGCTGTGGCCTGGGCAGGGGCCCGCGGCCGGGGCAGGGAATGGGGAGGTGAGGGGCGTGCCGAGTCTGCGCAGCAGAGCGCTGTCGGTCGCGCTGATCGCGGCGGGGCGGCGAAGACGGTTCGCGAGTGCCGAGGCGGTGCGTGCACGGGTCGCGGAGACGGCCCGCCGGCCGGCGTCGCACCTGCCGCCGCGCTCACTGGGCCGGGTCGCCGACGTCTCCCGCACCTTCGTCGGTGCCTGGCCGGTGTACGACGCCTCCCCGCGCGGGATCGAGCCCACGGTCCAGGTGCTGTACGTGCACGGCGGCGGGTACATCGACGAGCTGGTCCGGCCGCACTGGTCGATGATCCGGACCCTGGTCACGCAGGCGCGGGCCCGCGTCGTCGTGCCGGCGTACATACTGGCCCCGCGCGGGACCGCCGACCGGACGGTTCCGGTGGCCGCGGACCTGCTCAGCGGACTCATGGCGAGCGGCGGAGCGGGCGGCACGGTGCTCGTCGGGGACGCCGCGGGAGCCGGCCTGGCACTGGCCGCCGCCCAGCGCCTGCGCGACCGCACCGGGGACCAGCCCTCGCGGATCGTACTGATCTCGCCCTGGCTGGACCTGACCATGAGCCACCCCGACCAGGCGGCGATCGAGGCCGCCGACCCGTTCCAGGCGCGGCCGGGGCTGCTGGAGGCGGGCCGGCTGTACGCGGGCACCCTGGCCACGGACGACCCTCGGGTGAGCCCCCTGCACGGCTCCTTCGCGGGCCTGGCGCCGCTGACGGTGTTCACCGGCACCCACGACGTGCTGACCACCGACAGCCGGGAGCTGGCGCGCCGGGCCCGTGAGCACGGGGTCGAGGTGGAGTTCCACGAGGAGCCGGGGCTGCCGCACGGGTACCCGCTGCTGCCGGTGCCGGAGGGGCGCGCGGCCCGGGACCGGATCGTGGCGCTGATCAGGTCCGCCGCCGACGAGTGACGACCGGCCGCCGGGCCGGGGTGCGGGCCGTCATGCGGTGCAGGTCATCAGCGAGCTGATCGGCCAGGCGCGGTAGGCGGTCCAGTACGCCTCGTCGCGCGCGCCGTCGGCGGGAGGCGTCCGGTTCGGCTGCCAGCCGACCGTGGAGAAGCCCGCCTCGACGGCGGCCTCGGCGAAGTCGGCGTGCGCCCACTCGCGGAACTCGAAGTCGGCCGGGGGCTGGGTCAGGAACTGCGCCTTCAGCAGCGGGGCGTCGCCTTCCTGGACGCGGTCGACGATCCGGACCCCGTAGGGCGACCAGTCGACGTGCGGGAAGGCGCCGGCGTTCGGCACGATGGCCAGCAGCCGGCCGCCGTCGCGCAGGTTGGCGCGGATCGAGCGGAACATGGCGTGCAGCGAGGACCGGTCGGCGGCCTGGTTGAACAGGTACACGGCGGTGGCCAGGTCGAAGGGGCCCATCTGCGGGAGCTTGGCCGCGTCCGCCACCAGGTACTCGATCGACCCGGCTTCGATCGAGGCGGCCCCGGTCGGCGCGTTTCCGGTCGGCCCGTCCCCCGCCGGAGCGTCCCCCGCGGCCCCGGTCGGCGCGGCCCCGCAGAGAGCCGTCCCGGCGCCTTCGGCCGCCGCCGCCCCCGACGACGCCCCGCCCGCCGGACGTACCGCACCCACCGCGGCCTCCAGCGCGCCCACGCCGCCCCCGCCGATCACCCCGTGCGCGCGGGCCAGCCGGATCATCTCCTCCGAGATGTCCACGCCCACGGCCCGCCGGGCCCCGCCCCGGGCCAGCAGCCGCGTGTTGTAGCCGTATCCGCAGGCCAGGTCGAGGGTGTCGAGTCCGCGCACCCCGCCGAGCGCGTCGAGCGCCCCGAGCAGGGTGTGGGTGTCGGCCGCCGAGAAGGCCGCCGTGGTCTTCGACTCCACGAAGCGATCGCCGATGCTGTCGTACTGGAACCGCATGCTCTGCCTTCCGTGGCGGGGTGGGTCGCGTGCGTATGGTGCCCCGGAGCGCGCCCGCCGGGTCCGGGTGCGGCGGCCCGTCCCCCGGACGGGGGAGGCGTTCGGGTCAGTGCGTACGGCGTACGGGGTGCCCCGCGACCGCGGGGAGCAGTTCGCGGGCGCAGTCCCGCAGCCAGGCGTGGGCCGGGTCGGCGTCGTGGCGCGGGTGCCAGGCGAGGCCGAAGGGCAGCGTCGGCAGGTCGAGCGGCACCTCGAAGGCCTCCAGCCCCAGCTCGGCGGCGAGCGGCACGGCCTGGGAGGCGATCAGGCCGACGAGATCGCCCTCGCGCAGGATGAACAGGGAGGCGGGGTAGGAGCCGACGGTGCCCACGACCCGCCGGGACAGTCCCTGGCGGGCGAGGGCCGTGTCCACGGGGCCTTCCAGCCGGCCGCGCCGGGAGACGATGAGGTGCTCGGCGGCCGCGAACCGGCGCGCGGTCATCCGGCCCCGCAGCAGCGGGTGGCCGGCCCGGGCCACGCCCACCATGTGCTCGTCGAAGAGGCGCTCGACGCGCACCTCGGGGGATCCGCTGTCCACGACGCCGAGTTCGAGGTCGGCGACGCCCTCGCGCAGCGCGGGGGTGTCCACGTGGCTCTCCGACAGGAAGCGCAGCCGTACGCCGGGGGCCTCCCGGGCCACGCGCGAGAAGAGCGTGGCCCCGAAGGTGGCGGCGAAGGCGTCGTGGGCCAGCACGGTGAAGGTGCGGGTGAGGGTGGGCAGGTCGACCTGTCCGCCGCTCAGGAACAGGGCCCGGGCCCGTTCCACGACGGCGCGTACCTCCCCGTGGACGGCGAGGGCGTGCGGGGTCGGGACCATGGTCCGCCCGGCGCGGACGAGCACCGGGTCGCCGAGGGCCTTGCGGATCCGTCCGAGGGTGCGGCTCATGGCGGGCTCGGAGAGGTGCAGGCGGGCCGCCGCGCGGGACACGCTCGACTCCTCCAGGAGGACGTCGAGGGCGACGAGGAGATTGAGGTCCAGGCCGGATTGCGTCACACGCATTCATCCCTTGCAGAACTTGCACTGGAAAGCAGGTCATCCCAACTCTACGGTGAGGAACGGGGGATGAAGCCGACCGCGCTCCCCTCCCCCACACCACGCCACACCACTTCACCGCCACCGACTCCGAGGAGGAGCCGTGCTCCGCCATGCCCTCAAGCGGGATGCCCGAGATCCCGACACCACCGCGCCCGCCCCGGCGTCCGGCGCCCTCACCCGGCCCGTGCTGCTCGTCCTGTGCGCCTGCGTGCTCGTCGCCCAGGCCATGGTCGCCGCCGTCAACCTGCTGATCCCGCAGCTCGCCGCCTCCGCCCTGCACCCGACGCCCGGGCAACTGGTGTGGTCGGTCGACGCCTACGTCATCGTCTTCGCCGCGCTGCTCATCCCGGCCGGCGCGCTCGGTGACCGGTACGGCCGCAAGGGCGCCCTGCTGGCCGGTCTCGGGCTGTTCGCCGCGGGCGGCGCGGTCAGCGCCCTCGCCTCGGCCCCGGCGGTGCTCATCGCCGGGCGCGGGCTGTGCGGGGCCGGTGCGGCCCTGATCATGCCCGCCACCATGTCCGTACTGATCCACCTGAGCCCGCCCGAGCGCCGCGGCCAGGCGCTGGCGACGTGGACGCTGTCCGCCGGCCTCGGGGGCCTGGCGGGCAACGTGGGGGGCGGTCTGGCCGGGGAGTACCTGACCTGGCGGGCCCTGTTCTGGGCGGTCGTCCCGCTCGGCGCGCTGCTCGCGCTCGGCGTGGCCCGTACGGTCCCCCGCACCCCGGCCAGGGCCGACGCCTCCGTCGACCCGGCCGGCGCGCTGCTGCTGGCCGGGGCTCTGCTCGCGGTCGTCTACGGGATCATCGAGGGGCCCTCGTACGGCTGGACCTCGGCGGCGGTGCTGATCGCCTTCGGAACCGGCGCCGGGCTGCTCGCGGCCTTCACCGGCCACGCGCTGCGCGCCGCCCACCCGCTGCTGGACCCGCGGATCTTCGCCTCGCCCAGGCTGCGCGCCGGGTCGCTCGGCATCGGCGCCGCGTTCTTCGGGCTCTTCTCCCTCTTCTTCGTCAACGCCCAGTACCTCCAGTACGCGAAGGGCTTCTCGCCCGCCCGCGCCGGCCTGGCGATCGTCCCGCTGACCATCGGCATGGCGGTCGTGCCGAAGCTGGGCGCCCGGCTGGCCGAGCGGACGGGGCCGCGGCTGCCGGTCGGCGCCGGGCTGGGCCTGATCGGGGCGGGGCTGCTGATGGTCTCCACCGCCGACGCGGGCACCCCGTACGCCCTGTACGCCTGCCACCTGCTCGTGCTGTCGGTCGGTACGGGCCTGTGCGCGCCCTCGCTGACCCTGACCGTGGTCGCCGAGCTGCCCGCGCACCAGGCCGGGCTCGGCTCCGGGCTGAACACCGCGGCCCGGGAGATCGGCGCCGCGCTGGGGGTGGCGGTGGTCGGCACCGTGCTGGCCTCCCGCTTCCACGGCGACCCGCACGATCCGGCGCAGATCGGCGCCTTCACGGACGCGATGGGGGTCGCGCTGCGCACGGTCGCCGCGGTGCTGCTGCTGGCGGCGCTCGCGGTGGTGGCCGGCTACCGGCGCCGGGATGCAGCGCCCGGCGTCGGGGGCGCATGCTGACTGTGTGACGGCGAGACCGGACAGCGGCCCCGCCACCGACGCCACGGTCAGGGTGCTCGCGCGGGCCTGCGTCGATGCGGTGCAGGCCGTCGGCGGGTTCGCGGGCGGTGTCTACCTGCGCTCCGGAGCCGAGGGCCCGCTGCTGCTGGCCGTGATGACCGGACTGCCCGGTCGGCTGTTCCGCCCGTGGTGGCGGATGCACGTGAACCGCCCGTACCCCGTCGCCGAGGCCTACCGCTCCGGACAGTCGGTGCACCTGCCCGACGCGGAGGCGGCCATGCGGCGCTTCCCGCAGCTGATGGCCGGGCTGCCGTTCCCCTTCGGGTCGCTGTACGAACCCGTCATGGCCGGGGCCCAGCGGTTCGGGGTGCTGTTCGTCCTGCGCCCCGCGACCCCCGGGGCCGCGGTCGGCGCCGCCGACCGGGAGCGGCTGCGCACCGCGGCGGACGGGCTGGCGGAGGGGCTCGCCGCGCTCACCACGGCCGGGCAGCCGGTGCTCTGGACGGGCGATCCGGTGGGCGTACCGCCGCCGGACACCGCGCAGGGCGCCCGCGAGGCGGTGGAGCGGCTCACCCTCGCCGTGCTCTCCGTGGACCGCGAGGGCAGGATCCGCTACGTCAACCACTCCGCCGCCGGCCTGCTCGGCCTGGGCGCGCCGGAGCTGCGCGGACGGTTGCTCTGGGAGGCCGTGCCGTGGCTGGGGCAGCCCGCGTACGAGGACCACTTCCGCGGGGTGTTCATGTCCGGGGAGCCGGTGCGCTTCCCGGCCCGGCTGGGCCGGCAGCAGGACTCGCCATGGGTGGCGGTGGACCTGTATCCGGGCGTGGACGGGGTGACCGTGACGATCGACGCGGCCGAGCCGCCCGGCTACGCGCCGGAGCCCGGGTCGGTGGTCCGCCCGGGCGCCGGCCCGGGTTCGCCGGCCGACCGGGCCTCGGCGCTGTACCGGCCCGTGTCCCTGGCCATCGCGCTGACGGAGGCGGTCACGGCCCGCCAGGTCTCGGCGGTGGTCACCCAGGAGCTGCTGCCCGCCTTCGGCGGCCGCCAGCTGGCGATCTACCTGCTCAACGAGCGGCATCTGCACCTGGCCTGGGAGACGGGCTTCCCACAGGGCTTCCTGGACCGGTTCGACGGGGTGGCGCTGGACGTGCGGCTGCCGGGCGTGGAGACGCTGACCACGGGCCGGCCGATGTTCTTCGAGTCGATGGAGCACCTGGCCAGCGCCTATCCGGGGATCCCGCTGGACGCCCACGTCGGGGCCCGCGCCTTCCTGCCGCTGATCGCCTCGGGACGGCCCGTGGGCTCCTGCATCCTCGGCTTCGACGCGCCGCGCGGCTTCAGCCCGGAGGAGCGTGCGGTGCTGACCGCGCTGGCCGGGCTGATCGCGCAGGCCCTGGAGCGGGCGCAGCGCTACGACACCGAGGCGGCGCTGGCCCGTGGACTGCAGGCGGCGCTGCTGCCGCACCGGCTGCCGGTGCGCGAGAACGTGGAGACGGTGGGCCGGTACCTGCCGGGCACCCAGGGCATGGACGTGGGCGGCGACTGGTACGACGTGGTCGAGACGGGCGAGGGCCTGCTGGCGCTGGTCATCGGGGACGTACAGGGCCACGGGGTGGCGGCCGCCGCGACGATGGGCCAACTGCGCAGCGCCGTACGGGCCTTCACGCTCGGGGGCAGCCCGCCGGAGCAGGTGATGGCGGGCACCAACCGGCTGCTGATCGGCCTCGACCCCGGCCAGTTCGCCAGCTGCTGCTACGTGCTGCTCGACCCGGCGTCGGGCCGGGCGCGGGCCGTCCGGGCCGGGCACCCGCAGCCCCTGCTGCGGCACGCGGACGGGCGGGCCGAGGTGCTGGACCTGCCGGGCGGGGTGGTGCTCGGCATCGACCCCGGCGCCACGTACCCGGTGACGGAGCTGCGGCTGGCGCCGGGATCGGTGCTCGCCCTGTACACGGACGGGCTGGTGGAGGAGGCCGGGAAGGACATCGACATCGGCGTGGAACGGCTGCGGGCGGCGCTGGCCGCGGCCCGGCCCTCTCCGCTGACCGAGACGGCCGACCGGCTGATCGGCGGGGCCGGGGACTCCTCGGACCGGCCGGACGACATCGCCCTCCTGCTGGCCTCCCGTACGGGCGGCGCGTCGGGTACGGGCGGCCGGGGAGCCGCACCGCAGTCATGACGCCCCGCCCGGGTGCCCACTCCGTGGGCAGGTGGTGTCGCCGGGGGCACATGTCGGCAAAGCGGAAGAAAATTTGCCCGCGCCCCGCTGCGGTTCCCGCACCCGCACTCCGTGCAGCGTTTACGCGGTCTTAACGCCGCCGTCGGCCGGGCGCAGCGGTACGGGGCGACGGAATCCGCAGGGGAACCGCTATTGACCTGCGGATCCCGCAGGGATTCGATGACGCCCCGGGAGCCACCGAACCACTCTGCTCACCACCGCCTCGGAGGCGATACCGCTCCCGCACCTCAGTTCACCGCACCAGCCGATCGGAACCCCGCACCGATGTCTGAAACGATCAGTGCCCCTCAGGCCCTCGCCCCCGCCACCGGGCCCGTCCCCCAGAAGCTCAAGCGTTCCATCGGCGTCGTCGGCGGCACACTGCTGACGCTCTCGTGCGTGACGCCCGCTTCGACCCTGTTCGTCGTCGTGCCCGACCTGTTCTCCAGTCTCGGCACGTGGACCGCCCTCACGATCGCCATCGGTTCGCTGCTCTGCATCGGCGTCGCGTTCTGCTACTCCGAGCTCGGCACCCTGATCCCCAGCGCCGGCGGCGAGTACGCGATGGTGTCGACCATGGCGGGCCGGCTGGCCGGCTGGCTGGTGTTCGTCCTCTCCCTGCTGGTCGTGATGATCGTGCCGCCCGTGATCGCCATGGGCACGGCCGACTACCTCGCGCCGATCGTGCACATACCGGCCCCGGTCGCGGGCGGCGGCGTGATGCTGCTCGCCACCCTCGCCGGCCTCCTCGACCTGCGGGCCAACGCCTGGATCACCGGCATCTTCCTGGTGCTCGAGGTCATCGCCGCCGCGCTGGTCGCCGTACTGGGCTTCGCGCACAGCGAGCGGGGCGCCGACGCGCTGGTGCACGGCACGGTCGCGGCCGAGGGCGGCGGCACCTCCACGGTGACCGCGATGATGGTGGTCTCCGGTCTCGCCATCGCCCTGTTCATCACCCAGGGATTCTCGACCGCCGTCTACCTGTCGGAGGAGCTGGAGAACCCGCGGCGCAACGTGGCCCGTACGGTGCTCGCCACCCTCGCCATCTCCACGGCCGTCATCCTGATCCCGGTCATCGCCATCACCGTCGGCGCCCCCGACCTCTCCGCGCTGACCGAGGGCGACCTCGGCGGGATGGTCACCGCCTGGTCCAATTCCGCCGTCGGCACCTTCGTCAGCCTCTGCGTCGCCCTCGCCATCATCAACGCCGGCATCGTGATGGTGATCCAGAACTCCCGCGTGCTGTTCGCCTCCGCCCGCGACAAGGCGTGGCCCGAGCCGGTCAACCACGCGCTGTCCAAGCTCGGCCGCTTCGGCTCCCCATGGGTCGCCACGCTCCTCGTGGGCGTCCCCGGCGCGGCCCTGTGCTTCGTCAACCTCGACACCCTGTACGGGGTCACCGGCGTCTCGGTGACCGGCATGTACCTGCTGGTCGCGGTGGCCGCGCTGTTCGCCCGGCGCGGGGCGCACCGCGAGGTGGCCGCCTGGCGGATGCCGCTGTGGCCGGCCGTGCCGATCGTGCTGATCGCCGTACTCGCCTACATCCTCAAGCAGCAGGAGACCCAGTACCTGCTGTGGACCGGCGGGATCGTGGCCGTGGCCACGCTGTACTGGGCGCTGTACCTGCGGCCGCGGCAGGACACCCGCTGGCTGGTCAGCGTCCCGGAGGACGACGAGCCCGCCGCCGTCTGATCCGCGCTCCCCCGACGGGGCCGTACGGGTTCACCCCCGTCGGCCCCGTCCGTCGTGACGACTACCTCGCCGAAGGGTGCGCACCACCGCGCCCCGCCGCCCCCGCATGACCCGGCCGCCCCCGGCCGTGGGAGGGCAGGACGGCGGGCGGTCGGATCGCGGGCGGTCAGACGGCGGGCGGGGCGGCCGTCCGGCCCAGGGTGATGGCCGTGTTCACCAGGCCCACGTGGCTGAACGCCTGTGGGAAGTTGCCGAGTTGGCGGCGGGCCACCGGGTCGTACTCCTCCGCGAGCAGTCCCACGTCGTTGCGTACGGCCAGCAGCCGTTCGAACAGCTCCCGGGCCTCCTTCTCCCGCCCGGTCATGTGCAGCGCGTCGGCCAGCCAGAACGAGCAGGCCAGGAAGGCCCCTTCGTCGCCGGGCAGCCCGTCCACCGAAGGGCCCTCGGTGCTGTAGCGGCGGACCAGGCCGCTGCTGCCGAGCTCCACCCGCACCGCGTCGACCGTGCCGATCACGCGCGGGTCGTCCGGCGGCAGGAAGCCGACCCGCGGGATGAGCAGGGTGGCCGCGTCCAGTTCGCGGGATCCGTAGTACTGGGTGAAGGTGCCGCGGACCGGGTCGAAGCCGTTGTCGATCACGTCCTGGTGGACCTCGTCCCGCATGGTCCGCCACCGCTCGATGTCGCCCAGCAGCGAGGGATCGCTCTCCATGGTGCGCACGGCCCGGTCCGCGGCGACCCAGGCCATCACCTTGGAGTGCACGAAGTGACGGCGCGGACCGCGCACCTCCCACAGGCCCTCGTCCGGCCGCCGCCAGTTGCGCTCCAGGAAGTCGAGGAGCGCGAGCTGGATCCGCCAGGCGTGCCGCTCCGCGGGCAGTCCGTTGGACCTGGCCAGGTAGAGCGAGTCGAGGACCTCCCCGTACACGTCGAGCTGGAGCTGGTCGACGGCCGCGTTGCCGACCCGGACGGGGGCGGAGGAGGCGTAGCCGCGCAGCCACGGCAGGTCGGATTCGGGGATCCGGCGCTCTCCGCCGATGCCGTACATGATCTGGAGGTCGGCGGGGTCTCCGGCGATCGCGCGCAGCAGCCATTCGCGCCAGGCGCGGGCCTCGTCGAGGAAGCCGGTCTCCAGGAGGGAGCCGAGGGTCAGGGTGGAGTCGCGCAGCCAGCAGTAGCGGTAGTCCCAGTTGCGGACGCCGCCGATCTCCTCGGGCAGGGAGGTCGTGGCGGCGGCCGCGATGCCGCCGGTCGGGGCGTAGGTGAGGGCCTTGAGGGTGATCAGGGAGCGGGTCACCGCCTCCTCGTAGGGGCCCTCGTAGGTGCACTGGGAGGACCAGTCCCGCCAGTCGGCGCGGCTCTGTTCCAGCGCCTCGTACGGGTCGCAGGGCTCGGGGCGCGGCTCGTGCGAGGGGTGCCAGGTGAGGACGAAGGCGACCCGCTCGCCGGCGGAGAGGCTGAACTCCGAGCAGGTGCTGTTGGCCTCGCCCCAGGTGGGCACGGCCGGCTCGCTGCGGAACCACGCGGAGTCGGGTCCGGCGACGGCGACCCGCTCGCCGTCGGCGCGCCGGACCCAGGGGACGACGTGCCCGTAGTCGAACCGCAGGCGCAGGACGCTGCGCACGGTGACCTCGCCGGTCAGGCCCTCGACGATGCGGATCACGTCGGGGGCGGTGTCGCGCTGCGGCATGAAGTCGACGACCTTGAACGAGCCGCCCTCCGGGGTGTCCCAGTACGACTCCAGGACCAGCGAGCCGTCGATGTAGGCGCGGCGGGTGCACTGTTCGTCATCGGGGACCCCGGCGGGCGAGATGCGCCAGTGGCCGTTCTCCTTGTCGCCGAGGAGCGCCGCG
This sequence comes from Streptomyces sp. NPDC001194, assembly GCF_042896985.1. Lineage (NCBI taxonomy): Bacteria > Bacillati > Actinomycetota > Actinomycetes > Kitasatosporales > Streptomycetaceae > Streptomyces > Streptomyces sp. NPDC001194. The sequence continues at coordinate 338,172 of NZ_JBIAXU010000005.1, read as the reverse complement.
AAGCAGGCGGGCGAGTCGAAGCGCGGCAGGCACAGCCAGTCGAGGGACCCGTCGCGGCCGACGAGCCCGCTGGTCATGAGGTCGCCGATGAGTGCGTAGTCTTCGATGGGTTGTGTCATTTGTGCGCTGTTCCCCCGAATGCCCGGGCCCAATCAATCCGGGACCCGGGCACCCTCAGGCGCACTACGGCCGCGCGGCCGTCAGCTGCGTACGAGGAGCAGCGCGCCCGCGATGACCACGGCGAGGGCGACGGCCAGGAGGCCGTGGGCCAGGCGGTGGCCGCGCAGGACCGGCAGGAAGCGGTCGGCGGCGTACTTGCCGGGGCCGGTCAGGGCCACCGCGGCGGCGGCCACGGTCAGGAGCAGCTCGTACTCGATGCCCTTCGGGGCGAAGAACGCGCCGGCGCCGTGGACGGCGATCGCGTTGATCATGGTGCCGACGACGGCGGCTCCGGCGAGCGGGGTGAGCAGTCCGAGGGCGAGGCCGAGGCCGCCGAGGGTCTCGGTCAGGCCGGCGACGACGGCCATGGCGTCGCCCGCGGGGTAGCCGCTGGCGGTGAAGAACTGGCCGGTGCCGCTGATGCCGCCGCCGCCGAACCAGCCGAAGAGCTTCTGGGTGCCGTGGCCGGCCATGGTGAGCCCGAGGACGACGCGCAGGAGCAGCAGGCCGGCGTCGTGGGCGGGGGTGGAGAGGGCGAGCGGGACGGCCGGTGCGGCTGCGGCCTGCGGCTTCGTCGCGGTGACGGAGGGGCTGGTCATGGGGGGATCCTTCCGGTCGGGCGGTTCGGGCGGGGACGGAGTTGCGGTGGAGCAGGGTTGTTCAAATTCGAACCGCCAGCCCCGACCCTAACCAGTGATTCAAATTGGAACAACCCGTGTAGGCTGGGCGCATGGCTGAAACGAGATGGCTCGACGAGCGCGAGATGCGCGCCTGGAGCGGCTTCCTGGCCGCGTCCGCCCTGGTGAACCGCCGTCTCGACCAGCAGCTCAAGGACGACTCCGGCCTCTCGCACCCGCAGTACGAGGTGCTCGTGCGCCTCTCCGCCGCCCCGGACGGCGAGCTGCGGATGACGGAACTGGCCAATGGCCTGATCAATTCGAAGAGCGGGCTGACCTACCAGGTCACCCAGCTGGAGAAGGCGGGCCTGGTCCGCCGCCGCAGCTGCCCCTCCGACGTCCGCGGCGTCTTCGCCGTCCTCACGGAAGCCGGCCGGGCCCGCCTGGAGGAGGCCGCACCGGGGCATGTCGCGATGGTCCGGGAGGCGCTGATCGACGTGCTCACGCCCGAACAGCTCGAAGCGGTGGCGGACGGGCTGGGCGAGGTCAGCCGGCGGCTGCGCGAGCACGGCGGATAGCCCGGAGCGGTGCGCATGAGCGGCCCGAACGGGGTATAGGGGTGGCATGGACGCAACGGTCTGGTTGACGATCGCCGCGGTCGTGGCCCTCGGGCTGGCGATCGCCGCCGGCGTGCTCCTCGTACGGGTCTTCGCGGCGCGGCGGCTGCTGCTCGACGCGGGGATCCCGCTGCGCGACAAGGCGCTGTTCTGGGTCGCGGTGATCTACACCGTCTCACCGGTGGACCTCATCCCGGACCCGGTGTACCTCGACGACATCGGCGTGCTGCTGCTGGCGCTGCGTTCCCTGCACGCGGCGGCCGCGGCGGTGCGGCCGGGCGCGACGGCGGCCGTGAAGCCCACCGCGGCGAAGGAGCCGGACCCCGCGTAGCGCCGGGGCGCCCGCCTCCCGCCCCCTGCCCCCCTGCCCCCGCCTCCCGACCGACCCTGGACCGGGGACTGTCGGTGACCTGCGGCACCATGGCCGGCATGCCTCGTGAAGATCTTGACGCCCTGTTCTCCTCCCCCGCCGCCCTGTTGGAGGCCGGAGCCGCCCGCATACGGGAGTGGCCCGCCCCCGGGGCCGGCGGCGCGGTCGGCCGCGAGGTCTTCACGCAGGCCGAGGCCGTCTTCGGGCGTGCACAGGTCTCGCGGGCGGAGTTCGGCTCGTGGCTGCACTTCGCCGCGAAGGTGCTGGGACACGACGCGTACGCGGATCAGGTCGCCGCGGCCGAGCCCGGAATGCCCTGGCGGACCGTCTGGGCCTGGTGGCGGCCGGTCGGGGCCTTCCGCGCCGAGCCGAACCTCAGCGGGGACGCCTCGGCCGACGTCCTCGACGGGCCGGACGGCCGGAGCCTGCTGAAGGTCTGGTCGCTGTGGACCGGGGAGCGCTGGTTCGACCTGGCGACCGGCGAGCCGCGCCCGGCGCCCGCCGCCGGGGAGTTCACGCGGCGTACCGCGGAGCCCGAGGAGGAGGAGCCGTTCCTCTTCGACCCGGACGAGGACGCCTGGGGCCTGCGCTGCCCCGGCACCTGGGAGGAACCCACACCCCTCGGCGGCGGCCGCTTCCTGCTCACCGAGGCGCGCGGGATCGTGGTGGTGGAGCGCAACGAGGCGGCGGCCGCGGCCGGTTGGCCCGGTGGCGGGGCCGACGCCTCCTCCTGGGACGAGGGCGCGGGCACCGCGTGGTTCGCGGGCCCGGAGCCGGGCGAGACCCCGCTGGACGCGGCCCGCGTGGAGGCGGTGTTCGGCGCCGACCGCACGGTCCGCGTCCCGGACGCGCTGCTCCCGTCGGAGCTGACCCACCTGCCGACCCGGGAGCTGATCAGCACGGTGGGCCTGCCGCGCCACTGGGCGGCGGGCGTGACCTCGTTCGAGCTGGCCTGGACCGAGGAGGGGCCGCAGGAGGGGCCCGGGGAGCCGGAGTCCGGCGCCGGCTTCGGCGGCCTGCTGCACCTGGGGACGTTCGAGCTGGGCTACGCCGACGAGGGCCGCGTGGTGCTCCACCCGGAGACGGGCGCGGTGTCACTGGTCCGCGAGGGCGAGGGCCCGTTCCCCTTCGCGCGGGACACGGAGACGTTCGTACGCCTCCTGGAGGCCGTGCGCCGGTTCATGGGGGCGTGCTGGGACCCGTATCCGGAGGAGGACGGGCACGGCTCCTTCCTCGCCGAGGTGGGGGAGCTGGAGCCGGGCGTCCTGGAGTCCGGCGACCCCGAAGAGCCCGGCGCCGCGGTCTGGGAACACATCTTCGCGTCCATCACGGAACTGAGCGTCTACGGGTACTGAACGGGCGCGGCGGCGGCCGGAGCGCGATGGGGACCCCGGCTCAGCGGACGCCGCGGGGGCGGTACTGGATGCTGATGCGGGGTCCCACGGCGCGGGTGGATTTGGGGATGGCGTGCTCCATCGTGCGCTGGCAGGAGCCGCCCATCACGACGAGGTCACCGTGGCCCAGGGGCAGGCGCAGCAGGGTGGGGCCGCCCTCGCGGGGGCGCAGGACGAGATCGCGGGGGTCGCCGACCGAGAGGATCGCGACCATCGTGTCCTCGGTGGCGGAGCGGCCGATGCGGTCCCCGTGCCAGGCGACGCTGTCGCGGCCGTCGCGGTAGAGGCAGAGCCCGGCCGTGGTGAAGGGCTCGCCCAGCTCGGCGGCGTAGTGCCGGGTCAGCGTGGTGCGCGCCTCGGTGAGCACCGGGTGCGGCAGCGGCTCGTCCTCGTCGTAGAAGGCGAGCAGGCGGGGTACGTCCACGTCGCGCTCGTACATCCGGCGGCGCTCGGCCCGCCACGGCACGTCCTCGGCCAGCCGTTCGAACAGCGTGTCGGCGCCCGAGAGCCAGCCGGGGAGGTGGTCGACCCATGCCCCGGCGCCGAGCCCGGTGCGGCGCAGCCCCGGGAGCGGGCCGAGGCGGATCTCGTCGCCCTGGTCGAAGAGGGAGCCCTGGAGGCCGGGGATCGTTCGCACGGGTCCATCATATCGCGCCACTCGAACATTCGATCGATTCATCGTCCACAGGCGCCCTCCCTGCCGGAAAGGGGCCGTCAAGGTATCGCTAGAGAGGCGTTAAGGAGCCGTCAAGACGGGCCGGGGCCACGGGCTGCGGCGATCCCCGGACCGAGGCCGGGGCACGGTACGTCTGCGCAGGTGGGAGGCGGGTTCCGGGCGCGGCACGCGGTTCCGTCCAACCGGAGCAGTCCCCCGCGCGCCGGCGTCGGGGGCCCGTCAGCATGGGAACGCGCGCGTGCACGAATGATCGAGTTCCGTACGCTTGCCCAGCCGTCGCACCGATGGCCGGATCCAAGCCGTACGAAGGAGCACCCGCGATGGCCACCCCCACCCAGCCGAGCCGCCTGAGGGCGTGGCTCCTGGAAGGCCTGACCGACCAGACGAGACACCGGTCGGGCCACGGGTCCCAGGAGACGCCCGACGGGAGCGGAACGGCCGCGGCCGCCGACCACGGGCGGCCGTGGTGGCGCGTGATGTGCCTGACGGGCCTCGACTACTTCTCCACCCTCGGCTACCAGCCGGGCATCGCGGCGCTCGCGGCCGGCCTGCTGTCGCCGCTGGCGACGATCGTGCTGGTGGTGCTGACCCTGCTGGGCGCCCTGCCGGTCTACCGCCGCGTCGCGGAGGAGAGCCCGCACGGCGAGGGGTCCATCGCGATGCTGGAACGGCTGCTGTCGTTCTGGAAGGGCAAGCTGTTCGTCCTGACCCTGCTGGGCTTCGCGGCGACCGACTTCCTCATCACGATCACCCTGTCGGCGGCCGACGCGACCGCGCACCTGGTGGAGAACCCTCATCTGACCAGCACCCTCAACGGCCACCAGGTGCTGATCACCCTGATCCTGATCGCCCTGCTGGGCGGTGTGTTCCTCAAGGGGTTCAGCGAGGCCATCGGGGTGGCCGTGGTCCTGGTCTTCTCGTACCTCGCGCTCAACGTCGTCGTCATCGGGGTCGGCCTGTGGCAGGTCGCCGCCGAGCCGCACGTCATCACCGACTGGAAGCAGGCGCTGATCACCGAACACGGCAACGTGTTCATGATGATCGCCATCGCCCTCGTCGTCTTCCCCAAGCTGGCACTGGGCCTGTCCGGGTTCGAGACCGGCGTCGCGGTCATGCCGCACGTCCAGGGCTCCCCCGACGACACCGACGAGAAGCCCGCGGGCCGGATCCGGGGCACGAAGAAGCTGCTGACCACCGCCGCCGTGATCATGAGCGTCTTCCTGATCACCAGCAGCTTCGTCACCACCCTCCTCATCCCCGCCGACGCCTTCCAGCCCGGCGGCGAAGCCAACGGCCGCGCCCTCGCGTACCTGGCCCACGAGTACCTCGGCTCCGCCTTCGGCACCGTCTACGACGTCTCGACCATCCTCATCCTGTGGTTCGCGGGCTCCTCGGCCATGGCCGGCCTCCTCAACCTGATGCCGCGCTACCTGCCCCGCTACGGCATGGCCCCGCACTGGGCCCGCGCCCTGCGCCCGATGGTCATCGTGTTCACCCTGATCGCCTTCCTGGTCACCTGGATCTTCGACGCCGACGTCGACGCCCAGGGCGGCGCGTACGCCACCGGCGTCCTCGTCCTGATCACCTCGGCGGCCGTCGCCGTGACCATCGCCGCCCGCCGGGCCGGGGAGCGCGGCTGGACGATCGCCTTCGGCGTGATCTCGGCGGTCTTCGTCTACACCACCGGGGTCAACATCGCCGAGCGCCCCGACGGCGTGAAGATCGGTGCCTGCTTCATCGCCGGCATCATGGCCCTCTCGCTGCTCTCCCGCCTCGCCCGCGTCTTCGAGCTGCGCGTCACGCACGTGGAGTTCGACGACATGGCGCAGCGGTTCATCCGCGACACCGCCAACCGGACGATCCGGTTCATCGCCAACGAGCCGGACAGCCGCGACAAGGCCGAGTACCGGGACAAGGTCCGGCAGATCCGCGCGGACAACGACATCCCGGCCGCCGACGACGTCATGTTCGTCGAGGTCACCGTCCTGGACGCCTCCGAATTCGAATCGGGGATGCGCGTGAGCGGCGAAGTCCTCCACGACCGCTACCGCGTGCTGACCCTGGAGAGCTCCAGCATCCCCAACGCCCTCGCGGCGCTGCTGCTCCACGTACGGGACCAGACCGGGCAGCGGCCGCACATCTACTTCGAGTGGACCGAGGGCAACCCGATGGCCAACTTCCTCCGCTTCTTCCTCTTCGGGCAGGGCGAGGTCGCCCCCGTCACCCGCGAGGTCATCCGCGAGGCCGAGCCCGACCGGGACCGCCGCCCCCACGTCCACGCCGGCTGACGGCGGCGCCGGCGCCAAGGCCGCGTCAGCGACCCGTCATGGTTCGCGGCTTCCCCGTCAGGAAGCCGTCAGGGGATCCCCCTCGTCCGCCCGCCCGCGCTTGCATGGGAGCCGGCAACGGACCGGATGAGGGGTGGACGGTGGACGCGGTGCGGCACAGGGTCGTGGTCGGTGTGAGCGGGAGCTGCGGCAGCCTGACGGCCCTGCACCGGGCCGCCGCCGAGGCCCGGGTGCGCGGCGCCGGGCTGTGGGTGGTCCTGGCCTGGCAGGCTCCGGGCGGGGACATCGGCGGCCGCGGCCCGGGCGGCGTCCCGATGCTCGCGGCCGTCAAGGCCGCGGCCGTGGAGCGGCTGCGGCTCGCCCTCGACACCGCGTTCGGCCCGGCCGGCCCGGGCGTGACCCTCGCGGGCCACGCCGTACGGGCCACCCCGGGCGCGGCCCTGGTCGACGCGGTGAGCGGTCCCGAGGACCTGCTGGTCGTGGGGACGGGTGCGCGCGGGGCCGTACGCCGCCTGCTGCGTCCCTCGGTCGCCCGACACTGCCTGGCCCACGCGCCCTGCCCCGTACTGACCGTGCCGCCCTCCCCGCTCAAGGCCGAACTCGACGCCGTCCACCGGCGCAACGTCTGGCGGCTCCCGCTCGACGCGCGCGAACTCGCGGAGTGAGGGACCCGGTGGCGCGCCCCGCCGCGGGCCGGCCGCGCAGCGCGCCGGCCGCTACAGGGGCCAGGGCGTGAGCCCCCACTGGAGCGTGTGCACGGCCCCCGGTTCGAGACGTACGCGCGCGCCGTCGCGGCGGAAGGCGTCGGGGCCGCAGCTCATGGGCTCCACGGCCACGCTCCGGCGCCGGTGCGGCTCGGCCAGGGTGTCCCCGGTGTACACCTGCACGTAGTCCGCCCCCTCACCGAGCCACAGGTCGCTGCCGTACGCACCGGAGGGCTCGGCGAGACGGACGACGGCACGCCCGTCCGGCTCGCGCCGCAGGTCCGTGAAGGCCGTGTCCAGCCGCTGCGGGCCGATGGGCCGCGGCTCGCCGAAGTCGTTGGGGGTCCCCGAGACCGGCTCGGACGCGAGGGGCAGGCCGCGGTCGTCGGTGCGCAGCCACGTCCGGGCCGGGACGGTCAGCAGCATGCCGTCGACCGTGCCGGGTCCCACCGCCAGGTACGGGTGCTGACCGACTCCGTAGGGGGCCGGGGCGTCGCCGATGTTCCGCGCGGTGATCGTGACGGTCAGGCCGTGTCGGTCGAGTGCGTACTGCGCCCGCGCCGTCAGGTGGAAGGGGTAGCCGGGCTGCGGCCAGAGCGTGGTCGCCAGCACGACGCGGCCTTCCCCCTGCTCCACCGCCTGCCAGGACGTCCAGCGCAGCAGGCCGTGGATGGCGTTGGCGTGTTCGGTCTCGTTGAGGGGCAGCTGCAGTTCCTGCTCCTGCCACCGGTACCGTCCGTCGCCGATCCGGTTGGGCCAGGGCACGAGCAGCTGCCCGCGTCCGCCCTCGATCCGGTCGTCGGCTTCGAAACCGTCGAGGACCGGGCGGCCGGCGACGGAGTAGTGGCGCAGGGCGCCGCCCAACTCCACGACGACGACCGTCTGCGGACCACAGGTCAGCCGGTACTGGTCACCCGTCCGATTCATGCTCGCCATCCTCGCCGCGGGGGCGTGCGCGTCGGCCTTTCTCCCGGGCCTCCGTTGGGCCGTTCGGTTCGGGAGAACACCCCAATGGTCCAGCGGCAGTCGTGCCAGCGGGCCGCGGCAAGGCCCCGGTGCTGTCGTGGTGGCGCGGATTTCGTGTCCCCGTCAGCACCCAGGGAGCGTCTCAGTGGAAGCCAGCAGCAGTGACCGTGGTCGAACGCTCCTCGTTCCCCAGGTCCTCAAGGGGCAGAAGGCCCTGGTGACAGGGGCGAACTCGGGCATCGGCAAAGCCACCGCGATCGGCCTCGGACGGGCGGGCGCCGACGTCGTCGTGAACTACGTCTCCGGGCAGGACGCGGCGGCGGAGGTGGTGCGGGAGATCGAGGGCTTCGGGGTCCGCGCCTACGCGCACGAGGGCGACGTGTCGCAGGAGGACCAGGTCGTCGACATGGTGGCCCGGATGGTCCGGGAGTTCGGGACCATCGACATCATGGTCGCCAACGCCGGCCTGCAGCGGGACGCCGCGCTCACGGACATGACCATGGCCCAGTGGAGCAAGGTGCTGGACGTCAACCTCACCGGCCAGTTCCTGTGCGCCCGTGAGGCGACGAAGGAGTTCCTGCGCCGCGGCGTCGTGCCGGAGGTGTCCCGCTCCGCGGGGAAGATCATTTGCATGAGTTCGGTGCACCAGATCATCCCCTGGGCGGGGCACGTGAACTATGCCTCCTCCAAGGGCGGCGTGCAGATGCTCATGGCCACGCTCGCGCAGGAGCTCGCCCCGCACCGGATCAGGGTGAACGCCGTCGCGCCCGGCGCGATCCGCACGCCCATCAACCGCAGCGCCTGGGACACCCCCGAGGCCGAGGCGGACCTGCTGCGGCTCATCCCGTACCGCCGTGTCGGGGACCCCGAGGACATCGCGAACGCCGTGACCGTCCTCGCCTCCGACCTGCTCGACTACGTCGTGGGCACGACGATCTACGTGGACGGAGGCATGACCCTGTTCCCCGGGTTCGCCACCGGTGGCTGAGGCCCCCAGCCCTCCAGCCGTCCGGCACGAACTGCTAAGGCTCACATGAACAGCGCAATCGCGATCATGGCGGACACCCCTCCGCAGCTGCTCCCCGCCCGCGAACTCATGGCCTTCACCCTGGCCTCCCACATCCTGCTCGTGCCCTTCGGCGTGGCCCTGCCTGCCATCACCCTCCTGATGCACTACCGCGGGCTGCGCAAGGGCGACGCGGTCGCCCTCCTGCTCGCGCGGCGCTGGTCGGCGGTCATGGCCGTGCAGTTCGCCATCGGCATCGTCACCGGCACCGTGCTGTCCTTCGAATTCGGCCTGCTCTGGCCGGGCCTGATGGGCCGGTGGGGCGATGTGTTCGGCATCGGGTTCGGGGTCGAGGCGTGGGCCTTCTTCCTCGAGGCGATCCTCATCGCCATCTACCTCTACGGCTGGCGAAGGCTGAAGCCGTGGACGCACTTCTGGCTGGGCCTGCCCCTGCCGCTGACGGCGCTGCTGGGGGCGTTCGGCATCATCGCCGCGAACTCCTGGATGAACACGCCGCGCGGCTTCTCGCTCGACGCGGACGGCAACCCCGTGGACGTCAACGTCCGCAAGGCGATCTTCACCCCGATGTTCGGTCCCGAGTACTGGCACTTCGTGGCGGGCGTCGTCCTCACGGCGGGCTACGTCGTGGCCGGGGTGTACGCGGTCGGCTGGCTGCGCGGCCGGCGCGACCACTACCACCGGCTCGGTTTCACCGTGCCGTTCACCGTCGCCGCGATCCTCACCCCCGTGCAGTTCGTGCTCGGGGACTCCATCGCGCGGTCCGTCTTCCACAAGCAGCCGATCAAGTTCGCCGCCACCGAGATCGTCTGGGAGACCGACACCCACGTACCCGAGTACGTCTTCGGCCGCCTGCATCCCGACGGATCGATCTCCGGCGGGATCAAGATCCCCCAACTGGACTCGATCCTCGCCGGTTTCACCCCGTCCACCAAGGTGACGGGGCTGTCGTCGGTCCCCGCGAGCGACCGCCCGACGGCGACCCAGGCCACGATCGCCCACTGGGCCTTCGACATCATGGTGACGATCGGAAGCCTGCTCGTCCTGCTCGCGCTCTGGTACGGCTGGTGCTGGCTGCGCCGCCGCGACCTGCCGCGCTCACCGTGGTTCTTCCGGTGCGCCGCCGTGGCCGGGGCGGCCTGCCTGGTCACGGTGGAATGCGGCTGGATCACCACCGAGGTCGGGCGCCAGCCCTGGATCGTCTACCAGAACATGCGCGTGTCCGAAGCCGTCACGGACACCCGGGCCGCGTCGCTGTGGGCGATGCTCGGAATCGTCATCGTGGTCTACGCACTGGTCTTCGCCACCTTCCTGGTCGTCCTGCTCAAGATGCGCACCCGGTGGCGGGCCGCCGACGAACAAGAGGGCGGCGCTCACGCCGCCACTCCGGAGGGCGACACCCCCTACGGGCCCCGCGCGACGACCGCCGCGGCCGCGCCGGATCACGGCCCTTCGCACGGTGACGGAGGAGGGCGATGATCCAGGACGTCGTGGCCTGGGTGCTGCTGGCCGCAGTGGCCGCCTACGCGTGCGCCGGCGGGACCGACTACGGAGCCGGGTTCTGGGACCTCTTCGCGGGCGGCTCCGAACGGGGCAAGCGGCCCCGGTGGCTGATCGACCACGCCATGGAGCCCGTCTGGGAGACGAACAACGTCTGGCTCATCTTCGTCCTGGTGTTCATGTGGACGGGCTTCCCGATCCTGTTCCAGACGGTGTTCACGGCCATGTGGCTCCCCCTGGCGCTCGCGGCCGTCGGGCTCGTCCTGCGCGGCGCCGGCTTCGCCCTGCGCAAGCCCATGACGCGCCTGGCGCGCCGAAGGATCTACGGGGCCGCCTTCGCCGTCTCCTCCCTCCTGGTGCCCTTCTTCCTCGGGGCGGTCGTCGGCGGCCTGGCCACCGGCCGGGTCGTGCCGGGGACGAAGGCGTCCGCCGACGCGTGGTCCAACGGCACCTCCGTACTGGCCGGACTGCTCACCGTCGCCGCCACCGCCTTCCTGGGCGCGGTGTTCCTCACCGCCGACGCCCGCCGCTTCGACGCCCCCGACCTCGTCCACTACTTCCGGCTGCGGGCCTGGTGCAGTCTCGGGGTCATCGCCGTCCTGGCCCTCGTCGGCCTCGCCGTCACCCACCACGACGCGCGCTACGTGTACGACGGCCTCACCAGCGGCGTCGGCCTGGCCGCCGTCCTGGTGGCCGTCGTCAGCGCCCTGGCCACCGCCGCGCTGCTGTACCGCACGGCCACGGGGTGGGCGAGGATCACGGCGGTCACCAGCGTCGCCCTCGTCGTGGTCGCCTGGGGGCTGGCCCAGCGGCCGTACCTCATCCCCACCTCGCTGACCGTGGACCAGGCGGCCGGAGCGTCGACCACGCTGCGCTGGCTGCTCCTCGTCACGGTCATCGCGATGGTGCTCGTCGGACCGCCGCTGGTCCTGCTCTACCGGCTGGACACACGCGGCGCCCTGCAGCCCCTCGCCGAGAACGACCTGCGGCGGACGGCCGCGAACCGGGACCCTGGCACGGAGCGGTGATCGTCGTGGTGCTGGGCGTGGCGGGCGCCGGCAAGAGCACCGTCGGCAGGGCGTTGGCCGCCGGACTCGACGTGCCGTTCCTGGAGGGCGACGACCTCCACCCCGCCGCGAACATCGCCAAGATGGCCGCCGGCCGCGCGCTCGACGACGCGGACCGCGCCCCGTGGCTGCGTACGCTCGCGGACCGGATACGGCAGGCCTCCCGGTCGGGGCGGCGGCTGGTCGTCTCCTGCTCGGCCCTCAAGCGCGCGTACCGGGACGAACTGCGCGCGGCCGCCCCGGGAGTCCGGTGCCTGTACCTGGCGCTGGACCGCGACACCGCCCGGGCCCGGGTCTCCCGGCGTACGGGCCACTTCATGCCGCTGCGCCTGGTCGACTCGCAGTTCGAGATCCTCGAACCGCTCGAACCGGACGAGCCCGGCGCGACCGTCGACGCGGCCGGCGGCCCGGAGGCCACCCTGGCCCGGGCGCGTCGGGCCGTCGCGGACTTTGGCGGCGCGCCGGCCCGCTGAGGGGTCATCCGCCCAGGAGTACGGCGATGTCCCCGGGCCCCGGCACCGGGCCGCCGGTCCGGGTGACGGGCAGCAGCGTGCCGTCCTCACGCACCAGGAACAGCAGGTGGTATCCGGCCGGTACGGGCCCCTGGAGGCGGCGCGTGACGAGGCGGGCGCCCTGGTCGTAGCGGCGGGACAGCTCGGCTCCGGTCAGCGCGGGATCGAAGAGCACCCGGCCTCCGGTGTACGGGGCGACGACGCCCTGGGTGTCGGTCGCCGGCCCCAGCCGGTACACCGGGCCCTCCACGCTGCCCTGGAGGTTCATGGAGGCCAGGGCGTTGAAGTCGCTCTCGTCGGTGAGGAGCAGGACGCCGGTGAGGCCCTCCAGCTCGGCGCCCGAGCCGGTGGCCGCGGCGAACAGCTCCCCGGGGGCGAGTTCGAGCCCGGCGGCCCTGATCCGGTCCCGCTGCGCGTCGTGCCCCGCCCACATGACGACCTCCAGCCCGGCCGACCGCAGGGCCAGCCCCAGGTCGACCACCCAGGGATCACCGCCCACGAGCAGCGGCCGGGAGCGGGACGGGCGCACGACGCCCAGCCGCCTCGCGACCGGCACGGCGGTGAGCCCGTAGAGCGTGACGGTCACCACGATCACCACGAAGGTGGCGGGAAGGATCTTCGACGCGCCGGCCACGCCCTTGGCCGCCAGCGCGGCCGAGAACGTCGAGGCGGTGGCCGCGGCCACGATGCCGCGCGGCGCCATCCACCCCAGGAATCCACGCTCCCCGCGCGTCAGATCCGTACCGAGCGAGGCGACGGCCGCCACGAGCGGCCTGGTCACCAGGATGAGGACCGCGACGAGAGCCAGCGTCGGCAGCAGCACGTGGCGCAGCGAACGGGGGCTGACGGTGGCCGAGATGGAGATGAACAGGAGGCCGATGATCAGGTGCACCAGGGTCTCGAAGAACGGATTGCGGGCGCCCGTCTCGGCTCCGGGCAGGTTCGCCACGGCCAGCCCCATCAGAACGGCGGCGATCAGGCCCGTGTCATCGCGGATCACGTTGCAGGCCGCCGCCACGCCGATCACAGCGGCCAGCTGGACCGTGGTCCCCAGTACCGCCCCCGGCCGCAGGCCGCGCAGCAGCTTCAGCAGCACGGCGCCCGCGACGCCGCCGGCCAGGCCCACCGCGGCACTGGTGGTGAACTCCACCACCTTGGCGGCCACGCCGCTGCTGTTCCCGGCCACCACGGCGTGGAAGACGAGGGCCCCCAGGATGGCCCCGACCGGGTCGATGAGCGTGCCCTCCCAGATGAGGACGTGCTGCAGCCGTTCCGTGGGGCGCACGAAGCCCAGCAGCGGTCCGACGACCGTCGGCCCCGACACGATGAGGATGGCTCCGAGCATCACGGCCGCGCCGCCCGACATCCCCAGCAGCAGGCAGGCGAGCGCGGCCGCCGACCCCGCGGTGAGCAGCCCGCCCAACCAGATCAGCCGCACCACGACCCGGCGGGTGTGCGCCCTGAACCGCTTCAGGTCCAGGCCGAGCCCGGCGTCGTAGAGGATCACCGCGACGGCCAGCGAGACCAGCGGGGAGAAGGCGGCTCCGAGCAGTTCCTCGGGGTTCACGTCACCGGTCAGCGCGCCGGCGGTGAATCCTACGGGCAGCAGGACGATCAGCGCGGGGATGCGCAGCCGGCTCGCCAGCAGCTGGGAGCCCACGGCCAGGACGACGATCAGTCCGAGGCCCGTGAACACCTGGTCCTGCGACAGGGCGGCTGCCGTGTTCACGGCCCGCTCCGCCGCTTGCGGTGCGCACTGACGCGCCGCCACATCGCCCGCTGGACCTTCAGCGTCCCGGTTCCGACCAGGATCAGCACGACGATGTTGAGCAGCAGCTGGAACAGGGACCCCAGGGCTTCGTCCCAGCTGGCGAAGGCGCAGGAGACCCCGATGTCGGCCGCCGCCGGAATGGTGGTCACGGAGATGAACACACCCAGCAGGGCGCTGGTGCGGGCTTCGGTCAGCGAGACGATGCCGACGACCGCGGCCAGCACGGCCACCACCGCCGAGAAGAAGTTGGGCGTGTTGATCAGGTTCGACACCGGCCTGATCCCGAGCTCGAAGGCCTGCGACTGGAGGCCGAAACCGCGGACGAGCAGCCCGAACAGCAAGGTGACGGCCACGACCAGCAGAAAGCCCGCGAGCAGCGCCGCGAGGCCCTCCCGGACAGGTGGGCGCGAACGGTGGTCGATGCCCAGGGCGACGCTGCTGACGGCCGCGTACTCCGGGCCGACCACCATGGCCGCGACGATGAGGATCTGCGAGTTGGTGATGATGCCGACCGCACCGATGACACCGGCGATGGCCATGAAGAGGTAGAAGCTCGGGGGATACCTCCCCTCGGCCCGGATCCTGGCCTCCACCTGCTCCCATACCGGCACGCGCAGCCGGGACCCGAGCACCTCTGCCCCGGCCCTGGCCGCGTGGTCGGAGAAGGCCGTGTCGATCGGGTCGAGGACGATGGACCCCCGCCGTTCGAGTCCGAGGTCGCGCAGCCCGCGCAGCACCTCGTTGGCGACTCCGGTGAGGACGTCGCACACGATGGCGTCGCCGTCGGGGTTCCGTACGCTGTCGGGCTGCAGGGAGAGGTTGACGACACACGGCTGGGCGCTCAACAGGGCCATGACACGTCCCGTGAGGTCCGGCGGGCTCACGGCCCGGACGTGCAGCATGTCCAAGCGAATCTCCGCGTGTGAGAGCGAGGCGCACGGGTGCGTCGGGCCCGGACAGGCCGCTCGTCCATTAACGCGGCGGCCCGGGACCTCGGCAAATCGGATGCGGCCGCCATGCCTCGGCGCGCGCCGGCGGCGGGTGTGCCGGATGGTGAGGACATGGGTACGCCCGACGGGATGAGCGAGGCCGAATTCGGGTCGCTCTATCGTGAACTGCGCAATACGGCACCCGGTGGTGTCGCGCCCCTGGGGGCTCTGGGCACCATCACCCCCGCACAGACGCTGGCGGCCGTCCGTGAAGTGCGCTCCGGCCGCTCGGTCTCTCTCGCCGCGCCCGTGAACACCCGAGAGGGACCGGACAACGCCGAACCGGCGGAGCACCGGCTCACCGCGCCCGTCGGCGGCGCCCCGGACCCGGGCGGCCTGCAGTTCGCCCGGGACCGCATCGCCATGAACATCCACGGCGACGTCGACAGCCACATCGACGCGCTCTGCCACGTCATCTACGGAGGCACCCTGCACGGCGGCGTCCCCGCCGCGGACGTGCTCTCCCCGGCCGGATCGGCGGCCCTCTCCATCGACCTGGCCCGCGACGGCATCGTGGGCCGGGGAGTGCTCCTGGACGTCCCGCGGCTGCACGGCACCCCCTGGCTCGAACCGGGGTCCCACGTGAGCGCCGAGGACCTCGCCGCCGCCGAGGCGCAGCAGGGCGTGCGGGTCGGCAGGGGCGACATCCTGCTCGTACGCGTCGGGCACCAGCGGCGGCGTGCGCAGCTCGGTGCCTGGGACTCGGCGGGCGCGCGGGCCGGGCTCCACCCGACCGCCCTGCGTTTCCTGGCCGACCGCCAGGTGGCCGTACTCGGCAGTGACGGCAACAACGACACGGCTCCCAGTGCCGCGCGGAGCGTCGCGTTTCCGGTACACGTGCTCGCCATCCACGCGATGGGGCTGCACCTGCTCGACTACCTGCAGTTCGAGGAGCTGGCCCCGCTCTGCGAACGGGAGGGCCGCTGGTCGTTCCTCTGCGTGATCGCCCCGCTACGGCTGTCCTCGGCGACCGGTTCTCCCGTCAATCCCCTGGCGATCCTGTGACCGGCGGGGCGTCCCGGCGCTCCGGCCCGCCCGATTCGCTGGGCATCCCCGCCGGGGCTACGTTGTAGATGCGATACGGACCCCAACTCACCCGACAGGAGCAGATCGTGCTCCGGGGAGGTGGCCTGCATGACCGAGGCGCGGGAGTACGACGTCATCATCATCGGCACGGGTGCCGGCGGCGGAACGCTCGCCCACCGCCTGGCGCCCACCGGCAAGCGCATCCTGCTCCTCGAACGCGGCGGCTACCTGCCGCGCGAGCGGGCCAACTGGGACTCGACCGAGGTCTTCGTCAAAGGGAAGTACCGCGCACCGGAGTTCTGGTACGACAAACACGGCGAGCGCTTCCCTCCCGAGGTGAACTACTACGTCGGCGGGAACACCAAGTTCTACGGCGCCGCGCTCTTCCGCATGCGCCCCGAGGACTTCGGCGAGATCCGCCACCACGACGGCGTCTCCCCCGCGTGGCCGCTGGACTACGGCGACCTGGAGCCGTACTACACGCAGGCCGAACACCTCTACCTCGTCCACGGACGGCACGGTGAGGACCCCACCGAGGGGCCGGCCAGTGCCCAGTACGCCCATCCGCCCGTGCTGCACGAGCCGCGCATCCAGCAGTTGAGCGACGATCTGGAGAAGCAGGGGCTGCACCCCTTCCACCTTCCGATCGGGGTGAACCTCCTCCAGGACGACCAGGGGCGGGCGGTGCACGGCAGCGCCTGCATCCGCTGCGACCGCGTCGACGGCTTCCCCTGCCTGGTCGGAGCGAAGTCGGACGCCCAGGTCATCTGCGTGGACCCGGCTCTGGAACACGCCAACGTCGAACTGATCACCCACGCCGACGTGCGCCGGCTCGAGACGGACGCCACCGGGCGGAGCGTCACCTCGGTCGTCGCGGAGCTGGGCGACGGCTCGACCGTCCGGTTCGCCGCCGGCATCGTCGTGGTGGCCTGCGGGGCCGTCAACTCCGCCGTTCTGTTGCTGCGTTCGGCCGACGACCGGCACCCCCGGGGCCTGGCCAACAGCTCCGACACGGTCGGTCGGCACTACATGCGGCACAACAACCTGGCCCTGATGGCGGTGTCCAAGGAGCCGAACGACACCAGGTTCCAGAAGACGCTGGCCCTGCACGACTGGTACCTGGGCAGCGACGACTGGGACTACCCGCTCGGCGGCATCCAGATGCTCGGCAAGTCCGACTCCGAGCAGATCCACGGCGAGGCGCCCCGCTGGGCCGGCGCCGTCACCCCGGACATGCCGTTCGAGGTGCTCGCCCACCACGCGGTCGACTTCTGGCTGTGCGGTGAGGACCTGCCGGACCCGGACAACCGCGTCACCCTCGACGGGGACGGCCGGATCCACCTCGCCCTCGACGAGAAGAACAACATCGCCGGACTGAAGCGGCTGCGGCACAAACTGCAGGGCATGCTCGGCCACTTGGGCATGCACGAGCACCATCTGCTGCCGCACAGCATCTACCTGCACAAGGGCATGCCGATCGGTGCCACGGCCCATCAGGCCGGCACCGTCCGCTTCGGCCGCGACCCGCAGAGCTCCGCTCTCGACGTCAACTGCAAGGCCCACGACCTCGACAACCTCTACGTGGTCGACACGAGCTTCTTCCCGAGCATCGGCGCGGTCAATCCCTCGCTGACGGCCATCGCCAACGCCCTGCGCGTCGGGGACCACCTCGCGCAGCGACTGCATTGACCCGGACCCGGGCGGACCACCGCCGAGCCGTCCCGAGGAGGAGAACCATGGACCGTTACCCGCCCATCGCCGACCACGGACTCGTGGGGGACCTGCAGACCGCGGCTCTGGTGTCGTCCAGGGGAGTGGTCAACTGGTTCGCGGCTCCGCGATTCGACTCGCCCAGCATCTTCGCGGCGCTGCTGGACCACGACAAGGGCGGATACTTCCTGCTCGCGCCGGAGCACGACGAGGGGACGTGGAGGCAGCTCTACTACCCGGACACCGCGATCGTGGTGACCCGGTTCATGTCCCCGGACGGGGTCGGCGAGACCGTCGACTACATGCCGGTCCTCCAGGGCCGCACCGCCACCGACCGCCACACCCTGGTGCGCGTGATCCGCGCGGTGCGCGGCACGGTCCGCTTCTCCCTCGAATGCCGCCCCCGCTTCGACTACGCGCGGGCACCCCACCGACTCGACCTGGCGGAGCGCACGGCGACCTTCCGGGCTCCCGGGGCGACCGCGTTCCTGCAGGCCACCTTTCCGCTCGAGCGGGACGGCGAGGACGTCCGGGCCTCGATCACGCTCACCGCGGGCCAGGCGGAGGCGGCGGTGTTCACCACCGGCGGGGAGGGCAGCGCGGCGCCGCCGCCGCCGGATCGCGACACGATCACCGACGAGCTGTGGGAACAGGTCGACTACTGGCAGAAGTGGGTGCGCAGGTCGCGCTACCACGGCCGCTGGGCGGAGATGGTGTACCGCTCGGCCATCACGCTCAAGCTGCTCACGTACGCTCCGACCGGCGCGCCGGTCGCCGCCGCCACCATGGGTCTTCCCGAGCAGGTCGGCGGCGAGCGCAACTGGGACTACCGCTACACCTGGGTGCGGGACGGCTCCCTGTCGGTACGGGCCCTGCTCGACCTCGGCTTCGTGGAGGAGGCGACCGCCTTCACCCACTGGCTGGGCGACCGGCTGCGCGCCCACGAGGGCCGCGACGGTGAACCCCTCCAGATCATGTACCGGGTCGACGGTGACCCCAACCTGACCGAGGAGGTCCTCGAGCACTTCGAGGGCTACCGCGGCTCGTATCCCGTACGGGCCGGGAACGCGGCCATGGACCAGCTGCAGCTCGACATCTACGGCGAGGCCCTGTACGCCCTGTCCGAGGCCCGGGAGATCGTCGTACAGGCCGACTACCGGGGATGGAAGGCCCTGTCGCGGGCCCTGGACTGGCTCGCCGACTCCTGGGACCGGCCCGACGAGGGCATCTGGGAGACCCGGGGAGGCCGCCAGGACTTCACCTACAGCCGCGTGATGTGCTGGGCCGCCTTCGACCGCGGGATCAAGCTCGCCACCGAGTTCAGCCGCCCGGCCGACACGGCCCTGTGGACCAAGGCCCGCGACGAGGTCCTCGAACAGGTCATGGAGCGCGGCTGGAGCGACACGGAGCGTTCCCTGGTCCAGCACTACGGCAGCCACGTCCTCGACGCCTCGCTGCTGCTGGTCCCCCGGGTCGGCTTCCTCGCACCGAGGAGCCCGACCTGGCTGTCCACCCTCGACGCCATGGACCGGGTCCTGGTGTCCGACAGCCTCGTCTACCGCTACGACCCCGCGGCCTCCCCCGACGGGCTCCGCGGCTCGGAGGGAACGTTCAGCCTCTGTACGTTCCTCTACGTGGACGCCCTCGCCCGTGCGGGACGGCTGCCGCAGGCCCGCTACACCTTCGAGAAGATGCACACGTACGCCAACCACGTCGGCCTGTTCGCCGAGGAGATCGGCCCCAGCGGCGAGCAACTCGGCAACTTCCCGCAGGCCTTCACCCACCTGTCGCTCATCATGGCCGCGACCACCCTGAACGATGCGCTCGACGCCATCCAGCGCTGAACCCGCAGCCGTCGGCTCCGCCGCGGCGCCCTGGTCCCGGGCCACCGGCTGCCCTACCGTCACCATCGGGCCCACCGCCCCCCGGGCTCACCGGCCGACCCGATCAGGAGACACCCATGCGGATGCTGATCAACAGCCCCGAGACCGTCGTCGCCGATGCGCTGCGCGGGATGGCCGCCGCCCATCCCGAGCTGGACGTCGACGTGGAGCGCCGGGTCGTCGTACGGCGCGACGCTCGGGCCGGGGGCCGGGTGGGTCTGGTGTCCGGCGGCGGTTCGGGGCACGAGCCGCTGCACGCAGGGTTCGTGGGGCACGGGATGCTGTCGGCCGCGTGCCCCGGGGAGGTGTTCACCTCCCCGGTGCCCGACCAGGTGCTGCGGGCGGCGGCGGCCGTGGACTCGGGGCAGGGCGTGCTGTTCGTCGTCAAGAACTACACCGGGGACGTGCTGAACTTCGAGATGGCCGCCGAACTCGCCCAGGAGGACGGCCTGCGCGTGGAGAGCGTGCTGGTCAACGACGACGTGGCCGTCACCGACAGCCTGTACACGGCGGGGCGGCGCGGCACCGGGGCCACGCTGTTCGTCGAGAAGATCGCCGGTGCGGCCGCCGAGGAGGGCGCCCCGCTGGACCGGGTCGCGGAGCTCGCCCGGCGGGTCAACGCGGCCTCGCGGAGTTTCGGGGTGGCGCTCAGCGCCTGCACGACACCGGCGAAGGGCAGCCCGACCTTCGACCTGCCCGACGGGGAGCTGGAGTTGGGCATCGGCATCCACGGCGAGCCGGGCCGCGAGCGGCGGGCGATGATGCCGGCCCGGGAGATCGCGGAGGTGGCCGTGGGCGCCGTACTGGAGGAGCTCGGGGAGGTGGCGCCGGCCGACGGGCCGGTGCTGGCGCTGGTCAACGGGATGGGGGCGACGCCGCTGCTGGAGCTGTACGGGTTCCACGCGCAGGTGGCGCGGGTGCTGGCGGAGCGCGGCGTGACGGTGGCGCGGGCTCTGGTCGGGAACTACGTCACGTCCCTGGACATGGCGGGGTGTTCGGTGACGCTGTGCCGCGCGGACGAGGAGCTGCTGCGGCTGTGGGACGCGCCGGTCCGCACGGCGGCGCTGCGGTGGGGCTGCTGAGAAGGTGGACGGACACGGTGAGGAGACTCGGTTGCGTGACGCGGAATTCTTCCTGCGCTGGATGACGGCCGCCGCGGCCGCGGTGGAGCGCGAGGCGGACCGGCTGACCGAGCTCGACTCCCCCATCGGGGACGCCGACCACGGGAGCAATCTGCTGCGCGGTTTCACGGCGGTACGGGCGGCCCTGGAGGCGGAGCCGCCCGAGAGCCCGGGGGCGGTGCTGGTACTGGCGGGGCGGACGCTGATCTCGACGGTCGGCGGAGCGTCGGGCCCCCTGTACGGGACGCTGCTGAGGCGGACGGGCAAGGAGCTCGGGGAGGCCGCCGAGGTCTCGGACGAGGCGTTGCGCAAGGCCCTGTACGCGGGGGTGGGCGCGGTGGCGCAGCTCGGCGGAGCCGCGCCGGGCGACAAGACGATGCTGGACGCGCTGGTGGCGGGGGTGGCCGCGCTCGGCACCTCGTACCGGGCCGCGGCCGACGCGGCGGAGAACGGGGCGAGGGCGACGGTGCCGATGCAGGCCCGCAAGGGGCGGGCGAGCTACCTCGGCGAGCGCAGCATCGGCCACCAGGACCCGGGGGCGACCTCTGCGGCCCTGGTGCTGGGTGCCCTCGCGGACGTGGCGGACACGGAGGACGGCGCATGAGCGGTCCGATGGTCGGCATCGTCCTGGTGTCGCACAGCGCGGTGGTCGCGGAATCCGTGGCGGCCCTGGCGCGGGGCCTGGCGGCGGGCGGCCCGGTCGTCCCGGTGGCCGCGGCGGGCGGCACCGCGGACGGGGGCCTGGGCACCGACGCCGACCGCATCGCGGCTGCCGCGGAAGAGGTGGACGGGGGCGCGGGGGTGGCGCTCCTGGCGGACCTGGGCAGCTCGGTGCTGACGGTGAAGGCCCTGCTGCTGGAGGACGAACTCCCGCCGGACTCCCGGCTGCTGGACGCCCCGTTCCTGGAGGGAGCGGTGGCCGCGGTGGTGGCGGCCTCGGCGGGCGCCCCCCTGGAGGCGGTGGCGGCGGCGGCCGAGGAGGCCTACGCGTACCGCAAGGTCTGACCGGCGGGGCGGGTGCAGGCCGGCCCGCGGTCCGGCCCGCGGGCCGGACCGACGGCAGCCGCCGTCGCCGCAGCGGCTTCGCCGACCCTGCGGGCCCGCCCCGCCCCGTCAGCGGCTGCGGCCGCCGCCCCGGAGGGATTCGATTTCGCGGCGGTCCCGCTTCGTGGGTCGGCCGGTGCCGCGGTCGCGGACGCCCACCACCTCGGCCTCGATGCGCGTCGGCGCCGGCGGGCTGTTGTCGACGAAGCATTCCGCGGCCACCGGGGCGCCCACCCGCTTCGTCACCGGCCTCTTGACCACCACGATGCGCTCACGCCCCGCGTGGAACAGCCGTACCTCGTCCCCCGCCCGAACCACCTGGGCCGGCTTCGCGCGCTCCCCGTTGACCTTCACGTGGCCCGCCCGGCAGGCGGTCGCCGCGACCGAGCGGGTCTTCGTCAGACGCACCGACCAGATCCAGGCGTCCACCCGAGCGGATCCCGCGGTGCCCGCCGTTCCCGCACCCGTTCCCGTTGCTTCATCAGCCATGCCGAAACCTTAGCCAGCCGGCCCGGCCCGGGCGGAACGCATATTGGCGGAATCACCAAGAGGCATGGCATCTGCCATGTGTATCAGCCCAAGGGAATTGCAAATGCGGGACACGTGCCCCTACCTTGTCGCTCATGCAGTCCTACACCATCGGACAGGCGGCGCGTCTGCTGGGCGTCAGCCCTGACACCGCCCGCCGCTGGGCCGACGCCGGCCGTGTCGCGACCCACCGCGACGACGCCGGCCGGCGACTGATCGACGGCCGCGACCTGGCCGCCTTCTCCGTGGCGGTGGGCCAGGGCGCCCACACCGAGGACGAAGAGCCGTACACCTCGGCCCGCAACGCCTTCCCCGGCATCGTCACCGCCGTCAAGCTCGGAGACGTGGCCGCCCAGGTCGAGATCCAGGCAGGTCCCCACCGCCTGGTCTCCCTGCTCACCCGTGAGGCCGTCGAGGAACTCGGACTGGAGGTCGGCATGCAGGCCACCGCCCGCGTGAAGTCCACCAGCGTGCACATCGACCGCACCTGACCCTCCAGCCCTCCAGCATCAGCGCACGTTCTCACCCGCTCCGCCCGTCACCGGCGCGGGTCACCACCGCGCGGAACCGGCACCCGGCCGGCCGCCGACCCGACCGAGGAGCACCAGCTCATGTCCCCGATCCTGACCCGCCGCAGCACCTTCGCCGCCGCGCTGACCGCCGCCCTCCTCGTGCCCGCACTGGCCGCCTGCGGCAGCAGCGACTCGAAGGACACCAAGGACACGGGCGCCGCGGCCTCGCCCTCGGCGAGCGCCTCCGCCGAGCCCAAGGCCGCGAACCTCACCGTCCTCGCCGCGTCCTCCCTCACCGACGTCTTCAAGACCGCCGGTGCCGCGTACGAGAAGGCGCACCCCGGCACGAAGGTCACCTTCTCCTTCGCCGGCTCGCAGGAGCTCGCCGCCCAGGTGAAGCAGGGCGCCCCGGCCGACGCACTGGTCACCGCCGACACCAAGACCATGGACGGCCTGAAGGCCGAGACCAACGACCCGGCGATCATCGCCAAGAACCGCCTGGTCATCGCGGCCGGCAAGGGCAACCCGTTCAAGGTCGACGAGCTGAAGGACCTGGCCGACAGCAAGATCAAGGTCGTGCTCGCGGCGCCCGAGGTCCCGGTCGGCCGCTACAGCAAGCAGATCCTCGACGCCCAGAAGATCGAGGTGAAGCCGGTCTCGCAGGAGGCCAACGTGCGCGCCGTGCTGAGCAAGGTCGAGCTCGGCGAGGCCGATGCCGGCCTCGTCTACAAGACCGACACCATCAAGTCCGGTGACAAGGTCTCCGTCGTGGACATCCCGGACGCCGAGAACGCCGTGGCCTCCTACCCGGCGGCCACCCTCAAGTCCTCCAAGAACGCCGAGGCGGCCGCCGCGTTCGTGGCCTGGCTGAGCACCCCCGAGGCCCAGAAGATCCTCCAGGACGCGGGCTTCCAGAAGGCGTAACCGGCGCCGTAGCCGCAAGGATCGAGAGGGACTGCCTGGTCCGGGGGGACAGGCGGTCCCTTTCGGCGTGTCCCCCGCCGGAGCCGCACGTACCCGTCGGCCTCCGCCACTCCCGAACTCCCCGTCCCCCCGTACGCTGCAGCCAGGAACCCACATGAGCAGACACCGCACCCGCACCCGGCCCCCTCTGACCCTGGCGCTCCCCGCGCTGCTCGCCGTCGCGTTCCTGCTGCTGCCCCTCGTCGGCATCCTCAGCCGCACCGAGTGGAGCGAGCTGGGCACCCACCTGACCAGCCCGGGCGTGGTCGAGGCGCTGCGCCTCTCGCTCTTCGTCTCCCTCTGGGCGCTCGGCCTCTCCCTGCTCCTGGGCGTGCCGCTGGCCTGGCTGCTGGCCCGGGTCCCGTTCAAGGGGAAGGCGTTCGTCCGCTCGCTGGTGCTGCTCCCGATGGTGCTGCCGCCGACCGTCGGCGGTGTGGCGCTGCTGCTGGGCTTCGGCCGGCGCGGACTCCTCGGGCCATGGCTGGAGGGCACGTTCGGGATCACGCTGCCCTTCCACACGTCGGGGGCCGTCGTGGCGGCCACCTTCGTCGCCATGCCCTTCCTCGTCATCAGCCTGGAGGGCGCGCTGGGCGGCCTCAAGCAGAGCTACGAGGAGACCGCCGCCTCCCTCGGCGCCTCGCCGGTCCGGGTGTTCTTCACCGTGACCCTGCCGATGGTGGCGCCCGGCCTGATCGCGGGCGCCGCCCTCACCTGGGCGCGCGCGCTCGGCGAGTTCGGCGCGACCATCACCTTCGCGGGCAACCTGCCCGGCACCACCCAGACCCTGCCGCTCCAGGTGTACCTGCTGCTCCAGGACGAGCCGGAAGCCGCCACCTCCGTCTCGCTGCTGCTGCTCGTGATCGCCATGGCCGTACTGATCGCCCTGCGCGGCCGCTGGACGGGGACCCCGGTCGCCGCCAAGCCCGCCGAGGCCGCGGGGACGCCGGACGAGGCGCCGGCCGCGGCTCCCGAGACCGAGCGGATGCCGGAGGCCCCGGTGGCGGCGGACGTGGCCGCCGATCCCGCCGAGGGCGGCCACTGGCCGCTGCACGCCACCGTCACCGGCTTCAACGAACTCACCCTGGAAGCCGATCCCGGCACCACCATCGCCGTCGTCGGCGAGAACGGCGCCGGCAAGACCACCCTGCTGCGCGCCCTCCTCGGCCTCACCCCGCGCGCCCACGCCGAGCTCCGCCTCGGCGACACCGAGGTCACCGCGCTCCCCCCGCACCGGCGTCAGGTGGCCTGGGTCCCGCAGGACGGCGCGCTGTTCCCGCACCTGAGCGCGCTGGCCAACACCGCCTACGGACTGCGGGCCCGCCGGGTGCCGCGGGCCGGGGCCCGCCGCGAGGCGCAGCTGTGGCTGGACCGGCTCGGTGTCGGCCACCTCGCCGCCCGCAAGCCCGCGCAACTGTCCGGCGGCCAGGCCCAGCGCGTCGCCTTGGCCCGCGCGCTGGCCGCCCGGCCCCGGCTGCTGCTCCTCGACGAACCGCTCGCCGCCCTCGACCAGACCACGCGGGCCCGCGTCCGACACACCCTGCGCACGCACCTGGCCGGCTTCGGCGGAGTCTGCCTGATCGTCACGCACGACCCGGTCGAGGCGGTTTCGCTCGCCGACCGGGTCCTCGTCCTCGCCGAGGGGCGGGCCCTCCAGGACGCCCCGCCCGCCGAGGTCACCCGCCATCCCCGCTCCCCCTGGGTCGCCCGGATGCTCGGCCGCAACGCCTGGCCCGGCACCGCGTCGGCCGACGGCCTCGTCCTCGCGGCCGGGGGCCGGCTGGTGGTGGCGGAGCCGCTGCCCGAGGGGTCCCGGGCGTTGGCGATCATCGGCCCGGAGGCGGTGTCGGTGCACCGCGACCGCCCGGCGGGCAGCCCGCGCAACGTCTGGCAGGGCTCCGTACGGGAGATCACCGCGGTCGGCAGCCGGCTGCGCGTACTGATCGGCTCGTCCGAGGCCCCCGACCTGGTGGCGGAGATCACCCCGGAGGCGGCGTCCGAACTCGGCCTGGTCGACGGCTCGCACGTGTGGACCAGCGTGAAGGCGACCGAGGTGACGCTCGTGGAGCTCTAGGGGCGTCCGCGAAGTCCCGCCTGCCCGCGGGACCGCCCTTCGGGCGGACGGCGCTAGTTTGCGGACACCCCTAGGGCGTGTGGCGGACGGCCAGCCAGTCGCCCCTGGCGAAGGCGTCGGCGCCGACCAGGGTGCGGCCGGTACGCGGGGTGGTGATGGACAGGACGCCCTCGGAGCGGTCCGCCGCGAACTGCGGGGCGCCGAGGGTCAAGGTGGCGGCCCGTTTGCCGGTGGTGCGGCGGAACTCGGCGAGCAGGCGCCCCGTCAGGGCCTCTTCCTTGCGGTCCACGGTGGCGGGTGCGTACTCGCGTACGACGGCCAGCGCGCCCGTGCCCGGCTCACGGGCGGCGGCCGCCAGAGCCTCGCGCAGGGCGCGCATCCGGGACAGGCCGCCTCCGCGCACGGTGGGCGCGGCGGTGTCGAGCGGCAGGAACCGCACGCCGCGGTGTACGAACTCCGGCCGGTCGGTGCCGGTCAGCACGAAGTCGGCACCGGGGGCGCCGGCCCCGAGGGCGAACCTCCAGGGCCGCGCCCGGACCCGGGCCTCGGTGGCCACCACCGGATCCCGGACCACGGGCACGGCGGCGGGTCCGGTCGGCGGGGTCCGGGCGCCGAGGGTGTCGAGCGCGAGCCGCCCGGGGCGGGTCCCCCCGGCCGCCGAGAGCCGGGTCACGGCGAGCGGCGGCCGCGCGGTGGCCGGGAGCGCGAGAGTGACCTCCCGCCAGCCGGTCCAGTCCGCGGCGGGCCCGGTCAGCTTGACGGCGGCCCCGTCGGCGTCGGCCAGTTCCACGGCGGCCCGGGCCCCGGAGCCGTCGCCGCCGACCCAGAGCGTGAGCGCCCGGGCCAGCTCCGGCACGGGCAGGGGCCGGGGCGCTGCGGCGCTCCCCTGCGCTCCGGCCGCGGGCAGCTCCAGGGTGAGCCCGGCGCCCGCATGCCCCTCGGCCACGGAGACCCCCGCTCCGGTCCAGTCCCCGGCGTCGGCCAGATCGGTCACGGGCAGCGTCACCAACCCGACGCCGAGGGCGATGTCGGTGGACGCGCGGGAGGCTGCGGCCGCTCGGCCGGTCCCGGGTGCGGCGGCCGTGCCTGCCTCTCCGGACGCGGCGGGCGCGCCGGAGGCCCTGGGGGCACGGGGAGCACCGGCGCCACCCGGCGCAGGCGCCGCGCCGGCCGGCCGGACCGTGGCCCGCAGCCGGCCCGTGGCCTGTCGGACGAGGGCCGTGACGGTGAAGCCCCCTCGGCCGTCCTCGGTGACGCTCCACTGCGACCGGTCGAACTCCAGGGCCACGTCACGGGGTTCCACGACGGCGGCCGCGCCCTGCGCGTCGTACCCGGTCAGCCGGAACCCCGCGCTCTCCCCCCGCTCCGCGAGCCCGATCCGGGCCTGGCTGGGCCGGATCCGGGTCAGCGGGCCGAGCACCGTGAGCGGGAGCTCGCCGTGCGCCGTCGCGCGCCGGGCGTGCGCCGTCGCACGACCGGGGCGCACGGCGTGGAACACCCCGGTGGCGTCGACTCGGCCGGCTCCCTCGGCGAACCACACCGGTGCGCCCGGGGCCGGGCCCAGCAGCGCGTCGTATCCGGTGGCCGAGAGGGTCCGGGTGAGCCCGGGGAACACCCGGGTGAAGTCCTCGGCGGCGCCGCCGACGGCTTCGACCCGGTATCCGGCGGTCCGGCCGGAGCCCCTCGGGGCCGTGAGGACCAGCCCGTTCGGCACGGGCCGGAGCCGTCCGTCCGACGGGGAGTTCTCCAGGACCAGGGCGCTCGCCCCGCTCTGCCCGGCGAGCAGGGTCGTGGAGCCGCCGCCGTCGAGGTTCAGGGCCTCGTAGGCGCCGAGCCGGTGCATCAGCGCGCCCAGCGCGGTCAGCGTGAGACCGCCGCTGTCCCGCTGGCGGCCGTCGACGGCGAGGATCCGCAGCCGCCGCCCGTCCCGCGAGAAGCCGACGGCCGTGCGGGGGGCGGCGGTGTCGTTCGGTTCGCCGTCGTGGTTCTGCGGCACGCCGGCCACGACGAGGGCCTCGCGCCCGCCGACGGCCGCCACCGGGACGGGGCCCGCACCCGGGACGGCCCGGGCGGATACGGCGACGGCGTCCCCGGGCCGCAGAGCCGCGAGTTCGGCGGCGACGGCGCCTCCGGCGGGAGCGGCCAGCAGGACGGTGCCGGGGCCGGGGCGCTCCCGGCGGACCGGGCCCCGGGCGGGCGGGGCAGCGGCCGTGACCCGGCCGTCCCGGACCGCGACGGCGGTACCCAGCGCGGGCAGCTGCGTCCCCGGCCAGTCGGCGGTGTACGCGGAGAGGCCCTCGGCGGCGGGCCGGGCCGCGTTGTAGCCGGCCAGCGGGCGCACCGCACCGCCCGGCAGGGTGACGCTCCCGTCGAGGCCGAGGCGCAGCACCCGGCCGCTGCCGTCGGCGCCGAAGCCGACGGCCGGCGCCGCGCCGGGCCCGGGGCCCGCGGAGTGCAGCAGCCGGCCGCCGCCCAGACCGGGGCCGAGCGGTGCGCCCGTACCCCGGATGTCGAAGAAGTCGCCGTTGACCGCGGCGACCACGCGCCGTCCGGGCCCGGCGGGATGGCGGGCGGCGGACTCGGCGAGGGTGGCCGGGCCGCGGCCGCCCAGGTACTCGGCGCGCACCCCGCCGCTCCCGCCGAGGTCGACGAGGAGTTCGTCGATCCGCAGCCAGCGGTCGGCCTCCAGCCGGTCGTACGATTCCAGCCGGATCCCGGGGGCGATCTCCCGGCCGGTACGGGCGGTCTCGATCCCCTCGGACCCCGGGCCGACGGCCCGCGCGGGGGCGGCGGCGGGGGTGACGAGGAGGGCGGCGAGCAGGACGGGCAGCAGCGGACGCGGGCTCAGCACCCCGGCAGGATCGGCCACTCGGACCGCCCCCGGCGGGCACTGCCGTCCGTGCCCCGCGGTTTCAGCCATTCGCCCGGCATCCGGACCCCGGATAAGGATTTGGCGGCCGCATGCCCGGCTGGCAAGGTTCGAGCGTGCCCGCCGCAGGTCGGCGGGCAAACGCATCTCTGCATCATGTTCCCGTGGGGGGTACGCACCGCATGTCCGTCAACGAGCCGCAGGGCCCACCGACTCCACCTCCGGCTCAGGCCCCGTCCCCGGCTCCGGCCCCGTCCCCGGCTCCGGCCGAGGCCCCGACGGCGCCGCAGCCCGCGGCCGAGGCCGACGCCTTGGTCGCGACCGCAGCCGCGACCGCGGCCCCTGCGCCGGAGGACGGGCCGACACCGCCGCAGCCGTACCCGGCGCCGGCGTACCCGGCCCAGCCCCACCCCGGCCCGCAGCCCTACCCGGCCCCGCCGTACGCCGGACAGCCGTACGCGGGACAGCCGTACGCCGGACAGCCGTACGCGGGACAGCCCCTGTCCGGCCACCCCGCCGGCCCGTACCCCGGCATGCCGTACGCCGCCCCGTGGCCCCCCGCGGACGTGCTGCGCTCCCCGCGCGGCCTGGCGGTCGCGGTCACCGCGCTGCTGGGGGTCGCCGCCGCGGTGAACCTGTTCTCGGCAGCCGTCGGCGGATACGTCTTCTCCCTCATGAAGAGCGTGATCGCCGACCCGGCGGACGTCGGCCAGGGCACGCTCGAGCGGGCGGACGTGCTGACCTCGGTCGCCGGCTCCCTCCAGCGCCTGATCATGCTGGCGACGACGGTCGTCTTCATCGTCTGGTTCCACCGGGTCCGGGTGAACGGCGAGATCATGCGCCCCGATGCCTTCTCGCAGAAGCGCGGCTGGGCCATCGGTGGCTGGTTCGTCCCGATCGGCAACTTCTTCCTGCCGTTCCGGACCGCCAAGCAGATCTGGACCGCCAGCACGCAGTTGGCGCCCGACGGCTCCTTCCGCGCGTTCTCGGCCCGGCCCCTCAACGCCTGGTGGACCGCGTGGGTCCTCTCGCTGCTGTCCTCCCTGGTGTACAGCGCCAAGTACCAGCGGGCCGCGACCCCCGAGGCGCTGCGCGAGGCGTCGACGGTGGGGACCGTCGCGGACCTCCTCACGGTCGCCGCGGCCGTCCTCGCCATCGTCTTCGTCCGCAAGCTGACGGCCATGCAGACCACGAAGGCGGAACAGGGCCCGTACGCGGCGGTCTGACCCGCCGTCCGGCGGCGCCCGCGCGGCTCACGCGGCCGCGTGCCCCGGGACGGCGAACTCGCACCACACGCTCTTCCCGCCGCCCCGGGGCTCCACGCCCCACTCCTGTGCCAGCCGGTCCACCAGCATCAGGCCGCGCCCCGACACCGCCCAGTCGCCCGCCTCGCGCCGGCGCGGCAGGGCGCTGCTGGTGTCCTCGACCTCGATCCGGATCCGCCCCTCCGAGGTCAGCCGTACGTTGACGTGGCCGCCGCCGTCGGTGTGCACGAGGGCGTTGGTCATCAGCTCGTCCGCCGCCAGTTCGATCTCGTCGGCCCGTTCCTCGGCTCCCCACGCGGACACCGCCGCGCGGATCAGGTGGCGGGCCATGGCCGGGCCGTCGGGGTCTCCGGGATGGAGCGGCAGGCGCAGCGGCCCGCCGCCGCGCGCGGCGGGGGTGCCGCGGCGGCGCAGCAGGAGCAGGGCCATGTCGTCGCCGACACCCGCGTCACCGACGAGGTCGCACAGGACGTCGGCGAGCTCCTCCACGTCCGCCGGCCCGCCGTGGACCGCCTCCATGAGCTCCTGCATCCCCGCCTCGGGGGCGCCGTCCGGCCGTTCGAGCAGACCGTCCGTGCACAGCACCAAGGTGTCGCCGGGGTGCAGTTCGAGGCTGGTCACGGGATAGCCGGAGCCGGTGCCCGACCCGTCGCGGGGCGGCAGCCCGAGCGGGAGTCCGCCCGCCACAGGGATGCGGTGGCAGCTTCCGTCGCCGCGCCGCACGACCGGGTCGAGGTGGCCGGCGCGGACCAGCTGGAGCATGCCGGTGCTCAGGTCCACCTCGGCGTACGTACAGGTGGCGAACCGGTCCGTCTCCAGCTCCCGCAGGAAGGCCGAGGCCCGCGCCATGGCGGTGCCGGGCGTGTGCCCCTCGGCCACGTACGCCCGCAGGACGATCCGCAGCTGGCCCATCACGGCCGCGGCATCCGTGTCGTGCCCCTCCACGTCGCCGATCATCACCCCGACGCGGCCCTCGCCGAGCGGGACCACGTCGTACCAGTCCCCGCCGATGTCCCGCCCCATCCGGGCGGCCCGGTACCGTACGGCGATCCGCGCGCCCGGCACCTCCGGGATGCGGCGCGGCAGCATCGCCCGCTGCAGCCCCTCCGCCAGGTCGTGCTCCTGCTCGAAGAGGATGGCCCGCTGGAGGCTCTGCGCGATGCCGCTGCCGAGTGCGACGAGCAGGTTGCGCTCCTCGGCGGTGAAGTCCCCGTCCCGCGTGTACAGCAGCCCGAGTGCGCCTACGGCCCGGCCCTGCGCGATCAGCGGCAGGTAGACGCCGCTGCGCACGGACAGCGGCTCGATGTACGGCCAGAGCTGCGGGTAGCTCCGCTGGAACTCCTCGCGCGAGGCGATGAAGACCGGCTGGAGGTTGCGTACGGCCTCGCTCATCGGCAGCCGCGCGTCGATGCGGGTGTACTCGATCTCCGGGACGTAACTGCCGAGCTGCCCCTCCGCGACGAGGTGGATCCGGCCGCCGTCGACGATGCCGAGCATCACGCTGACCGCGCCGAGGTGGCCGAGGGCCTCGGGGTCCTTGAGGACGTCGGTCACGTCGTTGACGGTGCGGGCGTGGGCCAGGATCGCGCTGGTCCGCTCGACGACACCGGTCATCCGGCGGCGTCCCTCGTCCTGCTGGCCGCCGGCGCCGGGCTCGCCGGGATCGTGGGCGGCGTCGCGCAGGATCCCGATGATCCGGTACGGCCGGCCGTTCACCTCGCGCAGGATGTGGCCCTGGATGTGGGTCCAGACGGGGGTTCCGTCGCGCAGACGGGTGCGTACGTACGCCCCGTAGTGGCTGCGGCCGTCCTTGAGCGCCTGGGCGACCCGGGCGTCGAGCCGGACCTCCTCGCCCGGCGGCACCCGTGCCCGCAGCCCCTCGGGGGTGCCGGTGAACTCCTCCGGGCGCAGGTCGAGGACCTCGAGGGCGGTGGGATCCAGATGCATCTGCCCACTGTCGAGGTCCCAGTCGAAGGTGCCCATGCGGTTGAGCGCGAGGCTCATGTCCGGCTGTGCGGGCCAGTCGAACTCGGGGCTCGCTCCCCTTTCGGCCATGCAGCCAGGGTCTCACCGTTCCCGTACGCGTGCCCGTACAAGCCGCCCGCCCGTCAGCCGGGCCCCTGAGCGGACGGTGTGGCGGAGTCCGCCGGCTTCCCCGGCGGGGGCTCGGACGCCGGCTCCGACGCGGGCCCGGACGCCGGTTTGGACGCGGGCTCGGAAGCCGGTTTGGACGCGGGCTCGGACGCGGGCCGGGACGGGGGCGCGGAGGACGGCGGCGCGGAGGACGGCGGGGGCGGGGACACGGACGCCGTTTCGGCCGGGGAGCGCGAGGGCGGCGGCGGGCTCGGGGGCTGCGCCGAGGTCGCGGGGGCGGGGTGCGAAGGCGTGACCGGCGCGGGCGGGAGCACCGGCGGCGGCACGGGCTTGTCGTGCGTCCCCCGGTGGTCGCCCCGGCCCCGCTCGAACCAGCCCCGGTCGTGCTGGTCGTAGATCACGAACTTGTGGACGACCGTCTGCGACGGCGCGATGACCACCACCTTCGACGGCTGGTACGAGCTCCACGGCTGCCCGTGCCGCTTCGGGTCGGCCGGCAGCGGCACGGGGGCACCGAGCGGGTTGCCGCACGCGCACCGCACCCGCGGCACCCCCCGGTCGTCGATCAGCACCGCCGTCCCGGCCTGGAGCACCGCCTGGTAGGGGGTGGCCTTCCCGTCGCGGTAGCCGTGGTTGGTGACCCGGGTGTCCGTGCGCAGCTGCACCGGGGTCAGGGCGCGCAGGTATCCGGGTACGGACTCCGGCCGGATGCCGAGCGCCGAGGCGAAGGCCCCGTTCTTGGCGGGCTCGGCGGACAGCGCACCGATCTGCTTCTCGACGTCGCAGCTGGCCGCGGACCGGGTGCCGCCGTACAGGCCGGGCGCCGAACCGCTGATGCTGGGCGTGGCGGTGGTGCCGGTGCCGGGCGTGGCGCTGCGCGCCGACGGCGCCGGGCTCTGCGGCGGCGGTACGGCCTCCCGCGTGACGGTGGACTCGGTGAAGGGGGCGGGTCCGGTGGCCGCGGCGGGCTGGAGGAACACCTCGCCCCGGGCGGCGGGGGAACCGCTCGGCCGGGTCAGCACCACGGCCAGGACCACGGCGGCGGCCACCGCCACGAGTGCGGTGGCCAGCTTCGGTACCGAACGCCACCAGGGCCCCTTGGCGGCCGGCCCCGGCGGCCCCGGCGGCGGGCCCCCGGACGGCGGAGCGGGCGGCGGCGGAGTCGGCGGCGGTCCCTGCCGGCCGCCCGAGAGGGGGCCGGACGGAGGACCGGTGGGGCGGCCCGCGGGCTGCTGAGAGGACTGCGTGGGCCGCTGCGGCTCCTGGCCGGGGCCGGAAGGTTGCGTGGTCACGGGCTCTTCTTCCAGGCGGCGGAGTTCCGGTCCCTGCGGACCATTGTGTGCGTCGTCCCGGTGGTGGCCGCAAGCCGAGCGTGCCTACGGTTGCGGCGTGAGTGCGAGCAGTCCGTCATCACCGCGTCCGGCAGCACCGGGTGCGGCATCGCCGGGTGCGGCATCCGGGATCTCGGCGCGCGCCTGGCGGGACGCCCTGGTCGCCGTCGTGGCGGGTTTCGCGCTGATGGCCGCCGTCGCCGCGGCCGGTCTGGCCTGCGCGGGCGCCACCGGTCTGCCGGACGGCGCGTTCCCCCGGGTGGTCGCGGCGGTCGTCGTGATGGCGGCCGGCGGATCGGTGGAGGTGACGGGCGGGGCGGGCTTCCTGGCCGAGGCCGACGCGAGCCTGGCCGTACTCCCGCTCTCGGTCAGTCTCGCCGGGGCCCTGGCGGCCGGGTCCCTCTTCCTGCGTCCCCTGCACAACCGGGCCGTGGCCCGGCCGGGGGAACTCCTGACCCGGGCCGGCCCGTTGGTCCTGTTGTGGCTGCTCGCCCTCACCGGCGCCTCGCTCCTCGCCCGCCAGACCTTCGGGATCGCCACCGGCGACTCCCCGGTGGCCGACCTCGCCGAGGTCCTCGACGCCTCCCCGAAGGTCGGCTTCCGGGCCGCCCTGCCCGCGACCCTCGGCTTCGGGCTGCTGTGGATCCTGGGCCTGCTGCTGATCGCCCTGCTGGTCTCGCGCCGGGCGCCGCTCCCGCCCCGGCTGGTCCGCTTCCACGCGGCGGTGCGCCCCGCCGCCTTCGCCACCGTGGCCCTGCTCCTCGCGTACGTGGTGCTCGGCGTCGTCGTCGGTCTGGTGGTGGCGGCCACCCAGGGCCACGCGGACCGGACCTTCGCCGTGATCCTGCTCGGCCTGCCGAACCTGGTCTGGCTCGGGCTCACCCTGGGCTTCGGCGGAGCCTGGGAGGGCAAGGTGGAGGGGCCGCTCGGGCTGCCGATGCCGCAGCTGCTGGACGAGGTGCTGCGCGGGACCGACCTGTCCCGGGTCGACGTGGCCTCGCTCGCCGAGCGGGACTCCCGGGCCTGGTGGCTGGTGGTCGTCGCCGCCGTCCTGCTGCTCGCTACGGGCTTCCTGGCCGCCGTACGCTCCCCGGCCGGGGTCCGCGCCCGGCAGCACGCGCTCCATCTGGGCGTGGCCCTCGCCCTCGCCACCTTGATGGTGTGCCTGCTGGCCGGTGTCCAGGCCCGGTTCGGGCTGTCGCTGCTGGGCATCGGCGACGTCGGCGGGCTCGGCGGCGCCGTGGAGCTGCGCCCGCTGCTGTGGCGCAACGTGGGCCTGGCCCTGCTGTGGGGTGCCCTCGCGGGCTTCCTCGGTGCGCTGGCGGCCCGCCGGGTCCACCGCCGCGGTCTCGTCGAGGAGCCGCCCGCGGCCGCCGGCAGGTGACCGTACGGCCGCCGGCCGTCACCCCGTGGCTTCGCCCCCGAACGCCGGCAGCGCCCAGCGCGGCGGGGGCGGCGTGCCGGGCGGCGGATCCGGCTCCGCTCCTGCCCGGCGCAGCGCCCCCGTGAACTCCAGGCAGCTGCTCCACCGGTCGTCCGGCGCTTTGGCCAGGGCCTTCGCCAGCACCTCGTCGACCGCCGCCGGCAGACCGGGCCGCCGTGAGCTCACCGCGGGCGGCGGATCGAACTGGTGGGCCCAGAGCAGCGCCATGTCGTCGTCCCGCCGGAACGGCGGGCTCCCGGTCAGCGTCTCGTACACGACGCAGCCCAGGCTGTAGACGTCGCAGCGGGCGTCGACGGGCTTGCCGGAGATCTGCTCGGGCGCCACGTAGTCCAGGGTGCCGACGAACTGCCCGACGCTCGTGAACCCGGTCAGCGACAGGGACTTCTTCGTCAGCCCGAAGTCCGTCAGGTACACGTGCTCCGGGTGCTCGCCGTCCGTCCCCTCCGCGACCAGGATGTTCCCCGGTTTCACGTCCCGGTGGACCAGGTCGTGGGCGTGGGCCGCGTCCAGCGCCGAGGCCACCTGGCCCGCGATCCGGGCCGCGGTCTCCACCGGCAGCGGCCCGGTGCGGTCCAGCAGGGCGCGCAGGTCCTGTCCGGGGACGTACCTCATCGCGATGTACAGCAGCCCGTCCGTCTCGCCCGCCTCGAAGACCGGCACGATGTGCGGGTGGTCGATGGCCGCGGCGACCTTGGACTCGTGGGCGAAGCGCTGCCGGAAGACGTCGTTGCGGGCGAGTTCGGGGGCCAGCAGCTTCAGCGCGACCGGTCGGTCCAGCCGCAGGTCGCGGGCGAGGTAGACGACCGCCATCCCGCCCCGGCCGATCTCGCTCTCCACCAGGTACCCGGCGATCCGCTTCCCGCGGAGGTCGCTGGGGCGCCCGCCCAGCGGCTCGGCGGCCATCACCGCCCTCCGCCCTCGGGCGGGGTCACGATCCGCGTGGGCTCGTGCCCGGCGTCCCGCCCGGCCGCGGCGGCCCGCGCCGGGTCCGGCCGTACGTCGGCTTCGTCCCCGCGCTCCTCACCCGCCGACGACACCGACGCCGACGGCCCTTGGGGCCCCTGGGACCCTTGGGACCCTTGGGACCCTTGGGGCTCCGACGGCTGAGGATCGGCCGGGGCCCCGGGCGCCTCGCCGACCGCGTACGTCACGAGGCCGGTGGCGTCCCCGTACATCCAGCGCCCGCCGGCCTCCTCGTACAGCCAGACGGACTCCCCGTCCACCACGATGCCCGCCCGCAGCCCCCGGGTCGCCCGACGGAACGCCTCGGTGCCGGTGCGCCCCGAGGCGAGTTCGGCGGCGGCCTGCCGGTAGCGCTCGAGGGCCTCGGCCGCCTGCGCGAGCAGCGGCAGCGGGTCCTCGGCGCGCTCCGGCGCCCGGCCGCCGGTCGGCGGGGGCGGCTCGGGTACGGGGACCAGGAGCCGCCCGTCCACCCAGGCGGACCAGCCGTTGGCGCACAGGATCTCCCCCCACTCCCCGCGCCGCGACAGCAGCTGTACGGGCAGGAAGGGGTCCAGGGCCGCGGTGGGCCGGGAGAGGTCCGGCCCCTCCCACGCGGGCAGCCCCTCCCGGGGGACCACGTGGGTGGGGTGGAAGTCGGCGGGTCCGGCCGCGCTGGTCATCGGCGGCTACTTCCGCATGATCGCGGGCTCGTGGCGGCGCAGCAGCCGCAGGACCAGCACCCCGAACAGGACGGACAGGGCGACGAGCATCCCCATGTCCAGCAGCCACACCCCGGGGCTGTGCGCGAAGAGCGGGTCGTCCGTGATCTTCCCGGGCACGATCGCGCCGAGGTCGATGGTCGCGGCCATGGCGCCGAGCGCCCACCGGGAGGGCACCAGCCAGGCCAGCTGTCCGATCACCGGCACGCCGTCGAGCTGGAGCAGGGCCCCGCAGAAGACCACCTGGACGATGGCGAGGAGGACCAGCAGCGGCATGGTGACCTCCTCCTTCCGGACCAGGGCGGAGACCAGCAGGCCGAGCATCATCGCGGTGAAGGACAGCAGGGCCACGGCGAGGGTGATCTCGATCAGGGGCGGCATGAAGACGCCCTCGCCTCCGGGGGCGTTGGTGTCCACCCCGTACAGGCCGACCAGCGTCAGCACGACGGCCTGGGCGACGGTGACGGCGCCGAGCACCAGCACCTTCGACATCAGGTAGGCGGATCTGGACAGGCCGACGGCCCGTTCCCGCTGGTAGATGACGCGTTCCTTGACCAGCTCGCGTACGGCGTTGGCGGCGCCGGTCAGCACGCCGCCGACACACAGGATGAGCAGGGCGTTGATCGCCGTCTCCGCGGTGAGGGTGCTGCCGGCGAGGGCCCGGGTCATGGCGCCCATGACGAACGGCAGCGCGATCATGATGGCGAGGAAGGTGCGGTCCGCGCTGAGGGCGGCGGCGTAGCGGCGCATCAGGGTGGAGAGCTGGGAGCCCCAGCTCTGGGCCTTGGGCGGTGGGGTGGCGAACGCGGCCGCCGCGGACCGGTCCCCCTCCGTCCGGGGCTGCCGCGCGGCGTTGCGTACGTACGTGCCGTGCTGCGGGGAGCTGCGGTATTCCCCCGCCCAGTCCCGGCCGCGCTCGTTCTCGAACGCTTCGAACGCCTCGGGCCACTGCTCGAAGCCGAAGAAGCCGAGGGTCTCCTCGGGCGGCCCGAAGTACGCGATGCGTCCGCCCGGGGCGAGGACCAGCAGCCGGTCGCAGACGTCGAGGCTGAGCACGCTGTGGGTGACGACGATGACGGTGCGGCCGTCGTCGGCGAGGCCGCGCAGCATGTGCATGACCGACCGGTCCATGCCGGGGTCGAGGCCGGAGGTGGGCTCGTCCAGGAAGAGCAGGGAGGGCTTGGTCAGCAGTTCGAGGGCGACGGAGACGCGTTTGCGCTGGCCGCCGGAGAGGCTGTGGATGGGCTGGTCGGCACGTTGCCCGAGGCCGAGTTCGCCGATCACCTCGTCGACGCGGGCCTGGCGTTCGGCGCGCGCGGTGTCCTGCGGGAAGCGCAGTTCGGCGGCGTAGGTGAGGGCGCGGCGGACGGTGAGCTGGGCGTGCAGGATGTCGTCCTGGGGGACGAGCCCGATGCGGCTGCGCAGTTCGGCGTAGTCGCGGTAGAGGTCGCGGCCGTCGTAGAGGACCGTCCCGTGGTCGGCGGGGCGCAGTCCGGTGAGGGCGCCGAGGAGGGTGGACTTGCCGGCTCCGCTCGGGCCGACGACGGCGAGCAGGCATTTGGCGCCGACGGGGAAGGAGACGTGGTCGAGCAGGGTCTTGCGGCCGTGGTCGACGGAGACCGCGAGGTCCTGGACGTCGAGGGAGACCTCGCCGGTGTCGACGTACTCCTGGAGCTGGTCGCCGACGAGGCACAGGGCGGTGTGGCCGATGCCGATGATGTCCCCTTCGGCGACGGGGGCGCGTTCGGTGCGGGTGCCGTTGAGGAAGGTGCCGTTGTGGCTGCCGAGGTCGGCGATCTCGTACGTGCCGTCGGCGAGGGCGCGCAGTTCGGCGTGGCGGCGGGACACGATGAGGTCGTCGATGACGAGGTCGTTGGCGGGGGCGCGGCCGATGCGCACGGCGGTACGGGCGGGCAGCGGGCGCACGGTGGTGGGACGGCGGAAGGTGCCGGTCAGGGCCGGGTACGACACCGAGGACGGCCGGGCGCCGACGGGTCCGCCGACGGGGTCGATCGGGGCGCCGGATGCAGCGGGCGCGGCCGGGGCGACGGGCGCGGCCGGCGTCGCGGCAGGGGTCGGGGCCGGGGTCGGCGTCGGCGTCGGCGTCGGGCCGAGCAGCAGGGCGCGCGGGCCGTCGGTGGCGGCGCCGAAGCGCAGCTCGCTGCCCGCGCCGACGCTCCACGCGTGGATGCGGTGGCCGTCGGCCCAGGTGCCGTTGGTGCTGTCCTCGTCCTCCACGGTCCAGTGGTCTCCGTCGGGGCGCAGGATCGCGTGGTGCCAGGAGACCCGGGCGTCGTCGAGGCAGATCTCGCACAGGGGGTCGCGGCCGACGTGGTACGTCCGTCCCGGGACCATCGCGGTGGTGCCGGCGTCGGTTTCCAGGACGAGCTCGGGCGCGGTCGGCGCACCGGGGCGCTGGGCCATGTGCAGATTTTCCCACGATCCGCCCGGCTCGGCAGCGATCTGCATCACCGCAGGTCAGCGGCCTCTTATGGGTAATGACAACGGTCCCCGTTGCAGCCTTTGCCCATTGCGTCACGGTGCGCTTCACTTCACGCGTCGGAACCGAACACACGGGGGACGCCATGAGTGGGCTCGACCACGCGCACGACCGCCACGCGCCGCACGACCACGGCCACGACCACGCCGCGGGCCACGACCACGGGCACGGCGGGCACGGGCACGGCGGGCACGGCCACGGCGGGCACGGCCACGGCGGGCACGGCCACGGCGTCTCCGCCGACGCCGACCGCCGCTGGCTGGCCATCGCGCTCGGCCTCATCGGCACCTTCATGGCGATCGAGGTCGTCATCGGCATCGTGGCCCAGTCACTCGCCCTGATCTCCGACGCCGCCCACATGCTCACCGACGCCGTCTCGATCGTCCTCGCGCTGATCGCGATGCGGCTCGCGGCCCGCCCGGCGCGCGGCGGGTTCACCTACGGCCTCAAGCGCGCGGAGATACTCTCCGCCCAGGCCAACGGGCTCACCCTGCTCCTGCTCGCCGTCTGGCTGGCGTACGAGGCGGTCCGGCGGCTGCTCGACCCGCCGCCCGTGGCGGGCGGGCTGGTCCTCGTGACCGCGCTCGCGGGCATCGTCGTGAACGTGGCCGCCGCGTGGTGCATCTCCAAGGCGAACCGCTCCTCGCTCGCCGTCGAGGGCGCCTACCAGCACATCCTGAACGACCTGTTCGCCTTCATCGGCACCGCCGTCGCCGGCCTGATGGTGCTGACGACCGGATTCGTCCAGGCCGACGCGATCGCCACGCTCGTGGTCGTGGTGCTGATGGTCAAGGCGGGCTACGGGCTGGTCCGCGAGTCCGGCCGGATCTTCCTGGAGGCCGCCCCGGCGCACATGGACCCGGACGCGGTCGGCGACCGGCTCGTCGGACACCCTCCGGTCACCGAGGTGCACGACCTGCACATCTGGACCATCACCTCCGGACAGGCGGCGCTGTCCGCGCACGTCCTGGTCGAACCGGCCGGCGACTGCCACGCCGTGCGCCGCGACCTGGAGCGCCTGCTGGAGAAGGAGTACGGGATCACCCACACCACCCTCCAGGTGGACCACGTGCAGGAGGCCCTGCTCACGGTCGGGCGCCCGGGCGAGGACCCGGCCGACCCGCACTGCGCGGACGCGCACGGCCCGGTGCACCGGCAGGGCCCGCACGACCACTGAGGAGCCCGCGCGCGGGGCGGGCCTCGACCACTGAGGAGCCCGCGCGCGGGGCATACATGGACGCATGACGCAGAAGCGCAGCGCCGGACTGCTCCTGTTCCGCACCGCCGCCGGGCCCGCCGGCTCCCCGGACGGGGGCATCGAGGTACTCCTCGGCCACATGGGCGGCCCGTTCTGGGAGCACAAGGACGACGGTTCCTGGGCCATCCCCAAGGGCGAGTACGAGGAGGACGAGGCCCCGATCGACGCGGCCCGCCGGGAGTTCACCGAGGAGATCGGCCTGCCGCCGCCCGAGGGGCCGTACCTCCCGCTGGGCGAGCTGCGGATCCCCGGCGGCAAGCTGGTGACGATCTGGGCGGTGCGGGCGGACCTGGATCCGGCGCTGATGGTCCCCGGGACCTTCACCATGGAATGGCCTCCGCACTCGGGCCGGACGCAGGAATTCCCCGAACTGGACCGGGTGGCCTGGTTCACTCCCCCGGTGGCCGAAACCAAGCTGATTCCCTCTCAAATTCCCTTTCTCCAGAGGCTGTTGGGGCTTTCCTGAGGTTGACCCGACCTTGACTTGCCAACAAACCCCACGTGCATGGACATTGCACATATGACGAACGTCGTGCTGGTGGGAACCCTGGACACCAAGGGTGTCGAGTACGGCTGGCTGCGCGAGAGGCTGCTGCGCGCCGGCGTCGAGGTGATCATGGTCGACACAGGAATCATGGGCGATCCCCGGGTGCCCGCGGACGTACCGCGCGAAGCGGTCGCCCGGGCGGCCGGGACGGAACTGTCGGAACTGCGAGCGGCCGGGGACCGGGGCGCGGCCGTGACGGCGATGGCCAGAGGTGCCGAGGCGACGCTGTTACGGCTGCACGCCGAGGGCCGGCTGCACGCGGTGCTCGCCATAGGCGGCAGCGGCGGCACCTCCATCGCCACCCGGGCCATGCGCGCGCTGCCGCTCGGCGTGCCGAAGCTGATGGTCTCGTCCATGGCGTCCGGCGACGTGGCCCCGTACGTCGGATCCTGCGACATCACGATGATGTACAGCGTGGTGGACATCGCGGGGATCAACAGCATCTCCGCGCCGGTCATGGCGAACGCGGTCGAGGCGGCCGCGGGGATGGCCAAGGCCTTCCAACGGGCCTCCATGGAGCTGCACCGGCCGGCCCGGCTGGGCGCCGGCTCCCGCCCGCTGATCGCGGCGAGCATGGCGGGCGTCACCACGATCGGCGTGGACGCCGCCCGCGAGCGGCTGACCGCACTCGGCTACGAGGTGCTGGTCTTCCACGTGAGCGGCACCGGCGGCCGCACCCTGGAAACCCTGGCCGGTCAGGGCATCTTCGCGGGCGTCCTCGACCTCACGCTCAGCGAGCTCGCCGACGACCTGTGCGGCGGGATACTCAGCGCCGGCCCCGACCGCCTCAGCGCCGCGGGGCGGGCCGGGATACCGCAGGTGGTGAGCCTGGGGGCACTGGACATGGTGAAGTTCGGCCCGCTGGAGACCCTGCCCGAACGGGCCCGCTACCGGCGGGTCCACGTACACAATCCGTCCATCACGGTGATCCGCACGACCCGCTCCGAATGCGCGGAGCTCGGCCGCCGGGTCGCCGCCAAACTCCGGGCCGCGACCGGCCCCACGGCCGTGTGCGTCCCACTCCGCGGACTGTCCACGCTCGGCGCCCCGGGCGGCACCTACCACGACCCGGACGCGGACCGGGCCCTGTTCTCGGCGCTGCGCGAGGGGCTGCGGGGCAGTTCCGCCCGGCTCTACGACTACGACACCCACATCAACGACCCGGACTTCGGGAGGGCGGCGGCCGACCGGCTGCACACCATGATCG
Organism: Streptomyces sp. NPDC001194; assembly: GCF_042896985.1. Classification (NCBI taxonomy): domain Bacteria; kingdom Bacillati; phylum Actinomycetota; class Actinomycetes; order Kitasatosporales; family Streptomycetaceae; genus Streptomyces; species Streptomyces sp. NPDC001194. The sequence goes on along the minus strand of NZ_JBIAXU010000005.1, from coordinate 296,484 downwards.
GCGCGGCGGCGGCCGCGGCGTGACCCCGGGAAGACCCGTGTACAACCCCCGTGGAACCACCCTGACCACCCTGTGAAATGCTCCGCGCGGTTGGGAACCGGCCGTGGCGGAAACCGTGTCCCTGGGTGTGGCCGCCCGGCACGGGCGGCCGCCCGGGGCCCGGCGACGCGGCGCCGGCACAGGGACACGGCCACGGGACACGGGTACGGACGGGGGGCATGACGATGAAGAACGCGTGGACGGTGCCCGGCTATGCGCAGGTCCGGGAGCTCGGCTCGGGCGGCAGCGGCCGCGTGGTGCTCGCCGTCCACGAGGCCACGGGCACGCCGGTCGCGGTGAAGTACCTCAGCGACCGGCTGCGCGAGGACCCGGCGTTCGTCGGGGAGTTCCGGGCCGAGGCCCGCCTCCTCGGCGGACTGGACACCCCGTACGTGGTCCGGTTGTACGAGTACGTCGAGCACGCGGCGGCTCCCGGCGGCGCCGCCATCGTGATGGAGCTGGTCGACGGGATCTCCCTGCGCGCCCTGCTCAAGCAGGCCGGGCAGGCCGATCCCGAGGCCGCTCTCGTGGTGCTCAAGGGCTCGCTGCTGGGCCTGGCCGCGGCACACCGGGCGGGCGTGGTCCACCGCGACTACAAGCCCGAGAACGTGCTGGTCTCCGCCGACGGCTCCTCGAAGCTGGTGGACTTCGGGATCGCGGCGCGCCGCGGTACGACCCCCGGGGTGGCCGGCACCCCGGCGTACATGGCCCCCGAGCAGTGGCAGGGCCGCCCGGCCTCCCCCGCCGCCGACGTGTACGCGGCGACGGCGACCTTCTTCGAGTGCCTGACCGGCCGCAAGCCCTTCGCCGGGGAGAACTTCGCGGAGCTCGCGGTCCAGCACATCGAGGCGCCCGTCCCGGAGACCGAGGCCCCGGAGCCGGTCCGCCCGCTGATCCGGCGGGGCCTGGCCAAGGCCCCGGAGGAGCGCCCGGAGGACGCCGAGCAGTTCGTCTCCGAGCTGGAGGGCGTGGCGCTGGCCGCCTACGGGCCCGACTGGGAGGAGCGCGGGCAGCGCAAGCTCGCGGCGCTCGCCGCGCTGCTGCCGCTGCTGTTCCCGTCCGCCGGCGCCCCGGCCGCGGGCACCACGGCGGTGGCGACGACCACGATCGCGCAGCCCTCGCGCTGGGCTCCGGGCCGGCGCGGGCTGATCGCGGGCGGCGCCGCACTGGTCCTCGGCGTGCTGACGGCGCTCACGTACAGCGCGGCCGGCGGGGAGGCCGGCGGGGCCGCCGCGCTGAACGCCTTCGCGACGTCGAGTGCGAGCCCCGGCGCCACGGGCCCCTCGCCGGCGCCGGGTCCGAGCACGTCGGCGAGCCCCTCGCCGTCCGCTTCCCCGTCCCCCTCCCTCTCCCCGTCCGCCTCCGCGTCGCCCTCGTCCACGCCGAGCCCCGGCTACTCGCCGGTGGTGACACCCACCGTCACGGCGCCGACCACCCCGCCGCCCACCACCACCCCGCCGCCCTCGCCGAAGCCGACGGTGGTCGTCGGCGCGGTGTCCGTCACCATCCGCCAGACGGGCGTCTCCGTCGGCCAGGCGACCGTGAGCGTCGACGCGAAGGGCACCGCGCCGGTGACGGTGGTGCTCGAATGGTTCACGGGTGACGTGGCGGGGCGGCTGGGCAAGGCGGACGGCGCCGCGGACACCCTCACCTACCAGCCGGGCGCCGCCGCACCTCTCGTCAAGACCCACACGTTCTCCGGCGCGGGCTGCTACTGGGGCGTGCGCGCCACCACCAAGCCCGCCGCCGGCAACGGTTCCTCGACCAGCCAGGTCTTCATCAGGCGGTGCACGATCTCATGAGCGACAGCGACAGCGACGACGACTACAGCGCCACCGTCCTCGGCAGCCACTGGTTCAGCGGACCGCAGCCGACGCAGCAGCAGACCCGAATCCAGCCGCGGGAGGCCGTGCCCGACCGGGTCGAGGGCTCGGTCCTGCGCTTCGGGCCCGGGGTGACGGCCGCCATGCCGGCGCCGTTCCCCGTGGTGGTCGCGGAGCCGGTGCCGCGCCGCCGGCTCGGGGAATGGCGGCGGTACACCCTGGCCGTAGTGGTCCTGCTCGCCGTGCTCGCGTACCTGGCCTGGCAGCGGTACGGACCCGCCATCGAGGTACGGGACGTCACGGTCGCGACCGCCGACCCGCAGGGTCCCGGCTGCGATTCGACCGCCGACGTGGTGGCCGTCGTACGGACCAACGGCCGGCCGGGGACCCTCACCTACCGGTGGGTCCGCTCCGACGGCACGCAGTCGGAGCAGCTCACCGAGCGGGTGCCGCGCGGCAGGAAGGAAGCGCGGCTGCACCTGCTGTGGACCTTCCAGGGCCGCGGGACGTACGGGGCCGAGGCCGAGCTCCGGCTTCTCTCGCCCGGGGAGCGCACCGCGTCGACGCGGTTCACGTACCGCTGCGCGGGATAGTCCTTCCGGCCGGGGCGGCCGGCCCTGCGGTGGCCGTCCGGCCGAAGCGCGCGCACCGCGCCCGCTGGTTGACTCGAAGGCGTTGACGAGGGCTCAGGGACGCCCTCAGGCACCCCTGCGCGTCACGTTCCGGCCGGCGAACACCCCCACCGGAGCGTGGCCGTCCCGCACGGATGCCAGTCCGCGCGGGAGGCCCGCAGCCGCTTTGGGGAGTGGCCGCGGGCCATCCTGCCGACCTTTCCGTGGCAGGCCGGCCCCGTGTCCCGACCCCGTCCGGGGTCTCAGAACCTGGCGTGGGCGGTGATGTCCGCCTCGAACTCGCCCGTCATCGCGGGCGTCACCGTCGGCCGGCACTGCGCGATCGCCGCCAGGTGGTCCTGCGTGGAGGCCCCGAACTGGGCCGCCGCCGCTCCGCGCGCACCCACCGCCTCCAGGTCCCGCTCGAAGGACACCTGCGCCGCGATCCGTGCCGCGTGTTCGATGTCGGCCGGGGTGAACAGCTCGCTCGCGGCCACCAGCGCCGCCACGTCCACATCGGTGCGGCCCGCCGTGTGGCGGGACCACATCGCGGCGCGCGCCCCGGCGTCCGGGGTGCCGATCGGGATCAGGTAGTCGAAGCGCCCGGGCCGCAGGAATGCCGGGTCCAGCGAGCGGATGGAGTTGGTGGCGCACACCAGCAGCCGCTCGCCGCCCTCCCGGAATCCGGGGATCAGCTTCAGCAGCTCGTTGGTCACCCCGTGGATCCCGCCGGGCTGCGCGGGCTCGGTGCGCACGGGCGCGATCTCCTCGACCTCGTCGATGAAGACGAGGACCCGCTCCAGCTCGGCGATCCGGGCGAACGCGGCGCGCAGCGCGGCGGCCAGGTTCCCCTCGTCGGCGAGGCGGGAGGGCAGCAGTTCCACGAAGGGCCAGCCGAGCCGGGAGGCGATGGCCCGGGCGAAGGTGGTCTTGCCGGTGCCGGGCGGGCCGAAGAGGGTGATGGCGCGCGGCGGCCGCACCCCGTGCGCGGCGGCCCGCTCGGGCTCGGCCAGCGGGAGGACCACGCGCCGTTCTATGAGGTCCTTCTCGCGCTCCATCCCGGCGACCTTGGCCCACAGGTCGCCCTGGAGGAAGCGGCCGCCGAGGTCGTCGAGGAGGCCGGCGGCCGGTCCGTGCAGCGGCTCGGTCTTCTCGAAGTAGGCGACGGCGGGCTGGCGCGTGTAGCCGGCGTTGAGCAGGCCCTCCCCGAGCAGGTCCTCCTCGGGCAGGACGTACGCGATCCGCCCGACGCGGGCGGCGATCAGCCGCCGCTCCAGCTCGACGAGGAGGGCGCTGGCCAGGCCCCGGCCGCGCCAGCCGGCGGCGATCGCGATCCGCATGACCCAGGCGCGCTCGCCGGTGACGCAGGCGAGGGCCGCGCCGATCGGGACGCCCTGGTGGACGGCGACCACGCAGGGCTGCCGGCCGGTGAGGGCGCTGATGCACTCGGCGAGCGAGAAGACGGACTCCTGGCCGAGTTCGGCCGTGGTGTCGATCAGGTGGACCACCGCGGCGAGATCGCTCTCGCGGTAGTCGTGGATGAGCCAGTTCACCGGGTACCGCCCCTCGTTCGTGCTCCTGCGGCGAGGCTAGGGGCGGGCGGGTCAGGCGATCACGCTCCGCGGTGCACAACAGCCGGTCCGGAAACCGTCCGTGTCGTCCATAGACTGGTGTCTTCCGCCCGAACGCCAGACCTAGGATTCCAGCGCCTTCATGCATTGCCACATACCCGCGGCCCGTCGCGGGCCCCTCATCTGGCTCATCCCCTCCCTGTGGACCCTGGCGTTCGGCCTCTGGGGGCTCTCGCGACAGGACAGCGTGTGGCGGGACGAGGCGGCGACCTGGCAGGTGGCCGGGCGCTCGACGGGCGAGATCGTGGACATGCTCGGCAACGTCGACGCGGTGCACGGGCTGTACTACCTGCTGATGCACGGGCTCTTCGAGGTCTTCGGGGCGGGTACGACGACCCTGCGGCTGCCGTCGGTCCTGGCGGTGGCGGCCGCCGCGGCCTGCGTGGCCGTGATCGGGCGGCGGCTGGCCGGGTTCTGGGCGGGGCTCGGCGGCGGGCTGGCGCTCGCCCTGCTGCCGGCCGTGCAGTTCTACCTCCAGGAGGGCCGCCCGTACGCGCTGGTCGCGGCCGGTGCCGGACTCTCCACCCTGCTGCTGGTCTCGCTGCTGTCCGGGGTGTCCGAAGGTTCCGGGGCCGGGCGGAGCGGGCGGACGGGGCGGCGGTCCTGGCCGCGGTGGACGGCGTACGCGATCACGGTGCTGGTGTGCGCGCTGCTGAACTGGCTCTCGCTGCTGGTCCTGCCCGCGCACGCGGCGACGCTGTGGTGGGTGCGGGCCGGCCGCGGGGTGTGGCTGCGCTGGGCCGCGTACGGGGCCTGCGCGGTCGCCGGGGCGCTGCCGCTGGTGCTGTTCAGCCGGAGCCAGTCCGACCAGGTGTCCTGGATACCGCCGCTGACCTGGCACATGATGATCGGCCCGGCGATCCTGCTGACCGTCGGGGGGCTCTGCGCCCTCGCGGACCGGCCGCGGGCGGGCCGGCTGTCGGCGGCGGCCGTCGGGCTGCCGCTGCTGGCGGTCCCGCAGCTCGGCCTGATCGGGATCTCCCTGGTCCAGCCGCTGTTCCTGGACCGGTACGTGCTGTTCAGCATGGTGGGGCTGGCCCTGCTGATCGGGGCGGGGCTGGGGGCGGCCGTACGGGCAGTCCGGCCCGTGTTCCCCGACGGGGCCGGCCTGCTCGTGCCGGGAGCGATCGGGATCTCGGTGCTGGCGCTGCTCCCGGTGGAGCTGGGCAAGCGGGCTCCGGCCAGCCGGGTCGACGACGTCATGGCGGTGGCCGGGGAGGTGGCCCGGCTGGGGCGGCCCGGGGACGCGGTGCTGTTCGTACCGGCGGCCCGGCGGGACACGGCGCTCGTGTCGCCGCGGGCCTTCGCGGGGCTGGCGGACGTGGCCCTGGAGCGCGGTCCCGTGGCCTCGGCCACCCTCAAGGGCGAGGAGGCGGACCCGGCGCGGATCCGGGAAGCGCTGCTCGGGCGGTCGCGGGTGCTGCTGGTGACGGACGCGGCGAAGGTGGCGAAGCCCTCGGGGGCCGCCCGGGACGCGGCGAAGGCCGCGGTGCTGAAGGAGCGGTTCACCGTGGTGGAGGACCGGCAGGTCAGGGGCCGCCGGGTGACGGTGTACGAGCGGCGCGAGGCGCTGTCCGCGAAGGACACCCCCTAGCCTGCGTTCACGCGGCCGCGGCGGCGGTGTGGGAGTCCAGCCAGGACAGTGAGGCACGGGCCAGGTCCGGCCAGCCGTGGTCGACGGTCAGGGAGTGGCCGCGGTCCTCGAAACACTGGTACTCGGTGGTCGCGTGCGAGTGGCGGTACTGCTGGTAGGTCGAGCGGGTCAACAGGTCCGGGACGGTGTGGTCGAGCCGGCCGGACAGCAGGAGCAGGGGGCCCCGGGTCTCGTTCGCGGTGTCGACCTCCGCCGGGGAGTGCGGGGTGAAGTTGCCGAGGGCCAGCTGGAACAGCGGCCGGGCGGTGCTCGGGATGGTCCACTCGTCGTAGAGCTCCTCGGACTCCTCCTCGGAGACGGCGTTGGCGAAGCCGTAGCGGAACTGCTCGCGGTTGAGCGAGACGGACCGGCGGGTGTTGCCCGGGTTGTGCAGGACGGCGAACGTCGACTTGGCCTGGGCCGGGGCGATGGCCTTGACGCCCTTGATCTGCCCGGGGCAGATGGCGACGGCGGCCTCCGCGAGACCCTGGCCCAGCAGGTGCTGGGCGATGAACCCGCCGACCGAGTGCCCGACGAGGACCGGCCGGACGGGCAGGTCGCGGATCACCTTGGCGTGTGCGTCGGAGATCTCGACGAGTCCCACCCCGGCCTGGTCGTCGGGGCGGCGGCGGGCCTCGGCGACGGTGTCCGGGACCCCGGGCCACTCCGGCAGCACGGGCTCGTAGCCGGCCTCCCTGAAGGCGTCGGCCCACCCCTCCCAGCTCGTCGAATGCAGCCAGAGACCGTGGATGAACACCACGGGCGTGCGGTGCTGTGCGGTCATGGGGGGACACCTCCTGGGCCCCCCTGCCGGCCTCTGCCAGTCTCGCCCGCGCGGCGGGCGGCCGCCTGCGGAGCCCGGATTCACAGGACATTCATATGGAATACGAGGCTCCGGGCATAGCTTCGACGGGGAGGCTCGGGGCATGATCCCCCGCATGCTTCCTCGACCGGCCCACAGCGCCCGCACCCGGCGGGCCTCCCGGATCCTGCTGGCGCTGGCCGCGATGGCCGCGCTGCTGAGCGTGGACCTGCCCGACGCGGCGGCCGTGCCGCCGCTGGGGGTCACCGCCGAGGCCGGGTCCGATCCGACGGCGAACCGGGTGGGCGCGCTGTTCGCGGGCTCCCTCGACGGCGGGCACTTCTGCACCGCGGCCGTGGTGCACAGCGACGACCGCAACGTGATCGCGACCGCCGCGCACTGCCTGGACAACCCGGACACCACCGTGTTCGCGCCGGGCTACCGGGACGGCAAGGCCCCGTACGGGACGTGGAAGCTGACCGGCGTGTCCCTCGCCCCGGGCTGGACGGGCGGCAAGGACCCGGACGAGGACATCGCCTTCGCGACGGTCGCCCCGGCGGACGGCGGCACGGCCCGCGTCGAGGACGCGGTGGGCGGCTTCCCGGTCGCCTCCGAACAGCCGGACGACGTGACGGTGACGATCCTCGGCTACCCCAGCAGCGACGAGGCCCCGCTGCGCTGCGCGAACGCCACGAGCCTGTTCTCCGGGACCCAGCGCCGGATCGACTGCCCCGACCTCAGCGGCGGCACGAGCGGCAGCCCCTGGCTGGCGGACGGCGCCCTGGCCGGCGTCCTCGGCGGCTACGAGGGCGGCGGCACGGTCCCGGAGGTCTCGTACAGCGCGGTCATGGACGACCAGGCTCTGGAGCTCTACCGCGAAGCGGCGGTATCCGCCGGCTGACCGACCCCCTCGTCACCGGCCCGACCGACCCCGTCCGTGTGGAAGTCGTCCGGCCGCTCCTGCCGGAGCCGTCCGCAGCGGTTGTCGAGCAGTTCGGCCGCCTCGGGCAGGCTGGAGCCGAACTCCTCCCGGATCTTCTGCACGGCCTGGATCCTGCGGCCGCCGAGGATCAGGTGGTCGACCCGCGACCAGCTCGCCTCCGTGGCCTCACTCGCCCCCTTCAGTGACTCGACCTGGATCCGCAGCCGCGCGAGGTCGCCCAGGGCCGCGTCGCGCTCGACGCGGGTCCGCTCCAGTTCCGCGCGGAGGGCTTCCGCGCCCTCGACCGCAGGCGCCGTCTCCCCCGCCGGGCCCGCCGCCGGCGCGAACCAGGTCGGGTCCTCGGTCCGGGCGCGCAGGATGCGGTCCACCGCGAAGGGTTCCAGCTCGGGCAGGGCGTCCACCTCGAACCAGGCCACCTCCAGCGACTCGCTGTCGTTGACGCGGGCCTCGCCGCCGGTGGCGCGGCAGCGGAAGGTGATGTCCTGGAACTGGCAGGCGTCGCCGTTCGGGTACGTGATCGGTTCGAGCATCTGGACCAGCACCACCCGCTCCGGGACGCAGTGCACCGCCGTCTCCTCGTACACCTCGCGCACCGCCGTCTGCGCGGGCTGCTCCCCCGGCTCGGCGATCCCGCCGACCACGGACCAGCGGCCGGTGTCGGAGCGGCGGCCGAGCAGGACCCGCCCGTGGTCGTCGAAGACGATGGCGGTCACCCCGGGCAGCAGGAGCAGCTGGTTCCCGGCGGAGGCGCGGATCTGGCGGATGAACTCGGGTGTGGTCATCCTCCGACCCTACGAGGCCGCGGGCAGTGACCGCGGCCGCGCACCCCGGCCGGCCGCGGTCAGGCGGCCGTCCCGCGGGACCGGATCCGGCGGGCGAGGGTCCAGCCGAGGCCGCCCGCGGCGGCCAGGAGCAGCACGTACTCCGCCAGCGGCCCGAAACGGGTGGCCGGGGTCTGCGTGGAGCGCAGCGGGATCTCCGCGACCAGCGCGTCCGCCGTGAACATCTTCGTCTCCTGGACGATCTGCCCGTCGGGCCGGATCACGGCGCTGACACCGCTGGTGACGGGCACGAGCACGGTCCGGCTGTGCTCGACCGCCCGGACCCGGTCCATCGCGAGCTGCTGGTACGTCATCTGCGAGCGGCCGAACGTGGCGTTGTTGCTCGGCACGGCGATCACCTGCGCCCCGTCCTGGACGGTGGAGCGCACGGCGTCGTCGAAGGCGGCCTCGAAGCAGGTCACCATGCCGACCGCGCTGCCGTCCATGGCGAAGACGCCCGGCTCCTTGCCGGGGCCGAAGTCGCGCTGCACCCGGTCCACGTCCGAGCTGAAGAGGCGGACGAAGGACCGCATCGGGATGCGCTCTCCGAAGGGCTGGATCTTGCGCTTGTCGTACGTGTCCACCGGCCCCTTCACCGGGTCCCACAAGATCATCGTGTTGCGCAGCGGGCCGGTCTCCGGGGCCACCACGGTGCCGATCGCGACCGGCACGCCGATGGCCTTGACCGCGTTGTCGATGACCTCGTACGCGTCGGGCTGGGTGTACGGGTCGATGTCCGAGGAGTTCTCCGGCCAGACGACGAAGTCGGGCTTCGGGACCCGGCCGGCCTTGACGTCCGCGGCGAGCTGGAGCGTGCGGTTGGCGTGGTTGTCGAGGACCGCGCGGCGCTGGGCGTTGAAGTCGAACCCGGCGCGCGGGACGTTGCCCTGGATGACGGCGGCCACGGCGGTGCCCTCCTCGGCGGCGTCGGAGACCAGCGGCCTGGACGCGAGCGCCCCGGCGAGCGGGGCGGCCACGGCGGTGGCGGCGAGCAGCGCGGCGGTGGCCCGCCGGGTGTCGGCGCCGACGCGCAGGGCCTCGTACAGCCCGAATCCGCACAGGGCCACGGCGAAGGAGAGCAGCGGGGTGCCGCCGAGGGCGGCGAGCGGGAGGAAGACGCCGTCGGCCTGGCCGAAGGCGAGCTTGCCCCAGGGGAAGCCGCCGAAGGGGGCCCGGGCGCGCAGCGCCTCGCCGGCGATCCAGACGGCCGCACCCCACAGCGGCCAGGCGGGGAGCCGGCTGACGAGGGCGATCCCGAGACAGGTGAGGCCGATCAGGAGGGCTTCGAGGGTGGCGAGGGCCAGCCACGGGATCGGGCCGACGCCCTCGCTGGTCCAGATGAGCAGCGGCAGCAGGAAGCCCAGGCCGTGCAGGAGGCCGAGGCCGAAGCCGGCGCGGGCGCGGCGGCCGCGGAGGCAGGCACCGAGCATGGCGAGGGCGAAGGGGGCCAGCCACCACAGGGGGCGGGGCGGGAAGCTCAGGTAGAGCAGCGCGCCGGAGCCGACGGCGAGGGCGGCGCGCAGCGGCCACCCCTTCCAGGCGGGTGCGGCCGTGGTTCCGGGTTCCGCTTCGCCGGCGGTGCCGGATCCGCGCTGCGCGGTGATGCTGCTGCTCATCTGCCGGAGTGTACGTGCCCGCCCGCGGCGGCGGGAGGACCCTCAGCGGGCAAGGGCGCGCAGGTGGGTACGGATGACCCGGACCGCGTTCTCGGCGTCGTCGACGGTGACGGTGAACACCTTGCCGTCGCCGAGCCGCAGCTCCACTCCCTCGCCGCGGCGGACGATCACGGCGGTTCCCCTTTCCGGTCGCCAGCGGTAGCCCCAGCCGCCCCACTGCTGGGGGGTGATCCGGGGGACGAACTCGGCGGAGGCCACCTCCGCGAGCCGGATCTTGCGGCGGGGCAGCCCCATGTGGCCGCAGCGGACCTCCATCGCCTCGGCGTCGACGGTGACGGCGACGTGCACGAAGGCGAGGGTGCCGAAGAGGATCAGCAGTCCGACGGCGAGGCAGCCGATCACGGACATCAGCAGCGGGACGATGCCGGAGGTCCAGTTCGAGTCGACGGCGAGCTGGACTCCGAGCGCGAGACAGGCCGCGCCGGCCGCGGCGAGCAGCCACTGCACGCGATTGGAGGCCCGTCCCGTCCACAACGGACCCGGGGGGTGCACCGTCATGTGTAGCAGCGTACTCACGTTCCGCATGTGCGGCACCGCCTCCGGGCCACTCGGCACGGGCGCGTCGCCGGACGGCGGTCGCACCGCGCATCACGGTGCCGGACGCGCCCGACGGCGCTGCACGTGTACGCACCGGACGAGGACGCGCCCGTCCGCACGGCGGTGGCGGAGGGCGCGGACCCGCTCCAGCCCCGACGCCCGGTTCCACGGCGACCGCGCCGCCGTCCTGCGCGACCCGTGCGGCCACCTCTGGATCTTCCTGACGCACCTCGAGGACGTCCCGCCGGACGGCCTCCGGACCGCCCGCGGGAGGCACGGGCGCAGCCACGGTCGACGGTCGCACGGCGCACGGCTGCACGGCTGCACGGCCGCACGGCCGGATGAGGCGGCGGCGTTCACGGAGGGGCTGCAGGCCTTCGGCATCGGCGGATTCGACGACCCCGACGACCCCGACGGCTTCGGACGCGGTGTACTGGCCTGCGTATGCCCCGAACCGCCCGAGGAGGAATCATGATCACTCGACTCGACCGCGCCGTGGGCGCGGTGCTGGGCTCGGCCGTCGGCGACGCCCTCGGCGCGCCCTACGAGTTCGGGCCCGCCGGGGAACTGACCGCGCGCGGCCAGGAGATGCGCGGGGGCGGCGGCTGGGATCCGGGCGAGGCGACCGACGACACGCAGATGGCCGTCATGGTCGGCGAATCCCTCCTCGAGCACGACGGCCTCGAACTCCCCGACGTCTTCGGGCGGTTCCAGCGCTGGGCGGCCGCCCAGCCGAAGGACATCGGTCTCCAGACGGAAGACGTGCTGACCAGCGGCGAGGCCTGGGACCTCGCCGCCGCACTGCACTTCCAGATCAACGCGCGGGCCGCCGGCAACGGTTCCCTGATGCGGGCCTCCACCTCGGCGGTCTACTTCGCCGCCGACGGGCGGGAGGAGACGATGGACGCCGCCCGGCGGATCGCCGCCCTGACCCACGGCGACCGGGCGGCCTGGGAGGGTACGGCCGTACTGCACGAGCTCGTACGGGTGATGCTCGACGAGGGCGATCCGCTGGCCGCGCTCCCCGAGGTGCTCGCCGCGGTGCACCCCGACCACCGCGAGCGGTACGCGTTCGTCCTGGGACCCGACTGGCATCCGGGGCTGGCCACCGAGTTCAACGGGGCGGTGTGGCCCTGTCTGGGCTCCGCGGTGTGGGCCCTGCGGACGACCACCGGCTTCGCCGGGGCCGTACGGGCCGCCGTGGACCTGGGCGGGGACACGGACACGGTGGCGGCGGTCACCGGCACCCTGGCCGGGGCCCGCTACGGCCAGGCGGCGATCCCGGCGGAGTGGACGGCTCCGCTGCACGTGCCGCTGCCCGGGTTCGGGGACCGGGTCCTGGACGCGGACGGGCTGCGCGCGCTCGCCCGGTCACTGGCGCAGCGGACGTAGCGCTCGGGAGGCGGACCCGCCACGGGCACGGCGCACGGGGTGGCGTCGGATCCGGGGACGACCCGGCGTGGTCCTCGCCGTGTCAGCGCCTCCGCGCCGGATCTGAGGCGGCCCCGACGGGGGCGAGGCCCTGCCGGCCGGGCGGGCCGGGCGGGCCGGGCGGGCCGGGCGGGCCGGGCGGGCCGGGCGGGCCGGGCGGGCCGGGCGGGCCGGGCGGGCCGGGCGGGCCGGGCGGGCTCATCGCCCGACGGCCGCGCCCTCGCCCGCGAGAAGCCGTCCTTCGGCGTACCCGAGGGCGGCCGCGGGGAGCGCGCCCTCCTGGCCGCTGAGCAGGACGGTGAGGGTGCCGGTACGGGGCAGACCCGGCTCGGGGAGGGCCCCGAGGCGGCGCAGCGCCTGTACGGCGACGGCCTCGGCGGAGCCGTGGTAGCGGAGCTCGGCGCCGCCGGTCCGCTCGGCCAGGGCGGCCCGGATGGCCACCTCGACGAGCTCGTAGTGGGTGCAGCCGAGGACGACGTCGGTGACGTCGGCCGGGGTCAGCGCGGTGGCTGCGGCGACGGCCGCCGCGACGGCGGCCTCGTCCCCCACCTCGACGGCGTCGGCCAGTCCCGGGCAGGGCACCTCGGTGACCCGGGCCCCGGCGGCGAAGTCGGCGATCAGCCCGCGCTGGTAGGGGCTGCCGGTGGTGGCGGGGGTGGCCCAGATGGCCACGCGCCCGCCCGGGGCGGCGGCGGGCTTGATCGCCGGCACGGTCCCGATCACCGGGATCCCGGGCTCGAGCTCGGCCCGGAGGGCGGGCAGGGCGTGCACGCTGGCGGTGTTGCAGGCCACGATCAGCGCGTCCGGCCGGTGCTCGGCGGCGGCCCGGGCCACACCGAGGGCGCGCCCGGTCAGATCGGCGGGCGTACGGGGCCCCCAGGGCATGCCGACGGGGTCGGAGGAGATGACGAGATCGGCGTCGGGCCGCAGCCGCCGCATCGCGGCAGCCGCCGCGAGGAGGCCGATTCCGGAGTCCATAAGGGCGATCTTCACCTGGTCACCTTAATGGAAGGGACGCCACGGGGTCGGGCGGAGGCCGCCGTGCGGCCCCGGTGCGCCGCGAGGCCGGGCGCGGGGGGCGGGTGCGGGGGCGGGGTGGCGCCGGGCTCGGCGGGGGGAGCTGGAGGGGGGAGGGGGGCTCCGGCGGGGTCCGCCGATTGGGGGGTCGGGAGGGCTGGGCGGGGGCTTCGGGGGGGCGGGACCCACGCGGTCGGGGTCGGTGGTGTGTCCGGGGGCGTCCCGTCAGTCCACTGTCCTTCCGTGTCGGGGCGGTCCCTCAAGGGCGCTCCCTGCGGTCGCGTCGCTGCGCGATGTCGCTGCGCTCCACCCTTGACCGACCGCCCCGCCCCGGAAAGACAACAGACTGCCGGGAAACCCCCGAAGGAATGGCCGGGAGGATACCGAGGAGGAGCGGGCCCTCAGCGACCCTGACCGGCACTCTTCGCCAGCCGTAATCCCCTTCCGGGACCACCGGCCCCGGCCACGACCAGGGGGCGCGTCAGATCGCTACACGCTCCTCACGTCTCAGCGACCGACCACCGCCCGTGGCCGGACATAAGCCGCCCAGACGTCGTCCATAGACGACTATTTCGGCGTCTGCGGGTCGCCGGAGGACGCCAAAGGACCTTCATGGGCCGCTTGCGGGCGCCTGCGGACCGTCTGAGGACGAAAAACAGGCGAGAGGGAGCCTCATGCCGGATTTCCCAACCTCCCACTCCAGCAAGACGGTTCTTGAGTCCCTGCCATCTACCAAAAGGGACAAACGGGCCGCAGGCGCCCTATGAGAGGGGTTGGGGCTGGTCGTGGGCGGCTTATGTCCGGCCACAGGCGGTCGCTGGACGCCATGCCGAGAGGAGCGTGTAGCGATCTGGGGCGCCCCTGGGACTGGCCGACGGCCGGTGGTGCGGGTGAGGCGGGACGTGGCCGAACCGGGTGGCAAGGGCCGCATCCCTGACGCACCCGTGGGCCTGGCCGTCCCCCTGACCGTTCCTTCGGGGGCTTCCCGGCAGTCTTATGGCATTCCGGGGCGGGCCGGGCAATCCAGGGTGGCCGAAGGCCATCGCGAAGCGACGCGACCGCAGGGAGCGCCCTTGACGGCCCGGACCGACACGGAAGGACAGTGGACTGCCGGGAAACCCCCGAACCCCCACCGACCCCGATCACCGGAACCCCGCCGTCCCCCGACCCCGCCCAACACCCCCGACCCCACCCGACGGAACCCCGCCCCGCCCCACTCCGCCCAAATCCACGACACCCCCCTCCGTCTTCGGCACACTGCCCGCATGGGCCTTCTCTGCGCCGCCTGCGCCTCCCTCCTCGCCTGGCTCTGGCTCACCTTCGCCCAGGGCATGTTCTGGCGGACCGACGTGCGGCTCCCGCCGCGCAGCGCCCCCGGGCGGTGGCCTTCCGTCGCCATCGTGGTCCCGGCCAGGGACGAGGCCGAGGTGCTGCCCCGCAGCCTGCCCTCGCTCATCGCCCAGGACTATCCCGGTGAGGCCGAGGTCTTCCTGGTCGACGACGGCAGTACCGACGGCACCGGCGACCTCGCCCGGCGGCTGGCCCGGGAGCACCCCGGGCTGCCCCTCACCGTCACCTCGCCCGGTGACCCGCCCCCCGGCTGGACCGGGAAGCTGTGGGCGCTGCGCCACGGCATCGCGCTCGCCCGTACCGCCCATGCCACCGAGCCCGCGTACCTGCTCCTCACCGACGCCGACATCGCGCACGAGCCCGACAGCCTCCGCGAGCTGGTATCGGCCGCGACCAGCGCCGACCTCGACCTGGTCTCGCAGATGGCCCGCCTGCGCGCCGTCAGCCTCTGGGAGCGGCTCGTCGTACCGGCGTTCGTGTACTTCTTCGCGCAGCTCTACCCCTTCCGCCGGATCAACCGCCCGGCCGGCCGGACCGCCGCCGCGGCCGGCGGCTGCGTGCTGCTGCGCACCGAGGTCGCCGTCCGCGCCGGCGTCCCCGACTCCATCCGGCAGGCCGTCATCGACGACGTCTCCCTCGCCCGCGCCGTCCGCCGCTCGGGCGGCCGGATCTGGCTGGGGCTGGCGGAGCGGGTGGACAGCGTGCGCCCCTATCCCGGGCTCGGGGACCTGTGGCGGATGGTCTCGCGCAGTGCGTACGCGCAACTGCGCCACCAGCCGCTGCTGCTGGCCGGGACGGTGGCCGGGCTCGTGCTGGTCTACCTGGTCCCGCCGGCCGCACTCCTCGCGGGGCTGGCGACCGGGCAGGCCGCGACCGCCTGGGCGGGCGGGCTCGCCTGGCTGCTGATGGCGGGCACATATCTGCCGATACTGCGCTACTACCGGCAGCCCGCAGTACTCGCGCCACTCCTTCCGCTCACGGCCCTCCTGTACCTCCTGATGACCGTGGACTCAGCCGTTCAGCACTACCGCGGCCGCGGTGCGGCCTGGAAGGGCCGTACCTATGCCCGTCCCAGTGACGCCTGAAACGAAAAATCACCCTCTGCACCACCCCCCTCATCGATGTCATCCCAGGTCACCGCATTGTGACGCTACGTCAGCGGCAAGTCGGTGCAACAGCCAACCGGTGAGTACGAGTAGGAGCAACCCGGTGCGGAAGTGGCGAAAACGTGCACGTGAACGGGAAGTGAAGGGTGTGGCTCTGACCTGCGAATATGCAGGTCAGCGCGGTGTTCGTCACACCTCGCTATGGACCCGGTGAAGTCGTGGGCTTAACTTAGGTCCCATGACCTCCCCCCGCTCCACTTATGGCGGCGGTTACTACTCCGCGCCCTCCTTCCCGGACACCCCCATCTACGACTCCCTCGTCGCCGAACGGGGCACCCCGCAGATCGCCCCGATCCGCGTCCCGGCCGCTTACGACTCCCCCGGCTCCGGCTACTCGAGCGGCGGGTACCTCCCGGCACTCGCCTCCTCGCTGCCCGCCCTGCCGGCCGCGCTGCCCCCGGCCATGCCGCAGCAGCAGCAAGCCCCGGCGTACGGGTACCCGTACCAGCAGCAGGCGGCGCCCTCACCGATGCCCCTGCAGCAGGCGCCCGCTCCGTACATCCCGCAGCAGCAGCCGGCCGTGGCCCGCGCGGGATACATGCAGCAGGCCCAGCCGCAGCAGCCCCGGCCGGTGGCCATGGGCACCGGGTACGAGGCGATGCGTCCGGCCGCGCCGCGCCCGATGCAGGTTCCGGCTCCGGTTCCGGCCGCCTCGTACGAGGACCCGTACGGCCGCCCGTACCAGGGGCGCGGCTACTGACGGATCCGGAAGAGGGAGACCCGGTACTGGCCGACCCCGGTACCGGCGGGCCCCGGTACTGACAGACCCGGGGACGCTCACTAGGGCGCGCGCGGGAGCTCCTGGCAGGATGCTCCCATGTCGAACTTGTACGTCCAGGCGCTCCACATCCATCCCGTCAAGTCGGTGGCGGGGACAGCTCCCGACGAGATGGCCGTGGAGCCCTGGGGCCTGTCCGGGGACCGGCGGTGGGCGGTGGTGGACACCGAGGGCACGGTCATCACCCAACGCCAGCAGCCCCGGCTGGCGTTGGCCGCGGCGCGTCCGCTGGGGGGCGGCGCGGTCGCCCTGTCGGCGCCGGGCATGGCCGGGCTGACCGTGGAGGTGCCGGAGCCGGGTCCGCTGGAGCCGGTCACCCTGTTCGGCAAGAAGATCGAGACCGTGGTCGCCGCGAGCGCCGCGGCCGACTGGTTCAGCGCCTACCTGGGGGTCCCGGCGCGGCTGGTGCACATGGACGACCCCGCGGTACGGCGTCCCGTCGACCCGCAGTACGCGCTGCCGGGCGAGACGGTGAGCCTCGCCGACGCCTACCCGGTGCTGCTCACGACCCTCGCGTCGCTGGACGCGCTCAACTCGCTGATCGCGCAGGGGGACCATCCCGAGGAGGGTCCGCTGCCGATGAACCGTTTCCGCCCCAACGTGGTGGTCGCCGGCGCCGAGGCGTGGGCGGAGGACGGCTGGGAGCGCCTGGCGATCGGCGACGCCGTCTTCCGCGGTGTGCGGGAGTGCGGGCGGTGCATCGTCACGACCACCGACCAGGCGACGGCGGAGCGGGGCAAGGAGCCCCTCAAGACGCTGGCCCGGCACCGGCGGATCGGCAAGTCCCTGGCCTTCGGGCGGCAGCTGGTGCCGGTGCGGACGGGCACGGTGCGGGTGGGCGACGAGGTCCGCGTCCTGGAGTAGCGGGCGGGACCGATGGGCCGCGCAACCGCGGCACCGACCCCTCGGAATGACACCTTCGAGGGGCTGTGGGGGAACTCTGGAACCAAGCACCGTGGGCGGGCCGTTGGTGCATGCGACGGCTGTGACAGGAAAGTGCGGGAGCGAGCTCGGCGTCGGCCAGGACCACGGCCTCGCTCCCGGTGCTTTCTGCACCGGATCGGATGACACGGCTGCCGCACGTCCCGGAATGCGCGTTGCCGGGGCGTGCGGGAGGCTTGGACCGCAGGCAGACGGAGGCAAAGGGGGTGCCGGACCGTGTGGACAGCAATGGGTGTGTGGCGTTGGCGGCGCAATCCGCTGCGCCGGCCGACTGATCTCTTCGAGGCGTGGGTGGCGTTCGCCGCGCTGGTGTGCGTCCTGCTGGTGGCTCCGGCCGTCGGCACGGTCGCGGGCCTGGAGGTGGACGGCACGCTGCAGCGGGCCGCGCGCGAGCAGCGGCAGGAGCGGTACCTCGTCCCGGCGGTGGTGGTGAGGCCGGCGGAGGCGCCGTCCGAGGGGACGGAGGCCGATCCGTCGGCGCCGCGGCAGACCCCGCAGCGCACGCAGATCGTCGCGTCCTGGACGGCGCCCGACGGCAGCAGCCACCAGGGCACGGTGCCGGCCGCGGAGGAACCGCCGCAGGCGGGCGACCGGTTCCGGATATGGACCGATACGCAGGGCCGGCTCGTGGGTCGGCCCCTCGACGAGGCCTCGGCGAGCGTCCACGCGGGGATGGTGGGCCTGGCCGCCGCTCTGGGCGCGGCCGCGCTGGTGGAGACGGTTCGCCGCCTGGTCGTACGAAGGCTCATGCATCGTCGGTACATGCGGCTGGACCGCGCGTGGGCGGCGGCGGGACCGGACTGGGGCCGGGCGGGCGCGGGCAGCTGACCTGGCATCTCACCGGCTCCGCGCGCGCTACGGTGGAGCGGCCAGAGTCGGTCGTCGCCAAGGCGGTGGGCGGCGGCGGTGGTTTCCGCCGCTTCGATGGCACGAGCACGAGCACGAGGGCGGGGGCGCGACAGCACCATGGCACAGGGCACGGTCCAGGTGACGCACGGCGGGTCTTCGCGGTGGCGCCGCCGCTCCGGTGAGTATCCGACGCTGGCCGCCGCGCTCGCCGTCGCGGGCGACGGGGACGTGCTGTCCATCGCCCCCGGCACCTACCGGGAGAACCTGGTGATCGACCATGCCGTGACCCTGCGCGGGCCGGAGGGCTCGGTGGGTTCGGTGCGGATCGCGCCGCTCGACGGGGTCGCGCTGACGGTGCGCGCCTCGGCCGTGGTCCAGGACCTGCACTTGGAGGGTCAGGACCGGGCGGCGCCCGCGCTGCTGGTCGAGGAGGGCTCGCCGGAACTCACCGACCTGCGGGTGAGCACCCGGTCCGCGGCGGGCATCGAGGTGCGCGGCGGGGCCGCCCGCCCCCTGGTGCGGCGGTGCACGGTGGAGAATCCGGCGGGCGTGGGGATCGCCGTACTGGACGGCGGGGGCGGGGTGTTCGAGGAGTGCGAGGTGGTGGCCGCCGGGCAGACCGGGGTCTCCGTCCGCGGCGGCGGGCGGCCGCGGCTTGAGCGCTGCCGGATCCACCACGCCTCGGGTGCGGGCATCGCGGTCACCGGCGAGGGCTCGGGCCTGGAGGCGCTGGGCTGCGAGGTGTACGAGATCAAGGGCACGGGTGTGCAGATCGCCTCGCGTGCGGCGGCCCGTCTCACCGACTGCTCGGTGCACCGCACTTCGACGGACGGGGTCACCCTCGACACGGACGCGGTGCTCACGCTCGCCGGCTGCGACATCCACGACATCCCGGAGAACGCGGTGGACCTGCGTTCCCGTTCGGTGCTCACGCTCAGCCGCACCACCGTCCGCCGGTTCGGCCGCAACGGCCTGTCGGTGTGGGATCCGGGTACCCGGGTGGATGCCGAGTCCTGCGAGATCCATGACAGCACGGGCGACTATCCGGCGGTGTGGATCAGCGACGGGGCCACCGCCTCGCTGAGCTCCTGCCGGGTGCACGACGTACCGGACGCGGTGTTCGTCCTGGACCGGGGCTCGCGCGCCGACGTGGTCGACAGCGATCTCTCCCAGGTGCGCAACACGGCCGTCTCGGTGAGCGACGGGGCCACCGTGCAGGTCGACGACTGCCGGATCCGGGAGGCGGCGACCGGAGCCTGGTTCCGCGACCACGGCAGCGGCGGCACCCTCGCCAACTGCACGATCGACGCGGTCCAGACGGGGGTGATCGTCACCAAAGGGGCCGATCCCTCGCTGGAGCGGTGCACGGTCAGCTCCCCCTCCGAGGCGGGGTTCTACGTGTCGGCGGGCGGCCGCGGGAGTTTCCAGTCCTGCCGGGTGACGGGCAGTTCCGGCTTCGGTTTCCACGTCATCGACGGCTGCCGCACCACGCTGACCCGCTGCCACACCGAGCGCTGTGCGCGCGGGGGCTACGAGTTCGCGGAGGACGGCCCGATCGCCGAGGACTGCACCAGCGACGAGTCCGGGTCGCGGCTCGCCGCCCAGTCTCCGGGCGCCGGGGCCGGCGCCCTCGCCGGTGAGCGCGCGGGGATCCGTACGGTCGGCGAGGTGCGGGGACCGGCGGCGGTGGCTGCGGCGCAGATGCCGGCCCCGCGCGCCGCGCAGGAGGCGGACCGGGAGTCGCCGGGGGCGGCGCGCGGCTCCGGTGAGGTGCTGGGGCAGTTGGACGGGCTGGTGGGCCTGGACAGCGTCAAGCGCGAGGTGCGGGCACTGACCGACATGATCGAGGTGGGGCGGCGCCGGCAGCAGGCGGGTCTCAAGGCGGCGTCGGTGCGCCGCCATCTGGTGTTCACCGGCAGCCCCGGCACGGGCAAGACGACGGTGGCCCGGTTGTACGGGGAGATCCTGGCGTCGCTGGGGGTCCTGGAGCGCGGCCATCTGGTCGAGGTCTCGCGGGTGGACCTGGTCGGGGAGCACATCGGTTCCACGGCGATCCGGACCCAGGAGGCGTTCGACCGGGCGCGCGGCGGGGTGCTGTTCATCGACGAGGCGTACGCGCTGGCCCCGGAGGACTCGGGGCGGGACTTCGGGCGCGAGGCGATCGACACCCTGGTGAAGCTGATGGAGGACCACCGCGATGCGGTCGTGGTGATCGTCGCCGGGTACACGGCGGAGATGGACCGGTTCCTGACCGTGAACCCGGGTGTGGCCTCGCGGTTCTCCCGGACCATCACCTTCGGGGACTACGGGCCGGAGGAGCTGCTGCGGATCGTGGAGCAGCAGGCGGAGGAGCACGAGTACCGGCTCGGCGAGGGCACGGCGAAGGCGCTGCTGACGTACTTCACGGAGCTGCCGAAGGGCCCGGCGTTCGGAAACGGCCGCACGGCGCGGCAGACCTTCGAGTCGATGGTGGAGCGCCACGCGGGGCGCGTGGCGCAGTTGTCGGACCCGGGCACGGACGAACTCACCCTCCTGTTCCCGGAGGATCTCCCGACTCTGCCGGCGCTGCCGACGCCCTGCTGACCCTGGGCCCGGGCAAACCGGGGGCCTCCGGGGCCGGTGTGGCGGGTGGGGTCGGGGCAGGTGGGGCGGGATCGGCCGGTGGCGCCGGGGCCGGGACGGCGAGCGCGGCGGAGCGGGCGCGGCGGGCCGGTCCGGCCAGCCTGGCCAGGAGCGCGTCGCGCTCGGCGGCGAAGGCGGGGTCGGCCTGGTAGTCGAAGTGCCCGAGGATCGGCGCGGGCAGCGGGTTGCGGGCGCTGCGCCCGTAGGCGAGCGGGTCGGCCAGCGGCCCCCGGTCGACGGGGTCGCCCGGGGCGGTGGTCGGGGCCTGAGCCGTGGTCGGGGCCGTGGGCGGGGAGGTTTCGGCGGGGTGCGGGAGGACCGGGCCGCCGATGGGGTCCGTCGCGCGCCAGAGGTTGCGCCAGCAGTCGATGTCGGCGTGCAGTGCGGCGAGGGGGCCCGGGCCGAAGTACGCCGGGAACCAGCGGCCGTAGAGCCGCCGGAGCGGGGAGCCGTACGTGAGCAGCGCGACCCGGCGGCGGACCTGTGGCGGCAGCTGCCAGACGGCGGCGGCCGCGAGGACGCTGCCCTGCGAGTGCCCGGAGATGACCAGGCGGCCGCCGGTGCGGCCGGTCCAGCCGGTCATCCGCCAGGTCAGGTCGGGGACCGCGCGCTCGGCGTAGCAGGGCGGCGCGAACGGGTGCGCGGCGCGCGGCCAGAAGGTGCCGACGTCCCAGAGCACGCCGATGGTGCGGCGGGCCGCGGGGTCCCGGTAGGCGCGGCGGCCCCAGGCGACGAACGCGGCGATGGCGAGCCCTATCAGCCAGGACCCGGCGTCCTGCGCCGCCCGGGCCGCGGTCTCCAGCAGCGGGTGGGCGCCACGGGCCGCCTCGCCCGGGACCTGCCCGCTCAGCCAGGCTCCGGCGAGGGCTCCGGCGCCGAGCAGCAGGGTGATCCCGGAGACGGCGGCCACGAACCAGGGTGCGGAGTCGGTGAGTGCGGCGGCGGCCCGCGCCCCGGCGATCTGCCGGCTGCGGTTCACGTCGGGCCGCTCCCCCGGGTACTCGGCGGCGACCCCGGCGGCGAGCCGACGCCGGGCGAGGACCCCGCGTACGGCGAACCAGGCCGCGAGCAGGGCCAGTACGAGGAGCAGCGGGGGCAGTACGGCGGCCTGCCAGGACAGCAGCACGGGCGGCGCGGGCGCCGGGTGCGACAGGGCGGCGGCCCCGGCCGGTCCGGGACTCCCGGGCGCGTCCAGCCAGTCGGCGACCCGCTGCGCGACCCCGCCGGTCATCACCCCGCCGAGGGCGCACCCGAGCATGGCGACGGCGGGACCGCCGAGCCCGTACAGCGCGCTCGCCGGGTCGGGGGCCATCCGGTACAGGCGGACGGCGACGGCGGCGAGCAGCAGGACGCAGCAGCCCTGGCCGAGCATGAGCGCGCCGAACGTGAAGTCTCCGGGGAGTCGCCCGCCGGAGGTCCACCCGGGGCGCGACCAGCCGGCGTAGAGCAGGACGGCGACGAGCAGGGCGAGGGCGGATCCGGGCATCAGGGTGATGGCGGCCCGGTCGAGGCGGTGGTCGGCGCGCTCCTCGGTGCGGCCGCGCCGGCAGACGACCCAGGTGACGGAGAGGGCCCCGGCGGCGAGCGCCGCCTCCACCGCCCAGCCGACGGCTTCGAGTACGGGGCTGCCGGCGCGGCGGTCGTAGCGGGCGGTGGGCGCGGCGACGGCGGCCGCGACGATCAGCAGCCCGGCCGCGGTGTGCGCGGCGCGCAGCCGGGCCACGATGCGGCGCCCGTACCAGAATCCGGGCCGGCCGAGGGCGGGTGTCCCGTCCGGGGCGGCCGCGGGGGCGGCCGCGTCCGCCGGCGGCGGCTGGGACTCGTACGCGCTCCAGGTCCGGTTCGACAGGTACCACAGCAGCCCGGTCAGCGCGGCCGGGACCAGCGCGCCGAGCGCCAGCCGGCGCCCCGGCTGGCCCCACCAGCCGCCCGGCCGCAGGAACCCGAGCCAGGAGCGTGAGCCCGTGCACGCTCCGGACCCGGCGCACTGCCAGGCGAGGAGGTCGAGCGCGACCTCGCAGGCGGCCGCGATCAGCAGCAGGGTGAGGCTGAGCGCGAGGACCCGTACGAGGACCCCGTACGTGCGCACCGCGCGGCCCGCCGGACCGGTGGCGGGCGCGGCGGGCCGGGCCCAGTGGGCGAGGTTGACCACCATGAACGGCAGGAGCAGCAGCCACAGGGCGCGGGAGCCGTTGCCGGAGGTGAGGCGGGACCAGCAGTAGGCCTCGACCACGGGCCGCCCGGCGTAGCACTCGGGGTGCTTCTCGGCGTCGGCGTCGGCGGCGCGGCGGAACACGGCGGCGGTGGAGTCGCCGGTGATGCGCACGGTGCGCGGGTCACCGAGCAGCTCGTCGGGGGGTGCGCCGTGGACTCCGTGCACGTGCAGTTCGAGGGCCAGGGGGCGTGGGGGTGTGAGGAGTTCGAGGGCCAGGGGATGCGGGGGCTGGGGAGACTGTGGAGAGTGGGAAGACTGAGGAGGCTGGGGACGGTCCGGCACTACGGCCTCCGCTCGCTGGGCGGGATCGGCGCAATTCCCGCTCGCTCGGCGGGGTCGGCGCACCTTCGAGCATCCCGCGCCCCGACGCCCCTGCCTAGGCCCCGTCCGGGCGACGGGCGGCGGCAACCGGGCCGGTGGCGGGGGCTGATGGCGGGGGCCGGTGGCGGGGCCGGTGGCGGGGAGCCGATGGCCTCCCGCGCGGGCCGAAGTGGCGGCCGTCGTGCGGCGGACATCCGACGGGTCGGCCGTTAAGGTACGCGGACGCACGTTCCACTGCCCGTCCCCAGGAGGAACCGCCATGGCTCGCCGACTCCGCCCCGTGGAGCTGGACTTCATCGAGAACGCCCCGACCCGCCTGGTCTTCGCCGCGCGGACGGCGGCGGGGCCCGAGGCCGTGTACCGGGCCCTGGCCGAGGACGTCGAGGGGTGGCCGCGGTGGTTCCGGGCGGTGACCCTGGCCCGGCCGACGCACGGGGGCGCGGGCCGGGAGGTCCGGCTGGTCGGCGGGACCCGCTTCGAGGAGACGATCATGGCCGCGGAGCCGGGGCGGCGCTACGCGTACCGGGTCGACACGACCAACGCCCCCGGGCTCCGGGCCCTTTTGGAGGAGTGGCGGCTCACCCCCGCCGACCCCTGCTCGGGCACCCTCGTCCGGTGGACCTTCGCGGCGGACGGCCCGGCGCCGCTCCGGCTCGCCCTCGCCGCCGCCCGCCCGGCCCTGGGGCAGTCGTTCCGGTCCGCGGTCCGCGCACTCGACGCCCGCCTGGCCGCCCGCCGCCCGGCCGGTCAGTGACGCGGAGTCCGGAGCGGGAGGGCACGACTCCCGGGCAGGGGCCGGCCGAAGCCGGTCAGGCCACCGGCTCGCGCCATACGCCGGTCGCCAGCAGGGTGTCGAGGGTCTGCGCGTACGGGGCGATGTCCAGGCCCTGACCGGCCAGCCACTCGTCCGAGTAGTACTTGTCCAGGTAGCGGTCGCCCGGGTCGCACAGCAGCGTGACCACGCTGCCCTTGCGGCCTTCGGCCACCATCTCCGAGATGATCTTCAGCGCGCTCCACACGCCCGTCCCCGTGGAGCCGCCCGCCTTGCGGCCGATGGCCTGCTCCAGGGCGCGGCAGGCGGCGACGCTCGCCGCGTCCGGCACCTTCATCATCCGGTCGATGGCCCCGGGAACGAAGCTCGGCTCCATCCGCGGCCGTCCGATGCCCTCGATGCGCGAGCCGCAATCGCTGCTCGCGTGCGGGTCGTTGTTGGTCCAGCCGTCGAAGAAGCAGGAGTTCTCCGGGTCCGGGACGCACACCCGGGTGTCGTGCTGCATGTAGTGCACGTAGCGCGCGATCGTCGCGGACGTACCGCCCGTGCCCGCCGTCGCCACGATCCACGCGGGCTCGGGGTAGCGTTCCAACCGCAGCTGCTGGTACATCGATTCGGCGATGTTGTTGTTGCCGCGCCAGTCGGTCGCCCGCTCCGCGTAGGTGAACTGGTCCATGTAGTGCCCGCCCGTGCGGGCGGCGAGCTCCGCGGACTCCTCGTACATCTTCATCGAGTCGTCCACGAAGTGGCATTCGCCGCCGTGGAATTCGATGAGCCGGCACTTCTCCGGGCTCGTCGTGCGCGGCATGACGGCGATGAACGGAACCCCGATCAGCTTCGCGAAGTACGCCTCGGAGACGGCCGTCGAGCCGGACGAGGCCTCGATGACCGGTCGTCCGGGGCGGATCCAGCCGTTGCACAGCGCGTAGAGGAAGAGCGAGCGCGCCAGGCGGTGCTTGAGGGAGCCGGTCGGGTGCGTGGACTCGTCCTTGAGGTAGAGGTCGATGCCCCATTCCTCGGGGAGCGGGAAGCGCAGCAGGTGCGTGTCGGCGGATCGGTTGGCATCGGCCTGGACCTTGCGGACGGCCTCCTTCAGCCAGGCGCGGTAGTCCGCGTCGCTACGGTCGACGTCGATTGTCGTAGCCGTCGTACCGGAGGTACGGGTGGTGCTCATGCGACTGGCTCCTTCGTGCGGTTCTTCGCCCCCTGCTTTCGCAATGTACCTCCCTCACCTGCACAAACAGTCACTTTGGGTATCTATGCGGATCGCTTTCGATCGCGTTCGGTTGCATACACGGGCACCGTGGGTGACCCTGGTGGAGCATTACTGAGGGTGCAGCACCCGTAACACTCATGTCGGGGAGTCGCAGCCGTGATCAGTCATTCACGCAGGCACTGCGTCGTCGAACTGCAGGCCTTGCCGTCCCGGATCGGACAGATCCGGAGGATCGTTTCAGCGCAACTGCGCCACTGGCAGCTCGATCCGCTCATAGACCGGGCTGCGCTCGGCGTGACGGAGCTGCTCAGCAACGTCCACCGCCACGCGCAGCCGGACAAGACCTGCACGGTCGAGATCGAGCTGCGGCTGGGGCGGCTCACGGTCTCGGTGTACGACAGCGATCCGCGCCTTCCCGTCCTGCGGGAGGCGGCCGCGGACGCGCTGGAGACCTGCGGGCGCGGGCTGGCGCTGGTCGAGGCGGTCAGCGAGGCCTGGGGCGCCCGGAACCAGGCCGACGGCCCCGGCAAGGTGGTCTGGTTCTCGCTCCGCGCCGCCCCGGTCGGCAGCGGTTCCAGGCCCGTACGAGAGCCCGCGCCGACGGTGGTGGTGGCCGTCGACCCGAGCGCCGTCCCGACAGCGATGCCGGTAGCGGCCTCGGTCGGCGCCAGGCCCGGGTAGGCTCCGGCCGCCGCACCCCCGGCCCCGGCACCACCGCCCCGGTCGGCGCCACCCCGGCGCCCCGGCTCCGGGCGAGGCGAGGCGGCGGGCGTGCTCCGCCATCGGCTCCGGCACCGCTGCACCGGGGGCCGACCCCGGACACCCCGCCCCGCCCGCCACCGCGCCCCGCGCCCGGCGCCCCGCGCGCGGCGGCTGCCCGGGGGCGTCCCCAAGGTCGCGCGGGTCCCGTGATGCCCGGCGCGGTGCCGTCTCACCGGCGGACCGGGCTGCTGTGCGGAGAGCCCCTAGGCCGCCGTGCCCAGGGTGCCCAGGGGGTCGTCCAGGACCGGCTGCCAGGCCAGCTCCGCGGCGCCCACCAGGCTGTTGTGGTCCAGGGTGCAGGGCAGGATCGGCACTCCCCCGCTGCGGCCCCACAGGCTGCGGTCCGCGACCACCGCGCGCAGCCGCTCCGGGTCCGCGTACAGGAGTTCCCGGTGCAGCCCGCCGAGGATGATCCGGTCCGGGTTCAGGATGTTCACCAGCCCCGCGAGGCCCAGGCCCAGCCGGTCGATGAGCTCCTCGGCGGCCGCCCGCACCGCGGGCTCCGCGTACTCCCCGTGCAGCAGGTCGCGCGCCTGCTGGAGCAGCGACACCTCCGGACCCGGGATGCGGCCCGCCGCAGTGAGGAAGGCCAGCGGGTCGGCCTCCACGTCCAGGCAGCCGCGGCCGCCGCAGTGGCAGGGCCGGCCCTCCGGGTTCACCGTGAGGTGGCCGACCTCCAGGGCCAGCCCCGAACTCCCGCTGTGCAGGCGGCCGTCCAGGACGAGCGCGCCGCCCACCCCGCGGTGGCCGGTGGCCACGCACAGCAGGTGCTGGGCGCTGCGGCCCGCGCCGTGCCGGTGCTCGGCGAGCGCGGCGAGGTTGACGTCGTTGCCGGTCAGGGCCGGGCCGTCGATGCCGGCCGCCTTCACGCACTCCGTGAAGATGGCCCGTACGGGAGACCCGGCCGGCCAGGCCAGGTGCAGCGGGTTCAGCGCCGTGCCGTCGGGCTCCGCCACAGCCGACGGCACCGCGAGCCCCGCGCCGATGCAGCGGCGGCCGGTCTCGGCGAGCAGCGCCGCGCCCGCCTCGACGACCTCGCCGAGCACCTGGGCCGGATCCGCGGAAACGGTGACCTTGCCGGGGGCGGTGGCCACGATCCGGCCGCCGAGGCCGACCAGCGCGGCCCGGAACCCGTCCGAGTGCACCTGCGCGGCCAGCGCCACAGGGCCGTTCTCGTCGATGGAGAGCCGGTGCGAGGGGCGGCCCTGGGTGCCGCCGGCGCCGCCCGGGCGGGAGTCGACGCGGATCAGGCCGAGCGCCTCCAGCTCGGCGGCGACGGCCCCGGCCGTGGCACGGGTGACGCCGAGCTCGGCGGTCAGGACGGCGCGGGTCGGCGCCCGGCCGGTGTGGACGAGCTCCAGCGCCGGGCCGAGGGCGCCGCGGCCCCGCTCCAGCTTGGTCCTCGCCGAGGCCCCGGCCGAAGACCCGGCCGAAGACGCGGCCGAAGACGCAGAAGACGCCGCGGACACCGTGGTCGCATCCCCCACCCGCGGCGGGGCCCCGTTGCCGTTCATGACAGCGATCCTCGCATGATCGGCGGTGTGCGCGGCGCCGTCGATCAGTCGGGGGCCGTCCCGAGGCCGCCGACCCGCAGGGTGATGTTCAGCCGCCCGGTCAGCCCGAGCCAGGGCGGGGCGGTGCCGGGCAGGACCCTCGGCACCCCGTGATACGCCAGCCGCGCCGGGCCGCCGAAGACGAACAGGTCGCCGCTGCGCAGCCGGAGGTCCTGGTACGGGCGGCCGCGCGAGGCGGTGTTTCCGAAGCGGAAGACGCACGTATCGCCCAGGCTGAGGGAGACCACCGGAGCCCCCGACCTCTCCTCGGCGTCCCGGTGCATGCCCATGCGGGAGTCGCCCTCGTAGAAGTTGACCAGCGCGATGTCGTACGCGTACGAGGCCGGCGGGGGCCCGCCGTACGCCGCCGCCACCGCCTCCCGCCCCAGCTCCGCGAGCCGGCCGGGCATCGGCTTGACCGGTGCCCCGTCGCCGTCCACGGCGGTGCGGGCATAGCCGTACGGGTACCAGTGCAGCCCGAGGCACACCTGGCGGGCGGTCATCGTGCCGCCGCCGGGTGTCCGTACGGTGCGCAGGCCGGCGGGCGGGCGCGCCCAGGCGCGGCAGGCGTCGAGCAGCTCCCGCTGGAGCCCGGGCCCGAGCCAGTCGGGCACGTGCACGGCGCCCGGGGCGATCTCGGTCCGCTCGCGCGGGAAGAGTTCCCCGTCAGCCGGGAAGAGTTCCCCGTCCATGGCTCCATTTTCACCGGCATCTTCGGCGGCCGGTGCGACACTGCCCGCATGAAGATCTCGGAGTATGTGGAGACCCTGGCGCGGGAAGGCGAGTTGCTCGCCGAGACGGCCGAGCGGGCGGGCACGGAGGCCCCCGTGCCGACCTGTCCGGGGTGGCGGGTCACCGACCTGCTGCGGCACACGGGCGCGGTGCACCGGTGGGCCACCGGGTACGTCGGGGACGCCGTCCTGGAGCCGGGACCGTTCCCGGACGCCCCGGAGCTGGCCGGCGCCGAGCTGCTGGCCTGGTACCGGGAGGGGCACGAGGCCCTGGTCCGGACGCTGACCGAGGCGCCGGCCGACGTACAGTGCTGGACCTTCCTGCCGACGGCCGCGCCGTCGCCGCTGGCGTTCTGGGCGCGCCGGCAGGCGCACGAGACGGCCGTGCACCGGATGGACGGGGAGGCGGCGCTCGGTGTCGCCTATTCGCCGCTGTCACCGGAGTTCGCCGAGGACGGGGTGGACGAGCTGCTGACCGGCTTCCACGCGCGGCCGCGCAGCCGGATGCGGACGGAGGAGCCGCGCGTACTGCGCGTGCGCGCCGCCGACACGGGCGCGGTGTGGACCGTGCACCTCTCGGCGGAGCCGCCGCGCACGGTGGCGGGCGATACGGGCGACCCGGCGGACTGCGAGGTGATCGGGACGGCCTCGTGGCTGTACGAGGCGCTGTGGAACCGGCTTCCGCTGATGGGCCCGGGCGTGACCGGGGACGAGGCACTGGCCCGGCGGTGGGTGGAGACGGCCGGCATCGGCTGAGGCGTCGCAGCGGGGGCGCCGACCCGAGACGCCCTTGTGACGGTGCGGTACGGGCTGTGACACTGCGTTCATGGTGCGACGGACACAGGCGGATCGCGACGCGATCACGATAGAGATCGGCTACGCGTTCGTCAGCGGATGCGTCGCCGCCGCGCTCACCTTCGGAGCGGTGTACGGACCTGCCCTGGTCTTCGAGCTCTCCCCCACCGCCGACGCGGCACTGAAGGTGGCGGCGGGCGTCCTCGCGGGGGTGGTGTTCCTGTTCCGGATCACCCACGTCCTGTGGCGCTTCGCCCGCCGCCCGGAGAACGACGGCCACTGACCGCCGCCACGCCCCGTGCGGAGCGCCGCGGCCCGGCCGCCGGACTTCGGCCGCCGGACTTCGGCCGTCGGGGCCGGACGTCGGGGCCGGACGTGTCGCCCGCCGCTCAGCCCAGAGTGGCGGCGTACAGCGTCTGGCTGCGGTACTTCCAACTCGGCGATTCGTCCCAGGGGTTGGGCATCCGCGTACCCGTCGCATACGCGTAGCCCGCACCGCGGTCGAAGGCCGTGCGGAGCGTGGAGCGCATGGCGGTCGTGTCCGGGACAGCGTGGACGAGGTGCCAGAACGCGGTGCCGGTCGGGTCGAGTTCCGTACCGGCGCGGTAGCCGCCCGACTCCGAGAAAACGTTCCCTCCGAGCCAGCCGTCTCCCGTGTACGCGGCGTACGTGTCCTCGAAGGTGACGAAGACGTCCGCCGTGCGGTGGCCCGGCTCCAGGTAGCAGTCGGCGATCGCGGTGCCCGGGTTGTCGACCACGAGCTCGGCCGCCGTGGGGTCCGCGGCGTCCATGGTGTCCTGCACGTACTCGCGCAGCCGCGCGTAGTGGTCGCGGGTGGCGTTGCCGGGGCCGCAGTCGCGGCTGACGACGTCGAAGAAGATGCCGTCCACGTGCAGGCGGCCGTCGCGGGTCTTCAGGTAGTTGTCGACGGAGGCCTTGACGGCGTCGACGTCGCGGTTTCCGTGGTCCGTGTGGACGTAGCCGAGGACCTTGGTCTTCTCACCGGTCGCGGTGGTCCCGGCCCGCAGCGCGTCGGCGCGGGCCTGCCAGCGGGCGTCGAACGGGGCATCGCCGTTGCCCGGGTTGAGGACGACCACGGAGGCGGCGGGCGTGGTGGCGACGAGGTCGCCGAGCATGCGGTCCCCGGCCCACGCGTACGCGGGGACCCCGACCTCCAGGCCCCGCACGCCGGCGGCCCGGGGTCTCGGGGCCGGGACGGCGTCCTCGGCGGCCGTGCCGGCCGAGGCGGGCACGGCGGGCGCGGGGGCGGCCAGCAAAGAGGTGACCAGGACGGCGTACAGGGCCTTCACGGCGCGGGCCACGGCTGTTCCTCCGGCAAGGGGCGGGGGCAGGGAGCACGACCCGACGAACACTAGACGGGCGCCCGTTCGGTGAAAGCCGAACCACTCGTATTGGTGTGAGGAACAGACAAGCGATCCGTCACCTCATCATGTGAACGACGCGCACCACGCGGCTGTACGGGCGGCCGGCGCGAACCGCCGTACGGACGACGGCACGGGCCCGCCGCCGGACGACGGCGCCGACCCCGTACCGACGACGGCGCGGACCCCGTACCGACGACCGCGCGGACCCCGTACCGACGACGGCGCGGGCGGTCACACTGCGGGCAGCCCGACCGCGTGGGCCAGTTGGTCCGCGGCATGCGCGAAGAAGGCGGCGCGGTCCTCGACGACCCGGTTGAACTGACCGAACAGCTCGAAGGAGATGAGGCCGACCAACTGCGCCCAGGCGGCGACCAGGGCGGCGGTGACCTCCGGGGGCAGACCTTCGGCGAAGTCCGCGGTCATCCGCACGGCTTCGGGGCGCAGGGCGGCGGGCAGCGGCGGCAGCGCGAGGCCCTGGCCGGCGTGGGCGGCCCGGACGATGCCGATGAGCGTGTTGCCGACACGGGAGGCGGGGGCGATCGTGTCGGCGGGGGCGCTGTAGCCGGGGACCGGGGAGCCGTAGATGAGCGCGTACTCGTGCGGGTGGTCCAGGGCCCAGGCGCGGGCGGCCTCGCAGACGGCCGTCCAGCGACGGCGGGGCGCGGCGCCTGCGGCGCGGGCGGCGGCGTCGGCCTGCTCGGCGGCGGCGCCGAGGCTGTCGTAGGCGTCGATGATGAGCGCGGTGAGGAGCTCGTCGCGGCTGGGGAAGTAGCGGTAGAGGGCCGAGGACACCATGCCCAGCTCGCGGGCCACGGCGCGCAGCGAAAGCTTGGCGGCGCCCTCGGCGGCGAGCATGCGGCGCGCCTCGTCCTTGATGGCGGCGGTGACCTCGATACGGGCCCGTTCCCGGGCCCCGCGCACGGTACTCATACGAGCAGTGTGCCAGAAGTCAGAGCACTGCCCAAAAATCAGAGCGTCGATCCATTCAGAGAGCACTGCTCTTGTTTTAGAGCGGCAATCCGTGCACACTGATCTCAAGCGAGAGCACCGCTCTCCCGACATCCCGGAGCAAGCCATGAACGCGCCCAGCCCGTACTACGTCCAGGCAAGCCCGCTCGCCACTCGCTTCAACTCCCTCTTCGGGAAGCTGGCCCGGCTCGGCATCAGCCTGGCCGGCTCCGCCGAGCTGTCGGTGCGCGGACGCAAGTCCGGCCAGATGCAGCGGATCCCGGTCAACCCCCACACGTACGAGGGCGAGCAGTACCTGGTGTCGGCGCGCGGCCACTCCCAGTGGGTGCGCAACATGCGGGTGGCGGGCGGCGGCGAGCTGCGCGTGGGCCGCAGGGTGCGTGCCTTCACGGTCACCGAGATCACCGACCCGGTGCAGAAGGCCGTCCTGCTGCGCACCTACCTGGAGAAATGGGGCTGGGAGGTCAACCGGTTCTTCCAGGGTGTCACCGCCCGGTCGACCGACGCGGAGCTCCAGGCCACCGCCGGCGACCACCCGGTCTTCCGCATCACCGTGTCGAAGTGAC
This sequence comes from Streptomyces sp. NPDC001194, assembly GCF_042896985.1. Taxonomy (NCBI): domain Bacteria; kingdom Bacillati; phylum Actinomycetota; class Actinomycetes; order Kitasatosporales; family Streptomycetaceae; genus Streptomyces; species Streptomyces sp. NPDC001194. The sequence goes on along the minus strand of NZ_JBIAXU010000005.1, from coordinate 264,528 downwards.
CCACCCGGGCATCCGGCGCCCCGCGGTCCGCACCCCGCGCCCCACCCCCGCCCGAGCCCACCCGGCAGCCCGCCCGGTCTGCTCTTCCCGCCCTTCCCGCCCGGCCAGGCCTGCCCCGCCCACCCGGCCTGTCATGACCCTTCGGGCAGCCCTGCACACCCCGGCAGCCAAGAGTCCCGGCGCGCCCGCCCGGCCTGCCCGGCCCGCCCGGCCTGCCGCGCCTGCCGCGACACCGTCCCAGCAGCCCCCTTCACACCCCGCCTGCCCCTACCGTCCCTCCCGCACCGGCAGCCCTGTCCACCCCGCAGAAAAGCAGTGGCGGCCCTGCCCGGACACCCGGCAAGACCGCCACCATCATCAGCACACCGGCAGGAAAGATCTCTGCCATCGCGCCCGCTCATCAGCGCCGCCCGGTCCCGGCCGGCCTGCGCCCGTGCCGTCCCCCCGGCCCGGGCCACACTCCCGGACCAAAGCCCCGGCCCCAGAGCCCCAGGCCCCGTAACCCCAGGCCCCAGGCCTCAGGCCCCACAGCCAGAAGCCCCAGAGCCCGAAGCTCGCACGCCTCAGGCCTTCTCCGTCTCCTGCCCCTGCCCCGGCTCCTGCCCCTGCCCCGGCTCCGGCCGCTCGGCACGGCTCCGCGCCTGCCTGCCGTCCAGGATGTGCAGGGCCTTGCGGGCGAGCGGGTACGTGCGCACCAGGTCCGGCAGCGTCGTCGCACCCCGGGTGATGCGGGCGAACGCCCGCCACGCCGGGCGGAAGCCGGTGATCGCGGCGTGCAGCAGCCCCGGCTTGGCCTCGAAGGCGGTCAGCATCCGCTTGCCGACGCTCATCTCCACGCCCAGTCCGGCCTTGACCGCGAACGCGTAGTTGAGGGCCTGGCGGCGCGCGTCCACCGCGTCGGGCGCCTCGGAGATCTTCACGGCCCACTCACCGGCCAGCCGACCCGAGCGCAGCGCGAAGGAGATGCCCTCCCGGGTCCACGGCTCCAGCAGCCCGGCCGCGTCGCCCGCGACCAGGACCCGGCCCCGCGACAGCGGGGATTCGGGCTTGCGGCAGCGGGTCAGGTGCCCGGACGAGACGGCGGGTTCGAAGCCGGCGAGTCCGAGACGGGCGATGAAGTCCTCCAGGTACCGCTTGGTCGCGGCCCCGTCGCCCTTCGCCGAGATGACCCCGACGGTCAGGGTGTCGTCCTTGGGGAAGACCCAGCCATAACTGCCGGGCAGCGGGCCCCAGTCGAGGAGCACCCGCCCCTTCCAGTCGTCCGCGACCGTCTCCGGAACCGGGATCTCCGCCTCCAGGCCGAGGTCCACCTGGTCCATCTCGACGCCTACGTGCGCGCCGATCCGGCTCGCGCTGCCGTCCGCGCCGACCACCGCGCGCGCCAGGACGGTCTCGCCGTCGGCGAGCACCACGGCGACCGTGCGCCGGTCGGGCACCGCCGCGCCGTGCTGCTCGACCCGCGCGACGGCCGTACCCGTACGGATGGTGGCCCCGGCCTTCTCGGCCTCGGCGACCAGCGCCGCGTCGAACTCGGGCCGGTTGACGAGCCCGAAGAGCATCTGCCGCGAACGGCGGGTCCGGGTCAGCTTCCCGTTCAGCGAGAAGGTGACCGCGTGGATGCGGTCCTTGAGGGGCAGGACGAATCCGGGCGGGAGGGCATCGCGCGAAGGACCGATGATTCCGCCGCCGCACGTCTTGTACCGGGGCAGCTGGGCCTTCTCGAGCAGCAGTACCCGCCGCCCTGCCGTCGCCGCCGCGAACGCGGCCGAGGCGCCGGCCGGCCCGGCCCCGACCACGACCACGTCCCACACCTCACCGGTGCCCCCGGGCACCTCGGCCACCCCGTCCTCCGCCCCCTGAGCGGCCTGCCCTGCTGCTGAGTCGGGTCCCCCGACGGTGCTGTCGTCGCTGCTCACGATGTGCTGCTGCTCCTGATCATGCGGTTGCTCCGATGCAGGGAAATCCTACGGCGCGAGTCCGGCCCGTCCTGCTGTGCGAGGATCGGGACTGTCTTTGGCCGTACCCGGCATACGCCCACCACGCGGATACGGGCGGCATACGCGTACCGCCGAGTACACACATACACGGCGTACGCGCACACGGCGTACACCTACACAACGTCGCACCCAAGAGGAGCGTGCCCATGTCCCAGAATCCGATCGCCGAGACCATCACCTCGCTGATGCCCCGCGCCAAGCAGGAGCTGACCGAGCTGGTGGCCTTCCAGTCGGTGGCGGACTGGGCACAGTTCCCGCAGAGCGAGAGCCAAGGCGCGGCCAACTGGGTGGCCGACGCGCTGCGCGCCGAGGGCTTCCAGGACGTGGCCCTCCTCGACACCCCCGACGGCACCCAGTCGGTGTACGGCTTCCTGCCCGGCCCGGAGGGTGCGCCGACCGTCCTCCTGTACGCGCACTACGACGTGCAGCCGCCGCTGGACGACGCCGCCTGGATCTCGCCCGCCTTCGAACTGACCGAGCGCGACGGCCGCTGGTACGGACGCGGCGCCGCGGACTGCAAGGGCGGGTTCATCATGCACCTGCTGGCGCTGCGCGCGCTGAAGGCCAACGGCGGCGTCCCGGTGAGCGTGAAGGTGATCGTCGAGGGCTCGGAGGAGCAGGGCACCGGTGGCCTCCAGCAGTACGCGGAGGCGCACCCGGAGCTGCTGACCGCCGACACGATCGTCATCGGCGACACGGGCAACTTCCGGCTCGGCCTGCCGACGGTGACGGCCACCCTGCGCGGGATGTGCCTGATCAAGGTGAAGATCGACACGCTCGGCGGCAACCTGCACTCCGGCATGTTCGGCGGCGCGGCCCCCGACGCGCTGGCCGCGCTGATCCGGCTGCTGGACTCGCTGCGCGCGGAGGACGGTTCGACGACCGTCGACGGCCTGGCCTCGGACGCCGTCTGGGAGGGCCTGCAGTACCCGGAGGCGGACTTCCGCGCCGACGCCCGCGTACTGGACGGGGTCGAGCTGATCGGCGAGGGCACGGTCGCGGACCGGCTGTGGGCCCGCCCGGCCGTCACCGTGCTCGGCATCGACTGCCCGCCGGTCGTCGGCGCCACCCCCTCGGTGCACGCGGGCGCCGGCGCCCTCATCAGCCTGCGCGTGCCGCCGGGCGTGGACACGGCCGACGCCGTCAAGCTGCTGGAGGCGCACCTGGTGGCGCACACCCCGTGGCAGGCGCGCCTCGAACTCGAGGTCGTCGGCCAGGGCCAGCCCTTCCGGGCGGACACGGACAGCCCGGCGTACGCGTCGATGGCGGCCGCCCTGCAGGAGGCGTACCCGGGCCAGGAGATGCAGGTCAGCGGCATGGGCGGGTCGATTCCGCTGTGCAACACGCTGAACTCGCTGTACCCGGAGGCCGAGATGCTGCTGATCGGGCTGAGCGAGCCCGAGGCGCAGATCCACGCGGTGAACGAGAGCGTGTCGCCGCAGGAGCTGGAGCGGCTCTCGGTCGCGGAGGCCCTGTTCCTCGTCAACTACGCGGAGTCCAAGCGCGTCTGACCTGCGCTACGGGCGAACTCCGCTCCCGGTGAAAGGCGTGCCGGGAGCGGAGCCGGCGGACGTACGTTCGGGGCATGGATCTCGTCGAAGTGCTCCCGCAACGGCTCCACATGCTCCGCTTCCCGATCGGCCAGGCCTACCTCTGGCAGGACGGCGAAGCCCTGACCCTCGTCGACGCCGGATACGCCGGTTCCGCGGCCGTGATCGAGGAGGCCGTCCGCTCCATCGGGCTGGACCCGCGCCGGCTGGAGCGGATCGTCCTGACCCACTGCCACCGCGACCACGTCGGCGCCGCGGAGGAACTCGCCGGCCGCTGGGGTGCGCAGGTGGTGGCGCACCGGTTGGACGCTCCGGTGGTCCGGGGCGAACTCCCGGTCCCGGAACCGGACCTGCTCGACTGGGAGCTCCCGCTCTACGAGCACGGCCTGACGGCGCCGCAGGCGCCGCCGACGCGGGTGGACCAAGAGGTCGAGGACGGTGAGGTGCTGCCGTTCGGTGGCGGCGCGGTGGTGGTCCACGCCCCGGGCCACACGCCGGGCAGCATCGGCATCCACCTGCCGCGCCACGGTGTGCTGTTCGCGGGGGACTGCATCGCCGCGGTGGGGCAGGTGATGCTGGGTGTGTTCAACGTGGACCGCGCGCAGGCCCGGGCCTCGTTCCGGCGCCTCGCGGCACTGTCCCCGTCCGTGGCCTGCTTCGGGCACGGCGACCCGCTGACCGAGGACACCGCGGCCGCCCTCCGCACGGCCGCGGCCGCGGAACCTCCCCTGCCCTAAAGGGTGTCGTCAGAGTCCCGGCCGGCCGGCGACGCCTGGCACGCCCTTGCGGGCGGCCGGCGCCACGTTGACGACGCTCCCCAGCCGGTGTCCTGCCGATCGGGCCGGCCCGATCGGAAAGACACCCTTGGCCGCCGCCCCGACCCGGCTACGGCGTCGGGCGGCCCGCCTCCAGGTAGAGGGGGCGGCCCCGTTCGCGGGCCCGGAGGGCCCAGCGCAGGCGTTCGTAGCGGATCGGGGGGAGGAGGTTCGCCGCTTCCTCCTCCGTCACGAACCGCCACTCCCGCAGCTCCGGGCCCGGCAGCCGCAGGCGCGCCGCCGCGCCGGGCGCGAGGCGGCCGCCGTCGAACAGCAGCCGCAGCCCCCCGTACGCCGGAGGCACCGGCGGCTCCCAGTCCACCACCAGCAGCCCCGGTACGGCCCCCAGCTCCAGGCCCAGTTCCTCCGCGACCTCCCGCACCCCCGCGCCCCCCGGCGCCTCGCCCGCCTCCACGACCCCGCCCGGGAACTCCCAGCCCGGCTTGTACGTCGGATCGACCAACAGCACCCGGTCCTCGTCGTCGAACAGCAGCACCCCGGCCGCCACCGTCTCCCGCGTCGGCTCCGGCGTCTGCACGATGTCGCAGACGCGGGCCGCGTCCGTGCGTACGGCCTCGGCTATCCGCTCCGCCGTCTCCCGGACGCTCAGGGCGCCGTTGTCGATGACGTGCGCGTCCGCCGCGAGCCAGCCTGCCAGCGCCTGCTGGTAGACGGGGATGTGGTCGTACACCCACTGCCGCACCCGCACGTCCACGTCGGCCGGGTCCCCCGGCTCCTCACGCGTCGCGATCCGCTCGCGCAGGATCGTTTCCTCCGGGGCGAGCAGCACATGCCGCACCGGGATCCGGCGCGCCGCCAGCCCGCCGAAGATCTCGTCCCGGTACTCCTGCCGCAGCAGCGTCATCGGCACGACGAGCACACCGCCCAGCTCCGCGAGCATCGCGGCGGCCGTGTCCACCACCAGGCGCCGCCAGCTCGGCAGGTCCTGGTAGTCCGAGACCTCCGCGAGGCGTTTGCGCGGCAGCAGTTGGCGCAGTGAGTCCCCGACGAGCTCCGGGTCGTACAGGGTGCTGTCCGGCAGGATCCTGGTCAGTTCGCGGGCCGTGCTGGTCTTCCCGGCGCTGAATGTGCCGTTGATCCAGACAATCACGTCTACACCTCTCCCCATGGCTCGTCCGGAGCCCCCAGTGGCTTGCCCGCAACACCCTGTCACGGAAACCCACTCCCCGGCCCAGTGCTTATCCTCAAGGTCAGAGCCCGGCCCCGCCCGCCCCGCCACCTCCGGAGGTTTCCGTCCCGTGCCGCAGACCCGCCGCCCGTCCGACCCCCGCTACGGCAACCGGCCGACCATGAAGGACGTGGCGTCCCGCGCCGGAGTGGGCCTCAAGACGGTCTCGCGCGTGGTCAACGGCGAGGCGGGGGTCACCCCGGACACCGTGCGGCGGGTCCAGGAGGCGATCGAGGCGCTCGGTTTCCGCCGCAACGACAGTGCCCGCGTGTTGCGCAAGGGGCGTACGGCCACCGTGGGACTGGTCCTGGAGGACCTCGCGGACCCGTTCTACGGGCCGCTGAACCGGGCCGTGGAGGAGGTGGCACGGGCCCACGGGGCGCTGCTCATCAACGGGTCCAGTGCCGAGGACCCCGACCGGGAGCGGGAGTTGGCGCTGGCGCTGTGCGCGCGCCGGGTGGACGGGCTGATCGTGATCCCCGCCGGTGACGACCACCGCTACCTGGAGCCGGAGATCCGGGCGGGGGTGGCCACCGTGTTCGTGGACCGCCCGGCGGGCCGGATCGACGCGGACGTGGTGCTGTCCGACAGCTTCGGCGGTGCCCGCGCGGGCGTGGCGCACCTGATCGGGGGCGGCCACCGCCGGATCGCCTTCATCGGGGACCACCCGCACATCCACACGGCGACGGAGCGCCTGCGCGGCTACCGCGCGGCCATGGCGGAGGCGGGCCTGCCGGTGGCGGAGCCCTGGGTCTCCCTCGGCTCGACCGCCCCGGACCGCGTCGGGGAGGCGGCCCGGGCGATGCTGGCGGGCCCCGATCCCGTGACGGCGGTCTTCGCGGGGAACAACCGGGTGACGGTGACGCTGGTACGGGTCCTGGCCGCGCACCACCGGCCGGTGGCCCTGGTCGGCTTCGACGACTTCGAGCTGGCGGACCTGTTGCGGCCGGGGGTGACGGTGGTGGCCCAGGACGCGGCGGCCCTGGGCCGGGTGGCCACGGACCGCCTCTTCCAGCGCCTGGCGGGCGCCGCCCTCGCCCCGGCCCGCATCGAACTCCCGACCCGGCTGATCCCGCGCGGCTCGGGCGAACTCCCCCCGGCTCCGTAAGGGTTCGGCCTCAGCGGATCAGCCCCCGCAGTACGGGTACGGCCCCGCCGGCGGCGGTGAGGCCGGCGAGTACGGAGAGGGCGAGGGGGACCGCGCCCATGAAGCTCAGCCCGCCGACGGCGCAGCCGATCAGCAAGGCGATGACGAGGACGACGGCGGTGTGCAGGGACAGGAACGGCTGGTCCGGGTCACGTGGAGTGGTCATGGCTCGATCAGACCCCCGCCGAGGCGGCCGGCCGCCACGTGCGGAACGGATCCGGGCCCGGCCGATCGCCCCGGAAGTCCCCTGAACGACGCGGTCGTCCGGCGGAACACCAGGACTGTTCCCGGCTGTTCGGGAAAGTACGGGACTGTTCCGCCCGCGGCGTTCTAACCTGGGCGGCCACGCATGGCCGAGGGGGGACATGGGGGATGTGGAGCCGCAGCAATGCGGCACGTTCGAAGAGGGACTGGCCGCGCTCGCCGGTGACCTGACGCGATTACGGATCGAGCGCGGCAGGCCCTCGTACCGCGATCTGGAAGCCCGTGCGGCCGGTTCCCTGACGGGGATCCGGCTGCCGGTGGCCACCCAGAGCGATGTCTTCAACGGCAAGCGGCTCGTCCGCGCCGACACCTTCATGGCACTGGTCCGAATCCTGCTCTCGTACGACGAGTACGGCCGCCCGGCCGCCGTCCCGTCCCACGCCGCACCCGAACTCGCCGTCTGGCGGCGGCGCTGGCAGGAACTCGCCGCGCTGCAGCCTCCCGGGCACTCGCGTGCCCGCGCGGCCCGCGGCGCGCGGTCCGCGGGCGCGAGCGCGAGCGGGGAAGCGGTACGGGAGGGCGCGGGGGAAAGGGCTGCCGGGCCGCGCGAAGCCGCCGGGCGCCGGGCGCCCGAACCGGGCCGCGAAGCCCCCGTGTACGGCGCCCCCGGCCGGATCGCCAGCCCCGACGGCTTCCACGCCCCCGCCGGTTCCGCGGGCCCGGCCGATCGGGCGCGAACGCCGTGGCATCTCGAACCGGCGGCCGTCAGGGACCCCGGTGCGGACCCCGCGCCGGCCTCCGCGCCGACCTCCGCACCGGATCCCGGACCCGGTCCCCGGCCGGCTGCCGCGCCGACCACGGGGCAGCCCGCCGGGCAGGCCCCGTACGCCCTGCGGCACCGCCTCGTCGGGCACCTCGCCCCGGTCCGGGACCTGGCCTTCTCCCCCGACGGCCGCCTGCTGGCCTCGGCCGGCGGCAACACCGTCCAGCTCTGGGACACCGCGACGGGCCTCGGCACCATCACCCCCTTCACCGCGACGCACCCCCTCGCGTTCACCCCCGAAGGGCGATTGCTGGCGGCGGATGCCAGGGATCCCTCCCTGCTCCACCGGATCGACCCCGCGACCGGCCGCCCCGACGGCCCGCCCCTGACCGGTCACGCCTCCCCCGTCACCGGCATCACCTGCGCACCGACCGGCGGCATGGCCGCCACGCTCGAACTCGGCGGCACCGTACGGCTCTGCGACCTGTCCGTCGGCCGTCACCCGGTCGTCGTCACGCACGGCGGCGGCACGGACCCCATCGGCGCGGTCGCCTTCGCCCGCGACGGCCGGCTCCTCGCCGCCGCCCGCAGCTCACGGGTCTGGGACCTGCTCGGCGGGGGACTCGCCGGGCTGCCCCGCACCGTGCCCGCCGGCCACCCCGACGTGATCGCCCTGTCCCCCGACGGGCTGCTGCTCGCCCTCGGCTACCGCGACGGCCGGACCTCCGTGTGCGAGGCGGCCGGCGGCCGCGGCGCGCTGACGCTCCGGGGCCGGGCCGGACCGGTCTGCGCCCTGGCCTTCTCCCCCGACGGCCGCCTCCTCGCCACCGGCTCCGACGACGCGACCGTACGCCTGTGGGACACGGCCACCGGGCTGCCCGTCGGCCCGCCGCTGAGCGACCACCGCGGCCGGGTCGAGGACATCGCCTTCTCGTCGACCGGACGGCTGCTGGCCACCGCCTCCTCCGACGAGACGGTGATGCTGTACGAACGCTCCGGCACCCCGCGTACGACACCGCTCGCGGCCGAGGCCCTGGCCGTCGCCCTGCGGGAACGGCAGCCGGTCCGGCTGCCGCCCGTGAAGGCCGGGGCCGCCCTCGTCCGGGTGGCCTTCTCTCCCGACGGCCGCCTCGTCGCGGCGACCACGAGCACGGGGTCCGTGGAGGCGTGGGACCCGGTCACCCGACGGGCCCTCGCCGCGCCCGCGGCCAAGCTCGCCGCCCTGCCCTGGTGCCTGGCCTTCTCTCCCGACGGGACCGTGCTCGCCACGGCAGCCGCCGACCGGACCGTGTACCTGCGGGATCCGGCGACCGGCACGCGGGTGCGGGAACTGCCGACCGACCACCGCGGACCCCTGAAGCGGCTCGCGTTCTCCCCCGACGGGCGACTGCTCGCCACGGCGAGCGCGGACGGCACCGTGGAGCTGTGGGATCCGGCCACCGGGACACGCTCCCGCGAGCCCCTCGGTGGTCACACCAACGAGGTCGTCGGACTCGCCTTCGCCCCGGACGGGCGGCGCCTGGTCACCTCCGGCGCCGACGGCCAGGTGCTGTGGCGGGATCCCGGCAGGCCGCTGCTGCCCGAGCACGTCTCGCTCGGGCACCGGGGCGCGGTGTGGTCGGCGGTGTTCTCGCCGGACGGGACCCTGCTGGCCACGGCGGGCGCCGACGCCACCGTACGGGTGTGGGATGCGGGCGGCGGCCTGCCGGTCGGGCCGCCGCTGACCGGCCACCGCTCCGCGGTGTACGACGTGGCGTTCTCCCCGGACGGGCGGCTGCTGGCCTCGGCGGGCGAAGACGGCGTGGTCCTGCTGTGGCACCCGGCCACCGGCAGGCGCGCCGGCGGACCGCTGTCCGGCCACGACGAGGCCGTCAACGCCGTGGCCTTCTCCCCCGACGGGAGCCTGCTCGTCACCGCGGGCCGCGACGGAACCCTGAACCGGTGGGTCATCGGCCCGTTGTGAGACGCGGCGGGGCCCGGCCGGGACGTCCCCGGCCGGGCCCCGTCGGCGCGAGTCGGATCAGGTGGTCGCCGTCAGCGTCGCCGAGCGGCGCGGGATCGCGAAGGCGTCCAGTTCGGCGCGGGACAGGCCGGTCAGGGCGGTGACCTCCTCCGCACCCACCGCGCCGCAGTCCAGACCGCGGACCAGGTAGCCGGCCAGGGCCTTGGCCGTGGCGGGCTCGTCCATCACGTCGCCCTCGATCTTCGCGACGTACGCCTTCAGCCGCGCGGCAGCCGTTTCGAGGCCCTCGCGGTAGAACGTGAACACCGCCGCGTAGCGGGTCGGCAGGTGGCCCGGGTGCATGTCCCAGCCCTGGTAGTACGCGCGGGCCAGGGCCCGGCGGGTGAGGCCGTAGTGCAGCTTCCAGGCCTCGTGGACGTGCTCGGTGCTGCCGATGGGCAGGACGTTCGTGGAGCCGTCGGAGACGCGTACGCCGGTGCCGGCGGCCGCGACCTGCATGATCGCCTTGGCGTGGTCGGCGGCCGGGTGGTCGCTCGACTGGTAGGCGGCGGAGACGCCGACGCAGGCGCTGTAGTCGAAGGTGCCGTAGTGCAGGCCGGTGGCACGCCCCTTGGAGGCCTCGATCATCCGGGCCACGGTGGCGGTGCCGTCGGAGGCGACGATCGACTGGCTGGTCTCGATCTGGATCTCGAAGCCGATCCGGCCCGGGCGCAGGCCGCGGGCGGTCTCGAAGGCCTCCAGCAGCTTGACGAAGGCGCTGACCTGCTCGGCGTACGTGACCTTCGGGAGGGTCAGGACGAGGCCCTCGGGGAGGCCGCCGTGCTCCAGCAGCCCGGACAGGAAGATGTCGGTGGTGCGGATGCCGCGGTCGCGGACGTTGGACTCCATGCACTTCATGCGGATGCCCATGTACGGGGCGTTCGTGCCGTTGGAGAAGGCTTCGGAGACGAGGCGGGCGGCGCGGGCGGCCGCCTGGTCCTCCTCCTCGTCGGAGCGGACGCCGAAGCCGTCCTCGAAGTCGACGCGGAGGTCCTCGATGGGCTCGCGCAGGAGCTTGGCGCGGACCCGCTCGTAGACGGGTACGGCGAGCTCGTCGGAGATCCCGAGGACCTTGGCGAACGTGGCGGCGTCCGGGGCGTGTTCGTCGAGGGCCGCGAGGGCCTGGTCGCCCCAGGAGCGGATGGTGTCGGCGGCGAAGACGTCACCGGGGACGTAGACCGTGTGGATGGGCTGGCGGGTGCCGGGGTCGCCCGGGTAGTGGCGCGCGAGCTCCGCGTCCACCGGCGCGAGGGAAGCGCTGATCCCCTCGCTGACCGCGCCTGCGAGGCTCGTCGCCACCTTCTCCTGCTGACCCATCGTGCACTCTCCTCTTTTTCCGCTTCACGGAAGCATAGATCCGCATAGCAGAATTTAATGAGGGCTTCTTGTCTAGTCAATGGTTGCAGGAAACACCTCGGGGCCGCGTGGTGAGTGTCACCACGCGGCCCCGAGTCACAGCATCGGTGCAGGTCAGCCCTTGCGGGCCTGGATCTCTTCGGTCAGCTGCGGGACGACCGCGAACAGGTCGCCCACGACGCCGTAGTCGACGAGGTCGAAGATCGGGGCCTCGGCGTCCTTGTTGATGGCCACGATGGTCTTCGAGGTCTGCATGCCGGCCCGGTGCTGGATCGCGCCCGAGATGCCGGAGGCGATGTACAGCTGCGGGGAGACCGACTTGCCGGTCTGGCCGACCTGGTTGGAGTGCGGGTACCAGCCGGCGTCGACGGCGGCGCGCGAGGCGCCGACGGCGGCACCGAGGGAGTCCGCGAGGGCCTCGATGATGCCGAAGTTCTCGGCACCGTTGACGCCGCGGCCACCGGAGACCACGATCGCGGCCTCGGTCAGCTCGGGGCGGCCGGTCGACTCGCGCGGGGTGCGGGAGACGACCTTGGTGCCGGTGGCCAGGGCGCCGAAGGTGACGGCGAGCGCCTCGACGGCACCGGCGGCCGGGGCGGCCTCGACCGGAGCCGAGTTCGGCTTGACGGTGATGACCGGGGTGCCCTTGGAGACGCGGGACTTGGTGGTGAAGGACGCGGCGAACGCGGCCTGCGTCGCGACCGGACCCTCGTCACCGGCCTCCAGGTCGACGGCGTCGGTGATGATGCCGGAGCCGATGCGGACCGCGAGGCGGGCGGCGATCTCCTTGCCCTCGGCGGAGGAGGGGACGAGCACGGCGGCCGGGGATACGGCGTCGTACGCGGCCTGCAGCGCGTCCACCTTCGGTACCACGAGGTACTCGGTGAACTCGGGGGCGTCGGCGGTCAGGACCTTGACCGCGCCGTGCTCGGCGAGCACCGCGGCGGTGTCGGCCGCACCGGCGCCGAGGGCGACGGCGACGGGCTCGCCGATGCGGCGGGCGAGCGTCAGCAGCTCGAGGGTGGGCTTGCGGACGGCACCGTCCGCGTGGTCGACGTAGACGAGGACTTCAGCCATGGGAATGCTCCTGCGAATGCGAAGTAGTCAGGGGGCGATCGAGAGGGTTTCGGCCGAAGCTCTTAGATGAACTTCTGGCCGGCCAGGAACTCGGCCAGCGCCTTGCCGCCCTCGCCCTCGTCCTTGACGATCGTGCCGGCGGTGCGGGCCGGGCGCTGCGTCGCGGAGTCGACCGCGGTCCAGGAACCCTCGAGGCCGACCTCGTCCGACTCGATCTCCAGCTCCTCCAGGTCCCAGGACTCCACCGGCTTCTTCTTGGCGGCCATGATGCCCTTGAAGGAGGGGTAGCGGGCCTCGCCCGACTGGTCCGTCACGGAGACGAGCGCCGGGAGGGAGGCCTCCAGCTGCTCGCTCGCGGAGTCGCCGTCGCGGCGGCCCGTCACGGTGCCGTCCTCGACCTTGACCTCGGAGAGCAGGGTGACCTGCGGGACGCCCAGGCGCTCGGCCAGGATCGCCGGGAGGACGCCCATGGTGCCGTCGGTCGAGGCCATACCGGTGATGACCAGGTCGTAGCCGGCCTTCTCGATGGCCTTGGCGAGCACCAGCGAGGTGCCCATGACGTCGCTGCCGTGCAGGTCGTCGTCCTCGACGTGGATGGCCTTGTCGGCACCCATGGACAGCGCCTTGCGCAGCGCGTCCTTGGCGTCCTCGGGGCCCACCGTCAGGACGGTGATCTCGGCGTCGTCGGCGTCTTCGGCGATCTGCAGCGCCTGCTCGACGGCGTACTCGTCGAGCTCCGACAGCAGACCGTCGACGTCGTCGCGGTCGACCGTCAGGTCATCGGCGAAGTGCCGGTCGCCGGTGGCGTCGGGCACGTACTTCACACAGACAACGATCCTCAGGCTCACGCCGGCTCTCCTACCGCATCGTCTTTTTTCTGATACCGCCTTGTGCAGGCAGCATAGGCGCCTTGTCGGGCGGATCCCGGTCGGGGCGGCCCGCGCTCCGAAGGGAATGTTACTCGTCAGTACACCGTGGGTCCTCCACGGTGGCAAGGCCGGTGAACTGTGATCTGTCCAACGCCGCACGAACCCGCCCCAGCAGGGACGATTCAGTCGCGCAACGCGTTGAAGCGACCCTGGTGGTACAGCAGCGGCCGGCCTTCCCCGGCCGGGTCCCCGGCCACCGCCTCCGCGATGATCACCCGATGCGCCCCGGCGGGCACGCGCGCCACCACCCGGCACACCAGCCACGCCAGTACGCCGTCCAGCACCGGAACCCCGTACGGGCCGGGGGCCCAGCCGGTGCCGGGCCCGAAGCGGTCGGCTCCGCTGCGGGCGAACAGCCCCGCGAGGTCCTGCTGGTGCTCGCCGAGTATGTGGACGCCGAGGTGCTCGGAGTCGCGTATCGCGGGCCAGCTGGAGGCCCCCGTGGCGATGGTGAACGACAGCAGCGGAGGGTCGGCGGAGACCGAGTTGAGCGAGGTCGCGGTGAACCCGACGGGACTGCCGCCGTCCTCGGCGGTGATCACGGCCACGCCCGCGGCGTGGCGGCGGAAGACGGAGCGCAACAGGTCGGGCGAGCCCGGCGTGGCGGTCTGGACGATGGGGGCGGTCGGGGCCGTCATGGAGGTGCTTCCTTCTGCCGCCGGGGCGGCGGGCACGGGCGCGGTGGGATCAGGTCGATCGGGTCGGGGACCGGGGTCGTTCAGTGGCCCCGACAACGCGCGCTCGCGTAGCGGACGAGGTCCACGTGGACCCGCCCGTAAAGCAGGAGTTCATACCGCATGCCGCCAGCCTGGCGATCTCCCGTGTACACAGTCAAGCCGCATCGGGCAGATGCGAGGCGCGTCACGCTGCGTGCGGGCGCGTGCACCGGCGTACCGGTCCCGGCGCCGGCCGACGGCCAGGCCGTCGAGCGGGCCGCCGAACCGGCCGTTGAACCGGCCGCCGAACGCCTCATATCGCCGCGCCGAGGGCGGCGATCACGTCCGCCTTGCGCGGCATCCCCACCGCGCGCCGCACGATCCGGCCCCCGGCGTCGAGGACGAGCACGGTGGGCGTCTTCTCGATGCCCAGGGCCCGCACCAGCTCGAGACGGGCTTCAGCATCGATCTCGATGTGCTCGACGCCCTCGACCAGGCTCGCCACGTCGGCGAGGATCCGCCGGGTGGCCCGGCAGGGCTGGCAGAACGCGCTGGAGAACTGCACCAGGCTGGCCCGCCGTCCGGGCGATGCGCCCAGTTCGGCGGCGCCCAGCCGTACCAGGCCCGCGGCCTGCGCCTCCTCGTCCCCTTGCACACTGCTCCCGTCGCGCGGACCTCGTTGCCGCATCATTGAATTGCGCTCGTACGGTGATCCGAGCGCCCCGGCTACGCGCCGCATTCCCGGCGTGACGAGAATCTCCTCGGGCACGGTCGTCTGGGCTGGCCAGCAGCTCTCGTATGGGGCACGATCCCCAAGGGCAGCGTACCTACGCAGCCGTAACTTCCGGCCGGGAGCACCTCCCCAGGCAGAAAGCGGGGTCTCCCCCTCATGGCTGAGCTCGTCTACCCTCCGGTGATCGGCGCCGCACACACCCTCTTCCGGGCGCTGGACATCCGTATCGACATGAAGGGCACGGAGAACATCCCGCGCAAGGGCGGGGCGGTTCTCGTGTCGAACCACATCGGCTACCTCGACTTCATCTTCGCCGGTCTGACCGCGCGGCCGCAGAAGCGCCTGGTCCGCTTCATGGCGAAGGAGTCGGTCTTCCGCCACAAGGTGTCCGGCCCGCTGATGCGCGCGATGAAGCACATCCCGGTCGACCGCACGCAGGGTGAGACGGCCTACCAGCACGCCCTCGACTCGCTGCGGTCCGGCGAGATCATCGGCGTGTTCCCGGAGGCGACGATCTCCCAGTCGTTCACCCTCAAGAGCTTCAAGTCGGGCGCCGCGCGCATGGCCCAGGAGGCCGGCGTCCCGCTCATCCCGGTGGCGCTGTGGGGCACCCAGCGGCTGTGGACCAAGGGCCGCCCGAAGAACCTCAAGCGCAGCCACATCCCCGTGACGATGCGGGTCGGCGAGCCCATCGAGGCGCCCACCGACCAGTACGCAGGCGCCATCACCCGCCGCCTGCGCGAGCGGGTGCAGGAGCTGCTGGACGCCGCGCAGAGCGCCTACCCGGGCAAGCCCAAGGGCCCCGAGGACACCTGGTGGCTGCCGGCGCACCTGGGCGGAACCGCGCCGACGGCCGCCCAGGTCAAGGAAGCGGGCTGATCGGGTACCACCGGTCCGGGTGATCGTGCGGCCCCGCTGTTCACGGCGGGGCCGCGGTGTCGTGCCCGTGGCGCCCCGCCCGCCCGGCGGTCAGTGGGGGTTCTCGGCGTGGGTCAGCGTCTCCCACGCCTCGAAGTGGTTCTCGGTGCCCGCCGGACGCCGCCCCTCGGTGAGCTTGCGGGTGTTCTCCATGCTGACGCCCAGGCGCGTGTGCAGGGCGTTGTAGCCGACCTCGGTGGACGGCCCGATGCCCTTCGCCAGGCTCCCGCCGCACAGCCACGCGGGCACCTGCGCGCCGAGCTCGTACAGGGCGTGGAAACCGAGCGCGTACCGGAAGCGTTCCTTGAACTGCGGGTACAGGTCGCGCCCCTGGATCCGTGAGGTCTCGGCCACGTGCATGGTCGCGGCGATCACCATGCCGGTGTGGCCGAAGTCCCGGCAGGTCTCCTGGGCCAAGCCGTCCACGAAGGTGCTCTGGCCGTGCCAGTACTCGACCAGCTCGCTCCTGGTGTCGATGGTGGAGCGCGGCGGGTAGGCGGGCTGCGCCCCGTCGGAGGCGAGGTAGAAGTACGCCGGGACCCGGCCGAGGTAGATCGCCATCGCCTTGTCGTAGCTCGCACGGTCGTCGAGATGGACCGAGATGCCGATGGCGGCGTCCATCATGATCAGTTCCCAGTTGCCGTTGCTGTTCGGCTTCCCGTTGACGACCTCGGGCAGGTAGACGTCGCGGAGCATGGTGGCGAAGCGCCCCTGGTTCGGCCAGCCGCCGGTGTACGTGTGCTTGATGATCTCGGCGGCACGCGGCCAGGTGGAGCCCGCCCAGCCGCTCTGCAGCGGGGCGTTGCTGTTGGTATGGTCCTTGATCTTCGCGGACCAGGCGTCCATCAGCTCGATCGACTTCTTCGCGTACTCGGCGTCCCGGGTGACGTACCAGGCGAGGGCGTCGGTGTACGCGGCGATGGCGTCCTCGCGCTCCTCGGAACAGCCGTTGTCCGGGTTCGAGTACGAGCCGCACTCGACGACGGCGCGCGGCTTGGGCGTGCGCGACTGCGAGCCGTACGGGCTCGCGAGCATGGCGTCGAACGCCGACTTCCACGGCTGCTCCCCCGCCCGCACCTTGGTGCGTACGAAGTCCAGCTGGGCCCGGCTGTTGAGGACTCCGGGGTGGGCGAACTGCGCGGGGGCGGCGGCCGCGGCCGGGGCGGGCGCGGGAGCCGGCCGGGGTCCGGCCCGGGCGGTGGGGGTGAGGGCCAGGGCCGCGGTCACGCCGAGTGCGAGGGCGGCGAGTCCGGCGGGAACTCCGTGGGGCATGGAGCACCTTCCGTTCGGGGGTGGGGGGAACGGGGATGGTCTGCCGCCGAAAGTACCCATGGGCATGCCAAGTTGACAACGTTATCCGACAGGAAACTTTCCTATCTCCGCAGGGAGGTTGCGCCGGAGCGCCGGCCCGTCGGCGGACTCCCGCAGGGCTCCCAGCACGGCCGGATGCGGGGTGGCGTACAGCTCGGGGTGGTCGACCTCGCCGAGCTCGGGGCGTACGGGGAAGGCGAGCCGCTCGGCATCGAGGGAGAACCGCGCGTCCACACCCGGCTTGTTGCCCCGCGGATCCTGGCGGGCCCAGTCCGCCGCGCCCGGCAGCCGGAGGGCGATCAGCCCGTGCACGACGGGGTTCGAGCCGTCGTCATCGGTGAGCCGCTGGTAGCAGAGGCCCGCCGGGATGCCGCGAGCCCTCAACAGGGCGACCAGCGCATGGGACTTGGCGTAGCAGATGCCGTTGCGGGTGCGCAGCACGTCCGAGGCGCGCCAGGAGACGCGCGGGTCCCCCGAGTCGGCGGAGTGCGGGATCGCGTCACGGACGAACTCGAAGGCGACCTTGGCGTATGAGTATGCGTCGCCGGTGGAGGTCCAGAGGGCGTCGGCGGTCTCGCCCACGAGCGGGTGGCCGTGATCTATGACTTCATCGGCCGCCAGATAGGCGTGAATCTCCGGGCTTTGCGGGATCAGCTGCATGGCCCGGAGCATAGGCATACCCCCGACCGTGAATCAATAGATTTACGGTCGGGGGTATATCTATTCAGATCTTCAGCGGGACAGCTCTTCCTTCAGCGCCTGGAGGAAGCCGTCGACGTCTTCCTCCTGGGTGTCGAAGCCGCACATCCAGCGCACGTGGCCCGCGGCCTCGTCCCAGAAGTAGAAGCGGTAGCGCTGCTGCAGCCGCCGCGTCACCTCCTGCGGCAGCTTCGCGAACACCGCGTTGGCCTGCACCGGGTAGAGGATCTCCACACCGTCGGTCTCGCGCACGCCCGCCGCCAGCCGCTGCGCCATCGCGTTCGAGTGCTGCGCGTTGCGCAGCCACAGGTCCTTGGCGAGCAGCGCTTCCAGCTGCACCGACACGAACCGCATCTTGGACGCGAGCTGCATCGACATCTTGCGGATGTGCTTCATCTGCCGGACCGCGTCCGGGTTGACGACCACCACGGCCTCGCCGAACATCATGCCGTTCTTGGTGCCGCCGTAGGACAGCACGTCCACGCCCACCGTGTTGGTGAACGTGCGCATCGGCACGTCGAGCGAGGCCGCGGCGTTGGCTATCCGGGCCCCGTCGAGGTGGACCTTCATGCCGTGGGAGTGCGCGTGCTCGCAGATCGCCCGGATCTCGTCCGGCGTGTAGACCGTGCCGAGCTCGGTGTTCTGGGTGATCGAGACGACCTGCGGCATCGCCCGGTGTTCGTCCTCCCAGCCCCAGGCCTGCCGGTCGATGAGCTCGGGGGTGAGCTTGCCGTCCGGGGTCGGGACGGTGAGCAGCTTGAGCCCGGCCATCCGCTCCGGGGCGCCGCCCTCGTCGACGTTGATGTGCGCCGACTCCGCGCAGATCACCGCGCCCCAGCGGTCCGTCAGGGCCTGGAGGGCCGTGACGTTCGCGCCGGTGCCGTTGAAGACCGGGAAGGCCTCCGCGTACGGGCCGAAGTGACTGCGGATGATCTTCTGCAGGTGCTCGGTGTACTCGTCCTCGCCGTAGGCGACCTGGTGGCCGCCGTTGGCCAGGGCGAGGGCCTCCAGGATCTCCGGATGGACCCCCGCGTAGTTGTCGCTCGCGAATCCGCGCACCGCCGGATCGTGGTGGCGGCGGGCATCGGTTTTCACGGTTGCGGAGTGAGCCACAGACGCTGTCCGTTCACATCGATGGCGGGCCGCTCCCAGACGCCGGCGATGGCCTCGGCCAGCTCCTTGACGTCGGTGAAGCCCGCGAACTTCGCATTGGGGCGCTCGGCGCGCATGGCGTCGTGCACCAGTGCCTTGATCACCAGGATCGCAGCCGCGGCGCCCGGGCCGTCCTCGCCCCCCGCCTTGCGGAAGGAGTCGGCGAGGGCCAGCGTCCAGGCCTCGGCGGCCGCCTTGCCCGCGTTGTACGCGGCGTTGTTGGCGACCGGCTTGTGCGCGCCGGACTGGCTGATCAGGACGTAGCGGCCGCGGTCACTGCGCAGCAGCCCGTCGTGGAAGGCGAGCGAGGTGTGCTGGACGGTGCGGATCAGGAGCTTCTCCAGGAAGTCCCAGTCCGCGAGGTCCACGTCGGTGAAGGTCTTGCTGCCGCGCCAGCCGCCGACGAGGTGGACGACCCCGTCGATCCGGCCGAACTCCTTCTCCGTGCGCTCGGCCCAGGCCTTGGTGGCCTCCAGGTCGAGCAGGTCGACGGTGTCACCGGTGACGGTGGCGCCGCCGTGGGCGTAGCGGGCCGCGTCCACGGACTCCGCGAGGCGCGACGGGTCGGCGTCCGCCGCGACGACGACGGCACCGGCCTCGGCGAGGCGGAGCAGGGCGGCGCGCCCGGCGGGGCCGCCGGCCCCGGCGACCGCCACCACGGCACCGTGGAGCATGCCGTTCCCGGACTTCCCAGCGCTGTTCATCTGTGCAGCCTCCTGTGGGCGAGCGCTCACGCGGCGACCCGCTCGGCCGAATCGGCGTTCACTGCAGTGATGCCCTTCGTGGAGGCGATCACTCCCTTGAGCTTCTTGGCAAGGGCCTCGTAGAACATGCTCAGCGGAAACTCGTCGGGAAGCACGTCGTCGACGAGCTTGCGCGGCGGCTGCGTGAGGTCGAGGGCGTCGGGGCCCTTGGCCCACTTGGAGCCCGGGTGCGGGGCCAGGTAGGTGGAGACGAGCTCGTACGCCTTGAACCAGTGGACGAGCTTCGGGCGGTCGATGCCGGCCCGGTAGAGGTCCTCGATCTCGGCGCACAGCTGGTTGGTGACCTGCGGGGCGCGCATCCAGTCGATCTTCAGCTTGTTGTCCGTCCAGCGCACGACGTCGTGCTTGTGGAGGTACGCGAAGAGCAGCTGGCCGCCGAGGCCGTCGTAGTTGCGGTTGCGGTCGCCCGAGACCGGGAAGCGGAACATCCGGTCGAAGAGGACGGCGTACTGCACGTCACGGCCGTGCTCGTTGCCCTCGGACTCCAGCTTCACGGCCTCCTTGAAGGCGGTGAGGTCGCAGCGCAGCTCCTCCAGGCCGTACATCCAGAACGGCTGGCGCTGCTTGATCATGAAGGGGTCGAACGGCAGGTCGCCGTGGCTGTGGGTGCGGTCGTGGACCATGTCCCACAGGACGAAGGCCTTCTCGCAGCGCTCCTGGTCCTCGACCATGCGCGCGATGTCCTCGGGCAGCTCGATGCCCAGGATGTCGACGGCGGCCTCGGTGACCTTGCGGTAGCGGGCGGCCTCGCGGTCGCAGAAGATGCCGCCCCAGGTGAAGCGCTCGGGGGCCTCGCGGACGGCGATGGTCTCCGGGAAGAGCACGGCCGAGTGCGTGTCGTAACCGGGGGTGAAGTCCTCGAAGGTGATGCCGAGGAAGAGCGGGTTGTCGTACCGGGTGCGCTCCAGCTCGGAGAGCCACTCGGGCCACACCATCTTCAGGACGACGGCCTCGAAGTTGCGGTCGAGGTTGCCGTTCTGCGTGTACATGGGGAAGACGACCAGGTGCTGGAGCCCGTCGGCGCGCTCGGCGGCCGGGTGGAAGGCCAGCAGGGAGTCCAGGAAGTCCGGCACCTTGAAGCCGTCCGCGACCCACTTGCGCAGGTCGGCGACGAGCGCCCGGTGGTAGGCGGCGGCGTGCGGCAGCAGCGGCGACAGCACCTCCACGGCGGCGATCGCCCGCTCGACGGCGGCCGCGACCTCGGTCGGAGCCGGGGCGTCCGCGGCCTCGAAGTCGATCGAACCGTCCTTGGCCTGCCAGGGGCGGATCTCCTCCACGGCGGCCTTGAGCTCGGGCCACGCCGGGTGGTCGACCACCCGCGCACCGGCGGCTATCACCGCACCGCCAGAACCCGGCACAAGAATTTCCGTCATGTCACTTCCTCCACAGGAGAACCTCGCGTCAACACAGCGTATGCGTGCGAGCCTCTCCTGCTCAAGGGCCTGTGCGGGAAATTGTCCTGCGCGACCCCTATGGACACCGTAATTCTTCCCGCCGTCCACCGTCCGGGCGAGCGCTTCGCCCCTTTCGCGCACCGGCGCCCGCACCCGTCGGCCCCGCGGGCGCTCATCCGCGCGGCCGACGGGTGACGTCGGTCACTCAGGCGTACGGAAGTACGGAATGACCTTTTCGCCCCACTGGCGCAGCGTCTCCAGACAGGCCTCCTGAGGCACCGTGCCCATCTGGATCAGGCACATGATCTCGTCGGCACCGGCCTCCTCGAGCCGCCGTACGTACGCGATGGCGTCGTCGGCGCTCCCGTACGCGTGGTCGGCGTGGAAGGTCGCCGTCGCGGTGGGACGCACCGGGATGGCCTGCTCGTGCAGCCGGGCCACCACCTGCTCCGCCGCGCTGCGCATCTGCGCCGCCTCGTCGGCGCCCGCGACCACCGCCTCGTCCGGCACGCCGGCGCCGCCGTACCAGTGGCCGATGGACTGCGCGAAGAACCGCTGGCCGCGGATGCCGATCCGGCGCGCCTCGGCCGGATCGTCGAGCACGATGGTCGGGCAGAGCACCGAGAAGTGGTCGTTGACCG
Organism: Streptomyces sp. NPDC001194; assembly: GCF_042896985.1. Classification (NCBI taxonomy): domain Bacteria; kingdom Bacillati; phylum Actinomycetota; class Actinomycetes; order Kitasatosporales; family Streptomycetaceae; genus Streptomyces; species Streptomyces sp. NPDC001194. The sequence goes on along the minus strand of NZ_JBIAXU010000005.1, from coordinate 243,231 downwards.
CGGTGGAGACGAGGCGCCCGCCGTCCCGGCCGGCCACCACCCCGTCGTACACGGCCCGCATCGTGGCGATGGACTCCGGCCCGGCGAAGCCCATCACCAGGGCACCGACACCCAGCTCGGCGGCCTGTACGAGGGTCTCGGCGCGGCTGCACGCCAGGAACAGCGGCGGATGCGGGGTCTGCCGCGGCCGCGGCAGGATCGGGTGCGGGTCGATGTCGATCAGCTCGCCGTGGTACTCCAGCTCCTCCTCCTGCCATGCCCTGCCGATGATCCGCAGCGCCTCCTCCACCTCCTGCGTGGTGCGCTCCCGGTCGACCCCGCACAGGGAGGTCTCCTGTTCGGTGCCGCCGCGCCCGGCGCCGAGGTCGAGGCGGCCGCCGGAGAGCAGGTCGAGCATCGCGGCGCGCTCGGCGACGCGGACCGGGTGGTTGAAGTTGAAGGGCATGCAGACGACCCCGTGGCCGATGCGTATGGTGTGCGTCCGGGCCGCGACCCAGGTCAGGAAGATCTCCGGGGCGGACATGTGCGCGTACCACTTCAGCGCGTGGTGCTCGACGGCCCAGATCCGGTCGAATCCCATCCGTTCGGCGAGCACGGCCTGCTCCACGCAGTCGCGGATGACCTGGTGCTCCCTCTCCACGGTCGGGTCGGCGAGCTGAGCTTCGAAGATCACGGAGAATTTCACGATGCCTCCAGGGTTGCGTCCCGTGCCCGGCCTTACTTCAATTCGCCATATGACTAGTAGTCAGACGTCGAAGAAGCAAGACCTGCCGGCGACCGCGTGGGCGGTGCTCGGGATGCTGTCCTTCCCCGGGGAGCGCACCGGGTACGAGCTGAAGAAGTGGGCGGACTCCTCCCTGCGCTTCTTCTACTGGTCCCCCGCCATCAGCCAGATCTACGCCGAACTGCGCCGGCTGGAGGGGCTCGGGTACGCGGCCTCCGCGCGCTCGGGGCCCGAAGAGGCCCGGGCCAAGCGCCGCTACGCCATCACCGACACCGGCCGCGCCGCCCTCGCCGGCTGGGCCTCGGACACGGCGGAGGCCGGACCCCCGGTGCTCAAGCACGGGCTGCTGCTGCGGATCTGGCTCGGCCATCTCGCCGAACCCGAGTTGCTGCGCGCGATGGTCGACGGGCACCTGGAGCGCACCCGGGGCGAACTGGCCGCCGTGCGGGAGGCCATGGCGCGGGCGGGCGAGGTGGCGGAGTGGGCCTTCCCCGCGCTCGCACTGCGCTGGAGCGAGCGGCAGCACCTGGCCGAACTGGAGCTCGGCGAAGCCCTGCTGGCCGATCTGGCGGAGCTGGCCGCGGCCGGCGCGGAAGCCCGGGAGGGAGCCCCCGGGGGAGCCCCGGCCGGCCGCCCGGCCGCGGATCGTCAAGGCCGTGGGGACGCGCCCACGCCCGGGTGACGCGGCAGGGCCCCCGCGGCGCGCGCGGCGGCGCACGACCCTGGCGGGAACCGGCCGAAGGCCCCGTTCCGGGCGCTGCACGGGCGGTCCCATCGCATCCCCGGCGCACTAGCATGCGTCCTCACCGCCCGGCCGGTAGGGACGCCGCGACCGTGCGGGGAGCCGCCGTCGACGGAAGCGAGAGAACCTTGACTTTCCTCACCATCGGTCACCGCGGGGTCATGGGTGTCGAACCGGAGAACACCTTGCGGTCGTTCGTCCGCGCGGAACGTTCCGGAATGGACGTCATCGCGCTGGATCTGCAGCTGAGCAAGGACGGCGTGCTCGTCGTCCTGCACGACGCCGAGGTGGACCGCACCACCGACGGCTCCGGAGCCGTCGCCGATCTGACCCTGGCCGCGCTGCGCGAACTGGACGCCGGCCACGGTGAGCGCGTGCCGGTCTTCGAGGAGGTCCTGGACGCCGTCCGGACCCCGCTCCAGGTGTCGGTGCAGGACGGGCCGACCGCCGCGGCGCTCGCGGAGCTGGTCCGGCGCCGCGACCTGAGCGGGCGGGTGGAGGTGGCCTCCTTCGACGACGCGGTGCTCGCCGGAACGGCCCGGCTGCTGCCCGGCGTACGGACCACCCTGTACGCGGACCTGCGCATGACCCACCCGAGGTCCGTCGAGGACCGGGCGCTCGCCGTGGGGGCGAACACGGTCGCCCTCGGCATCCGAGAGCTCACCCTGGCCATGGTGGAGTCGGTCCACGCGGCCGGGCTGCGGGTGACCGGCTGGACCGTCAACACCCTGCAGCAGCTGCGGCTGGCCCGGGCCCTCGAACTGGACGGCGCGGCCACGGACTTCCCGGAGATCCGCAGCACGGGCCGGTTCCTGGCGTGACGGCCGCGCCCGGCGCCGGGATCCGGTGACCCGGCATCCCGGCTCCGGTGCCTGGGTCCCGGTTTCCCGCTCCGCGCTACAGCGTCTTGACCAGCAGCTCGAAGGCCAGGTCGTCGCGGAGCGGGACGCCGAAGCGCTCGTCGCCGTAGGGGAAGGGGCTCAGCTCGCCGGTGCGGCGGTAGCCGCGGCGCACGTAGTACGCGATGAGCTCCTCCCGTACGTTCACCACCGTCATCCGCATCTCCTTGGCGCCCCACGTCTCGCGGGCGCGGCGCTCGGCCTCGGCGAGGATCTCCTTGCCGAGGCCTGCGCCCTGCAGCCCCGGGCGGACCGCGAACATCCCGAAGTAGACGTGGTCGCCGCGGTGTTCGAGCTGGCAGCAGGCGACGAGCTCGCCGCCGCGCTCGACGACGAGCAGGACGCCGTCGGCCCCGTCGATGACCGCGCGGACGCCCTCGGGGTCGGTGCGCTGCCCGTCCAGGACGTCGGCCTCGGTGGTCCAGCCGGCCCGGCTGGCGTCTCCGCGGTAGGCGGACTCGACGAGAGCCACCAGCTCCGGTACGTCCGCCTCCACGGCACTGCGGAAGTTCAGGGCGGTGGGGTGGGCGGTCGACATCGGGGGGCTCCGTTCAGCTCAGCGGCATATGACATGCCCGGTGCGGCAAGGAGAGCCTAACCCGGGGCGGCGTGCGGGCGTCCGGGCCGGGGCATCTCTTCCCGTGACGCCGACGAACCGGGAGGTTCCGCCGTGCACGGTCCCGCCATGTCCCTTCCCGCTTCCCTCTCCGCGTGGCTGCTCGTCCTGCTGTGCGCGGTGAGCGGCGCGTACTGCCTGTCGCGGGCGCGCAGATCGGAGCGGGAGGCCCGCGGCGGGGCGGCGGGCGAGGCGCTGATGGGCTTCGGGATGGCGGTGATGGCCGTGCCCCCGGGCATCGGCCCGTGGGGGCCCGCGGTCCTGCTGGCCGTCTTCTGCGGGGCCGTGCTGCACGCCCTGTGGCTGCTGCGGGGCGGGGCGCACCACGCGCACCACCTGGTCGGCTCGCTGGCCATGGCGTACATGGCGCTGACGATGACCGGCGGGGGCGGGCACGGGCACGGCGGCGGGCCGCCGCTCGTCACCGGGGCGCTGCTCCTCTACTTCGCGGGGTACGTGCTGCTCGGCGGGGCCCGGCTGGTGACGGCGGGCGGGGGTGCGCAGCCGGTCGCGGGCGGGCCGTCCACCAGGCCCGGGGATCTGACGCGGGCGTGCCGACTCGCCATGGGGATCGGGATGTTGGCGATGCTCCTGAGTCTGTGAAGATCCGGGCCCGGGTGGACAAACGTGTCCTGCGTCACCAATCCCGAAAGGCCGTACCGGCAGGTAGCCCCGCGCTCATAGGCTGGCGGACATGATGGTCCCCGCCGCACTCCTGTTGCTCGGCGCACTGACCGCGGTGCTCGCTCCCCGTCTGCTGGCCCGGGCCGAATGGCCCGAGCGGGAGCCCGTCGTCGCCCTGTGGGTGTGGCAGTGCGTGGTGGGCGCGGTGCTCCTGTGCTTCGCCCTGTCGATGCTGCTGAGCGCGGCCGCCGCCTGGCTGGCGGTGCGGGGCCGGCTCTTCGCGGCGGCCCCGCACGGGGTGGTCGACGCGTACGCGCTGGGTCCGACCGGCGGCCCGTGGGCCGTGGGGACCGCGCTGGTGCTGGCCGGCGGCGGGCTGTGGACGGGGGCCCGGCTGACCGGGGAGGTGCTGCGGGCCCGCGCGCGGCGCCGGGCGCAGGGCGCCGAACTGCTCGTACGGGCGCCGCTGCTGCCCGGCGAGGATCCGGCCGGGGCCCGGCTCGTGGTCCTGGAGGGGGAGCGGCCCGACGCGTGGTGGCTGCCGGGCGCCGCCCCCCAGCTGGTGGTGACCACGGCCGCGCTCGGACGGCTCAAGGGGAGCCAGCTGGACGCCGTACTGGCGCACGAGCAGGGGCACGCGCAGGCCCGGCACGACTGGCTGCTGCACTGCTCGAGGGCGCTGGCAGGGGGATTCCCGCAGGTGCCGGTGTTCGCGGCGTTCGAGGCGGAGATGCACCGGCTCGTCGAACTGGCCGCCGACGACGTGGCCTCGCGGCGGTTCGGGAGACTGACGATCGCGCTGGCGCTGGTCGGGCTCAACGAGGACCGGGGGGTGTTCGGGCCCTACCCGAGCCCGCAGCCCCATGTGTCCGAGCGGGTGCGGCGGCTGCTGTCGGCGGCGCCGCGGCTGTCGGCGGGCCGCCGGCTTCGGCTCACGGCACTGGCCACACTGGTCCCGGCCGTCCCACTGGTGGTGGCCCTGATGCCGGGCCTGAGCGCGCTCGCCTGACCCACCGGGTCCACGCGCGATCCATCGGGCCCGCTCACGCCCGCTCGGGCCCGCTCCGCGAGGCCGAAACCGGTTGTTGCCCGGAGGTTTGGAAGTCCCTGCTCTGGGTGATCCCCCGCGTCACCCAGAGCAGGCGACCCCGTGCGCTGAGTATATTGGCTGGGAGCCAGTCAACGCAGGAGTAAGCATGTCCCCGCGCAGCGCATCGGTCAATGAAGAATTGCGCAGACGTTCCCGGGAGCGGCTGCTCCAGGCCACGGTCGAACTCGTCGCCGAGCGCGGCTACGAGGCCACGACGCTCGGCGACATCGCCGACAGGGCGGGCGCGGCCCGCGGCCTGGTCTCCTACTACTTTCCGGGCAAGCGCCAGCTACTCCAGTCGGCGGTGCACCGGCTGATGCACCTGACGCTGGACGCCGCCCTGGAGCGCGAGCCGCGCAGCGACGACGGCCGCGAGCGGCTCGCCCGCGCGATCGACGCGATCCTCGGGCTCGCCCGGGACGAGCCGCTGCTGATGCGGACCCACATGGCGGGCATCCTCCAGGCCGAGGGCTTCGTGCGGTGCCCGGAGCAGCGGCGCCTGGCGGAGCTGCTCCGGGACACGGTCACGCGGTACGGATCGGCGGACGTGGACACCGACTACCCGCTGCTGCGGGCCCTGCTGATGGGCGCGGTGGTCGCCGTCCTGCTGCCGGGGGCACCGATGCCCATGGCACGCCTGCGGGCGGAGCTGTTCCAGCGGTACGGGCTGGAGTGGGAACTCGGCTTCCCGCCGGAGGGCGGGCCGCCCGGCGCGGCGTTCCCCACGGCGGGTCCCCCGGCGGGCTAGTGCGCCGGGTCAGTGGTATTCGGGCTGCGTCTGGACGTTGAGCCGGTCCATCCACACCCGCTTGGCGCTCTCGGTGCGCCAGTCGTCGATCCGCAGCACGTCGAGCCCCTTGGCGATGTCGTTCGAGTAGACGTACCCGTTGTAGTAGTAGGCCGACCAGGACCCGCCGAGTCCGAGCTGGTCGGTGGTGAGCGGGCCGCGCTCGAAGTAGCCGATCTCCTTGGGCCGGGCGGAGTCGGTGAAGTCCCACACCGAGACGCCGCCCTGGTACCAGGACTGGACCATGATGTCGCGGCCGCCGCCGACCGGGATCAGCGAGCCGTTGTGGGCCACGCAGTTCTCGGTGTCGGCCTGCAGGCGCGGGATCTTGAAGTAGCTGCGGAAGACGAGTTTGCGCTGGTCGCCTCGGCCGGTGATGTCGTAGATGCCGTCGGCCCCGCGGTTCGGGCCGGTGGCCTCGTTGCAGGTGGCTCCGCCCCCGCCGCCCAGCTCGTCGGTGAACACCACCTTGTCGGCCTTCTCGTTGAAGGTCGCCGAGTGCCAGAAGGCGAAGTTCACGTTGTCCTGCACCCGGTCGATCACCCGCGGCTGCTCGGGCTTGCTGATGTCGAAGAGGATGCCGTCGCCCATGCAGGCGCCGGCGGCCAGCTTCTTCGACGGCAACACGGTGATGTCGTGGCAGCCGGTGGTCTTGGTGACGCCGGGGTTGGCGGGCCCGCCGGGGTTGCCGCCGTCCGGGAAGAGGACGGGGAAGGCCACGACGGCCGCCTGCGTCGGATGCTTCTTCGGGACCTTGATCACGGAGATGCCGTCGTGCGGCGGTTGGCAGTCAGGGAACGCCTCGTTGGGCGAGTACGAGGACACGTAGAGGTAGATGTCGCGCTCACCCGGCACCAGTGTGTGGGTGTGGGAGCCGCAGTTGGTCTCGACGGACTTGATGTACTTGGGGTTCTTCTTGTCCTTGATGTCGAAGATCTTGATGCCCTCCCACGAGGACTTCTCGGTCGCGGGCTGCGAGACGCTGTTGCAGGAGTCGTCGCTGCGCGAGGAGTCGGTGGAGAGGAAGAGCAGGTCCCCCTGGACGGAGACGTCGTTCTGGCCTCCGGGGCAGAGCACCTGGCTGACGGTCTTCGGGGCCTTCGGGTTGCCGATGTCGTAGATGGTGAAGCCGTTGTAGTTGCCGGCGTAGGCGTACTTGCCCTGGAACGCCAGGTCGGTGTTGATGACGCCCGGATAGGTGCTCGGGACGTTGGCCAGGTGCCTGACGTTGGCGCTGTGCACGATCTCGTCCTGGCCGGGGATCTCGCCGGGGGCCGGTACGCGGCCGCCCGGCGCCGGGTCCGCCCCCCGCGCGGAGGCGCTGCCGGGCGATAAGTCCCCCGGATCGGGGGTGGCGGCCGCGGGACCGGCCGCGAACAGCGTGGTCAGCAGCCCGGCCGCGGCCACGGCCGCTCCCAGGCTCCTGTGCCGCACTCGGGTGGTGTGCTTCGAGGTCACTGCGCCCTCCCAGGGGGATCCGATCGGTTGCGCTCGTGAGGGGAACGTGCCCGCCGGGGTACCGGAGCGGACCCCGGCAGTATGTTCCCTTCATGGACATGGCAAAAGGGTTACTCGGCCGGACGACCGCGGCGGCCGTGGCCGCCGGGATCCTGCTCGCCCTGGCGGGCTGCGACGGCGGGGACGGCGGCGGCGGGTCGGAGAACGGCGGCGCGGCGGTCATCGCCCCCGGCAGACCGGGCGAGAAGGCCCGCACCCTCTCCCCCGGGGAAGCCGCGAAGGCGCAGCCCGACGACCGCCCCAACGCGGCCGACCGGGCCTACGTGCGGCACATGGTCGAACACCACCGGCAGGCCCTCACCATGAGCGCGCTGGCCCCGGAGAGGGCCTCGGCGGACGGGGTCAAACGGCTCGCCGAGCGCATCTCGGCCGCCCAGAAGCCCGAAATCGGCGCCATGGAGAAGTGGTTGGCCCGCTACCCCGCGCCCTCTGGGGCCCCGGAGGGCGGCCACGACCACGGCGCGATGCCCGGCATGGCGACCGAGGCGCAGCTGAGCCGGCTCACCGCGGCCAGGGGCCCCGAATTCGACAGGCTCTTCCTCACCCTGATGACCGCCCACCACGAGGGCGCCGTGAAGATGGCGGGCGAGGCGCTGGCCGCCGGGAACAACGGCGCGGTGGAGGAAATGGCCAACGAGGTGGTGGCCACCCAGACCGCCGAGATCCACCGGATGCGCGCGATGGGCTGACGGCCGCCGGACCCGGTGGCATGCTGGGAGCACCTGCGGGAGGAGCTCCGCCGTGCTTCGTGTCGCCGTCGTCGGTTCGGGCCCCAGCGGGGTCTACGCCGCTCAGACGCTCGTACAGCAGCGTGAGGTGCCCGGCGTGCGCGTCGACGTACTGGACCGGCTGCCGGCGCCGTACGGGCTGGTGCGCTACGGGGTGGCCCCCGACCACGAGAAGATCAAATCGCTCCAGGGCAGCCTGCGCACCGTGCTGGAGGACGAACGGATCCGCTTCCTCGGAAACGTCGAGGTCGGCGGGGAGCGGCTCACCACCGCACGGCTGCTGGAGCTGTACCACGCGGTGGTGTACTGCGTGGGCGCGGCACGTGACCGGCTCCTCGGCATCCCCGGCGAGGAGCTGGCCGGGGTGCACTCCGCGACGGCTTTCGTCGCCTGGTACAGCGGACATCCGGACGCCGTGGCCGAGGCCTTCGACCTGCCCGGGGTGGGCTCGGCGGTGGTCGTCGGAGCGGGCAACGTCGCGGTGGACGTGACACGCATGCTGGCCCGGGGCGAGCCGGAGCTGGCCCCGACCGACATGCCGCAGCCGGCCCTGGGCGCGCTCGCGGACAGCGGGGTGCAGTCGGTGTCGATGGTGGCCCGACGGGGGCCCTCGCAGGGCAAGTTCACCACCAAGGAGCTGCGGGAGCTGGGCACGCTGCCGGGCGTGGCCGCCGTCGTGGACCCCGCCGAGCTGGCGCTCGACCCCGCGTACGCCGACCAGGAGGCGGCCGCCGCGCTGCCCGCGGTGGCCCGGCGCAACCTGGAGGTGCTGCGCGGCTGGGCCGGGCAGGACCCGGACGCGGCGCGGCGCCGGATCGACCTGCGGTTCTACCTGCGCCCGGTGGAGGTGCTGGCCGGCCCCGGCGGCCGGGTCGCCGGGATGCGCTTCGAGCGGACCGCCCCGGACGGCCGGGGCGGGGTCACCGGGACGGGCGCGTACGAGGACGTCGAGGCGCAGCTGGTGCTGCGCTCGGTGGGCTACCAGGGGGTTCCGCTGCCCGGCCTGCCGTTCGACCCGGTCAGGGCCACCGTCCCGCACGCCGCGGGCCGGGTGCTGCGCGAGGGCCGGGCCTCGGTGGGCGAGTACGTGGCGGGCTGGATCAAGCGCGGCCCGACCGGGGTGATCGGCACCAACCGGCCCTGCGCCAAGGAGACGGCGTCCTCACTGCTCCAGGACGCGCCGGCGCTGGCCCGGCGGGAGCTGCCCGGCGACCCGCTGGACGCGCTGCGGGCGGCGGGGCTGCACCCGGTGGAGTGGCCGGGCTGGCTGGCGATCGAGACGGCGGAGGCCGATCTCGGGCGCTCGCTGGGCCGCCGCTCGGTGAAGATCCCGGACTGGCCGGGCCTGCTGGCCGCGGCGGCGGGCGCCTGATCACGGCCGATGCTCGCCCGGCCGCGGCGAACTCGGCGGGCGCCTGATCCGGCCCGGGCCGCTGCTCGCGGAGACCTACCGGCCGGCCCCGCGGGCCTCTTCAGCGGCGGCCGCCGCGAGCACGCTGTCGAGCAGCCCCGGGAACAGGCCCTCCAGCTCCTCGCCGCGCAGGCCGTTCATCTTCGCCGTCCCCCGGTAGGTCTGGCGGACCACACCGGCCTCCCGCAGGACGCGGAAGTGGTGCGTGGTCGTCGACTTGGTGACCGGCAGGTCGAAGTACGAGCACGCCAGCTCGTCCGGCGTGGCCGCGAGGTCCCGCACGATGGACAGCCGGATCGGGTCCGACAGCGCGTGCAGCACCGCTTCGAGCCGGATCTCGGCGGGGCCGGGATGCGCGAGCGCGCGGGTGGTGGCCGTATCCGTCACGTCTGCCCTCGTCTCGCCCGGCTCCCCTGCTTGTACGAGAGCCACCGTAGTACATCGACCGCCACCGGAAGGACCGGCAACGGGCCCGGCTACCAGGCCCGGTGGTACGAGACGGGCACCCGCACCCCGGCGCCCGCTTCGAGGCCGCGTTCGGCGCCCAGGGCGGCGGCCGCGGTGCGCGCCCAGTACGGGTCGCGCAGCAGCTCGCGGCCCAGCAGGACCGCGTCCGCCTGCCCGTCGGCCAGGATTCCGCCGGCCTGCGCCGGCTCGGTGATCAGCCCGACGGCGGCCACCGGGAGGCCGGTGCGGGCCTTGACCTCGGCCGCGAACGGCACCTGGAATCCGGGCGCGGCCGGGATGTCCGCCTTGGGGGCCATGCCGCCGGTGGACACGTCCAGGAGGTCCACCCCGCGCTCCTGGAGCAGTGCGGCCAGCCGGACCGTGTCCTCGGAGGTCCAGCCGGTCTCCTCCAGCCAGTCGGTGGCGGAGATCCGGAAGAACAGCGGGAGCTCCTCGGGCCAGACCGCCCGTACGGCGTCGACGACTTCGAGGGCGAAGCGGACCCGGTTCTCGAAGGAGCCGCCGTACGCGTCGGTGCGCCGGTTGATCTGCGAGGAGAGGAACTGGCCGATGAGGTAGCCGTGGGCGCCGTGGATCTCGACGACCTCGTAGCCGGCGGCCAGCGCGCGCCGCGCGGCGTCCGCGAACCGGCCGGTGATCTCGTGGATCTCGGCGGTCGTCAGCTCGTGCGGCACCGGGTCGCCCTCGGCGAACGGCACCGGGCTCGGGGCGCTCGGCAGCCAGCCGCCCGCCTCGGGACCGACGTATCCGCCGCCCTCCCAGGGCCGGCCGGTCGAGGCCTTGCGGCCGGCGTGGGCGATCTGGATGCCCGGGACGGCGCCCTGGGCCTTGATGAAGGAGGTGATCGGGCGCAGCGCCTCGGCCTGCGCGTCGTTCCAGATGCCGAGGTCGTACGGGGAGATCCGGCCCTCCGGGGAAACGGCGGTGGCCTCCTGGAGGATCAGCCCGGTACCGCCCACCGCGCGGGCCGCGTAGTGGGCGAAGTGCCAGGCGTGGGCCACGCCCGCGTCCGGACCCGAGGCCTCTGCCACGTACTGGCACATCGGCGCCATCCAGACCCGGTTCGGCACGGTGACCGAGCGCAGGGTGAAGGGCGCGAAGAGGGCCTCGGCGTGGGTGGCGGGGTCGGTGGGGGCCATGGGGGCAGCACTCATGAAGGACTCTCCGGAGGTGGCCGGGCACGCCGCGGATCGGCGACTTGTACGAGAGTCAGCGTACTACGAATCCTTCCGTACTACGAGACCTCTCGTACAAGCTCGTCGAGCTCGGCGCGCAGTGCCTCCGCGAGGGCCGCCAGGTCCGGCACCGCGGCCGCGTCGGCGACCAGGCCGTAGTGGACCGTGCCCTTGTACGTGGAGACCGCGACCGCGAGGGAGTGGCCTCGGGCGAGCGGGGCCAGCGGATAGACCTCCCGGACCCGGCTGCCGCCGAGCGAGAAGGTGAAACCGGGCAGCGGGACGCTGGTGACCAGGATGTCGAAGAGCATCCGGGCCGCCTGGGCGACCAGGGGGCCGCCGAGCCGGTGGCCGAGCGGGTGGACGTGGTCGGCGAGCAGGGCGACGGCTCCGGCGCCCCGGGCGGGTCCCGCCTCCTTGTTGCGGTCCATGCCGAGCCGCACCCGGTCCAGGCGCAGCAGCGGGTCCGGCTCCGCGAGCGGGAGCCGGAGCAGGTAGCCGGAGAGCCGGTTGCCGTACTTCGCCGCACCGCCGGGCCGGCGGCGGGATACCGGTATCAGGGCGCGCGGGCCGGGCCCCTCGGGCTCCGGATCGCCGCGGCCCAGCAGCCAGCGCCGCAGGGCGCCGGCCACGAGGGCGATCAGCACGTCGTTGACGGTGCCCCCGGCCACCTTCCGGATGCGGTTGACGTCGTCGAGGTCGAGCGCGAGGCCGGCGACCGCGCGGGTGCCGGTCCGCGCCGGGGCGGCCGTCAGGGCCGCCGGGACCCCGAGGGGCAGTCCGGCGCGGGCCACGGAGGCGCCGATCTCCAGGGCCTGGCCGACGTCCTGGACCCGGGCGGCCAGCATGCCGGGCAGGCTGCGCAGGGCGGAGCCGGCGGCCGTGGGCTGCGGCTCCGGGGCCGGGCGCGCGGGACCCCGCGCGGTCGGGCCCTCGTCGAAGAGCATGGCGGCCAGCGCGAGGGCCCCGAGTCCGTCGGCGAGGGCGTGGTGGAACTTGAAGAGCACCGCGAAGGAGCTCGGATCGGGCCCGGCCAGGACGTGCGCCTCCCAGGGCGGCCGGCCGCGGTCCAGCGGCCGCGCCATGAGGGGCCCGGCGGCGGCCCGGGGATCGGGGGTGCGGACGAGGAACACGTGCCGGGCGGCGTCGAAGTCCGCGTCGGGCGACCAGGCCGCCGCGCCGATCGGCAGCAGCACGTCGTGGATGCGGCGGCGCAGGCCGGGGACGGTGGCGCAGCGGGCGGTGAGCAGTGCGGCGGCGCGGACGGCGGGGTCCGGGTCCGCGTCGGGGCCCGGCCCGGATCCGGGCGCGCCCTGCGGGGCGGCGTCGAAGACCGCGAGGGCTCCGAGGTGCATGGGGTGGGCGGCGGATTCGATCCGCCAGAAGGCGAGGTCGAGCGGTGACAGGTGCTCGGTGGCCACGTATTGCCTCTCGCGTGCGGTGGCAGAGGTGGAAGTCAACCCCTTTCGGCCTCCTACGATCAAGTAGCCACCCTTTGAATACGCCCGTTGATCGATGCCGATCGACTGCCCGGGACACCGGATCGGCTGACCGGCCGCTGTCGGTGGCCGGGTGCAGACTGGCGGGAACGGTACGCAGCACGACGGCCGGGACGACGAAGTCCGGAGGTGTCGATCATGTCGGATGTGATCCTGCTCGCGGGGACCCGCAAGGGGCTGTTCATCGGCCGCAGGCGGGGTGAAGGCCCCTGGGAGCTCGACGGGCCCCATTTCAACGCCCAGGCCGTGTACGCCGTCGCGATCGACCGGCGGGGCCCCGCGCCCCGGCTGCTCGTCGGCGCGGACAGCTCGCACTGGGGGCCTTCCGTGTTCAGCTCCGACGACCTCGGGGCGAGCTGGCACGAGCCCGCCGCCCCCGCGGTGAAGTTCCCGAAGGACACCGGGGCCTCCCTGGAGCGGGTCTGGCAGCTGCATCCGGCCGGCCCCGAGGCGCCGGACGTGGTGTACGCGGGGACCGAGCCCGCCGCCCTGTTCCGCTCGACGGACCGCGGGGAGTCCTTCGAGCTGGTCCGGCCGCTGTGGGAGCACCCGAGCCGGGGGAGCTGGGTGCCCGGCGGCGGCGGTGAGGGACTGCACACCGTACTCACGGATCCGGCCGACCCCGCCGCGGTGACCGTGGCGGTCTCCACCGCCGGGGTGTTCCGCACCCGGGACGGCGGCGCCCGCTGGACCCCGTCCAACGAAGGCGTCTCGGCGGTGTTCCTGCCGGATCCGCATCCGGAGTTCGGCCAGTGCGTGCACAAGATCGCCCGGGACGCCGGTGACCGGAAGCGGCTGTACCTGCAGAACCACTGGGGCGTGTACCGCAGCGACGACGGCGGGGCCCGGTGGACCGACATCGGCGCCGGACTGCCCTCCGACTTCGGCTTCGCCGTGGCGGCGCACCCGCACCGGCCCGGAACCGCGTACGTCTTCCCGCTCAACGCCGACTCCGACCGGGTCCCGGCGGAGCACCGGTGCCGGGTGTTCCGCACCCGGGACGCGGGCGCGACCTGGGAGCCGCTCACCCGCGGGCTGCCGGCCGGGGACCACTACGGGACGGTGCTGCGGGACGCCCTGTGCACGGACGACGGGGACCCGGCGGGGGTCTACTTCGGCAACCGCAACGGCGAGTTGTACGCCAGCCGGGACGACGGGGACAGCTGGCGGCTCATGGCCGAGCACCTGCCCGACGTCCTGTGCGTACGGGCGGCGGTCGTCCCCCGCCCGATCGGCCAGTAGAGTGACTCGCCGTGGCAGCACGACCGTTGAACGAGATCGTCGAGCCGGGCTGGGCCCGGGCTCTGGAGCCGGTGGCGGCGCAGATCGCCGCGATGGGCGACTTCCTGCGCGCCGAGATCGCGGCGGGGAGGACGTACCTGCCCGCCGGGGCGAACGTGCTGCGCGCCTTCCAGCAGCCCTTCGACGAGGTGAAGGTGCTCATCGTCGGCCAGGACCCGTACCCCACCCCGGGGCACGCGATGGGCCTGTCCTTCTCGGTGGCGCCCGAGGTCAGCCCGTGGCCGCCCAGCCTCGACAACATCTTCCGCGAGCTGTACGCCGACCTCGGGGTGCCCCGTCCGGCGAACGGGGACCTGACCCCGTGGAGCCGGCAGGGTGTGCTGCTGCTGAACCGCTCCCTCACCACCGCCCCGCGCAAGCCCAACGGGCATCGCGGCAAGGGCTGGGAGAGCGTCACCGAGCAGGCGATCCGAGCGCTCGCCGCGCGTGGCAAGCCCCTGGTGTCGATCCTGTGGGGCAGCGCCGCCCGCAATCTGCGGCCGCTGCTCGGCGAATTGCCGGCCGTGGAGTCCGTCCACCCCTCCCCCATGTCCGCGGACAGGGGCTTCTTCGGCTCGCGGCCGTTCAGCAGGACCAATGACCTGCTGGTCCGCCAGGGAGCCCAGCCGGTGGACTGGCGACTTCCGGCCGCGGGTTGACGTTTCGGTTGAACGGTATACGACATTCACCGGATAAATACGGACAGAAGCCGCCCGTTGAGGCCCTGCCCGAACACTCGGTTCCGATAAGCCAGTAGCATGCGGCGCCATGAGCTCCCCCACTGGGCCCGCGAATGGCCTGCCCGTACGAATGCCGCGACCCCGCCCTGCCGGACGGCACCGCCGACCCGAGCCCGCGGTGGCGCCCGAGGGCGCGCCCGCGCTGGTGCTCGCCGTGCCCGGTGCCCCTTCCGCCGCCTCTCGGGGACTCGCGGAAGAGATCATCAGCATCGGCCGCTCCGAGCTGCCGGGCCTCGACGCCCGCATCGGTTTCCTCGAGGGCGATGACGCCGACGGCTCCGAGCTCCCGGCCCTCTCGCGTGTCCTGACCTCGGTCGCGGCCGAGCGCATCGCCCGCGCGGAGTTCGCCCGCGCCGCCGGCCACGAGGTGCCCGCGCCGACCGGCCCGGACGCCGTGGTCGTCCCGCTGCTCGCCGGCCCCGACGCCGACCTGCTGCGCCGGATGCGCCAGGCCGTCATGGACTCCTCGGCCGCGGTCGAGCTGGCCGAGGTGCTCGGCCCGCACCCGCTGCTCGCCGAGGGCCTGCACGTACGGCTCTCCGAGGCCGGCCTGGCCCGCGCCGACCGCGCCCGGCTGTTCACCGTCACCACCGCCGCCGACGGCATCATCGTGGCCACCACCGGTGGCGACGAGGCCGTGCAGGCCGCCGCGGTCACCGGCATGCTGCTGGCCGCGCGCCTCGCGGTGCCGGTCAAGGCCGCGGCGCTCGACCAGGAGGGCTCGGTGGCCGCGGTCGCCGAGCAGCTGCGCAGCGAGGGCTCGACGCAGCTCGCGCTGGCTCCCTACCTGATCGGCCCGGAGGCCGCCGAGGGGCTGCTGGACACGGCCTGCAAGGAGGCCGACTGCGCGGCCGCCGAGGTGCTCGGGGCCTACTCGGCGCTCGGCAAGCTGGTCGTCACCCAGTACTCCGCGGCCCTCGGCCTCGCCCAGGGTGCCGCCGCCCACTGATCCCGCACGGATCCGCTCGTACTAGGGGGTGTCTTGCCGATCAGGCCGGGCTCGCGGTGGTGGGCACCGCGCCTCGCCGCGTTGTCCTCGGTCGCCGACGCTCCGCGTCGACTCCCTCGTCCGCCTTGCGATCCACGGCGCCCACCACCGCTCCCTGACCCGGCCTGATCGACAAGACACCCCCTAGGGCCCGCGCCCCGGGTTTCGACTCCCGGGGCGCGGGCCCTCGTCCGTGCCTGCGCGTACGGCCGGGTCAGGCGAAGACCACGCAGGCCGCGGCGGGCACCGCCACCGAGCCGGCCCGGCGCGGGCGGCCGGTGAGCGGGTCGACGTCGAACCAGGTGACGTCACCGGAGCGCTCGTTGGCCGCGTACAGCCGGCGTCCCGAGGGGTCGGCGGCGAGGTCCCGCGGCCAGCTGCCGCCGCAGTCCACGCTGCCCGTGAGCTGCGGCTTCTCGGCCCCGTCGGCGAGCGAGAGGGTGGCGATGGCATCGGCCCCGCGCACGGCCGCCCACACGAAGCGGCCGTCGGGCGAAGCCACCACGGCCGAGGGGTAGGCCCGTACGGCCCCCGGAGGGGCCACAGGCGCGACCGGAACCTCGATGATCGGATCCAGTTGCCCGGAGTCCGCGTTCCAGCGGCAGACGGTCAGCTGCGGCTCCAGCTCGTGCAGGACGTAGGCCACCTCGCCGCCGGGGTGGAAGGCGAGGTGGCGCGGGCCCGTCCCGGCGCGCAGCGCGGTCTCGCCGTGCAGGCGCAGCGCCCCGGTGGCCGGGTCCGGGGCGCAGACCCGGACCGAATCGGTGCCGAGGTCCACGCTGAGCACCCAGCGACCGCTCGGATCGGGCAGCACCTGGTGGGCGTGCGGCCGTTCCTGACGGCTCGTGTCGGGGCCGGAGCCCTCGTGCGCGAGGACCGAAGCGGGCCCGGAGAGGCTGCCGTCCGCGGCGATCGGCAGGCTGCTCACGCTGCCGGAGGTGTAGTTGGCGGTGAGCAGCCGGCGTCCGGCCACGCTGAGGTGCGTCGGTCCGCAGCCGCCCACGGGGACGGCGGGGCCGAGTGCCGTGAGGCCCTCGGGGGTGGACCGGAAGGCGGCGGCCGCGCCGCGCTCCGTCTCGCTCACGGCGTAGAGCACCCCGGCGGCCCGGTCGAGGGCGAGGTACGAGGGGTCCGCGAGCGCGTCGGTGGCGGACAGGAGGGTCAGCGCACCGGTCGCCGGGTCCACGGCCGCGGTGGTGATGCCGCGGCCGCCTCCCGAGGTGAACGAGCCGATGTGGGCTCGCAGTCCGCCGCTCCGGTCGCTGCCGTCCGCACCTTCGGTGCCGTCCACAAGATCCCCTCTCCACCGTCCGGATCGATCCGTGCGGAGCCGACGGTAACAGAAGGGTCTAGACCAGATCCCGCCCTTGGGCCCGTTCCCGCGCACCCGGATGGTGCACGTACGCCGTCGAGCTGGGCCGGTCCTCGTACGTGCGGTGGAAGACCGGGGTCGCGGAGCCCGAGATCGGCGGCACGATCCAGGACCAGTCGGCGCCCACCTCGCGCCCCTTGCGCTCCTCCCGCTCCATGTGGCTGAGGAAGCGCCGGGATTCGGTGTGGTGGTCCGCGATGGTGACCCCGGCCCGGTCGAAGGAGTGCAGCACGGCCCGGTTGAGCTCGACGAGCGCGCGGTCCTTCCACAGCGAGCGGTCGCTGGCGGTGTCGAGGCCGAGGCGCCGGGCGACGGCGGGGAGGAGGTTGTACCGGTCGGTGTCGGCGAGGTTGCGGGCGCCTATCTCGGTCCCCATGTACCAGCCGTTGAAGGGCGCGGCCGGATAGTGGATGCCGCCGATCTCCAGGCACATGTTGGAGATGGCGGGTACGGCGTGCCAGCGCAGCCCCCAGCCGGCCCAGCCGGCGTCGTCGGGGTGCTCGATCGGGACTTCCAGCACGGCGTCCGCGGGGGTGTCGAACCAGCGGGGCTTGTCGTCGACGCCCTGGACCACCAGCGGCAGGAGATCGAAGGGGGTGCCCGCGCCGCCGGTCCAGCCGAGGCCGAGCAGCGCGCCGGTGAGCGGTGCGTTGCGGGCGTCGCCCACGGTGACGGAGTGGTGGTCGCCGTATCCGGCGTACCGGACCAGCTGCTCGCTCCAGATCAGCGGGCCGGGGCGGTCCGGAGCGTCCGGGGCGAAGACGGTGATGGTGGGTCTGACCCGGCCGCCGTTGGTCGCGTCGCGCAGGTGCTCGAAGCACTCGGCGGCTATCTCGTCGGCGTCGGTGAGCTCGCGGCGGTCGCGCACCCGCAGCGAGTTCCAGTACAGCCTGCCGATGCAGCGGTTGCTGTTGCGCCAGGCGACACGGGCCCCGTGGACGAGCTCCTGCGGGGTGTGCCGGTAGCTTCCGGTGTCGGCGAGCTCGGCCCGCACGGCGGCGAGCCGGGCCCGCGGATCACCCGCCTGCGGACTCTCCCGGTGGAAGAGTCGGATGAACTCCTCGGCCGCTTCCCACACTTGGGCTGTGGTCGAGCGCTGTTGAAGTATTTCCATCCCGGGCGGTTACCCCCTGTCCGACCAGATCCACCCTGTACGTGCCGGATGAACGTGCTACCCACAGACACCCGTTGTACATGTCGCAGGTCAGAGGCATACCGCACGTGCGGCCGGAACAACTCCACCGGGTGATCTTCGGGCCATTGCCCTGCGGAGGGGGCCCGGCGGGGCGTAGGATCCGCCGCCATCAGGGCCCTGACCTCGCGGATCGCGGACGGGGCGGGGTCAGGCGCCGACGGCGAGGGGGGCGCGCGGGTCGGTGCGCAGGGGGGCGTGCAGGGCTGCGAGGGCGTGCTCCAGGCCGTGCAGGTGCGCGAGGGCCGGTTCCGAGCCGGCCGGCCGGGGATGGGCCGGAACGGCTCGTTCTGTCGTGGCCCTCGGGGCGGTCAGCGCCTCGACGGCGGTCTCCACCCGCCAGCAGGCGGCGGCCAGCCGGGCGTCGTGCGAGGCCTGCGGGTCGGCGGCGACGGCCGCCAGTCCGCGCACCTCGCGGGCGCAGTCGTCGAGCAGCGCGAGGACCTGGCGCGCCCGGGCCTTGCGGGCGCGCAGCGGGCTCAGCGGGTGGACGAGGGGCGCGAGGGCCATCCGTACCCGGGCCAGCAGCAGTTCCAGTTCTGCCGCGTGCGGGGCGGGATCGGCTTCGGGGTCCCCGGCGAGGCGGTCGAGGGCGGCCGCCGTGGAGGCCCGTACGCAGTGCAGGGCGCGCTGGATCCAGGCGTCGTTGGCGGCGTGCGTGGTCACCGGGAGGACGAGCACCACGGCCAGGGCCGCGCCCAGCGCGCCGATCGCGGTCTCCTCGAAGCGCAGGAGCAGCAGGCCGGGGTGGAGGACGCCGAGGAGTCCGTAGAGCAGTCCGGCCATGACGGTGACGAAGAACATCATCCAGGAGTACGAGGGCGCCGCGGTGTAGAAGATCCCGAAGACGCATACGGCGACGAGGGCCGCGGTGGGCGCGGGCGCGCCGTGCAGGGGTACGGCGATCAGCAGCCCGGCGGCGATGCCGACGACCGTGCCCACGACCCGGCGGAACCCGCGGACGAGCGTCTCGCCCCGCGAGGCGGTGTTGACGAAGATCCACCAGGCGGTGCCGACGGCCCAGTACCAGCGGTCGTCGGAGAGCGCCTGGCCGATGCCGAGCGCGAAGGCGCAGGCGGCGGTGGCCTGGAAGGCCTGCCGCGTGGTCGGCCGGGCCAGGCCGGTGCCGGGCAGGCCCGGCGGCGCGGCCGGCGGCGGGGTGCGCCGCTCGATCGGCCAGAAGACGAACCGCACCGCTCCCGCGGAGAGCAGCGACAGCCCGACGGCGGCGTACAGCTCGGGCAGCTGGCCGGGTACGGCGTGCAGGAACTGCGTGACGAAGAACATCATGAAGCCGAAGATCCCGAGGGCGTGCCCGCGCGGCCCCCAGCGGCGGGCGTAGACCCCGGCGAACACCACGGCGAGGAAGGCGGCGTCCCGGGCCGGCGGCGTCCCGTGGAGGGTGGTGGCCAGCGCGAGGACCGGGAATCCGGCGACGGGCAGCAGGGCGCTGGTCACGCGCTGGGCCCGCACCGTCGGGTCGAGCACGGTGAACAGGGTCAGCAGGGCGGCCAGCCCGCCGGTGATGGAGGCGGTGAGGGAGAGGCCGCAGACCTCGGACACGGCGACGGCGAGCCCGATGCCCAGCACCGCCCGCAGCGAGTTCCGCATTCTCAGGCGCCCCGGATCCGGAGCCACGAACATCCTCTTCACGGCGGTGTGCCGCCCCCCTTGCAGTGGTGCGCGCCGGTCCGGCGTCCGCCCGGGGGTGGTGGGCGGCAGGCGGGCACGGCGAAGGCACCGCGCTCCGGACCGGCCTCGTTGCCGCCCGGCGCTGCGCGGCGCCGTAAGTACATGGATACGACACAGATAAGCATCCGAAGGCCCACTGGCTCAACACAGCTCCGCATCACTGGGCCATCGGCCCAGTACCGGAGGGTATTTTTCGGCCACCCGCGGCCAACGGACCAGCGCCCGGCGCCCGCCCGCTCAGGCCGGGCGGCGCGCGCGGCAGTAGAAGTGCTCCTCCGGCTCGGCGCCTTCGGGGCGGAACAGCGCGGTGTGGTGCTCCAGCACCACCAGCCCGGCCTCGCCCAGCAGCCGCAGGTGCTCTGCCGGGGAAAGGCTGCTGACGGTGACCTCGTGACCCATCCACACGATGTCGAGGTCGCTGATGTCCCCCGGCACCGTGGCCAGTACGAGGAACCCGCCGGGCGCCACCCAGGAGGCCATCCGCGCCAGGGCCCCGGCCACTTCCCGCTGGCCCATCACGAGCAGCGGGAAGAAGGAGCACACCGCGTCGAAGGCGCCCTCCGAGGGCGTGTACGTGCGGACGTCGGCCTGCTCGAATCGGGCTTGCGGGACCCGGGAGCGCGCGAGGTCGACCATGTGCGCCGAGACGTCGATGCCCGTCACCGCGCAGCCCGCCCGGGCGAGCACCTCGGCGGTCGGCCGGCCCGTACCGCTGCCCACGTCCAGTACGCGGGCGCCGGGGGCGAGGCGGGCGGTGAGCCAGTCCAGTGCGGCGAGCTGTCCGGGGACGCGTGCGAACACCTCCTCGTACCGCGCGCCGACGTCGTCGAAGACCTCTGCCGCGGATGTGCCGCGCTTCTTCGGCTCCCCCACCGTCACCCTCGCTCCGTGATCTGCGCCGCCCGGCCGGCCCGGACTCCGTGGAGTTCTGCCCGGGCGGGCGGCCGGGAAACGGCCGAAAACGCCCCGGTCCGGACGCTCAGTCCCGGACGCGGGCCGCTGCCCGGCTCGCGTCGATGAGCTCCAGGTCCGCCGTCAGGGAGTCCAGCCAGGCCGTCGTGGCGAAGTACGCGAGCCCGGCGTCGGGCGGCGCCGCCTCGCCGGGCGCGGGCAGTGCGTCCGGCAGGAGGGTCCCCGAGCCGCCCGGTGGGCGGCCCTCCCGGGTCTTGTACGGGGTGTCGGCGACCGCCGCCGCGCGGCGCAGCGCCGTCGCGACGCGGGCCGCGTACTCCTGCAGCCCCGCCGCCTCGCCGGGGGCGAGCGGGGTCCCGTCCGCGCTGCCCAGGACCCGCCCGCCGCCCCAGAGCACGTGGTGCCCGGTCATCACCGCGGCCTGCCAGTCGGGGCCCGGACCCGCCGGGCGCTGCGTCTCGGTCTGGTACTGGGCGTACGCCGACTCGGCCATCACCAGCGTGAGGCGGACCCGGTGCTCCTCGTCTCCGGGCGGCTCCGCCGGCCGCCCCTGCGCCGTGACCACGGCAGTGGTCGACTCGACGTCGTCGGCGCAGGCGCGCAGCATCCGGGCGACCGCCCGGCCCAGCTCGTCCTGGGCCCCGCGCGGCCAGGCGAGCAGCCCGCACACGATGCCGATCGAGCTGCCGATGAGCACGTCGAGGAAGCGGACCTCGGCCAGCTGCCAGGTGACCCGGGACAGCTGGGCGAAGACGACGGAGACGACCAGCGTGAACAGGGCCTGCGACCAGCCCACGCCCCGTACCGGCCCGGCGGTGAACGTGAACAGCATCAGCGGTACGAGCGCGATCGCGTACACGGTGGTCTGCCCGCCGGCCAGGGCGAGGACCGTGCCGGCGGCGAGCGCGCCCACGCAGGTGCCGATGAGTGCGCTGCGCACCGTGCCCCGGGTCTGCACGGCGGTGGTCCGGGTGAGGCTGACGACGGCGAGCATCGCCCAGAAGCCGTGCGGAAGGGAGTCGATCCCGGCCACGGTACGGGCCACGGCGAGGGCCAGTGCGATCCGTACGGCGTTCTGGAAGTACACCGAGCGCGGGCCGGTGTGGGCGGCGAGCCGGTGCCACCAGAGGCGGACGGCGCTCTGCCGGACGTACCAGAACCGGTCCGCCGCGTCCGCGTCCGGATGCGCCCCGCGCCCGTGCACGGCGATCTCCGCGGCCGTGCGCAGCGCCACGGTGGCGTCCGCGACCTCCAGCAGGGCGGCTTGCCGGCGGCGGGACTCGGGCAGGTCGGCGGGGGTGCGGGAGTTGCGGGCGCGCAGCCGGAGCAGTTCCGCCGAGTCCGTGGCGGGCGGCCGCCCGTCGTGGAGCAGGGTCGCGGTGCCGCACGCCGACGCGCGGACCGCGTCGAGGAGGTCGATCCCCACCCGTCTCGGCTCCCGCCCCGGCGCCGGCCCGGGCAGGTTCCGCAGCCGGGAGAGCAGGGTGCGCGCGGCCAGTCCGGTGTGGACGAGGGCCCGCTCGCGCAGCCCGGGTCCGGCGGGACGCTCCGCCTCCGGGACGCGGGAGGAGCGCAGTGACTCGGCCGCCGCCCGGGCGCGGTCGGACGCGGGACCGGTCATGACGTACGGCGGCCGCTCCAGCGCTGCGGCGCACCGGACCGCCTCGGCCACGGCGCCCGCCGCCCGCTCCCTGTACGTGGGCACGCGCGGGTCGGGCAGCATCCACGCCTCGGCGATGATCAGCAGGAGGAGGCCGGCGAGGGTGCCGCCGAGCCGCTCGCCGAGGGTGTGCGGCAGGTACGGCGGGAAGCTCGGCAGGATGTAGAGCAGCTGGAGGCCGGGCGCGGCGCCCGCCGCCCGCGGTCCGGCCGCCGCGGAGAAGGCCAGGCAGAAGCCGACGACCGCCATGCCGAGGACGGCGCTCCAGGTCCGCACGGCGAGGAAGGTGCCGAGGGTCACCAGGAAGCAGGCCACCGGGATCAGCCTGACCATGACGGCGGCGCGCTGCCGTCCGGTGCCCGGGATCCGGGCGAGCCCGGCCAGGGAGACGGCGCCGAAGAGGGCGTACGTGGCGCCGACGGGGCGGTCGAATCCGTACAGGAACACGAAGAAGCCGGTGCAGGAGGCGAACGTGGTCCGGACGGCGCGGCGCGCGGCCGCCGGCACCGGGCCGGTGCCCGTCCGGAGTTCCCGTTCGAGTTCCCCAAGGGCTCGCACGGTTTCAGAATCCCACGGGGACGGCCGCGGGACCTGGGGACGGGCTCAGGGGTGGGTGTTCCAGCCCGCGATCACCGGGAGGCCGTGTTCGGTGGACAGGATGCTGACGGTGCCGGTGCGCAGGAGGAAGAGCCGGCCGTCCTGCGGGGGCAGGCCCAGGTAGCGGGCGGTCAGGACGCGCAGGAAGTGGCCGTGGGCGACGATGACGGCGTCTCCGCGGTCCTCGGCGAGCACCTCGGCGGCCCGGGCCAGGGCCCGGTCCGCGCGGGCGCCGACCTGGGCGGCGTTCTCACCGGGGTGTTCGGCGTCGCCGGGCGGCACGCCGTCGGTCCACAGAGACCAGTGCGGCCGGGTCCGCCGGATCTCGGCCGTGGTGACGCCCTCGTAACCGCCGTAGTCCCATTCGTACAGGTCGGGGTCGGTGACTCCGCCGCTCAGTCCGGCGAGTTGGGCCGTGGCCACGGCCCGGCGCAGCGGACTGGTCAGCACCAGGGCGAAGTGCCGGTCGCGGAAGTACGGGGCCAGCGAGATGGCCTCCTCGACCCCGGCCGCCGTCAGCGGGATGTCGGTCCGTCCGGTGTGGCGCCCGTTGGCGCTCCAAGCCGTCTCACCGTGCCTCACCAGCAGCAGGTCGCTCATGCTCCGGACCCTAAGCCCTTCGGCATGTCGGCGCCGGAGGATTCGCACGGCATGTCACTGTCGGGCGTCATGGACGTGAGCGCGCACCCGTCACGGCTGCCGCCGTTGACGGCGCTGCTGGTCGTACTGACCTTCGTGACCGGGATGATCGAGGCGGTCAGCCTGCTCGCCCTCGGTCCGGTGTTCACGGCGATGCAGACCGGCAACGTGCTGTTCCTGGCCTTCGGGGCGGTACGGGAGGGGAGCCTGCCCGCCCTGGCCCCCGCGGTGTCGCTGGCCGCCTTCGCCCTCGGGGCGGTGTGCGGGGCCCGGCTCGAAGGCGCGTCGGAGGCGCTCGGGCGGCGCTGGTTCGTGATCGGCCTGGGGATCGAGGGAGGCCTGATCCTGGTCGCGGCGGGGGCGGGCTGGAACCTGGCGTCTCACTACGGGGAGCCGACCGGGCGGCACATGGCCGTGGCGGCGGTGCTGGCCGCGACGATGGGCATGCGCAACGTCACGAGCATGCGGGTGAACGTGCCCGGGCTGCCGACCACTCTGGTCACCCGGTCCATGACCTCCTTCCTCGGCGGTTCCGCCCTGGGGCAGGACGGCGCGTTCGGGTACGGGACGGGAGCGTGGGCGCGGCGGGCCGCGGCCGTCCTCGCGATGTTCACGGGCGGGATGGCGGGGGCGCTGCTGGTGCGGGCGGGCTGGCCGGTGAACTGGCTGCTGGTGCCGCCGGCCGCCCTGGTGCTGGCGGTGGCCCTGGCCTATCTGCCCCAGCCCAGGCTGCACGCGCTCTGAGCCGCCCGGTGGCGGGTGCAGCGTCGGCCGGTCGGGCCGCCGGAATCGATGCGCAAACGCTGCGAGTGGCCGATCCGGGGCGCGCTCGCCAGGCTCGGACCATGGACGAGGCCATGGACGAGAGGACGCCCGAGGAGTACCTGGCGGCGGGCTTCGCGGCGGGGGACGAGGGGTGCATGGAGGCCGTCTACCGGCGTTGGCGGCCGCTGGTCCACTCGATCGCGTACCGATTCCTGGGCGACGAGCGGGAGGCCGAGGACGTCACCCAGCAGGTCTTCCTCGCCGCCTGGCACGGCCGGCTCCGCTACCGGCCCGGCCCCGGCGGGCTGGGGGCCTGGATCACCGGCATCACCCGCCACAAGGTGGCGGACGCGTTGGAGGCGCGGACCCGGCGGGCCCGGGCGGCCGCGGCCGCCGCGGCCGCCGTGGGCGCCTCCCCGGGTACGGCCGGGCGGACCGGGGGTCCGGCGCTCCAGGAGGCGGAGCAGGTCCTGGACCGGGTACTGGTCCTCGGGGAGCTGGCCCGACTGCCTTCGGAGCAGCGGAGGGTGCTGCACCTCGCCTTCTACGGGGACCTGACCCAGACGCAGATCGCGGACCGCACGGGGCTGCCGCTGGGCACCGTCAAGAGCCATATGCGGCGGGCTCTGCACCGGCTGCGCCGGTCCCTGCCCTCGGCCGAGCCAGCGACTCGATGACCGCGAGGCCCGAGCGCAGCCCGAACAGCCGCTCGGTGCGCGGCCCTCCCGCATCCGCTCCCCAGCCGGGTCCGGCGAGCAGCAGCGCCGGACGGGTCCGGGCCCCGCGCAGTCCCCACTCGATGCCCGCCACCGACCGGGCCAGCGCCGGGTCGGCGGTCGTCCGGGACTGCGCCCACAGGACGACGCCGCGCGGGCCGGTACGCCGCACGGCGTCGTGCAGGGCTTCGGCGGGCAGGGCGGACCCGAACATCCGGGCCGGCACGCCCCGCTGGCCGAGGGCCGCGGTCAGCGCCTCGATGGGGAGGCTGTGCTGCTCGCCGGGGACGCAGGCGAGGAGCACCGGCGGGCTCCGGGGCGGCTCGGGCAGGGGCCGGATCCGGTGCAGCGCCGCCGAGATCTGCCAGGACAGCAGGTGTTCGACCTCCACGTAGCGCTCCCCGGCGGTGGCCCATTTGCGGCCCACCGCGTGCAGGGTCGGTGCGATGACCTCCTCCCACGCCGTGACCAGGCCGTTCTCGGCCAGAGCCGCATCCAGCAGCTCCGCCACGGTCGGCGCGTCCAGGCGTACGGCGGCCCGCGAGAGCCCCCGGCACTCGGGACGGACCGCCCCGAGCGGCAGGGCGTCGGGGCCGCCGGGTGCGGCCGTCGGCCCCGCTGCGGCGCCGCCCGCTCCGGGGGCGCCGCCGAGCGCGGCCCGGGCCGCCTCGGCGGGTGGCACCCCGTCGGCGGTGAGCCGGCACATGAGCTCGAGGCGGGCGATGTCCCCCGCGGTCCAGCGGCGGTGCCGGCCGGGCTCGCGACGGGCCGGGCCGATCGCGTAACGGCGCTCCCAGGAGCGCAGCGTGGTCGGCGAGACCCCGAGGCGGCGGGCGACCGCGCCGGTGCTCAGCGCGGCGGCGGGCCGGGGCGGGGACTGGCGCGGCCCCTGGGGCCGGGGTGGCGTCCGGGGCTGCGGTGGTGTCTGAGACTGCGGTGGTGTCTGGGGCACACGGTCCACCCGCTCACGATAGGGCTCCGGGGACGGGCCCGCCTCACTCCGCGTCACGTCCGCGCCGGAACCGGTCGAGCCCGTCGGCGAGTTCCACGATCGGGTCCGGGTAGGCGTAGCGGGCCCGCTCGGGCGCGGGCAGCCGCCAGGGCTCGTGCACCCTCGGCGCTTCCAGCCCGGCGAGTTCCGGCACCCAGCGGTGCACGAAACGTCCCGCCGGGTCGTAACGCAGGCCCTGGCGCACCGGGTTGAGGACGCGGTTGGGCCGGGTGTCGGTGCCCGTCCCGGCCGCCCACTGCCAGTTGAGCTGGTTGTTGGCGAGGTCCCCGTCCACGAGGAGGTCCAGGAAGAACCGGGCGCCGATCCGCCAGTCCACGTAGAGGGTCTTGGTGAGGAAGCTGGCGGTGAGCAGCCGGCCCCGGTTGTGCATCCAGCCCTCGTGGCGGAGCTGGCGCATGGCCGCGTCGACCACGGGGTAGCCCGTGCGGCCCTCCTTCCAGGCCTCGGTCTCCTCCTCGGCTGCCGCCCCGGTGCGCCAGTGGTCACGGCGGTCGCGGTAGTCCCTTGCGGCGGACTCGGGTCGGGCCGCGAGCACTTGGTGGTGGAAGTCGCGCCAGCAGATCTGCCGGACGAACGCCTCGGCGCCGGGATCCGCTGCGGGACCCGCGGAGGCGGCGCGGGCACGGTGGACCGCCTCGGTGGGCGAGAGCGTGCCGAAGTGCAGGTGCGGGGAGAGCCGGGAGGTGGCGTCGCCGGCCAGGTCGTCGTGGGCGTCCGCGTAGCGGGAGAGGCCCGCGCGCAGCCAGCGCTTGAGGAGGTCGCGGGCCTCGCGCTCGCCGCCGCGGGCGAGGCCCGGGGAGACCCCGGTCACGTCCGCGCGCCGCGGCAGCGGGTCGGATCCGATGCCCTCGGGCACGCGGACGGAGCGCGGCGCGGCGGCGACGGGACGGGGCGGGAGTTCGGACCAGCGGCGGAAGTACGGGGTGAACACGGCGAAGTGGTCGGAGCCCGCGGGGAGTACGGCCCCGGGGGCGGCGACCGTGACCACCGCCTCGTGTACGTAGAGCCGCACGCCCTCGGCTTCGAGGGCGGCGCGCAGCCGTTCCTCGCGGGCCTGGGCGTAGCCGCTGACCCCGGCCGCCATGTGGACCTCGTCGGCGTCGCACTCCCGGACCAGTGCGCCGACTTCGGCGACGACGTCGCCGGACCGCAGCACCAGGCGGCCGCCGCGCTCGCGCAGTCCGGCGTCGAGGTCGGCCAGGCAGTCGGCGAGGAAGGCGAGCCGGTTGGGCGCGGCGAAACCGGCCGCGTCGACGGCCCGGTCGCGGACGAAGAGCGGCACCACCCGGTCACAGGAGGAGAGGGCCGCGCGCAGCGGCGGGTGGTCGTGCAGGCGCAGGTCGGAGGTGTACAGGACCACCGCGACGTTCATGGGTTCTCTCGCTCCGCGTCGGGACCGGGGGGACGGCTGTCTTCGGGTACTTCGGCGGATGCGGGGCGTTCGGATGCGGGGCGTTCGGCCGGCGGCCGTTCGGATGCGGCGGCTCCGGTCGCGGCGGCTCCGGTCGCGGCCGATCCGGTCGCGGCGGCCTCTTCCTCCAGGCTGCGCGCGGCGCGGGCGATGTTGCGGGCCATGCCGCCGAAGACGACCGCGTGGAAGGGCGACACGCTCCACCAGTAGAGGTGGCCGAGCAGCCCGTGCGGATGGAACAGGGCCCGCTGCCGGTAGCGGGCGCCCGTTGCCCGGTCCGCCGGCCGGGACGGGGCCGGGTCGGCGTACATCTCCAGCCAGGCCAGTCCCGGCAGCCGCATCTCCGCGCGCAGCCGCAGCAGGCGGCCCGGTTCGATCTCCTCCACCCGCCAGAAGTCCAGGGAGTCCCCCACCCGCAGCCGCGCCGCGTCGCGCCGGCCGCGCCGGATGCCGACCCCGCCGACCAGCCGGTCGAGCCATCCCCGTACGGCCCAGGCCAGCGGGAACGAGTACCAGCCGTTCTCCCCTCCGATGCCCTCCACCACCCGCCACAGCGCGGCGGGCGAGGCGTCGACCGCGCGTTCGCGCCGGTCGGTGTAGAGGCTGCCGCCCGCCCAGTCGGGGTCGGTCGGCAGCGGGTCGCTGGGCGCACCGGGCAGGGAGGCGGAGGACCAGCGGGTGGTCACGTCCGCCTCGCGCACCCTCCGCAGGGCCAGGGACACGGCCCGGTCGACGCCGATCGGGGCGCCGGGCGGATCAGGTACGTACCGCGCGATGTCGTGCTCCGCGCACACGACCTCGTGGCGCAGGGACTCGGCGAGCGGTCGGGCCAGGGCCCGCGGTACGGGCGTGACCAGGCCGATCCAGTGGCTGGACAGCCGCGGGGTCAGCATCGGGACGCGCAGGATGAGCCGGTGGGGCAGGGCGGCGACGACGGCGTAGCGGCGCATCATCTCCTCGTACGTGAGCACGTCGGGGCCGCCGATGTCGAAGGCGCGGCTCACCTCGGGCGGCATGGCGGCACTGCCGACGAGGTAGCGCAGGACGTCGCGGACGGCGACGGGCTGGACGCGGGTGCCGACCCAGCTGGGGGTGACCATGACGGGGAGCCGTTCGGTCAGGTAGCGCAGCATTTCGAAGGAGGCCGAGCCGGAGCCGATGATGACGGCGGCGCGCAGGACGGTGGTCGGCACCCCGGAGGCGAGGAGGATCTCGCCGACCTCGGCGCGGGAGCGCAGGTGCGGGGACAGGTCTCGGACCGGGATCCCGGCCGGGGTGAGCCCGCCGAGGTAGACGATGCGGCGGACGCCGGCCGCACGGGCCTGTTCGGCGAAGATGCGGGCGGCCGAGCGGTCGCGGTCCTCGAATCCGGATCCGCCGGCGAGGGCGTGCACGAGGTAGTAGGCCACGTCGATTCCGCGCAGGGCCTCCGCGACCGACGCGGCGTCGGTGACGTCGCCGCGGACGATCTCGGCGTGCCCGGCCCACGGGTGGTCGCGCAGCTTCTCGGGGGACCGGGCCAGGCAGCGGACACGGTGCCCCGCGTCGAGGAGCTCGGGCACCAGGCGGCCTCCGATGTAGCCGGTGGCCCCGGTGACCAGGCAGTGCAGACCGGTGGTGGCCTTCATCGCTCTCTCCGTTCCTCGGTTCCTCGCCGCTGCTCGCCGTTGCTCGGCGTGTGCCCGTAAGGGCATTCCGGCCGACCGCCGCCCACGGATGCACGGTCCGCCGCAATGGCACCTCACTGGGCCATTGGTACAGTCGCGGCATGGCGGTGGACGAGCTCGACACCCGGATCCTGCGTCTGCTGATCGAACAGCCGCGCACCAGCGTCCGCGAGTACGCCCGGATCCTCGGGGTCGCGCGCGGCACCCTGCAGGCCCGGCTGGACCGGCTGGAGCGCACCGGGGTGATCACCGGCACCGGTCCCTTCCTCTCCCCCGCGGCGCTCGGGCATCCGGTGCTGGCCTTCGTGCACATCGAGGTCACGCAGGGGCACCTGGACGAGGTCGGCGAGGCCCTGGCCGACGTACCCGAGATCATCGAGGCCTTCTCCATCACGGGCGGCGGGGATCTGCTCACCCGGGTGGCGGCCCGGGACAACGCGCATCTCGAGGACGTGATCCAGCGGCTGATCCGGCTCCCGGGCGTGGTCCGCACCCGTACGGAGGTGGCGCTGCGCGAGCGCGTCGCACACCGTCTGCTGCCGCTGGTGGAGTCCGTGGGACGAGCGGCGCGCAAACCCTGACAGGATGGCTGGGAAAGGTATGTAACCGGCAGGACGGGCAGAGCGGATGATTTCCGTCATATTCGATCTCGACGGCACCCTCGTGGACAGCGAGCCGAACTACTACGAGTCCGGTCGCCGCACCCTGGCGCGGCACGGCGTCCCCGATTTCACCTGGGAGCAGCACGCGCGCTTCATCGGCATCGGCACCCTGGAGACGCTGGAGATCCTCAGGGACCGGTACGGGATCCGGGCCCCGGTGGAGCAGCTGCTGGCCGAGCAGAACGCCGCGTACCTGGAGCTGGCCCGGAACGGGACCGAGGCCTTCCCCGAGATGCGGAAGTTCGTCGAGAGGCTGCACGCGGAGGGGGTGCCGATGGCGGTGGCGTCCGGGTCCTCGCGCGAGGCGATCGACGCGGTGCTGGCGGGGACGGGCCTGGACGCGCTGCTGACCACGGCGGTCTCCGCCGAGGAGGTGGCGCACGGCAAGCCCGCGCCCGACGTGTTCCTGGAGGCGGCCCGCCGCCTCGGCGCGGACCCCGCCGACTGCGTGGTCGTCGAGGACGCGGCCCCGGGCGCCCGGGCGGCCCACGCGGCGGGGATGGCCTGCGTGGCGATCCCGTACGTGCCGGAAGCGGCCCACGACCCGGCCTTCACCGGCGCCGGCCTGATGTTCCGCGGCGGCCAGCGCGATTTCAGCGCGGAGGCGGCCTACGACTGGCTCTGCGAGCACCCGGCCGCCTGAGGGCCGTCTTCCGGATCAGGCCCTGGGAAGATCCGGCCGGGCCGGCGGGTTGGTGGAACCGTGAACGAAATGGTGCGGGGTGCGGCGGACGTCGACGTGGTGGTGGTCGGGGCCGGGCAGGCGGGATTGTCCAGTGCCTACCACCTGGCGCGGGCCGGGATCGGGCACGTGGTGCTCGACCACGCGCCGCGCCCCGGCGGCGCGTGGCAGTTCCGGTGGCCCTCGCTGACGTACGGCAAGGTGCACGGGATGCACGCGCTGCCGGGCATGGAGCTCTCGGGCGCCGACCCGCTGCGGCCCTCCTCGGCGGTGATCGGGGAGTACTTCGCGGCGTACGAGGAGCGGTTCGGGCTGCGCGTACGGCGCCCCGTGGACGTTTCGGCCGTACGGGACGGGGGCGACGGGCGGCTGCGGGTGGAGACCTCGGCCGGGATCTGGTCCGCGCGGGCGCTGATCAACGCGACCGGGACCTGGGACCGGCCGTTCTGGCCGCGCCACCCGGGCCAGGAGACGTTCCGGGGCCGCCGGCTGCACACCGCGAACTACCCGGGTCCGCAGGAGTTCGCCGGGGCCCGGGTGGTCGTCGTGGGCGGCGGCACTTCAGCGGTGCAGCACCTGCTGGAGATCGCGGAGGTGGCGGCGGAGACCACTTGGGTGACCCGTCGTCCCCCGGTGTTCCGCGACGGGAGCTTCGGCGAGGCCGAGGGCCGGGCCGCGGTGGCCCTGGTCGACGAGCGGGTGCGCCGGGGGCTGCCGCCGCAGAGCGTGGTCAGCGTGACCGGACTCCCGCTGAACGAGGCCGTCCGGGCCGGACTGGCCTCCGGAGTGCTCGACCGGCAACCGATGTTCGACCGGATCACGGCGACCGGCGTCGCCTGGGCGGACGGACGGCGGGTGGAGGCCGATGTGATCCTGTGGGCCACCGGGTTCCGCGCCGCGATCGAGCACCTGGCGCCGCTGCACCTGCGCGAGACCGGCGGCGGCATACGGGTCGAGGGCACCCGCGCGGTCCGCGACGAGCGCATCCACCTGGTCGGCTACGGCCCGTCGGCGTCGACGATCGGCGCCAACCGCGCCGGAGGCGCGGCGGTCCGCGAGATCCGCCGCCTGCTGGCCCGCGGCACCGCGGCCACGGCCCGCGCGGACGGCGCGGACGGGACCGAAGCCGCCCTCGAACCGGCCACCGCCGCGGGCTGATCCGGCCCCGATCCGAAAGACACCCCTAGCCGGCGCGGGAGCCCGCCCGGGTGTGCCCGGCCGCCGCGTCGCTGGTTCCCGAACCCGACCCCGTGCCCGCGCCGGCGCCCGCACGGATCCGGTTGAACTCGGCGACGTGCTTCCTGTGCTCCTCGTACGTCGCCGAGAAGCGGGTGTCCCCCGGCTTCACGGTGACGAAGAACAGCCAGTCGCCCGGGGTCGGCGCGACGGCCGCGGCCATCGACTCCAGGCCCGGGCTGTCGATCGGGGTCGGCGGGAGCCCTTGGCGCTCATAGGTGTTGAAGGGGCTGTCGATCCGCGTCTCGCTCAGCTTGGTGTCCACCGTGCTGCGGTTCAGCGCGTAGTTGATGGTGGAGTCCATCTGGAGCGGCATCGAGCGCGCCAGCCGGTTGTGCACGACCCGGGCGACCTTGCCCCGGTCGGTGCGGGACTCGGCTTCCGCTTCGATGATGCTGGCGAGCGTGGCCGTCTGATACGGGGTCATCCCGTGCGCCTTGGCGCCGTCGGCGACGGCCTTGGTCGCCAGCTTCCGGTTCGCCGTGTCCACCATGCGGGCGAGCAGGGTGGCGGGGGTGGACTTGGAGGTCACGGGGTACGTCGCCGGGAACAGGAAGCCTTCCGGATTGCCCTTCGCCTCCGCGGGCAGGGCCAGTCCGGCCGTGGGGACGGCCGCCTTGGTGGACCCGGCGGGGAGCTTCAGCTCGCGGTCGATCGCGGCGTACACCTGGGGTGTCCGCCAGCCCTCCGGGATGGTCAGCCGGCGCGGCTTCTCGGGGGCTCCCCCGCTCCGCAGCAGCGGAACCAGAGCGGCCACACCGATGGCGAGCAGCATGCCGACGAAGAGCGCCAGACGGCCCCGGCGGGTGAGCCGGGAGCGACGCCGTGGCGGCTGGTACTCATGGCGCATGCGGGCACGCTAACCCGCCAAACGCCACATTCCCGTCATTACGCCCCGATATCAGTCATACGATCACACTTTTACCGGTGCGGGGTGTACGACCACCTCCGGCTTGAGCGCGGCTTCCCGGTCCCGGCGGACCAGGGCGGCGTACCGGCCGTCCGCCTCCAGCAGCTCCTCGTGCGTACCGCGCTCGGCGATGCTCCCCTTGTCCAGGACGACGATCTGGTCGGCGTCGCGGACGGTGGAGAGACGGTGCGCGATGGTGATGGTGGTGCGGCCCTGGGAGAGGTTGTCGATGGCCCGCTGCACGGCATGCTCCGTGCGGGTGTCGAGCGCACTGGTGGCCTCGTCGAGGATCAGGACCGGCGGGTCGCGCAGGATCGTGCGGGCGATGGCGAGGCGCTGCTTCTCGCCTCCGGAGAAGCGGTAGCCGCGCTCGCCGACCAGGGTGTCGTACCCGTCGGGCAGGGACTCGATGTGCTCGTGGATCTGGGCCGCGCGGGCCGCCTCGGCTATCTCCTCGTCCGTGGCGTCCGGCTTGGCGAAGCGGAGGTTGTCGGCGACGGAGGCGTGGAAGAGGTACGTCTCCTGGGAGACCACGCCGATGGAGCGGGCGAGCGAGTCGAAGTCGAGATCGCGGACGTCCACCCCGTCGAGGGCGACCCGGCCGCCGGTGACGTCGTAGAGCCGGGGCACGAGGTAGCTCAGGGTGCTCTTGCCGGAGCCGGTGGGGCCGACCACGGCGAGCGAGCCGCCGGCCGGGACGGTGATGTCGATCCCCGTGAGGGTGGGCCCGCTCTTGGCGTCGTACGCGAAGTGCACGTCCTCCAGCCGGACCTCGCCCCGGGCCCGGTCCAGACGTACCGCGTCCGCGCGCTCGGTGATGTCCACCGGCAGATCGAGGTACTCGAAGATGCGGCCGAACAGGGCGAGCGAGGTCTGGATCTGCACGCCGGTCGACAGCAGGCTCACGGCGGGCCGGAAGAGGCCCTGCTGGAGCGTGACGAAGGCGACGAGGGTGCCGACCGACAGCGAAGGGGCGCCGGACTGGAGGGCGATGCCCGCTGCCCAGTAGATGAGCGCGGGCATGGCGGCCATGACGATGCCGATGGTGGACATCCGCCAGCGCCCGGCCATGCTGGAGCGCACCTCGAGATCGACGAGCTTCTCGGACTCGTCGGAGAAGGACCTGGTCAGCGAGTCGGCGCGGCCCATGGTGCGACCGAGCAGGATGCCGCTCACCGACAGCGATTCGGTGACCGTGGCCGCCATGGCGGCCATCTGCTTCTGCCGCTTCAGGGTGATCTTCTTGCGCTCGCGGCCCACGCGCCGGCTGATCCACACGAACACGGGCAGCAGGAGCAGCGAGACGAGGGTGAGCCGCCAGTCGAGCGCGAGCATCGCGACGATGGAGGCGATCACCGCCGTCAGGTTGGAGACGAGCGAGGTCGCGGTGGAGGTGACGGTCGCCTGCATGCCGCCGATGTCGTTGGCTATGCGGGACTGCACCTCGCCGGTCCGGGTGCGGGTGAAGAAGGCCAGCGGCATCCGCTGGAGCTGGGCGTAGACGGCGGTGCGCAGGTCGTGCATGACGCGCTGGCCGACGGTGGTGGAGATCAGCGTCTGCAGCACGCCGAAGACGCTGGTGACGACCGCGGTGAGGATCATGCCGAGCGCGAGCAGGCTGAGCAGCCCGGTGCGCCCCTGCGGGATGGCGACGTCCAGGATCTCCCTCAGCAGGAACGGCGAGGCCACCGCCACCAGCGAGGAGGCGCAGACGAGCAGCCCCACGACGGCGAGGCGGCCGCGGTAGGGGCGGAACAGGCCCACGATCCGGCGCAGCTCACGCGGCTGCTCCGCGGGGGCGGGCCGGTCGGGGTCGAGGGCTTCTTTCGATGGGATCCATTTCGGCTCTTCGGGGCGCATGGGCCTCCTTCTGGCGAGACCTGTCTGAGTACAAGACCTGATGAGACTCGAATGAGCATAGCTCATTGTTACCTATACTCACAATGAACGTGGTCCTGGTACTGTTTCCCAGTATGAGGACCGCTTCCGAAACCGACAGCACGGACGGCGTGCTCGCCGAGCAGCTGCTGCGGCTGACCCGTCGGCTCCACCGCATCCAGAAGCACCATCTGGAACCGCTCGGCATCACCCCCGCCCAGAGCCGGCTGCTGCGCCTCGTCTCGCACTACGACGGCGACCGGCCGCCCCGGATGGCGGACCTCGCCGCCCGCCTGGAAGTCGTGCCCCGCGCCGTGACCACGCTGGTGGACGGCCTGGAGGCCGCCGAATGCGTGCGCCGCGCGCCCGATCCGGCGAACCGGCGGGTCATAAGGATCGAGCTGACCGACACGGGCCGCGCCACGCTGCGCCGGCTGCGCAACGCGCGAACCGACGCGGCAGAGGAGATCCTGGCTCCGTTGACCGCCGAACAGCGCGAGGTGCTCGGCGGCCTGCTGAACGCTCTGACGGACGCCCCGCTGGAAGGCAGCTGCTGAGAAGGCCGCTCCGGGACCGGCACAGGGTTCCGCGGACTGGGCCGAACGAGTAAGTCGAGGGGTCGCGCATGCCGCTGCTGGAACCGAAGCCGGGGGCCCTGCGGCCGCACGGCGTCACCGGCCCCGCCCCCGACCGGGTCCGCGACCACCAGGCCGCCGGCACGCCGGAGCCGCTGCGCACCGAGCTGACGGAGCTGCTGGGCGCCGACAAGGTGCTGTGGAAGGTCTCCGACCTGGTCCGCTACGCCTCCGACGCCTCGCCGTACCGGTTCCTTCCGCAGGTGGTGGTGGTCGCCGAGGACATCGACGACGTCTCCGCCGTCCTGTCGTACGCGCACGGCCGCGGCCGCGAGGTCGTCTTCCGCGCCGCCGGCACCTCGCTGAACGGCCAGGCCCAGGGCGAGGACATCCTGGTCGACGTACGCCGCCACTGGGCCGGCGTCGAGGTCCTGGACGAGGGCCGGCGCGCCCGGATCCGGCCCGGCACCACCGTGGCCCGGGCCAATGCCGCGCTCGCCCGGCACGGCCGCGTCCTCGGCCCCGATCCGGCGAGCGCCGTCGCCTGCACGCTCGGCGGGGTCGTCGCCAACAACGC
Organism: Streptomyces sp. NPDC001194; assembly: GCF_042896985.1. Taxonomy (NCBI): domain Bacteria; kingdom Bacillati; phylum Actinomycetota; class Actinomycetes; order Kitasatosporales; family Streptomycetaceae; genus Streptomyces; species Streptomyces sp. NPDC001194. The sequence goes on along the minus strand of NZ_JBIAXU010000005.1, from coordinate 207,786 downwards.
GTCCGGCATGACCGCGGGGACCACGAGGAACTCGTACCGCACCCTGGCCTCCCTCACCTTCGTGCTGCCCGGCGGGACCGTCGTGGACACCGCCGACCCGTCGGCGGAGGAGCAGCTGGCGCACGCGGAACCGGCGCTGTGCCGCGGACTGATGGAGATCAAGCGGGAGATCGAGGCCGACCCGGAGCTCGTCGCGCGGATCCGGTCCAAGCACGAGATCAAGAACACCACCGGCTACCGCCTCGACGCGTACCTGGACGGCGCCGGCCCCGCAGAGATCCTGCGCGGGCTGATGGTCGGCTCGGAGGGCACCCTCGGCTTCATCGCCGAGGTCGTCTTCGACACCGTTCCGCTGGACCGGGAGCTCACCAGCGCACTGCTCTTCTTCCCCTCGCTCCCCGCCGCGGCCGCCGCCGTACCGCTGTTCAACGAGGCGGGCGCCCTCGCGGTGGAGGTCATGGACGGCAACACCCTGCGCGCCTCGGTCAGCGTCGAGGGCGTGCCCGCCGACTGGGCCGGGCTGCCGAAGGACACCACCGCCCTGCTGGTGGAGTTCCGCGCCCCGGACGAGGCGGGACGCGCGCAGTACGAGCGCCGCGCCGCCGAGGTCCTCGCCGGACTGGACCTGGTCGCCCCGGCGGCCTCGATCACCAACGCGTTCACCCGCGACACGAAGACGATCAACGGGTACTGGAAGGCCCGCAAGGCCTTCGTCACCGCCGTCGGCGGAGCCCGCGCCCCCGGCACCACCCTGATCACCGAGGACTTCGCGGTGCCGCCCTCCCGGCTGGCCGAGGCCTGCGAGGCGCTCCTCGCGCTCCAGGCCGAGCACGGCTTCGACGCGGCCGTCGCCGGCCACGCGGCCCACGGCAACCTGCACTTCCTGCTCGCCTTCGACGCGGCCGAGCCCGCCGACGTGGAGCGGTACGCGGCCTTCATGGACGCGTTCTGCCGGCTGACGGTGGAGCGGTTCGACGGCTCGCTGAAGGCCGAGCACTCCACCGGCCGCAACATGGCCCCCTTCCTGGAACTGGAGTGGGGGCCCAAGGCCACCGAAATGATGTGGCGCACGAAGCGGGTCGTGGACCCGGACGGGCTGCTCGCCCCGCGCATCCTCCTCGACCGCGATCCGGCGGCCCATCTGCGCGGGCTGAAGACGATCCCGCGCGTCGAGGCCGTGGCCGATCCGTGCATCGAGTGCGGCTTCTGCGAACCGACCTGCCCCAGCGGGGACCTGACGACGACGCCCCGCCAACGGATCGTGCTGCGCCGGGAGATGATGCGCCAGCAGCCGGGATCCCGGGTGCTGGACGGCCTGCTCGACGCCTACGGCCACGACGCCGTGGACACCTGCGCGGGGGATTCCACCTGCAAGCTGGCCTGTCCCGTCGGCATCGACACGGGCGCGCTGATGCGGGAGTTCCGCAACCACCGGCACAGCCCGCGCGAGGAGCGGACCGCCGAGCTCGCCGCGCAGCGGTTCAAGGGCGTGGAGAGCGCCGCCCGGCTGGCCGTGGCCGCCGCCGACAAGCTGGTCGACCGGCTGCCCGACACGGTCGGGGACCGGCTGCTGGAGGCGGTCACCGGGGCCGCGCGCAGGGCCGTACGGCCCGACCTGGTGCCGAAGTGGCTGCCGCAGCTCCCCGGCGCCGCCGCGGCGAAGATGCCCCGCACCGAACGGGTGGGCGCGGCGGCGGTGTACTACCCGGCGTGCGTGAACCGGATCTTCGGCGGTCCCGGGGGCCGGAACGGCCCCTCGCTGCCCGAGGCCGTGGTGGCGGTGTCGGAGCGGGCCGGGAAGCCGGTGTGGATCCCCGGCGACGTCGCGGGCACCTGCTGCGCGACGATCTGGCACTCGAAGGGGTACGAGGCCGGGAACCGGGTGATGGCCAACCGGATCGTGGAGGCCGCCTGGGGCTGGACCGCAGGCGGGCGGCTGCCGCTGGTGGTCGACGCCTCCTCGTGCACGCTGGGCATCGCGCACGAGGTGGTCCCCTACCTCACGGACGACAACCGGGCGCTGCACGCGGAGCTGAAGGTCGTCGACTCCCTCGTGTGGGCGGCGGACGAGCTGCTCGCGCACCTGGAGATCCGGCGCACGGTCGGCTCGGCCGTGCTCCATCCCACCTGCTCCATGCACCACTTGGGCGACGTGGCGCAGCTGCGGGCGGTGGCCGAGGCCTGCGCGACGGAGGTGGTGGTCCCGCAGGACGCGGGCTGCTGTGCCTTCGCCGGCGACCGGGGCATGCTGCATCCCGAGCTGACGGCCTCCGCGACGGAGCGCGAGGCGGCGGAGGTGACCTCGCGGGCGTTCGACGCGCATCTGTCGGCGAACCGGATGTGCGAGGTGGGCATGGACCGGGCCACCGGCCGCAGTTACCGCTCGGCGCTGCTGGAACTGGAGTGGGCCACTCGCCCCTGACCTCGGGCACGCGGCGTTGACCTGGCGGTTTGCGGCAGCCCGAGCCGCACATCCCGCCGCGTGAGGCCCTGGCCAACGCAAAATCGATTGCCCGGGACCGGTCCGGAAGGCGAACCTTGCTCGGTTTGAACCACTCGACCAGTCATGAGGCGTCATGCAGATCAGCGATCTTCCGTATCCGGACCCCGGAGTACCCGACGCCCGCTCCGGCCCGCGCTTCCTCGTGTGGCTGGGGCGCGGCCAACTCGGCGGACAGGCCAGAAGCCTGTGCTGGGGACTGGTGCACTTCGGCGGCGTCGCCGGGCTGCCGTACGCGGTGGGTCTGGGGGTCGAGGCGGTCGTGCAGCGCGACGGCACCCGGCTCCTGCTCGTCGGCGCGCTGCTGGCACTGATCGGCGTCGCCATCTCGGTCGGCGACGCGATGCTCCACCGGACCGCCGTCACCAACTGGATCACCGCCGCCGCGCGGGTGCAGCAGCTGCTCGCCCGCAAGACCGCCGAGCTGGGCTCCGCCCTGACCCGGCGGGTCGCGGCGGGCGAGGTGGTCGCGGTCTCCACGGGCGACGTGGAGAAGATCGGCTGGTTCGTCGAGGCGGTCTCCCGCTTCCTCGCCGCCGCCTTCTCCGTCGTCGCCATCTGCGTCGGCCTGCTGTTCTACGCGCCCTCGATCGGCGTGGTCGTCGCGATCGGCGTCCCCGTGCTGGCCCTGTCCGTGCTGCCGCTGCTGCCGCGCGCCACCCGGCGCGCCGACATCCAGCGCGAGAAGGCCGGCAAGGCCACCGAACTGGCCTCCGACACCGTCGCCGGCCTGCGGGTACTGCGCGGCATCGGCGGCGAGGAGCTGTTCCTGGGCCGCTACCGCGAGGCCTCGCAGGAGGTCCGCAAGGCCGCCGTGCGCAGCGCCCGGATGTGGGCGCTGATCTCCGCGATCCAGGTGCTGCTCCCGGGCGCCCTGCTGATCACCGTGGTCTGGTACGGCTCCGGGCTCGTGCTCGACGGCCGCCTCGCGGTCGGTGAACTCGTCGCCGCCTTCAGCGCGGTGGCCACGATGCTCTACCCGCTGCGGCACTTCGAGGAGATCGCCATGGCGTACTCCTTCTCCCGGCCCTCCGCCGCGCGGGCGGCGCGGGTGCTGTCGCTGACGCGTACGGACGCCCCCGAGCAGGAAACCGCGCCGGCCCGGATCCCCGGGACTCCGGCGCCGGGCGGAGACCTGTACGACCCCGCGACGGGACTGCTGGCCCCGGCGGGCCGGTTCACCGCCGTGGTCTGCGGGGACCCGGACCTGGCGGGCCGGCTCGCCGAGCGCCTCGGCGGGCATCCGGCGGACGACGGCCCGGCCTCCGAGCGGGTCTCGGTGCTGCTCGGCGGGGTCGCGCTGGACGAGCTGGCACTGGACACCGCGCGCACGCTGGTCCTCGTACAGGACAAGGACCCGGTGCTGCTGTCCGGAACCCTGCGCGAGCTGTTCGAGGTACCCGCGTCCGGAGCGGTCGAGCCCGGGGCGGCGCTGGCCGCCGCCCAGTGCGCGGACGTCCTGGACGCACTGCTGCAGTCGGCGCCGGACGGGGTGGAGGACCCGATGGACGCGCGGATCACCGAGCGCGGCCGGTCGCTCTCCGGCGGGCAGCGCCAGCGGCTCGCGCTGGCACGGTCGCTGGCCACCGACCCGGAGGTGCTGGTGCTGGACGAGCCGACCTCGGCCGTCGACTCGCACACCGAGGCGCGGATCGCGGACGGGATCAGCGCTCTGCGCGCCGGGCGGACGACGGTGGTACTGGCCTCCTCGCCGCTGCTCCTGGACCGCGCCGACCGGGTGGTCCTGATCCACGAGGGCTCGGTCGCCGCGACCGGTACGCACCGCGAACTACTGAACGGCGAACCGCTCTACCGGGCGGTCGTCACCCGCGAAACCGAGGAGGAGCAGCGGGTGGCCCGCATCGAACTGACCCGGCTGGAAGAAGACCGGCTGGAAAAGGCACTGACAGAGATCGAGGAATCCGCATGATCGGCGTGGCGCCGCCGCAATACGATCCGGCGGCCCCCTCATCGGCCGCCACGCTGCCCGTGGGCACGCCGGCGACCGTACGGGGCTACGTGCGCGGCCTGTTCCGCCGCCACCGGCGGGCCTTCGTGGTGCTGGTGACGGTCAACGCGGCCGCGGTGACGGCCTCCATGGTCGGCCCGTACCTGCTGGGCCGGGTCGTGGACCAGCTGGCGGCGGGGGCGCGCGAGCTCCATCTGGGGCGCGTGGCCCTGCTGTTCGCGCTGGCCCTCGTCGCCCAGACCTTCTTCGTCCGGCTGGTCCGGCTGCGCGGCGCGATGCTCGGCGAGGAGATGCTGGCCGACCTTCGCGAGGACTTCCTGGTGCGGTCCGTGGGCCTTCCCCCGGGCGTGCTGGAGCGGGCCGGCACCGGTGACCTGCTGTCGAGGATCACCACCGACATCGACCGGCTGGCCAACGCGATGCGCGAGGCCGTGCCGCAGCTGGCCATCGGCGTGGTCTGGGTCGCGCTGCTCTTCGGAGCGCTCACGGTGACCGCGCCGCCGCTGGCCCTGGCCGCGCTGGTGGCGCTGCCGGTGCTGGTGGTCGGCTGCCGCTGGTACTTCCGGCGGGCGCCGTCGGCGTACCGCTCGGAGGCGGCCGGGTACGCGGCGGTCTCCGCCGTGCTCACCGAGACGGTGGACGCGGGGCGCACCGTGGAGGCGCACCGCCTCGGCCCGGACCGGATCGCGCTGTCGGAGCGGCGGATCAAGGAGTGGACGGCGTGGGAGCGGTACACGCTGTACCTGCGGACGGTCCTCTTCCCCGTCATCAACATCACCTTCGTGACGATCCTCGGCTCCGTGCTGATGATCGGCGGCTACTGCGTGCTGCGGGGCTGGATGTCCGTGGGCCAGCTGACCACCGGCGCGCTGCTGGCGCAGATGATGGTCGACCCGATCGGCCTGATCCTGCGCTGGTACGACGAGCTTCAGGTCGCCCAGGTCTCGATCGCCCGCCTGGTGGGCGTACGGGAGATCGAGCCGGACGCGGGCGACGCGGGCGTCGCCCCGGTGGGGCGTGACGTGCGGGCCGACGAGGTGCGCTTCGGCTACCGGGAGGGCGTGGACGTACTGCACCGGGTGTCCATGTCCGTGCCGCCGGGCACCCGGATGGCACTGGTCGGCCCCTCGGGGGCGGGCAAGTCCACGCTGGGCCGGCTGCTGGCCGGCATCTACGCGCCGCGCACCGGCGAGGTCACCCTCGGCGGGGCGGAGCTGTCGCGGATGCCCGCGGAGCGGGTGCGCGAGCAGGTGGCGCTGGTCAACCAGGAACACCACGTCTTCGTGGGCTCGCTGCGGGACAACCTGCGGCTGGCCCGCACCGGGGCCGGTGACGCCGAGCTGTGGGCGGCGCTGGGCGCGGTGGACGCGGACGGCTGGGCCCGCGCTCTGGAGACCGGTCTGGACACCGAGGTGGGCTCGGGCGGTGCGGCGCTGACGCCGGCGCAGGCGCAGCAGATCGCGCTGGCCCGGCTGGTGCTGGCCGACCCGCACACGCTGGTGCTGGACGAGGCCACCTCGCTGCTGGACCCGCGGGCCGCACGGCATCTGGAGCGCTCGCTGGCCCGGGTGCTCGACGGCCGTACGGTGATCGCGATCGCCCACCGGCTGCACACCGCACACGACGCGGACGTGATCGCGGTGGTCGAGGGCGGCCGGATCAGCGAACTGGGCTCGCACGACGAGCTGGTCGCGGCGGACGGCGCCTACGCGGCGCTCTGGCGTTCCTGGCACGGCTGACCGTCCCGCACCGCCTGCCGTACGAGGCCCCGGGCCCCCGCTGACCTGCGGGAGGCCCGGGGCCCTCGCCGTGCCGGAGGAACTCCGGGGCAGGCCTAGATGAAGCCGAGGGCGGAGGCTCCGCCCATGCCGCCGAGCAGCATGAACACGGGCATCAGCACCTTGAGCTCGACCCAGCTGCCGGCCCGGAACCGCATGCCCTTGGGCGGGCCGATGGGGTACCAGCGCTTCCCGGCGATGGGGAGGGGCCACAGGATGGGGCAGCCGGAGACGGTCAGGGCGTCGCCGATGTCGTGGACCAGGGCGCCGAGCAGGATCGGCAGGCCGAGCCAGAGGTACTCCTGCCCGGGGCCGGTGAACAGCCATCCGGCCCCGTTGCCGGGCTGGTCCAGGACGCCGGCCAGGATCCAGGCGCTGGTGGCGCCCAGCAGCCAGACGAGGACGTCGCTGGACATCCGGGCCGCCCGCCACAGCAGGCCCTCGACGGCCAGGACCAGGTGGACGAAGAGCAGGACCAGCACGCCCCAGCGGTCGGTGGTGACCGCGAGGGCGGAGGAGCCGCCGCCGATCAGGACGGCCCACAGCCAGGTGTGCGTCAGGGTGCGGTGGCCGCCGGTCCGGCGGGCGTCCTTGGGGGCGCGGGTGGCCTTGTAGACCGCGTAGGAGATCTTGTCGACCACCTCGCACAGGCCCTTGGAGAGCGGGCCGAAGGCGCGCGAGATCGTCGCCGACTTGTGGTCCAGGTCGGGGGCGAGCGCGGCGCCGGCGCAGATGAGCGCTCCGACGACGAGGACCGGCCAGGGCATCGGGTGCCCGGCGGCCGCGGCCGCCGCTCCCACCCCCAGCCAGGCTGCCGCCCCGGACAGTGAGTGCGCCGGACCCATCATGGTCGTTCCCCGCCCCAGTCGTGTGGTGGTCGGGCCCTGTTGACGGTTTCGTTCGGGCCCGGTCAACGGCACAGCGTACCGGCGGTGATCTTCGATCCGTCCGCCGGTTCCCTCTTCCGGCGGGAAGCCAGGCAAGATGGGGGGTGTGACCCTCATTGATCAGCTCCCGCCGAACGCCGACCCCGACGCCCTCTTCGAGGCTTTCTCCTCGTGGGCGGAGGATCAGGGCATCACCCTGTACCCGGCTCAGGAGGAGGCGCTGATCGAGGTCGTCTCCGGCGCGAACGTGATCTTGTCCACCCCGACCGGCTCCGGCAAGAGCCTCGTCGCGGCGGGCGCGCACTTCACCGCCCTCGCCCAGGACAAGGTGACCTTCTACACCGCCCCGATCAAGGCGCTGGTGTCGGAGAAGTTCTTCGACCTGTGCAAGCTGTTCGGCACCGAGAACGTCGGCATGCTGACCGGCGACGCCTCCGTGAACGCGGACGCCCCGGTGATCTGCTGCACCGCCGAGGTGCTGGCCTCCATCGCCCTGCGTGACGGCAAGTACGCCGACATCGGCCAGGTCGTGATGGACGAGTTCCACTTCTATGCCGAGCCGGACCGCGGCTGGGCGTGGCAGATCCCGCTGCTGGAGCTCGCGCAGGCGCAGTTCGTCCTGATGTCCGCGACGCTCGGCGACGTGAAGCGGTTCGAGGAGGACCTGACCCGGCGCACCGGTCGGCCGACCTCGGTGGTGCGCTCCGCGAGCCGGCCCGTGCCGCTGTCGTACGAGTACGTCACGACGCCGATCACCGACACCATCACCGAGCTGCTGGAGACCCGGCAGGCCCCGGTGTACATCGTGCACTTCACGCAGGCCCAGGCGGTCGAGCGGGCGCAGTCGCTGATGAGCATCAACATGTGCACCCGCGAGGAGAAGGACAAGATCGCCGATCTGATCGGCAACTTCCGCTTCACCACCAAGTTCGGCCAGAACCTCTCCCGCTACGTCCGGCACGGCATCGGCGTCCACCACGCGGGCATGCTGCCCAAGTACCGGCGCCTGGTCGAGAAGCTGGCGCAGGCCGGACTGCTGAAGGTGATCTGCGGTACCGACACCCTCGGGGTCGGCGTCAACGTCCCCATCCGCACGGTGCTGTTCACCGCGCTCACCAAGTACGACGGCAACCGGGTCCGCACGCTGCGCGCCCGCGAGTTCCACCAGATCGCCGGCCGCGCCGGCCGGGCCGGCTTCGACACCGCGGGGTACGTGGTCGCCCAGGCGCCCGAGCACGTCATCGAGAACGAGAAGGCCCTCGCGAAGGCGGGCGACGACCCGAAGAAGCGCCGCAAGGTGGTGCGCAAGAAGGCTCCCGAGGGCTTCGTCGCCTGGTCGGACACCACCTTCGAGAAGCTCATCGCCGCCGACCCGGAGCCGCTCACCTCCCGGTTCAAGGTCACCAACATCATGCTGCTGTCGGTCATCGCCCGCCCGGGCGATGCCTTCAAGGCGATGCGCCACCTCCTGGAGGACAACCACGAGCCGCGCAAGGCGCAGCTGCGGCACATCCGCCGGGCGATCGCGATCTACCGCTCGCTGCTGGACGGCGGCGTGGTCGAGAAGCTCGACACCCCGGACGCGGAGGGCCGCACCATCCGGCTCACCGTCGACCTCCAGCAGGACTTCGCGCTCAACCAGCCGCTGTCCACCTTCGCCCTGGCCTCCTTCGACCTGCTGGACCCCGAGTCCCCCTCCTACGCGCTGGACATGGTCTCCGTGGTCGAGTCCACGCTGGACGACCCGCGCCAGATCCTGGCCGCGCAGCAGAACAAGGAGCGCGGCATCGCCGTGGGCGCGATGAAGGCCGACGGGATCGAGTACGAGGAGCGGATGGAGCGTCTCCAGGACGTCACCTATCCCAAGCCGCTCGAAGAGCTCCTCTTCCACGCCTACGACGTGTACCGCAAGAGCCACCCGTGGGTCGGTGACCACCCGGTCTCCCCGAAGTCGATCATCCGCGACATGTACGAGCGCGCGATGACCTTCACCGAGTTCACCTCCTTCTACGAACTCGCCCGCACCGAGGGCATCGTGCTGCGCTACCTGGCGAGCGCGTACAAGGCGCTGGACCACACCATCCCCGACGACCTCAAGTCCGAGGACCTTCAGGACCTCATCGCCTGGCTGGGCGAGCTCGTCCGCCAGGTCGACTCCAGTCTGCTCGACGAATGGGAGCAGCTGGCGAACCCGGAGGTGGAGACGGCGGAGCAGGCCCAGGAGAAGGCCGACCAGGTCAAGCCGGTCACGGCGAACGCCCGCGCCTTCCGCGTCCTGGTCCGCAATGCCATGTTCCGCCGTGTGGAGCTCGCCGCCCTGGACCACGTCGACCAGCTGGGCGAGCTGGACGCCGAGGCCGGCTGGGACGCCGACGCCTGGGGCGAGGCCATGGACGCGTACTGGGACGAGTACGACGACCTGGGCACGGGTCCCGACGCCCGCGGTCCGAAGCTGCTCCAGATCGAGGAGGACCCGGCGCACGGGCTGTGGCGCGTCCGCCAGACCTTCGCGGACCCCAACGGGGACCATGGCTGGGGCATCAGCGCCGAGGTCGACCTCGCGGCCTCCGACGAGGAAGGCCGTGCGATCATCCGGCTGACCTCGGTCGGTGAGCTCGGCGCGCTCTGACCCGCCAGCGACCCGACCCGCCCCCGTACCCGGACCCGCCGGAACCGCCGGACCCGACAGTGGAGAACCTCTGATGACGAATCCCGCCGAGAGACTCGTCGATCTGCTCGACCTGGAGCAGATCGAGGTCAACATCTTCCGTGGCGCCAGCCCGCAGGAATCCCTCCAGCGGGTCTTCGGCGGGCAGGTCGCCGGCCAGGCCCTGGTGGCCGCCGGCCGGACCACCGAGAGCGACCGCCCGGTCCACTCGCTGCACTCGTACTTCCTGCGCCCCGGCATCCCCGGGGTGCCGATCGTGTACCAGGTGGAGCGGGTGCGCGACGGCCGGTCCTTCACCACCCGCCGCGTCACCGCGGTCCAGCAGGGCAAGACGATCTTCAATCTCACCGCCTCCTTCCATCATCCGGAGGAGGGCAGCATCGAGCACCAGCTGCCTCCCCGACTCGACTTCCCCCACCCGGACACGCTCCCGAAGGTCGCGGACGAGATCCGCGAGCACTTGGGCGCGCTGCCCGAGGCGCTGGAGCGGATGGCCCGCCGCCAGCCGTTCGACATCCGCTACACGGACCGGCTCCGCTGGACTCCCGAGGAGCTCAAGGGCGCCGATCCGCGCAGCGCGGTGTGGATGCGCGCGGTCGGCCCGCTGGGCGACGACCCGCTGGTGCACACCTGCGCCCTCACCTACGCCAGTGACATGACCCTCCTCGACGCCGTGCGCATCCCCGTGGAGCCCCTGTGGGGCATGCGCGGTTTCGACATGGCCTCGCTCGACCACGCCATGTGGTTCCACCGGCCGTTCCGCGCGGACGAGTGGTTCCTGTACGACCAGGAGTCGCCCATCGCGCACGGCGGCCGGGGACTGGCCCGGGGCCGCATCTACGACCTGGAGGGCAGGCTGCTGGTCTCCGTGGTCCAGGAAGGCCTCTTCCGGCCGTACGCCGAGAACGCGGCCAAGCCGCCCGTGTCACCCCAGTAGCCCCCCTTCCGCCAGTCCGTCCCGTCCACGAAGAGCTGAGCACCCCGATGCCCACCCCGGCCCTCCCCTGCCCCTGCGGGCTGCCCGCCGCCTACCCGGAGTGCTGCGGCCGCTTCCACTCCGGTGCCCGGCAGGCGCCCACCGCCGAGCTGCTGATGCGCTCCCGTTTCAGCGCGTTCGCCGTCGGCGACACCGCCTACCTGCTGCGCTCCTGGCACCCGAGCACCCGGCCCGGCCGGCTCGACCTGGACCCCGGCCAGCGCTGGGAGCGTCTGGAGATCCTCGCCACCGAGCGCGGCGGGATGTTCGAGACGGAGGGGTCGGTGGAGTTCCGGGCGCACTACCGCGAGGGCCGGCACACCGGTTCCCTGCACGAGCACAGCGCCTTCGCCCGGGAGGCCGGTGCCTGGGTCTACGTCGGCCCGCTCTCCCCCGTCGACTTCGACTGACCGCGGGCCCCGGTCAGGGCGAAGTCCAGGCTGGTGCGGTACCAGTGGGCCTCGTCCGGCGGCTCCGCCCGCAGCAGCCTCAGCGCCACGGCCGCCGCGGCGGGGATCTGGGGATGCCCGTACGGCGGGGGCGGGGCGAGCGCGGCCAGCAGGGTTCGCTCCGCCGGATCGGGCACGGCCTCCCGCAGCTCCTCCTCCGGGAGGACGGAGGCCAGCACCGCGGCCCGCTCCCAGGGGTCTGCCGTTCGTCTCAGCAGCAGCCCCACATGCCGACCGCGCCACTTCCGAGGCCGCAGATCCGCCTTGGCGGCCAGCAGCTCCCGATCGGCCGGGGGTGCGCTCCCGCGCAGCATCCCCGCCTCCCGGCCGGCGAACTCCCTGAGCTCCGCGGCGAGATAGAGCCACACCACCACCCGGTAGCGGTTGATCCGATAGCCGACCGGGGTGACGTGCCCGCACCGCGCCAGCCGGGTGAACCGGCCCGGGCTGATCCCCAGCACCGCACCGGCGGCCTCGGCTCCGGCCACGGTCTCGACCCGCTCCCGCAGCGCGTCCGGGAACCCCTCGGCCGACCGGACCCGCTCCAGCTCGGCCCGCGTGTACCGCGCGGCCCCTCCCGGCGCCGGCGGCCCGGCCCGTACGATGCCCAGCTGCACGGCCCGGGCGAACTCGGTCCGGGTCAGCCTCAGTTCCCCGGCCGCCCGGGCGCCGCCCACCGCCGCATCCGGCGGCGGCTCCGCCCGTACCGCCGACGGCCCTGCCACCCGCACCACCGGCGAGGACGGCCCCCGTACATCCCACACGACCTGCGCCGCGACCTCCATGACGGTCCTCCCCCACACGAGACGATTACTCTGTGTGAAGACCGTAACTCAGCGCTACGACACCCCGCGAGGCCTGTGGACAACTCCCCAGAACCCGCGAAACCCCCGGAAATCCAGGGGGCTCAGCCCCCCGTGATCCGCCGCTCGGCCACTCCCAAGTGCTCACCCACCCGGTTGACCAGCAGCGTCATCTCGTACGCGACCTGGCCGATGTCGGCTTCGGAGGCGCTGAGCACGCACAGCGAACTCCCCGCGCCCGCCGCCATGACGAACAGCGCACCGTCGTCGTACTCGACCATCGTCTGGCGCACCTCGCCCGCCCGGAAATGCCGGCCCGACCCCTTCGCCAGACTCTGCAACCCCGCCGCCACCGCCGCCAGATGCTCCGCGTCCTCCCGGGCCAGCCCCGCGCTCGCGCCCGTCACCAGGCCGTCGTTGGAGAGCACCACCGCGTGCCTGACCTGCTGGACCCTGCGCGTCAGGTCATCGAGCAGCCAGTCGAGTTGCTTGTCCAGTGCCATTTCGAGCCCCTCCCCGTAGACGCCGCCGGCGTGGCCGCGCCCCACCCCTCTTGGTAAGTGCCGCAAGCCTTCCCCACCAGCTCCTTTCGGGCAAGGAGGATGTGCCCATGGCGAAGAAGATGACTCAAGAGGAATGGCGGGCATTCGTCTCGTACGGGACCCGCACCGGCAAGCTGTCCACCGTCCGCGAGGACGGCAGCCCGCACGTCGCACCCGTCTGGTTCGTTCTCGACGGCGACGCCTTCGTGTTCAACACCGGCAAGGACACGGTGAAGGGGCGCAACCTGCTGCGCGACGGCCGCGTCGCGCTCTGCGTGGACGACGACCGCCCGCCGTACTCCTACGTCGTCCTCCAGGGGCGCGCCGAGATCGGCCAGGACGTGGAGGAGATGCTCCCCTGGGCGACGCGGATCGCCGCCCGCTACATGGGTGAGGAGCGCGCCGAGGCCTTCGGCCGCCGCAACGCCGTCCCCGGCGAACTCCTCGTCCGCGTCCCCGTCGACAAGGTGATCTCCGTCGACGGCATCACCCACTGACCCGCGCACCGCCCCTTCTCCTGCCGCCGTCCGCCCCCTCACACGGAATCGGCCTGCGGCTCCACCGAGTCCAGCAGCCGGGCGGTGTGCACCCGCCCGGCGTACTCGACCAGCCTGATCAGCACTTCCTTCCCCGAGTCCTTGTCCCGCGCGTCACACAGCACCACCGGGGTTCCCGACTCCAGATCCAGTGCACGCGCCACATCGTGCGCCCCGAACCGCCGCGCGTCCGTGAAGCAGTTGACGGCCACCACGAACGGGATGCGCCGGTGCTCGAAGTAGTCCACCGCCGGGAAGCAGTCCTCCAGCCGGCGCGTGTCCGCGAGCACCACCGCGCCGAGGGCGCCCTGCGACAGCTCGTCCCACAGGAACCAGAACCGGTCCTGCCCCGGCGTCCCGAACAGGTAGAGCGACAGCCCCGACCGGATGGTGATCCGCCCGAAGTCCATCGCCACGGTCGTCGTCGTCTTCCGGGCCACCCCGCCCGTGTCGTCGACCAGCGCGCCCGCCTCGCTGAGCAGCTCCTCCGTCCGCAGCGGCCGGATCTCGCTGACCGCGCCGACCAGCGTCGTCTTGCCGACACCGAAGCCCCCCGCCACGAGTATCTTCAGCGAGAGCGCCGCCAGCTCCCCGTCCTCCTCCGGATCCGCAAACACGTCCGGTCCGCCGGTCCCGTCGTGGTCTTGTCCCATCACAGCGCTCGCAATCCCTCGATGACTTCACGCAGAATCCGCTCGTCCGGCAGACGGGCGGGCGGCACCGGCCGGCTCACCTTGACGTGGCCGCCCTCCAGCAGGTCCCCGAGCAGCACCCGCACCACGCCCACCGGCAGGTCCGCGTCCGCGGCGAGCTCCGCCACCGACTGGGTCACGGACCGGCAGAGGCCGAGCAGCGCCCGGTGTTCGGGGCCGAGCAGCGACTCGGCCGCCGCGTCCGCGCCTTCGCCGTCCACGACGACCAGCGCGATCAGGTCGAACCGGACCCCGTGGGGTCCCGGCTTCGTACGCCCGCCCGTCATCGCGTACGGACGGACGAGCGGGCCCGCGTCGGCGTCGTACCACTGGCCGTTCACGGACCGGACCGCCGCCATCAGCCCGCGGCCGGCGGCCGCGCCGCGAACCGGGACGGGGTGTAGAGGTGCTCCCCGACCCGCTTCACGAGCCGGGCCATCTCGTACGCGATCAGCCCGATGTCGGCGCTCGCCGCGCTCAGCACGGCCAGGCAGGAGCCGTCCCCGGCGGCCGCGACGAAGAGGAACCCCTCTTCCATCTCCACCATCGTCTGGCGCACGCCCCCGGCGTGGAAGTGCCGGCCCGCGCCCTTCGCGAGACTGTGGAAGCCGGAGGCGACGGCGGCCAGGTGCTCGGCGTCCTCCCGGCTCAGCGCGCTGGACGCGCCCACCGCCAGGCCGTCGTTGGACAGGACCACGGCATGCCGGACCTCGCGGACCCGGACCACCAGATCGTCCAGCAGCCAGTCCAGTTCGCCGGACCGGCGGATTCCGTCGGGGTTGAATCTCTGGTGCTCGATCATCACACTTCTCCTTCGCTGCCTGCGTGGGTGCCGGTCTCCTGGGCGCCGGTCTCCTGGGCGCCGCGGACCCAGCCGGCCCGGTAGGACGCCATCCGGTCCCGGGCCTGCTCAGGGCTGAGCCCCGGCGGACCCTCGGGCGGGCGCGTCCCGGCCGGCTCCTTCGGAGCGGGGGCCTCGCGCAGCTGCGGGACCAGGCTGGCCTGGCGTACGCGGCGCGGCAGTTCGGCGGTCTCCGCGCCCCCGGGGCCCCGCGGCCGCAGGGAGGCCACCGGGGCCGGGCGCGGCTCCTCGTCCCGTACGGGGGTCCGCTCCGGCGCCGGGATGCCGCGGGGCTCCTCCCGTACCGCCGACCGGCGCGCGTCCTCCCGTACCGCCGACCGCTGCACGCCCTCCCGTACCGCCGGCCTGCGCGCGTCCTCCCGTACGACGGTCATCGCGGGCGGCTGCGGCGCCCGCTCCCCCGGTTCGGCGGGGGCCTCGAAGGGCGCGCCCGGGTCCGGCGCCGGCCCGGGGCCGGTCTCGATCGCGCCCTGGAGCAGGGAGTTCGGCAGGAGCACCACGGCGGTCGTGCCGCCGTACGGCGACGTGCGCAGGTGCACCCGCACACCGTGCCGGGCCGAGAGCCGGCTGACCACGAAGAGCCCGAGCCGGTCGCTGTCGAAGAGGTCGAGGGCCTCGGACTGCTCGATGCGCCGGTTGGCCTCGTGGAGGGAGTCGCGGCCCATGCCGAGCCCGCGGTCCTCCACCTCCAGGACGTATCCGGCGCCGACGGGTTCGCCGCTGACGCGGACCTTGGTGTGGGGCGGGGAGAACTGGGTGGCGTTCTCGATGAGTTCGGCGAGCAGGTGCGTGAGGTCGGCGACCGCGCCGCCGAGCACGGCCGCCTCGGCCAGCCGGCCGACCTCGACGCGCGGGTAGTCCTCGATCTCGGACACGGCGGCCCGTACGACGTTCGTCAGCGGGACCGGCATCCGCCAGGCCCGCCCGGGAGCGGCTCCGGAGAGGATGATCAGGCTTTCCGCGTGCCGGCGCATCCGCGTCGTGAGGTGGTCGAGGCGGAAGAGGTCGCCGAGTTCGCCGGGGTCGTCGGAGCGCCGTTCCATCGAGTCGAGCAGGGTGAGCTGCTTGTGCACCAGGACCTGGCTGCGGCGTGCGAGGTTGACGAAGACGCCGCTCACGCCGCTGGCGAGCTCGGCGCGCTCCACGGCGGCCCCGAGGGCCGCCCGGTGGACGGTGGCGAGGGCCTCGCCGACCTGGGTGATCTCGTCGTCGGCCGGGGGCGGGGGCGGGGTCTCGGCCTCGACGTCGATGTCCTGGCCGGCCCGGAGCCGGTCCATGGCGTGCGGGAGCTTGCGGTGGGCGATCTCCAGCGCGGTGTTGCGCAGCGAGACCAGTTCCACGACGAGGGCGCGGCCGATGCGCACGGAGATGACGAGGGAGGCGGCGACGGCGGCGAGGCCCAGCAGTACGGCGGCTCCGGCGGGGCTGAGGCCGCCCTGGGCGAGGGGGTCGGTGCGGTCGACGGCTCCGGCATGGGCGGCGGCGGCGATCTCCCGCATCGAGGTGCTGATGCTCGTGTACGCGGCGTCCCAGCCGGCGGGCGCACCGCGGGCCGCGTCCCTGGCCGGTCCGGTGGCGGCGTCCCTGCCCACGTCCTTGGACGGTCCCGCGTCCTTGGACGGTCCCGCGTCCTTGGACGTGCCCGCGTCCTTGGACGTGCCCGCGGCCGCTCCCGGCGCCGCACCCGTGGCTGCCGCTCCGACGAGCACCCGGTCCTCGGCTGCGGTCAGTTCGGCGTAGGCGGCGCTCTTCGCGACGGACTGCCAGGCGGCCTGCTGGGCGGCGGGCAGGTCGTCGGCGCTGCCCGCGGTGAGGGCGCGGCGCGTCTCGATGACGCCGGTCAGGCGCCGAAGCGTTTCGGCGGTGCGCGGGCCGGACGCGGCGATCGACGCGTCCTCGCGGGACAGGAGTTCCCCGGCACGGGCGAATTCGAGCAGGACGCGCGCTTCGGGGCCGAGCTCGGCCTCGGATCCGCCGGTGAGGGAACCGTCGACGGCGAGGGCGCTGTCGACGACGCGCGTGTACGTCTCGTACGCCGCGTCCTGGGTCGCCCGCCGGTCGGTGACCTCCTTGCGGGTGGCGCCGAGCCCCTCCGCCGCGGCGACGAAGGCGCCGACGCGGACCACGACGTCGGAGCGGTGGTCGCCGGACTCGGCGACGGTGTGCCGGTCGCCGAGCCGCAGCCGCCGCACGGCGGCGTCGGTGCGCCGCGTCTGCTGTTCCAGTGCGGCGCCCTGGTCGGAGCCGGGATCGGCCAGGTAACGGACGGCGGCGCGCCGTTCGGCCTGAAGCTCGGTCACGGCCGCCGCGACGGGGGTGCGTATCTGCTCGTCGACGCGCTGGGCGTGGGTGAGCCGGGCGATCTCCTGGGCGGTGCTGACGGTCGCGAAGCCCCAGAGGGCGAGGAGGGAGACGACCGGGACCATCAGGAGGGAAACGATCTTCGCGCGGACGGTGGCGGGGCGCAGCGTGGGCCTGCGGGACCCGCCGCCGGACGCCGGAGCGGCCCCGGCCGTCGTCACCGGGCCGGGTCCGCCGGACCGTCGCCCGTCCGGCGCCGCCGGTTCCTCGGCGGGCGGTCCGGCGTGGGCCCGGCGGCCGCGCGCCGGGGGCGCCGGCAGCTGCGGCGCAGCTGCTTCCGGTCGTCTGCGGGGTGTGCGCATGGGCTCCTCGTTCCGGGTGCGGTCCAGCAGGGGGGCGGGGCGGATCGGCTCGGGTGCTCAGCGGGCCGGCGCGGGCGGCACCGCGGAGGCCGCCCCCGCCGGAGCCGGTGCCTGCGCGCCCAGGTGCCGGGCGGCCGATGCGGAGGCGGCGCGCTCATCGGCGGTCGGGGAGAGCGCGACGAACGCGGCGGTGATGAACAGGTACGAGCCGAGCCCGACGGCGAGCGGGAAGATGAACTGCATCGCGGTGGCGCCGGGCAGGGTCTGGTCCGAGGGGACGACGCGGACCGCGACCGCCAGCATCCCGGTGTAGTGCATGCTGCTGACTGCGGCGCCCATGACGAGCGAGGCCACGGCCACGGCGACCGGTGCCTTGATGTTGAGCGCGGCCCACAGCGCGGCGGTGGCCGCGACGACGGCGATCGCGACCGAGAGCGCGACCGTGAGCGGGTCGTACGAGACGCTGCCGTGCAGGCGCAGGGCGGCCATGCCGAGGTAGTGCATGCTGGCGACGCCGAGACCGGTGGTGAGCCCCCCGAGGACGAGGGCGCGGCCGCGGGCCCGGCCGTAGCCGACGGCGAACACCCCGGCGCCGACGACGAGCACGGCGACGAGCAGGCTGAGGATCGTCAGCGGCACGTTGTAGTGGATCTCGGTGCCGGTGACGTTGAAGCCGAGCATCGCGACGAAGTGCATCGTCCAGATGCCGGTGCCGATGGCGGAGGCCGCGGTGAGGAGCCAGTTGCGGCGGGAGGAGCCGGTCGTCGCGGCGAGCGCGCGGACGGTGCAGCGCAGCCCGAGGGCGGCGCCGATGGATGCCATCACGTATGACAGTACGGGTGTCAGCCAGCCATAGGCCGCGTGGTCGAGGTGTCCCATGGCCCCGGGACGCTAGTCCGGGTGAGGGCGCGAACAAGGGGCGCATTTCGAAAGCAGCTGGAACTGCTGGAATATGACAGAGCTACGTTCTTCTTCGATCACGCCACGTGCCACCTTGCACACGCACCGCGCGGAGCCCATGGGGGATCATGTCCACATGAGCGAAGACCACACGCACGTGCAGGAGTTCTTCGGGACGCGCGCCGCCGACTGGGACCGGAAGTTCCCGTCGGACGGCCCCGCGTTCGAGGCGGCCGTGGCCGAATTCGGCCTGCGCCCCGGAGACCGCGTCCTCGACGCGGGCTGTGGGACCGGGCGCGCGCTGACGGCGCTGCGCGCCGCCGTCGGCCCGGCCGGCACGGTGCTCGGAGCGGACCTCACCCCGCAGATGCTGGCCGCCGCACGGCGGGCCGGGCGCGACGCCGAGGGCGCGCTGCTGCTGGCGGACGTGGCCCGGCTGCCGCTGCGCGACGGGGTGCTCGACGCCGTGTTCGCCGCCGGGCTCGTCGCGCACCTGCCCGACCCGGAGGCGAACCTGCGCGAGCTCGCCCGCGTCGTGCGCCCCGGCGGCCGGCTCGCCCTGTTCCACCCGATCGGGCGGGCGGCACTGGCGGCGCGGCAGGGCCGCGAGCTGACGCCGGACGACATGCGGGCCGAGCACAACCTGGGCCCGCTGCTGGCGGGTTCAGGCTGGGACATGACCTCGTACGCCGACGAGGACGCCCGCTTCCTGGCACTCGCGCTGCGCCGCCCCTGACCGCCCTCGCCCCAGCGGCTCGTGCCGGACACGTCGTACGTCGGCACCCGGCCCGGGACCCGCGGAGGCGCCCCGGATCATGCCGGAGGCTGAGCCTCCGCCCCGGCCGGCCGGCGCGGATGGGGCACGGGGCATCCCCCCGAGCCGGGCACCGGAAACGTGCCGAGCTCGCCCACGTCGTAGCCGTGGGGGTAGCCCTTGATCTCCGGGTTCTGCCGGGCGTAGTGGGGGGCCTTGCGCGGCGGCAGCAGGCGGATCGCGCGCCCGCGCAGCTTGAGGGCGCCCCGGAACAGCCGCTTGACCTGCGGGCGGGGGCTCTCGTAGCGGAAGGCGGACAGCAGCGGCTCGTCGAGGAGGGAGAGGCTGAGCGCGCGCACGGCGGGGGTGAGCGCCGCGGGGTACCAGGAGGCCATCAGGGCGATGGTGGAGTCGGCGACCTTGCGGCCGCCCTCGTCCCAGCCGAAGTGGGCCTCCTCGTAGGAGTTCAGGGTTTCCTCGAACTCCTCGAAGGAGCCCGGGATGTCCGTGATGCCCAGGTGCCGGCCGAGTTCGGCGTAGTAGTTCGCACTGGCGCGGCGCTCGTGGTGGGTCAGCGGCCGCCAGCCGTAGGCGTCCAGCCAGCGCGCCGGAATCACCACGAACGTGCACAGGACGTAGCGCATGTCCTCGTTGGTGATGTCGTAGGCGCGGTGCATCTGGTTGACGCGGCGGATCGCGGTGCGCGCGGTCTCGCTCTCGAACCCGTGCTCCACGACGGCGTCGAGGAGCAGCGAGGTGTCGTCGTAGCGCTTCTGGGGGCGCTCGGTGAACTCGCCGGTCTCGGCGAGCAGACCGCCGATGCTGGGGACGGCGTACGTACGGAAGAGGGCGAGCTCCAGGGCGCGGGTGAAGTCCCATGGGAACTCGTAGGTGGCGGTGAGCCGGTAGATGGCCAGGAAGTCCTTGTCGGGATCGAGCCGGAGGATCTCCCTCAGCCGGTCGTAACGCTGCACCGGGTGTCCCTTTCTGTGGCGGGTGGCCAACTCTACGTGCAGGTGGCGGGCTTGGAAATCGCCGGCCGCAGGCTCTCGACGCGGGGGTTACCCGCTGGTTAGGGTGCGCCGACGAGAGAGCGACCGGGAGGCCACGTGACGGACGAGGAGGGGGGCGGTGCGCTCTACGTGCTGACCGCCGTGCTGCTGACCCCCGCGCAGTTTCCGAGCATCCTGGGCGACGATTTCCCGGAGGCCTGCGCGCTGCTGGGTGTGAAGCCGGCTGCACGGGGATACGGGCTGGTGCTCGGCCAGGACGAGGAGGGCGCGCGCTGGACCGTCGTCGTGGACGACGTGTCGCTCGTGGCCATGGCGATCGCCTCCTGGGACTGCGGCATGGAGTACGACCTGTCACCCGACGAGCGGTCGATCGTGGTCTCGCTGGCGGGCTGGCCGCTGGCCCTGTCGGTGGCGGCGCCGGGCATCCCGGATCCGCACGACCCGGAGCAGGGCGCCGACGGCACGGGGCGGGTGCCGCTGGCACCGCCGTCCGCCGAGGTGTGGGGGCCGGTGCAGCGGCGGATGGGCGCGGACCAGATCGCCCGGGAGTGGACCGGGTGGCGCGAGCGGGTCGCGACGGACGGCGGCGCGGCCGCCGCGGCGCACCCCGGGCTCGCTCGGGCGCTCCGGGAGGCCCTGGAGTACGCGCAGAGCCCGCCGCCGCCCGGCCGGGTCCGCTCCTCGTTCGCGGGCGAGGGCGTGCGGACGCTGCGGGTGGACGGCCCCGGCTGGTCGCTGGTGGCGCGGACCGGCGACGCGGCCTTCGTACTGCTGGACGAGGAGCCGGGCGAGGTGCTCACCGTCCCCCGCGAAGGGGATCTTGATCTCGGCCTGCCGAAACTGCCGGAGCTGCTCGCGGCGCTGGACCGCGTCGCCGTGCGCCCGGCCTGAACCGGGCCCGGACCGGGGCCGAACCGAAGGAGACGCTGTGCTGGTGGAATCGGAGCCGGTGGCCGTGGTGGTGGGCGGCCGCGCGGAGACGGTCGACGACGACTGGGGGCGGGAGACGGCGGTGATCCGCCTGGACGCCGGGCGGTTCGGCCCGGAGGCCCTCTACGGGCTGGCGGACTTCTCGCACCTGGAGGTCGTCTACCACTTCGACCGGGTCCCGGTGGAGAAGATCGAGACGGGCGCGCGGCACCCCCGGGGCAACACGGACTGGCCGCTGGTCGGCATCTTCGCCCAGCGCGGCAAGAACAGGCCCAACCGGCTGGGGGTCTCCCGGTGCCGGATCCTGAAGGTGGACGGCCTGGACGTGCACGTGGAGGGCCTGGACGCGGTCGACGGCACCCCGGTCCTGGACCTCAAGCCGTACATGGCCGAGTTCGGCCCGCGCGGCGAACTGCGCCAGCCCCGGTGGGCCACGGCGCTGATGCGCGACTACTACTGAGCCGCGCCGTCCGCCGGCCCGCGCCGCCCGCTCAGCGGCCCAGCTGCTTCCTGGACACACCCCGCAGGCGGCGCCGCTGGGAGGGGTCCAGCAGCAGGTAGGCGGCGGCCGGCACACCGATCAGGACCAGCAGTCCCGCCCAGAACCCGACCGTCCAGAACAACACGATGGCTGCCGCGACTCCGGCAACCGCGACCTTGCCGCGCTTGGACATCTGCGGACACCTCCACCTGTCGTCGTCCACTACCCCCACAACGCGCCGCCGCGACCGCGCGTTCCCGGCCCCCGCGGACGGACACCGAAGGCGACCGGGCGGACACCGCTCGGCGGCGATTCGGCTGTGCCATGGCCGACGCAGCGCTTGTCGGCGCCCGCCACCGGCACGACGATGGGGGCGCTCCGGGTACCGCGGCACCACGGGAGGGTGAATGGACGATCCGTCGGTGGCACTGCCGGGCGGGGCCGATCCCGCCGAGCGCACGCGCGTACTGCGCCGGGCGCACACCGCGTTCACGCGGGACGGGCGGGTCGAGGACCCGGTCCGGGCGGTGATCGCGAGGTCCTGGCGGCGGTGCGCCCGCGCGCGGGTCAGCCCGGAGTGCACGCCCCGGGTGGAGCTGGCGGAGGCGGATCTGCGGTCGTACCGGGCGCAGCACCCGCTGGCCCGGGTGATGCCGGTGTTCCGGGACCTCGTCGGGGCGTTCGCGGCGCACGGGGCGCATCTGCTGGCGGTGTGCGACGCCCGGGGCAGCCTGCTCTGGGTGGAGGGCGAGTCGGCGACGCTGCGGCGGGCGGAGGGGCTCGGCTTCGTGCCGGGGGCGCGCTGGGCGGAGGCGGCGATGGGCACCAACGCACCCGGCACGGCGGTCGCGGTCGGCGAACCGGTCCAGGTCTTCGGGGCCGAGCACTTCAGCCGGCGCGCACACCCCTGGACCTGCGCGGCGGCCCCGGTGCGCGATCCCCGGACCGGCCGGGTGCTCGGCGCGGTCGACATCACCGGCGGGGACGGCCTGGCCCATCCGCACTCCCTCGCCTTCGTGCAGGCGGTGGCCCGCGCCGCGGAGGCACAGCTGGCGCTGCTGGACCCGGTCCCGCCGGCCGCCGGGGACACCCTGGCCGCCCTCGGCCGGGACGAGGCGCTGCTGGTCGGCGGGGGTGCGCGGGTCCGCCTGGGCAGACGGCACAGCGAGATCATGGCGCTGCTCGCGCACCACCCGGCGGGCCTGTCCGGCGAGGAGCTGGCGATCGAGCTCTACGAGGACGAGTCGATGTCACCGGTGACCCTGCGCGCCGAGATGTCACGTCTGCGCGGGCTGTCGGGAGACCGCGCTCCCCTTTCGCGCCCGTACCGGACGGCGGCGCCGCTGGAGGCGGACTTCACGGTCGTGTCCCGCCACCTGGCGGCCGGCGCCGTCTCGGCGGCCCTCCACCACTACGCGGGCCCGCTGCTCCCCGGCTCGACCGCGCCGGGCATCGTCCGGCTGCGGCGCCGGATCGAGGACCAGGCGCGGGCCGCGGTGATCGCCCGGGCGGACGCGGGACTGCTGACCGACTGGGTGTGCACCCCGTGGGGCGCCGACGACCGGGCGGCGTGGCGGGCGCTGGCCGAAGCGCTGCCGCCGGAGCGACGTCCGGCCGCCCTGGCCCGCGTACGGGACCTCGACGGGGAACTCGGCGCCGCATCCGCCCTCGTGCGCACGGGGCCGGCCGCGCCGCCGCGCCGTGCAACGTATCCGCAACCCGTCCGCTCCTAGCCTCCTCCCGAGCGCTGTCCGACGGCGGCCGGCGCCCGGCAAGGGGAGGACACCATGGCCCGTTACGCTGCGCCCGGTACCGAAGGCGCGCTCATGTCGTACGCGTCCCGCTACGGCCACTTCATCGGCGGCGAGTACGTCGAGCCCGCCCTCGGCGGCTACTTCGCCAACCCCTCCCCCGTCGACGGCCGGACCTTCACCGAGGTCGCGCGCGGCACGGCGGAGGACGTGGAGCGGGCCCTCGACGCGGCGCACGCGGCCGCGCCCGCCTGGGGCCGCACCCCGGCCGCCGAGCGGTCCACGCTGCTGCTGCGCATCGCGGACCGGATGGAACAGAACCTGGAGGCCCTGGCGGTCGCGGAGACCTGGGAGAACGGCAAGCCGGTCCGCGAGACCCTCGCCGCCGACATACCCCTGGCCATCGACCAGTTCCGTTACTTCGCGGGTGCGCTGCGCGCCCAGGAGGGGGCGCTGAGCCAGCTCGACGACGACACCGTCGCCTACCACTTCCACGAGCCGCTGGGCGTGGTCGGGCAGATCATCCCGTGGAACTTCCCGATCCTGATGGCGGTGTGGAAGCTGGCCCCTGCGCTGGCCGCGGGGAACACGGTGGTGCTGAAGCCCGCCGAGCAGACCCCGGCGTCGGTGCACTACTGGCTGGGCCTGGTGGCGGACCTGCTGCCGCCGGGCGTGGTGAACATCGTCAACGGCTTCGGCGAGGAGGCGGGCAAGCCGCTGGCGTCCAGCCCGCGCGTGGCGAAGATCGCGTTCACCGGGGAGACCTCCACCGGGCGGCTGATCATGCAGTACGCGGCGGAGCACCTGAAGCCGGTCACCCTCGAACTGGGCGGCAAGAGCCCCAACCTCTTCTTCGACGACATCTGGACCACCGACGACGACCTGCGCGACAAGGCGCTGGAGGGGTTCACCATGTTCGCCCTGAACCAGGGCGAGGTGTGCACGAGCCCCTCGCGCGCGCTGATCGAGCGGGGCCGGTACGGGGACTTCCTCGACGCGGCCGTGGCCCGTACCGAACTGATC
Organism: Streptomyces sp. NPDC001194; assembly: GCF_042896985.1. Classification (NCBI taxonomy): domain Bacteria; kingdom Bacillati; phylum Actinomycetota; class Actinomycetes; order Kitasatosporales; family Streptomycetaceae; genus Streptomyces; species Streptomyces sp. NPDC001194. The sequence continues at coordinate 183,609 of NZ_JBIAXU010000005.1, read as the reverse complement.
GTGCCGGGGCACCCGCTGGACACGGACACCATGATCGGCGCGCAGGCCTCCGAGGAGCAGCTGCGCAAGGTCCTGTCGTACGTGGAGATCGGGCAGAAGGAGGGCGCGAAGGTCCTGACGGGCGGCCGGCGGCAGGACTTGGGCGGTGAGCTGGCGGGCGGCTTCTACGTCCAGCCGACCATCTTCGAGGGGGACAACCGGATGCGGATCTTCCAGGAGGAGATCTTCGGCCCGGTGGTGTCCGTGACCTCGTTCCAGGACTTCGACGACGCCGTCCGCATCGCCAACGACACGCCGTACGGGCTGGGCGCGGGCGTCTGGACCCGCGACATCAACACCGCGTACCGCGCGGGCCGCGCGATCCAGGCGGGCCGGGTGTGGACGAACTGCTACCACGCCTACCCGGCCCATGCGGCGTTCGGCGGCTACAAGCAGTCGGGGATCGGCCGCGAGACCCACAAGATGATGCTGGAGCACTACCAGCAGACCAAGAACGTTTTGGTCAGCTACTCCCCCAAGAAGCTCGGATTCTTCTAGAGCCCGAAGTTGAGCTCCTGGAATGCAGATTGCTCTCCGGGAGCTCTCTTGCGGTCAGACACCGAACGGTGTGAAACCACTGCACCGAGTACCCAAGGGGTCAACTCAGCCCTTCCTTCCGGATCAGTCACGGACCAGATTCCCGGCCGGCGCCCCTGCGGAACAGCGCAAGTCGATCCTCCAGCTACGGCCGGACGGAGGGGTGTCGCCGTTCGCCTCGCAGGATGTTCTCAGGGGGTGGGCGGCGGAATGGGCTTGCCAAGGGCGTCCGCGAGTGCGGCACTGATCAGGTTCGCCGGTACGTCGCACGGGCCGTTGCGGCGGCTCTTCGCCAAGGTGGGTATCTGAGGCGGGCATCCTCCCGCCGCGACATCGCTGTTGACCAGCACCACCACAGTGGCGTCCAGCCCCGGGTGGTAGAAGAGCGTCGCGGTGAAGCCGGGAATCTCGCCGGTGTGCCCGATCCAGTCGCGCACGCCCATAAGACCAAGGCCGTAGCTGGTTTCCGGTTTTCCCGGCTCCGGCAGGAGCGAGTTGAGCCGCTCGGCCTACCGCTCGGGCGGCAGCAGGCGCCGGTCGCAACGGGTGCCGACGGCGGGTGGAACGCGGAACGACACGGCGGGGCGGCCACCCGACGGCTTCGCCGGGCCTGCGACCCCTCGGCCGTGACAATGGTCGCCGGACGGCGAAGTCCGGCCACCCGGAGCGGTGTTCAAGCCGTGTACCGCCCGAGTGGCTCCACGACCTCCGCGCAATCGTAACTGTGGGTGCCAGAATGGCCGACGCTCCGTCAGGAGTGATCCGCACGTCCAGCGCCGCTCCGGACCGTGAGGGCCGGGGTCAGCGGCCATGCTCGCGGGAGGGGAAGCAGTGGCACCGCAGGAATCCCTGCTCAAGATCTACGGAGACCGGTCGTACCGGCACGTGACGATGGCGCGGCACCAGGGCACCACCATCGCGTTCGCGATGGACGCGTCCCGCCGGATCGTCTACTCGGTGTTGGACCTGTCCGGCCCGCCGGCCAAGGGCGAGGCGGACACCGCGTACTGGAGCGACAACCCGGCCGAGCTGGTCTTCCCCCGGGAGCTGGCCGAGGTGGGGTACGCAGTGGTCGGCGCGACGGCGATGCCGACGGTCAAGCGCGGCGGGGCCGAGGCGGCCGTCGACGAGCGGCCCACGGCCCAGGAGACCGACCCGTTCCTGTCCACCACCGCGCGGCTGACGGCGGACGCCCCGTTCCACGTGGTCTCCGACGGCACGTACGTGGTGGTGTTACGGCAGTCGGTCGGCGAGACGCACTCCGACGCGGTGTACAAGCTGACCGGCGGCGGCTGCTCGGGCAACGCGTCCCGCACGGACTACGTGCTCAGCGGTACGAAGAAGGTGCCGCTGGTGCGCGACACCCTGCTGTGCGACCGGTTCCTGCTGGTGGACGGCAAGCTCAAGCCGGTGCTCGAGGTCCGCTACAAGCGCAGTCGGCACGCCACCCGTCCCGAGTCGGCCAAGGACAGCCTGGGCACCGAGGACATGGAGGGCCGCCCCTTCCACGAGCCGACCCAGGAGCTGTCCTTCGTACGGAACCTGACCCAGGGCCGGTTCGCCGCCGTGCTGGTGCCCACCGCGATCAGCGGCGTGCAGCGCTGGCAGCTGTTCGCCCACAACGACGCCACCGGGCGGGTCGACTCCTTCAGCGTCGAGCAAGGCACCCAGGGCCTGTTCAACACCCGGGGCACCCGCTTCTACACCAGCCCCGACCCGCTCTACCGCGACGCGGTGTTCGAGCGCAGCCCGGGCAACTGCCCTTTCACCGGTCGCGAGCTGGTATCGGTGACGGGCACCGAGGGGCGCGCGGAGACCGCGCTGCGGCTGGACGGCACCGACGCCCATGTCGACCTGGGCGATCCGGCGGCGCTGCGGTTCGGCGGCAAGGCGTACTCGATCGAGGCCTGGGTCAAACCGGCTGCCCTCGACGGTCCGGTGCTGGCCAGGAGCGGGGAGTACCTGCTGGCGGTGGACGCCGCCGGCCTGGTGAGCCTCACCCACCGGGGCGCGCCGTCGCCGCTGCTGTCCACCGAGTCGGTGCCGACGGACGCCTACACCCACATCGCCGCCACCTTTGACGGCACCACCGCGAAGCTGTACGTCAACGGCAGGCCGGCCGGCACCGGGGCGCTGCCGTTCACCCCGGCCACCGGTGTGAACACCCTGGTCGGCAAGGACTCCTCCGGCGGTACGGACAAGCTTTTCAAGGGCGACGTCGACGAGCTCCGGATCTGGGACCGGGTGCGTTCTGCCGCCGAGCTCACCGAGGACATGAGCTACCGGCTGATCGGCAACGAGCCGGGATTGGTGGCCTACTACCGGTTCGACGAGGGCACGGGGAGCACCGCGAACGACCAGACCGACCGGGCACTGCACGGCACCCTCGGCGGCGGCGTGCAGTGGACCGGCTCGGAGGCCCCGGTCGGCGACCACCCCGGGGTGCGGCGCGACAGCTTCGTCCTCAAGGGGCGCTCGGTGGTGTCCGGCCTGTCGGCCGTGCTGTACCACCAGCAGGAGAACGTGGTCGCCGGGTACCGCCCCGACCCCAAGCCCGCCAAGCGGCAGGCCCGGGTGCTGCTGGCGTTCGCCGCCAGGTACGGCCAGAACCCGTGCCTGGCGGGCCTGGACTTCGCGGTCGGCCGCGACGGCCGGCTGGCTCAGGCGCCGGACGTGCTGGACCCGGCGGTGCTCAAGCGGCCGACGAAGGGCCAGGACTCGGAACAGGTCAGCGCCCTGCAGCAGCTGATCAAGCGGCTGGAGCCGGAGGTCGCGTCCCTTCAGTCGGAGATGACCCGGCTGGCCGGCACCGCGGGCAGGGTGGCCGAGTGCCAGGCGGAAGTCGACCGGCTGAAGCCGGGCTTCGACGACCTGGAGCGGCGATACCTCGCCGAGAAGGACCTGGTCACCTCCTGGACCTACAGCCTGGAGCTCAAGACACCGCGCCAGTTGGCCAGCGGCCACCTGGCGCAGTCGCTCTTCGCCATCCTCACCTCGGAGTACGAGGCCGGGGTGCAGTTCGTCCCCCCCAACGGCCCCCGGACGACCTGGTGGTTGGACGACACCGGTCAGAGCCAGAACGGCCGGCCCTGCTACTTCCTGGTCGCCCGCGAGCGCAACCGGGACCTGCGCGTCACCGGCAACTCGACGTCCGATACCGCCCGGCTGAGCACGATCGTCCGCGAACCGGGCAACGTCAGCGCACAGTTCCAGCTGATCGCCGAGGGCGAGTACGTCCGCATCGTCAACCGCGGCAGCCGGCTCGCGATCGGTTCGCCCTCCACGTACCAGTTGCCCCACCTGGTCCAGTCGAGCGAATGCCTCACGGCGGACTCTGGCCTGTTCAAGATGACGCGTCTGTCCATGCGCTCAGGTGTGGACGTGGCGTACCTCGCGGCCAAGGAGAAGCTGGACGCCGCGCGCCAGCTCCTCCAAGAGGCGCGCACGGCCCAACAGCGGGTCGCCGAACTGCAGCTCGTGCTGGCCGCCAAGCAGGCCGAACTCAAGGACGCCCGGGACCAGCTGGCCCGCCTGTCGACCGCCCTGCAGGGGGACGACGACCTCACAGTGGCGATGCCGCTGCTGGCGGTGGACTCCACCGGTCTGAGCCTGTCCGGCGGCCTGCTCGAATTCGCCCGGGGCACCGACCGGCCCGCACTGCTGGACAGCGGCACCGGCAACGTCGTGCTGTACTTCCGCGGCGCCGAGAACCAGTTCTTCGCCGTGTACTACGACACCGGCGTCGTCCGCGGTGCCCAGACCCTCGCCGGGGACGGCGGCACGCTCACCTTCCTCGCCCGCGACCCGGCCGTTGCCCTGGACAGCGCCACCATCAAGGTCGCGGACGGCGACGCGCCCGGCCGCTGCGACCTCACGATCACCGTCGGGACGGACACCGAGACCTGGCGGTCGCTGCCGCGCAAGGCCGACCTGATGGCCGCCGCCCTGGCCGGGAGCCCCGGCCGGCCGGTGACGGTCGGGGCGGTCGCCCGGGTGACGGGCAGAAGTGTGGAGCTGGCCGGGGCCACCACCGTGCCGGTCCCGGCCAAGGCCCACCTCGTGATCGGCAGCACCGGCTACGCCGCGGAGGCCGACAACCCCACCGGCGCCAAGACGCTCACCCTCACGACGGCGGGCACCGCGATCAAGCCCGGCGACAAGGTCAGCCTGGTCGGCTACGACTCGGCCCGGGCGCAGTCCACCCGGGCCGGGGTCCTGCTGTCCGCCGGCTCCCGTCTGATCGGGCTCACCCCGGGCGGCGTCGACTCCGTCCCCAACGGCACGGCCAAGGCGACGATCACCGGCCGCGGCTGCCGCTGGCGGGCCGAGATGCCCGGCCGGGCCTTCCTGTTCGACGGCAAGGAGCAGTACCTGACCCTGCCCGCCGGCCAGCAGCAGAACATCGCCCCGACCGGTGACCTGAGCCTGGAGGCCTGGGTCAACCCCGAGGCCGGAGGGGGCCGGATCGTCCACGCCAGGACGGACGGATCGGGCTACTCCCTGGCGCTCGCCCCGGCCGCCCTGCCGGCCTGGCAGTTCGTCGGCGGCACCAAGGCCCAGCTGACTCCCTCGCTCGACCTGGCGAACCGGGACTTCACCATCGAGCTGTGGGCCAAGCGCAACCAGTCCCGGGGCCGCGTCGAGCCGCTGCTGTTCCACGGTGCGACGGACGGCCGGGTCGACCAGTCCCTGCACCTGTGGGTCCACCCCGACGAGACCTTCTACTTCTCGCTGTACGGCGACGACCTGAAGACCACCCAGGCCTACCCGGACCTGGAGTGGCACCACTGGGCCGCGGTCTACAAGAACGCCACCCGCGAGCAGATCCTCTACCGGGACGGCGTCGAGGTCGCCCGCCGCACCTCCAACGGGGCCTACACCGGCAACGGCCCGCTGATCCTGGGCCACTTCCCCTTCACCGGCGACTACCTCGACGGCCGGATCGACGAGGTCCGCGTCTTCGGCCGGGCCCGCACCCAGCACGAGATCTCCTCCGAGCGCCACCAGCGGCTCTCCGGCCGCGAACCGGGCCTGCTCGGCCACTGGACCTTCGACGGGCCGAGCAGCCCGCCCTCACCGATCAAGGGCTACCAGGTGGTCGCGCGGGTGGGCGACCGGGTGGTGCGCTCGGCAGAGCGTTTCCCGTGCAACGAGTGGGCGCACCTGGCCGCCACCTTCACCCAGTCCTGGGCCCTGAGCCTGAACGGCGGCGCGGGCCTGTCGGTGGCCCCGCAGAACTCGCTGGACGTCCTGGAGGACCTCACCATCGAGGCGTTCGTCCGGATCGACAAGCTCGGCGCCCCGATGGGCCTGCTCGCCAAGGGCACGGTGGTCGACGGCGGCCGGGACGGCGTCCCGTACCAGTTGGGCATCCTGGCCGACGGCCGGGTGGAGTTCGCCTTCGCCGAGGCCGACGGCAAGGCCGTCCGGCACACCTCCGACCGGCCCGTGACGGTCGGTGCCTTCCAGCGGGTGACCGTGGTGCGGCAGCGCCGCAAACCCGACACCTCAGCTGCCGCCCAGGCGAACGCGAGCATCCAGTCCGAGCAGGACATCCGCTTCTACCTGGACGGCGCAGCCGCCGGCAGTCACCTGTACAGCGGCCCTGGTGCACAGTCCAACTCCGGCGAGCTGGAGATCGGCCGTGGGCTGCACGGTGTCCTGTGCGAGGTGCGGCTGTGGAACTCCGCACGGCCGGCCGTCCAGCTCGGGCAGCCGGTCACCGCGCGTGAGAGGGGGCTGCTGGCCCGCTGGCCCTTCAACGAGAACGCCGGGAACGTCACCGTCGACGTCTCCGGCTCCTTCCCGGCCAAGCTGCGGGGCGCCCGCTGGACCCGCGACGTCGACCCCACGGCCAGCCCGCTGCGGCTGTACCGCAACGGCGAGCCGCTGTCCGAGGCCCCCGTGACCGCCCAGGACACCGCCTCCTGGGGCGATGCCCAGCTCACCCTGGGCGCCCGCCTGGAAGGGGCCAAACCGACGGAGCTGCTGACCGGAACGCTGGAGGAGGTGCGGATCTGGCGCACCGTCCGCACCCGGGAGCAGATCAGCGACAACCTGTTCACCCGCCTGCGCGAGAACAAGCGGGACCTGCTCGGCTACTGGCCCTTCGACCGGGACTCCACCGAACCCGGCACCACCTCGGTGCGCGACGAGGGCCTGCGCGGCAACAACCTCGCCTTCTCCGCGAAGCGGCCCCGCGTCCTGCTCTCCACCGCCCCCGTGTCCACGGACACCGCCCAGGTGCGGTCGGCCCTCGCCGACGTCCGCACTCCCTTCCACGACACCATCGCCGGCGCCCCCGGCGCCACCGAGTACGCCGACCTCCAGTACGACGCGAAGGGCGAGACGCTCGGTGTGCTCAAGCGCTGCTACGGCTTCGTCCGCGACGGCCGCTGGCACCTGGTCACCGGCTACAAGGTGGGCGACCTGACCACCGAGTGGGTCGGCCAGGCCCAGTTCGACCCGCAACTCATGGGCTACATCGAGGGCGCCCCGCCGGTGCCCTCGGAGAACCTCACAGACAAGGCCGACGGCTACGCCGCCGCCTCCTCGGTGGAGTTCGCCGAGGCCAACCAGGTGGTGCGGAGCCTGTCCTCCAGCAAGACCCGCAGCGTCAACGCCGCCTTCGGCTTCGCGGTGGGCTTCGAGACCGATGCCAGCGTCCTCTCGATCACTGCTCCGGCCGGCTTCGGCATCGCGTCCCCGCTCGCCGACGCCCAGTTGAAGGTCGGCCTGACGGGCCGCCTGGAGTTCTCCAACACCTGGAGCGAGGACACCAAGGTCAGCCAGGGCGCCAACACCGCCCGCAAGGCCAAGCTGGCCCTGACCGGCTACACCGAGGACGCCGCCAAGGTGCTGAACTCCGCCGTCGGCCGCCGGTACGTGCCCGCCAACACCGGCATGGCGCTCGTGCAGTCCCAGACCGCCGACGTCTTCGCGCTGCGCCTGGCGCACACCGGCGCCCTGGTCGCCTACCGGATGCTGCCCAACCCGGACATCCCGCCGGACTGGAACCTCATCCACTTCCCGATCAACCCCCGCTACACCAAGCAGGGCACCCTGGACGGCGCGGTCGGCTTCGACGACCGCGGCAAGGTCACCGACCCCGACTACCCCACCGCCACCGGCTACGGCGAGTACAGCTACTTCAAGCCGCGGGACGCCTACGCGCTCAAGCGCCGGATCACCCGCGACCAGCAGCGGCTGCACGCCTTCTACGAATCGGTCTCGACCGAGACCCACCGCCCGGACCCGACCCAGGGACAGGCCAACGCGCTCCTGCGCTCGATGGGCATGTCCGTCGAGCAGCAGGAGACCGGGCGCAGCACCGCCGGCAGCGCCGCCGCCACCGGCTTCTCGCACCGGGACCTGGTCAACACCTACGTCTGGACGGCCCAGGGCGGCTTCTTCGCCGAGACCACCGAGGCCACCGACGCCGTCAGCGAGACCACCTCCGGCTCCTACGCGCTCAGCGGCAGTATCGGCGGCACCTACGGGGGCAACTTCGGCTTCAAAGGTGTGAACTTCTACGGCCAGCTCGAGGCCTCCGTGGGAGGCGGTTTCAGCGTCACCCGGGCCAAGGGCAAGGACGCCTCCCGTTCCTTCGGCCTCGACGTCCAGTGCGCACCCCCGGGCGACCTGCAGCGCCGCGACAAGGACGGAAAGCCCGTCTACGACACGGCGGGCAAGCCCGTCCTGGTGCCGGGCAAGGTCGACGCCTACCGCTTCCTCACCTTCTACCTCGGCGAGAACAGCGCCAACTTCGACGACTTCTACCACAAGGTCGTCGACCCCACCTGGCTGTCGGGCAGCGACGCCCCCGACGCCGCCGCACTGCGGCAGACCCGCCAGAACTCCGCCAAGCCCCCGTGCTGGCGGATCCTGCACCGCGTCACCTACGTCAGCCGGGTGCTCGCACCCGTCCCGCCGCCCGGGGCGCCGCCGCTGGAGAAGGCGATGCGCGCCGAGAACATCGACAGCAACTACGAGCTGATCAAGCGCCTGGAACCGTACGTCCGCCCCGCCGCCACCAGCACCGCCGCCCTCGCCACCGCCACCCGCGCGGCCCTGGCCGCCCAGCTGCCCGAGCTCCTCCCCCACTCCACGGAGATCATCGACTACCTCAGCCGCTACTTCGGCATGGACAACTGACCTGGGCCCGGCCCTCCGTCACCTCGGAGGGCCGGCGCGCCAGGCGTCCGGCGACAGCATCCCACTGCGGAAAGGAGAGGCGCTGCGCACGGGCGGGGAAGAAGGCGGTGACCGTGTTGGCGGTGCCGATCACCGAGTTGGTGCAGCCGGGCGAGGAACGAGCGCTACCCGACGCCGACCGTACGCGTCCCGGGCCGGCCCCAGCCCCAGCCCCAGCCCCAGCCCCAGCCCCAGCAGGCTCTCCACACACTCGCGGCGCGCGGCCCACGCGCCGCTACCAGACATGCCAACCGGCTGCCTGATCGATCCCTGCGGGTGACCGCCCCGACCGGGATCACCCCCTCAACCGCCCACCGCATCCTGCACTGCAACGACGTCGCCAGCCCGGCAGCTTGGCCCTCCGGATGAGCAACCCGTGTCTGGTCGGCCGGGACCAAGATCCGGTCCATTCTCGGACCATACTGCCGGGATGGACATCCCGAACCACCGTTTTGCCTGGTCAGCCCTATTCCAACTGCTGTACCACCAGCAGACCAAGAACCTCCTGGTCAGCTACTCCCCCAAGAAGCTCGGCTTCTTCTAGGGGTACGAATGTCGGCGCCTGACCCGGGGCTTTCGCCCGTCAGGCGCCGACGCGGTCTTCCGAAGTCGGCCGCGGACGGCCGGAGTACGCGTCAGCCGGCCCGAAGACCGACCGCCAGCGTCAGCTCGAGGACCCGGTGCGGCAGTGCGAGATCCGGGAACAGCTCCCGGAGCTGCGACATCCGGTACCGGACGGTCTGGGGATGGACGAACAACGCCGCCGCCACCTCGTCCCGCCTGCCTTGGTGCAGCAGCCACGCCCGCAACGTCTCCTCCAGCCGCCGTGCGGTCGCGACGGACAAGGTCGCGAGCGGTGCGAGGGCTCGGGCCCGCAGGTCTGCGAACGCCTCCGCGTCGGCGCTCAGCACCAGCTCGGGCAGGTGGTCCTCGGTGTCGCGGATGTCGCAGGAGAGGGAGCGCGCGCGTGCGGCTCGCGCGTACGAGGCGGATGCGCGAGTCCACGGCCGGGCCGGGCCGACCACGGCGGCGCGGTCGGTCAGCTGCCGCAAGAGATGCGGCCGGTCTGCATCGGGGACGAGCAGCACACCGAAGGCGTCCGGCAGATCGTCGAGGACGAGGGTGCCCGGGTCGAGCGCGCGGTAGGCAGGCCGGGCGTGGGCGGCGGGCAGCAGGACGGCGGTCAGCGAAACCGGAGGCTGCCACCCGGCCCGTTGAACGGAGGCCAGCAGTACGTCCGGGCTCGCGCCGGCGAGGAGGTCGCGGGCCAGGTGTTCCAGGTGGCGCTCCTGGTCACGGCCCCGGGCGGCCAGTTCGTCGGCGTGGCCCGCGGCGCTCGCGGCGGAGAGCTCGTCGATGTAGGCGAAGGTCAGCTCGGCGAACTTGGCGACCTCGGCGGCGGGCAGACCTGCGGGTACGGCACCCGCTGCCAGGCATCGCCAGGCCACGCGGGCGCCGACGCGGTAGGCGCTGAGCAGGGCGTCCATCGAACGCCCGTCGCGCACCTCGCCGCGGCCCAGCTCGTAGGCCGCGTCACCGGCGTCGCCGCCCGTGGCGTTCCCGCTCGCGAGGTCCAGGTAGTGCCCCAGGGCGGTGCGGACGGCCCGGCGGATGGTGACGCCCATGCGGCCCGAAAGGGCGTTGGCGTAGGGAGGGACCTCGTCGATGATCGCCTCGACGACCTCGTCGGCGGTGGTCTTCAGCGCGGCCCGAAGTGCGGTGACGGTTGTCCGATCCAGGGCCAGTTCGGTGACCCTCCGGATTGGATGGCTCATGTTTTATTCCCTGCGAACAATTCGGCCGGCCAAATTTACGTCTTACGGTCAGGACTTTACGCCTTCAGGCGCATCAAGCTGGGGTCATGACGAGTGCAGCCCTCCGCAGTAGGGCGTGGAAACTGCTGGAGATGATCACGACGCCGCTGCTGCCGTCGGACTACCTCGACCTGGTCAGCCCGCTGCGTGCGGGCGCCGACCTGCGTGGGCGCATCGAGGCCGTGCACCCCGAGACGGGTGACGCCGCGACCATCGTGATCAGGCCGGGAAGGGGCTGGCGCGGTCACACGGCCGGTCAGTACGTACGGATCGGGGTCGACGTCGACGGGAGGCGCCTGTGGCGCGCCTACTCCCTCACCTCGCCGACGAACCGCCGGGACGGCCGCGTCACGATCACCGTGAAGGCGATCCCGGACGGCAAGGTCAGCAACCACCTGGTCCGCAGTGCGAAGCCGGGCACTCTGGTCCAGCTCGACCAGCCGACCGGTGACTTCGTACTGCCGAAGGCCAAGCCCGCCAAGGTGCTCTACCTGACGGCCGGCAGCGGCATCACGCCGGTGATGGGCATGCTGCGTGACATCGAGTTCGACGACGCCGTCATGGTCCACTGCGCGCCACGGCCGCAAGACGTGATCTTCCGCGACGAACTGCACGGCCTGGTCGCGGACAAGAAGCTGCGGCTCACCGAGGTGCACACCGACACGGACGGCGTGCTCGACATGGCCCGTCTCGACGAACTGGTACCCGACTGGGCCGAGCGCGAGACCTGGGCCTGCGGGCCCGCGGGCCTGCTCGACGCCGCCGAAGGGTTCTGGAGCGAACACGGCGTCGAAGAGCGGCTGCACACCGAACGCTTCCGCGCCGGCGTCGTCGTCGCCGGTGACGGCGGCGAGGTCACGTTCAGCGCCACCGGCAAGACCGTCAACGCGGACGGCGCCACGCCGTTGCTGGACGTCGGCGAGGAGGCCGGTGTGCTCATGCCGTCCGGGTGCCGCATGGGCATCTGCTTCGGCTGCGTCACGCCGCTCAAGACGGGCGCCGTCCGCGACCTGCGCACCGGCGAGATCACCGAGGCCGAGCCGGGCGTCCTCATCCAGACCTGCGTGTCCGCCGCGGCGGGCCCCTGCGACATCGAACGGTAGGAGCACCTTGACCGCCATCGACCCCACCGCCCACCTGACCGCGGAGCAGATCGAGGAGCTCGGCCGCGAGCTGGACGCGATCCGCGATGAGGTGATCGCCAGCCGGGGCGAGAAGGACGCCGCCTACATCCGGAAGGTCATCTCGGCGCAGCGCAAGCTCGAGCTGGTCAGCAGGGGCGTGCTGCTGTTCTCGTTCTTCCCGCCCGCTTGGCTGATCGGCACCGCCGGGCTGTCCGTGGCGAAGATCATGGACAACATGGAGATCGGCCACAACATCCTGCACGGCCAGTGGGACTGGATGCGGGACCCGAAGATCCATTCCACCACCTGGGAGTGGGACCACGTCTCGCCGTCCGATCAGTGGAAGCATTCGCACAACGAGCTGCACCACACGTACACCAACGTGATCGGCAAGGACAACGACCTCGGCTACGGCATCATGCGCGTCGACGAGGACCAGAAGTGGCACCCGTTCCACCTCGGCCAGCCTTTGTGGAACTTCATCAACGCCTGCTTCTTCGAGTACGGCATCGCGGCGTACGACCTGGAGCTCGGCAAGAACCTGCACAAGCGCCGCCGCAAGGACCCGGAGTTCCGCGCACGGGCCGGTGCCGTGGGCCGCAAGATCCGCAAGCAGGTGCTCAAGGACTACGTGATCCACCCGCTGCTGTCGGGCCCGTCGTTCCTCACCACGCTCGCCGCCACGTTCACCGCGAACCTGGTCCGCAACATCTGGTCCCACTCGGTGATCATGTGCGGGCACTTCCCCGAGGGCGTGCAGGTCTTCGAGCGCCGGTCGATCAAGGGCGAGACGCGCGGCCAGTGGTACCTGCGCCAGATGATGGGCTCGGCGAACATCAGCGGCAGCAGGGCCATGCATTTCATGACCGGCAACCTGTCGCACCAGATCGAGCACCACCTGTTCCCGGACCTGCCGAGCAACCGGTACGCAGAGGTCGCGGTGAAGGTGCGCGCGCTGTTCGAGAAGTACGAGCTGGAGTACGTCACCGGGCCGCTGCCCAAGCAGGTGTTCTCCGCGTGGCGCAAGGTCTTCCGGCTCTCGCTGCCGAACAAGAGGCCCAAGGTCGATGCGCCGGACCGCGAGCAGGAGCTCGTCGCTGCCTGATTCCCGGCATCGGTCCAGACGCCGAGGTCCTCCGGCTCGCGCAGAGCCGGAGGACCTCGGCGTCACGCTCCTGCCGACACCGGGCCGAGGTCGGTCCAGCCGCCGGCCCGGTCGCCGCCGTTCCACAGCAGGACGCGGACGGAGCCGTCCGCGGCGGTCAGGATGCAGTCGCTGTGGCCGTCCCCGTCGTAGTCGGCGAACGCGACCATCCGCTGGTCGGTCGTCTCGCCGGCCGACACCGGTCCCGCGGGAACGGACCAGCCGCCGTGGCCGTCGCCGCCGCGGTTGAGGTACGTCGTCACGGCTCCGCTCTCCGCGAGCACGGTGTAGTCCGCGTACCCGTCTCCGTCGAAGTCCGTCCACCTCACGCGAGACGGGTCCTTGGTCGTGCCGGTGGCGATCGTGCCGCGGTCCTGCCAGCCGCCGTGCCCGTCGCCCCCCTTGTTGAGGAAGACGGTGACGGGACCGTCGGGGCGCACCAGGGCGTAGTCGGTGCGGCCGTCGCCGTCGAAGTCGACGAAGCGGACCTGGTCGGCGTCCCGGGTCAGTCCGCTCGCCACCGAGTCGGCGAGTTCCCAGCCGCCGTGGCCGTCGCCGCCCCGGTTGAGGTACACGGACACGCTGCCGGTCTCGGAGATCAGGATGTAGTCCGCCCGGCCGTCGCCGTCCCAGTCGGCGAACCGGACCCGCTTGCGGTCCGTGGTGAGGCCGGTGGCGATCTGCCCGAGGTCCGACCAGCCTCCGCGGCCGTCGCCGCCGCGGTTGAGCAGGACGCGGACCACGCCGCTGTCCTCGACGACGATCCGGTCGGCCCGGCCGTCGCCGTCCCAGTCCGCCCAGCGCACCGGACCGGTCCCGCCGGATTCCGTGCCCGCCCTGCCCAGGTGCGTTCGGGCGGCGACGCCGTCGGTGACGGCCTTGTCCAGGCCCTCGAAGAAGGCCGCGCCCATCTTGGCGTAGCCGGCGTCCCGCGGGTGCAGGCTGTCGGCCATTTCACCGGGACTCAGCGCGGGCGCGTCGACGTACCGCACCTTCGCCCCGGCTCCGGCCTTGGCCGAAGCCCAGTTCTTCACCTCACGGTTGAAGGCGGGAACCCCCGGGACGTTCGAGGTCGGTATGAGGCCCATCACCACGACCGTGACACCGGGCCGTGCGGCGAGGATCTCATCGGTGAGCGCCGCGAGCCGTGCGGGGGCGTTGGCCTTGTCCGTCCCGCGGTCGAGGTCGTTGACGCCTTCGTGGAGCAGGACCACGTCCGGCTCGGCGGCCCGCACCCATCCCGGGGCGCCGGCCCGGATGTCGTTGATCATGGTGGCGCCGTGCGCCTCGTTGTCGGAGTCGCCGTTCGGGCCGGCCTGGCGCGACCCGACGAAGTCGACCCGGAAGCGGGCGTGGGTCAAGCTCTTCTGCCAGAGCGGCAGGCGGTAGCCGAGGCCGGTCGAACCCTGGTACCCGTCGGTGATCGAGTCGCCCAGTGGCATGACGCGAAGGACGGGCGGAGCCGGATTCGGGGCGGCTGCCGCAGGGGCTGCGCTCGCCCCGACGAGGCCGCTGACGCCGACGGCCGTGGCGGCCGTCAGTGTGATCATCTTGCGCAACATACGTGGTGACACCTCGTCTTCGTCACTGCCCGCGCTCGGCGGGTCCGGTCGGTTCCCTGCGCCTGCGGCAGACGCGGCCCGGTCATGAGCCGCTGGGGACGCCGCCGAGGTCGGTCCAGCCCCCGGCCCCCGGATCGCCGCCGTTGAAGGCGTAGACGGTGGTGCCGTCGGGTTGCTGCAAGAGGTAGTCGGCATGGGTGTCGCCGGTGAGGTCGGCGAGCTGGACCCGGGAGTGGTCGGGTGTCACTCCCGTGGCGGTCTGACCGAGCGGCTTCCAGCCCCCGTGGCGGTCACCGCCGCGGTTGAGGTAGGTCGTCACGCTGCCGCCGGGATTGACGGTCCAGTAGTCGGCGCGGCCGTCGCCGTCGAAGTCGGCCAGACGTACGCGTGTGCGGTCGGTCGTCGTTCCGGTGGCGATCTGGCCGAGATCGGCCCAACCGCCCGCTCCGGACGGGTCGCCGCCGCGGTTGAGGTGGACGTTGACCGATCCGTTGTCCGCGATGACCCAGTAGTCGGCACGTCCGTCGCCGTCCTGGTCGGCGAAGCGGACCTGCTCGTGTGCGGTGGTCGTGCCCCACGCGATCCGGCCGATGTGCTTCCAGCCGTCCGGGCCGCCGACATCGCCTCCCTGATTGAGGTAGGCGGTCACATTGCCGTTCGGGGCGATGTACAGGTAGTCGGCCCGCCCGTCGCCGTCGAAGTCGGCGAAACGTACCCGGGTGCGGTCGGTGGTGACGCCCGTGGCGATGCGGCCGATGTCCTGCCACGTCCCCACGCCCTCGCCGCCGCGGTTCAGCGTGGCCCGGACCTCGCCGCTCTCGCCGATGGTGAGCCGGTCGGCGCGTCCGTCGCCGTCGAAGTCGGCCCAGCGGATGCTCCCGGTGCCGCCCGATTCGGTTCCCGCCCGCGGTACGGCGGGGCGCCGGGTCCAGCCGTCGGTGACGGCCTGCTCGAGGCCCTCGCGGTACGCGGCGGCCATCTTCCGGTATCCGGCCTCGTTGGGGTGGAGCCCGTCGGGGAGCTCGGACGGCCCGTCCAGGCGCGGGGACTCGACGTACCGTACGTGCACCCCGGCCGCGGCACGGGCGGAGACGGCCGTCCGCAGGTCCGCGTTGAAGGTGTTGACACGGTCGTACTGGCCGCGGGTGTCCGCAAGCAGCCCCTGCACGACGACCGCGGTACCGGGCTTGTTGGCCTGGATGCGATCGATGAGCGAGGCCAGCTCGGCAGCCGCGGCGTGCGGATCTGCCCGGTGGGTGTTGAGGTCGTTGATGCCGAGGTGGAGCAGTACGGCATCGGGGTTCGCGGCGGCCTGCCAGCGGTCGATTCCGTCCCGGACGTTCCCGATCGTGTAGCCGCTGTGGCCCTCGTTGTCGGGATCGCCGCCTCCGCCGAACGACCCGGACCCGACGAAGTCGGGCGTGTACCGGTTCTGCGTGGAGATCAGGTTCCACAGGGGCGCGCGGTAGCCGGTCTCGCCGTTGCTGCCGGCGCCGGCGGTGATCGAGTCGCCGAGCGGCATGATCCGCAGCAGTGCGGGGGCGGGCTGCGGTGCCGCTGCGGCCTGCGTGCAGCCCAGGCCGAGTGCGGCGGCGGCGCCGATGGCCAGGGCGGAGGCCGCGGATGCGGTGCGTTTCATCGCTGGTGTCGCTTTCGCGGGTGACGGACGGCGGGGCTTCGAACTGCGGGAGGGCCTCGCCGGAGAGAGAAGGGGCGGCGCAACGGACGACCGCCTCCGGTCCTTCCCTGCGGGGAGGTACCGGAGGCGGTCGGTCACGTGGGGCCGTACGGCGGGCTCCCGGCGTACCGGTGGCCCGGTCCGGGTCAGGTACCGCTCGCGACCTTGCCGAGGTCGGTCCAGCCGTTGCCCTTGTCGCCGCCGTTCCAGGCGAAGACGGTGGCGCTGTTGCCGGGGCCGGCGAGGACGTAGTCCGCGTGGGTGTCGGCGTTGAAGTCGACGAACTGGACCTTGGTGTGGTCGGTGGTCAGGCCGGTCGCGATCTGACCGACGGTGAGCCAGCCGGTGTTGGGGACGACGTCGCCTCCACGGTTGATGTAGAGGTCGACCTTGCCGTCGGGCTTGACGAAGTAGTAGTCGGCCTTGCCGTCACCGTCGTTGTCGGCGAACCGGATGCGGCTGCGCTCGCCGGTCACGCCGGACGCGACCTTGCCCACCGCGGGCCATCCCTTGCCGGACTGGTCGCCGCCCCGGTTGAGGTAGGCGTACACCTCGCCGGCGTCGGTGAAGACCAGGTAGTCGGAGCGGCCGTCGCCGTCCCAGTCGGCGAAGCGGACCTTGGTGGGGTCGTTGGTGGTGCCGACGGCCACCTTGCCCAGGTGCTTCCAGCCGTTGCCCGGGTCGCCGCCCTGGTTGAGGTAGACCTCGACGGAACCGTCCGTGTTGATCAGGAAGTAGTCGGCCTTGCCGTCGCCGTCGAAATCGGCGAAGCGGACCCGGTTGCGGTCGTTCGTGAGGCCGGTCGCCACCTGTCCCAGGGGCTGCCAGCCGTTGGCACCGGCCGGGTTGCCGCCCCGGTTGAGCCAGACGGAGACCGCGCCGCTGTCGGCGACGTTGATGTAGTCGGGCTTGCCGTCACCGTCGAAGTCCGCCCACCGGATCCGCTCGCCCGCTCCGGCCTCGTTCGCGGCGGCGGAGCGCCGCGGCTTGACGGTCTCGGCGATCCAGGCCGCGAGGTCGCCGGTGCGGGTGGAGACCGCGCCGGTGCGGGTCTCGGCGGGGTTGGCGCCGAGGCAGCCACCCTGCCAGGAGCGGCTGTTGACGCCCACGAGTTCGCCCGCGGCATTGAGCAGCGGGCCACCGGTGTCGCCCTTGCAGATGGCGTCGGTGCCCTTGCCCGTGATGGTCAGCGACGTGGCGCCGGCCGCGTCGAGGGTGAACGTACCGGTGTGCGGCTTGCCGGGCACCCACTCGGTCTTCGTCCGGCCGAACCCGACCGCGGTGAGGTCCGTACCGACCGCGGGAGCCGTGGCGGAGATCTTGGCCGTGGCCGCGCCCCTGGCCGGCAGGGTGAGGCGGGCCAGCACCAGGTCGCGGTCGGAGCGGGGAGCGAGCTCGGTGACCTCGCGGGTCTCACCACCGGCGAGGGCGACGGTGGCCTTCAGCGCGGGCTTTCCGGCCGGAACCTGCTGGCCCGGGGTGGCCGCGAAGCAGCTGGCGGCGGTGGCGATCCACCACTCGTCCACGAGCGTGCCGGTGCAGGAACGGCTGTTCGCCTCGTCACCGATGCTGAGCTTCACGACGGCGGGGTGCTGGCCGGCGGCGGCCTCGGGCCCGGTGAGGGCGTGGGCCGGGACGGTGCCGGCGAGGCCGGCGGCGACCGCGGTGGCAGTCGCCAGAAGACCGGTCATCCGCGCCGGGCGCGTACGGAGAAGAGACATGCGAGGCATCCTCCAGGAGGGGATCCGGATGGGTGAGCGAGCGTGTGGGAAGCGGAGCGGCGTACGGAGGAGTGCGTCCTGCGTACGCCGCTGCGTCATTCCGGGAGGGTGGGCGCGGCGGCGCCCGCCCCTACTTGGTGGTGGTGGCGGCGACGTCGGTCGGGCTGGTGAGCGTGCCCGGAACCTCGTGCCAGCCGGTCCAGGAGCCCAACGTGGCGTCGAGCGTGGTGTTCTGGACCTTGCCGCCCGCGCCGGTGGCGTAGACGTGGACGTTCTTGCCGGCGGAGGCGCTCGTGACGTGCGTCAGACCCGTGCCGCCGATCTTGGTCCAGGAGGGCTTCCAGGCTCCGGCGAGGTAGTCGCCGGTCTGCGCGTGGAGCGCACCGTCGGAACCGATGACCTGGACCTGGACGGTGTTGCCGATGTTGGACACCGCGATGTCCTTGGCACCGGTGATGCCGCCGGGCAGTTCACCCCAGGCGGTCCAGCTGCCGTTGCGGCTGTCGAAGTCGCGCCCCTGGACCTTGCCGTTCTTGATGCCGTAGAGGCGTACGAACGGACCCGCCTTGACGCTGGCGATGTCGGTCAGACCGGTCCCGCCGGACACCGGCGTCCAGTAGGTGTTCCAACGCCCGGCGTTGTAGTCGCCGACCTGCGTGTACAGGTCGCCGCTGGAGCCGATGGCCTGTACGTACAGAACGTTGTTGATCATGGCAGCCGCCACGTCCTTGACGCCGCCCGCGCCGCCGGGAACCTCGGTCCAGTTGCCCCACTTGTTGTTGCGGACGTCGTACTCGCGGTCGAAGACCTTGCCGTCGGCCACGCCGACGTAGCGGATGGTGCTGCCCGTGTCCACGCCCACGATCCGGCTGACGGTGGCGCCGCCGACGCCGGCCCACTGGGCTCCGAACACACCGGTGTCGAGCTTGCCGCTCTGGCTGAACAGGGTGGTGCCGGCCGGGGCGGCCAGCGTCACGTTCGAGGGGGCGGAAGTGACGGAGGCGGAGACGTCCGAAGCCCCGGCGAGACCGCCCTGGAGCTGCTTGAAGGCGCTCCAGGAACCGGTCGTGGTGTTCATGGAGGCATTGTTGATCCTGCCTTCGGCACCCACGGCGTAGAGCTCGACGGTGCCGCCGTCCGCGATGCTGCTGATGCGCGTCAGGCCGCTGCCGCCCGCCTTGGCCCACTGGTCGTTCCAGCGGCCGGCGTCGTAGTTGCCGAACTGCGTCCAGATCGCGCCGTCGGAGCCGATGATCTGGACGTGGACGTTGTTGCCCACAACGCTGGAGGCGATGTCGACGGCGCCCTTGGCGCCGCCCGGGACCGCACCCCACTGCGACCAGCTGCCCGTGCGGGTGTCCAGGTCGCGGCCGTAGACCTCGCCGCCGCCGCCGATGGCCTGGACACGCACGGTGGTGCCCGAAGCCGCGCTGGTGACGTGGGTGAGTCCGGTCGCGCCGACCGCGGCCCAGGTGTTGTTCCAGCGCCCGGCCCTGTAGTCGGCGGCCTGAGCGTACAGATTGCCCTCGGAACCGACGATCAGCACGTGGACGGTGTCGCCGACCAAGGAGGCCGAGATGTCCTTCGCGCCGGCGGCACCACCGGGAATCTCGCCCCAGCCGGACCACTTGCCGGTCGCCAGGTCAAGGTCCTCGCCGTAGACGCGGCCGCCGGCGATGGCGTAGGCACGCACGGCGTCGCCGTGCCGCACGGTGCTCACGCGGGTGACGTCCTGACCGTCGACCTTCCCCCACGACGCACCGTACTCGCCGTAGCCGAGGTCACCGGACTGCGACCACATCGTTCCGCTGCCACCGGCGAGCAGGGACACCTGCGCGCCGCCACGCGGAGCGGTGACCTGGTCGATCCACTGACCGACGTTGTCGGTCCGGGTGGAGACCGCGCCGGTGCGGGTCTCGGCGGGGTTGACGCCGAGGCAGCCACCCTGCCAGGAGCGGCTGTTGACGCCCACGAGTTCGCCCGCGGCATTGAGCAGCGGGCCACCGGTGTCACCCTTGCAGATGGCGTCGGTGCCCTTGCCCGTGATGGTCAGCGACGTGGCGCCGGCCGCGTCGAGGGTGAACGCACCGGTGTGCGGCTTGCCGGGCACCCACTCGGTCTTCGTCCGGCCGAACCCGACCGCGGTGAGGTCCGTACCGACCGCGGAGACGGCACCGGCCCGCTTGACGGGGGCGATGTCGGACACGGGAGTGGCAAGACGCGCGAGGACCAGGTCACGGTCGGCGGCGCTCGCGGAGACCTCGACGACCTCGCGGCTCTGACCGTTGCTCAGTGCCGCGGCGGTCTGCAGCGAGGGCTTCCCGGCCGGGACCGACCCACCGGGGGTGGCGGCGAAGCAGCTCGCGGCGGTCAGAACCCAGCGGGGGTCGACCAGCGTGCCGGTGCACGAGCGGCTGTTCGCCTCGTCACCGATGCTGAGCTTCACCACGGCGGCGTGCCGGCCGGCGGGGGCCTCGGGCCCGGTGAGGGCGGAGGCCGATCCGGCCGTGACGAGGCCCGCGGCGACCGCGGTGGCCGAGACGAGTAGGCCGGTCATCCGCGCAGAGCGCAGATGGGGTACAGACATGCTTCTCCTTCGGAGCAGAGCGCCGGCGGGCGGTCGTTTTCGAGCGCGCCGGAGCCCCGGTCGATTGAATGTCGACCGTCGAGTCGGTGTGTCTGGTGATGGCGCTGACAAGGATGGCCGATTGAGGCGACCGTCTCGATTCGGGCCGCAATTCCACAGGGGCGGCCCGTCGTGCAGTCGGACTCGATCCGTCATTTCGCCGCGACCCGCAGGCGCCGAACGGCGCCAGGGCGATGTCGAACGAAGACAGGCGGACGATTCTCTCCGGGCATTCCTGCGCCTCGCGGGAGAATGGGTAATCGGATCCGGATTCAGCGAACCCGTGCGCAAGACATCAGGAATTCAAAGCAGATGACTTCGCACGGAACAGGTGCTGCCGTACGAATATTACTTGGAAGCCCTGATTTCCATGAGCATGAAGTCACGACCCTGCTCGTCCGCGCTCTCACCGACCGGAGTCCAGTCGTTCTTCTTCACCTCGAACGACTTCTCCACGGCACCAGCAGACATGTCCACCTGGGCGTTGTAGCTGTTTCCCTTGATGAAGTAGACCGCGGGAATCTCCAGGGTCAGGTAGCCGCTGGTTCCCGTGACGCTGAAGCAGACCTTTTCGTTCTTCCGCCCCCAGACCTCGAGCACGTCGGCCGAGCTCGCGCAGTCCGCGAGGAGGATGTGGCCATCGCCGCGCTTGAGCGTGATGTGCTGCTCCGCGAGGATCTTGTCGGCGTTCGGGTAGGAGAAGTCCTCGATGGCGTAACCAGGGCCTTCGTCGGCGATCGTCTTCACGGAGGAGGCGTCCACGGCGGATCCGCCCGTCGCGCCGCCCGCTACCGCGAACCACGCCAAGATGCCTGCGCCCGCGGCCGCACCAAAGGTTCGCACAATTGCCTTACGTGCCTTCATCGCTGTCCTAGTCGTCGGTTTCGAGGAAGCCCCGAAACATGCGTCAACGTCGGAGGTGAAGGACACCATCTGACCAACAGGAAACGGCTCGTCGACGAGCCCGTCCCCCGCTGGAAGCCCCCCACTTCCAGTCGCAGCATAACTGTTCGTCAGGAGTCTCGTAAACCTGGCAAGAAGCGGCTTGACGACGAGACGTCATACAGACGGAACACTCTGCGGCCCGTGTACGCAAGCACACCGGGCCGATGCCCGTCCAACAACTTTCCCAGAGCCGGACGGGACAACCCGCGCGCGCCACGAGTGACTTGCGCCACCATCGAGATGACCGGGCCGATCCATACGGAACACGAGGATCCGAACTCCCGAACCGGAATGCCGAATTCCCGTTATCGGCTTGGCTCAAACCGTGTCGCTTGCAGCGTGTCGCGGGTGTTCAATACCTTCATCGCCGCATAAGGTCACGAGGCAGATCTGTCGTGTCCCCGCCCGAATTCCTTACGGGCCGGGGGACATGGCCTCGGCCAAGGCAATTCCCCGTCTGGCGACAGGCCGCCGCCGGTGCGTCGAGCGTCAGGCGCTGATTCCGAAGGACTGTTTTGGACACCATTTATTGGAGCAGGCGGCGTGTGCTCACCGCCGTCGCGGCCGCCACGGCTGTCGTCACCACCTCCAGCCTCGTTCTCAACCCCGCTGCGGCGTGGGCGGACACGCCGCCGCCGGAGGGCGACGGAGGCGACCCGTTCAAGCTGCCCGACACTCCCCGGGCCAAGGTCGTCAGGGCCTGGCTGCTGGGTGGCAAGGGCGTTCGCGCGGCCGCGGAAGCGGCGCTGGTCGGATCCGACGCCGACGTCCAGACCTTCCTCACCGTCACGCTTCCCGCGGAGACGTCGGTGGACAACCGCGTCGCCATCGGCACCTCTCTCGCGAGGGGCGGCAAGGGCACCCGGCGAGACGCGGAGGCGGCACTCAACGGCGGCGACACCGCCATCGCCGCCTTCCTCGCGGGCGGCTTCAAGACCGCCATCGCCGAAGACCTGCGCGTGGCCACCGGAATCGTCATGGCCACCGGCGGCAAGGCCGTGAACCGAGCCGGGAACGACGCCCTGAACGCGGGCAACCAGGCCGCGTTGGAGACGTTCCTCACCGACGGTCAGTACACGGCCCGCCAGGAGGACATGCGCGTCGAGGTCGCCAAGCTCACCTTCCAGGCGGGTCCGGAGGTGAAGAAGTACGCCAACCGCGCCATGTCGGGCACGGCCGCCGACATCGAATGGTTCCTGGAGACCGGCCAGCACATCGCGCGCGCCCGCGACCAGGAGTCGACGAAGATCGAGGAACTCGTCG
The DNA here is from genome assembly GCF_042896985.1 of Streptomyces sp. NPDC001194. Taxonomy (NCBI): domain Bacteria; kingdom Bacillati; phylum Actinomycetota; class Actinomycetes; order Kitasatosporales; family Streptomycetaceae; genus Streptomyces; species Streptomyces sp. NPDC001194. The sequence continues at coordinate 160,963 of NZ_JBIAXU010000005.1, read as the reverse complement.
CGGTCGTCGAACGCGAAGGCAAGAAGGCCGACGCGATGACGAAGCAGGCCGAGGAGGCGTCCGCCCGCGCCGTCAAGGCGGCGGCACAGGCCAAGGAAGCCGCGGAGAAGGCCGCCTCCGAAGCCCAGCAGGCCCAGGCCGACGTGGCCAAGTCCGGCAGGGCTGCCCGCAAGGCCGCCGAGGCCGCCAAGGGCGCGGCCGACTCGGCGCGTGTCGCGACCAGCGCTTCGCACGCCGCCGTTCAGGCTTCCCGTCGCGCCGCGTACGCGGCCGCCGCCGCGAGCCAGGCCGCGGCCACCGCCGGCTCCGCCGCCGCCCAGGCGTACGGCGCCGCCATCGCCGCGTCCAAGGACGCCTCCCAGGCGGCCGCCGCCAAGGACGCCGCCGTCTACGCCCGCAACGCCGCGGCCAGGGCGCGCAGCGCGGCGACCGCCGCCGGCTACGCCGCCGATGCCGCGACCCAGGCGGCGGGTGCGGGCTCCGCCGCCGCCTCGGCCGCACGCAACGCCGCCTCCGCCGCGAACTCTTCGGCCGCGGCGGCCGAGGCGGCCGGCGTCGCCCAGTCCGAGGCCGCCGAGGCCAGGCGCGAGGCGCAGATCGCCAGCACCAACGCCCAGATCGCCACCAATGCCGCCGGCATGGCACAGAGCCTCGCGAACACGGCGGCGACGGCCGCCCGCACTGCGCGCGACGCGGCGAACAGTGCGGCCGCGCACGCCGAGAAGGCCGCGGCCGCCGCGGACTGGGCCGTCCAGTACGCGGGCCAGGCACTGGAGTACGCGAACAAGTCGACCGAGTTCGCCAACGAGGCCAGCAAGGCCGCGAAGACCGCCACCGACGCCGTCGCCGAGGCGGTCGCGGTCGAGAAGGCCGCGCGTGAGGCCGAATGGCAGCGCCTCGACCAGGACGCGCAACAGGCGGTCGAGGAGACCCGCCTGCTCAAGCGGATCGAGGACCTCGAGCGGGCGGAGCTCGCCGAGAAGCGCACCCAGGCCGCGCAGGCCGTACAGGCCCACAAGGACCTGATAGCCCAGGCCGAGTCGGCGCTCAAGGCGGGTGACACGAACCTTGCCGCGGCGCTCGGGCGCAAGGCCGCCGTCACCACGATGCGTTCCACGGGAACCTGGTCGCTCGAGGCCGCACGGTTCGCCCTGTCCGGCACGGACTCCGACGTCCACCTCTGGATCGACGCCTCCCGGCAGATCGCCCAGCGGCAGGACGACCGGGAGACCAGTCTCTACCTCGCGCGCACCTGCGCCCCGGACATCGCCGATGCGGCGACCAAGGCGCTGGCCAGCGCCGACCCGGAAGCCGCCACGAAGTTCCTCGGCACCGGCGCCGTCCAGGCCGCCGCGACGGACAACCGCGTCACGGTCGGCCGTATCCTCGCCGCCAACCCCGGCAAGGCGGTGAAACTGGCGGCGAACGACGCGATGAACGCCGGAACCGCCCAGGCCCTGCACGAATTCGTCAACATCAAGCACGAGGCTGCGCAGCGGGAGGACGACGCCGTCGCCACCGCGGCCCTCATCGCCTCGGGCGGCCGGTACACCAAGGCCCACGCCCAGGCGGCGATGGAGGGCCCGGAGTGGATGCGACGCAACTTCATCGCCTCCGTCCAGTACAAGACCGCGCTGCTCGACTACGACTCCGCCACTCACATCGCGGCCATGCAGGGCGCGATCGCGGCGGCCGCGAAGATCGCTTACAAGGCTCAGGAGAACGCCCAGCGCGCCCAGCAGGCCGCCGCGCTCGCCCGTGACGCCGCCGCCGAAGCGCAGGAGTGGGCGAACAGGGCGGACGCGTCGAAGCGGCAGGCCGCCGCCTCCGCACAGCAGGCGAACACGTACGCCGACGACGCCGAGAAGTCGGCGGTGTCCGCTCAGTCCTCGGCGGACCGGGCCAAGCAGGCGGCCGCCACCGCACGCACCGCCGCCCGCTCGGCGAACTACTCCGCCAACCGCGCCCTGGATTCCGCCCGGAGCGCGGTGGCCTCGGCCAACGCGGCCCAGGCCTCGGCCGCTTCGGCCCACGCCTCGGCCCTTCAGGCCGGTCAGGACGCGCGGACCGCGGCGGTCGCGGCGAGCGATGCGCAGCGGATCGCGACGGACAAGCGGACGGCCGAGATCGCGGCGGCCGCCAAGAAGGCGGCGGACGACGCACGCGCGGCCAAGGACGCCGGGAAGAACCCGGCGGACACGTCCGACAACGACACCGTCAAGAACGACGTTCCGTGGTGGAAGGACGTCAAGTGGTGGGCCAACGCCACGAACTGGGCGAGCATCGGTACGGGCTTCCTGTCTGCCGGCTTCGGTGTCGCGGGCATCTTCTTCCCGCCCCTGGAGGTCATCGCCGGCGGACTCGCCTACACCTCCCTCGGGTTGTCCGCCATCAGCACGGTGCTCACCGGAATCGGCTACGGATGGACGAGCGGCGAGTTCAAGACGTCCCTCGGGGGGACCGCCCTGGGCCTCCTCACCTTCGGCCAGTCCAAGTGGATCGGTGCGCTCGGCAAGATCGACGGCAAGGTGGTGGCTCCGATCGCGACGAAGATCACACAGTTCGGGCACGACCTCATCTCACCGGTCACCGGCCTCCTCGGAACCCTGGGGTTCTAGGGAGGTAGAAGGACGCGTACGGGTTCAGGGCCGGCCGGCGCACCTGCGGTCGGCCCTGAACCGGTTCCCGCGCACCCCTACCGGGCGCGACCGGGCTTTTGCCACTCGAAGAGGACATCCCCCGTGTGATCAACTGATCTCATGGGAAATACGAGTGCGGCCCTGGGACCACTGGAACTGGTCGGAGGCATCTGGGTGGTGGGGGATTCCCGGCGCCCTGGCGGAACGTGGCTCGAATTCCGCGCGGAGGGGCTGTACCGGCAGAGTGCCGCCGGGGGTGGCGAGCTGATCCCGTGGCCCCGGATCATGCTCGGCGTCGGGGTGTACATCGGGCGCGGGTATCCGCGTACGGGGCAGTACACGCTCGCGGGAATGCTCGGCAACCTTCCCGGTCCCTTCAGGGGGCGCGGTGGCGGTCACCTCGACATGACGCTCCGCGACCCCTATGAAGACCGCAAGCTTACGTTCGACCGGCACGCACGCGCGTACCGGCTCCTCGACACCTTCCTCTTGGAAGAACTGCTGTCGCACGTCGTCGCCGCGGACGAGGCACACCGTCTCGGTGACCCCGATCTGCTCGGACAGGTGGTCGACCGCCTGACGTCGCTGAGCGCCCGGATGACGCGCCGCCGGCTCAGCGAAGCGGTGGCGGAGGCGTGGCGGGGCTCCGACGGCCCGTCGGGCGGTCGTCCCTGAGCCCGAGCCGGCCCGGACGCCGGAGCATCGCGAGCCGGCTCGTCGTGCGGTCCAGGTCACGGGTCAGGGCCTGGCCTTCGGGGAGGGCGGTCAGGGGGTCGGCCCCGATGAGGACGAGCCGGATGTCCCGGTCGCAGGCGACGTCGACGAGGTTCGCGAACCGCTGCCTTCCGTCCGCGGAGGCCTCGGTCAGCGGGGGGACCCCGTCCAGGACCAGCGTGCCGAACCGTTCGGCGAGGGCCAGGTAGTCGGGCACCCCCGTCGCGGCCTCGCACAGGGCGTCGAAGGCGAACCAGACCATGTCACCGCGCACCGCGCGGGCCGGCAGCTCCCGCAGGTGGGCCTGGACGGGGGTGGCGTCCCCTGGCTCCGGGGCGCCGAGGCCGAGCGCCGCCGGGCCCCCGTCACCGGGTGGCAGACACAGGCCCGTCGCGAACCGGCAGCCCTGCGCCGCGGGCGCCGCCACGCGGCGGAAGTCCACCGGGCCCGAGACGTCCAGGACGTCCATCCGCTCCTCGATGAGCCGGATGGTCGGCTCGAACAGGTGGTGGTAGAGCGGGTCCGGCATCAGCCCGGCGGGCGGGTAGTTCGAGGTGGTGACCAGGGTGATCCGGCGGTCGAGCAGGGTCCGGAAGAGGCGTGCGATCAGCATCGCGTCCCCCGCGTCGTGCGCGTGGAACTCGTCGAAGACCAGGATCCGGCTGTCCCCGATCAGCTCGTCGAGGGCGCTGTCGACGGCGCTCTGCCCGTCGTGACGGGCGCCCGGCCGGGTCACTCCGTCGTGCAGCCGGCGGAAGAAGTCGTGGAAGTGCAGGCGCCGTTTGCGCTCCGTGGGCAGTCCTTCGTAGAAGGTGTCCACGAGCCAGGACTTCCCCCGGCCCACCGGGCCCCACACGTACAGGTCGCGCGGTGCTCTGGGGAAAGTCCAGGCGGGTCGGACGAGTTCGGCCGCCAGGCCGGCCAGCCGTTCGACGGCGGCCTCCTGCGCGGGGGCGACGCGGAAGCCGCGCCGTGCGGCGGCCTCGTGGAAGTGGCGGCGCATGGCCTGGGCGTGCTGGGGCACCGGTCGGTCCGTTCCTTCGTACGCTGGCTGTCGGGTCGCGGCATCGACGCGGTGGTCAGGCGGGTTCGGGGGTCGAGGCCGCCGGTTCCAGGACGTCGACCGTCCCGCGGCCGCCGTCCACGCGGATCCTGTCCCCCGTCCGGATCCGGGTCGTGGCGTTGCCGCATCCGACCACGGCCGGAATGCCGAGCTCCCGCGCGACGATCGAGGCGTGCGAAAGGCTCGCGCCGACGTCCGTCACGATCGCCGAGAGGCGGGTGAACAGCGGTGTCCAGCCGATGTTCGTCACCGTGGTCACCAGGATCTCGCCCGGCCGGACGACCTCGCCCTCCTCCACGGTGGCGACGACCCGGGCGACGCCCTCCACCACCCCGGCGGAGGCGGGCGAGCCCGCGACCGTGTCCGCGGCGGGGGTCGTGTCCTGCGCGTCGAACCGGTCGGCCCGACGGTCGGGGTCGGCGGCCCAGGTCGCCGGGTCGAACTCGCCCCGGATCAGGGTCGGGTAGGTGGGCAGCGCGCGGTAGCCCTCGTACGCGGCACGGCGGGCCCGGACCGCGGCGAGCGGAGCGCGGTCGCCGCCGAGCACGGCGAGGATCTCCTCGCGGGACAGGAAGAACAGATCCTCCCCCTCCCCGCTGACCTCGCCGGCGCGCAGGACGAACGCGCGCAACAGCCAGAAGGCGCGGGCGACCTCGGTGCGGGCGGCCTCTCGCAGGCGGGCGGAGGCCGCCCACGCGTCCACGGCGGCGCGCATCCCCTTCACCCGTCGCGGATGTCCGGCGGCCAGGCGGTCCCATGCCGCCGCGCGAGCGGCGGTCTGCCGTGCGAGACGCAGTGCCCCGTTCTCCTCGACCGCGCCGAGTCCGGCGAGCTGCCGGTCGAGCCACCGCGCGTCCTCGGCGGGCCGCGGGAGGGACACCTCGAACTCGTGCGGGCCGCGGTGGCCGTACGTACGGGTGTAGGTGTCCCGGTCGGTCTCCCCGCGGGCGAGCCGTTCCAGGCCCAGCAGTGGTCCCATGCTGGCCAGTCGGCCCTCGTCGCCGAGGCCGGTGGTCATCAGGTCGGCGTCCTCCTCCCCCACCAGGGACTCCAGGGTGCCGCGCACCGTGACGAGCGAATCGCCGCCCTGTCGGGTCGCGGCCTGGAGCATGTGGCAGCAGCGGCGGAAGTAGGGCGCCACCTGCGACTGCCACAGGGCCGTCAGGTCCCCGGCGGTCGCCGCCGCGGTGACGCGGGCCCGCAGTTCCTCGCAGCGCTCGGGCGCCTCCTCCAGGAACGCCGGCAGCTGCTTTCCGTTCGCTCGGATGCGGCTCGTCACCGCGAACGCCTCGCCGATCGTCTCCCGCCAGATCCGCGCCCTGGATGCGGGCAGCAGCGGGATGACCACGCCCTCCGGAAGGCGCCCGAACACGAGCTCGTTGGCCCGGGCGAACTTGCGGCTCTGTCCGAACGCGGCGGCGAGGGTGGCCGTGACGCTGAGGTTCATGTAGAAACGGCCGCCGATGTTCCCGTACATCGGGCGTCCTTCCAGGCTGGCCCCGACCATGACGTCGCCCATGAACGCCTTGACGAAGGACCAGGTCGCGGGCGTCATCACGTCCGGGACGGCCTCGCCGAGGTTGGCGCTGGTCCAGAGGGAGTCGGTGCCCGTGCTGTCGTTCCACACCTCGGGCGGGGGCGGCGCGACCGTGGTGATGGGCCGTGCCTGGAGGATGCGGAAGGTGCCCGCCTCGCGGGCCCACTCGACGTCGCGCGGCTCTCCGTACAGCTCCTCGATCGCGAGTCCGAGCCGGGCCAGTTCACGGGCCTCGGCGGTGGTGAGGACCGGGGCTTCACGCAGGCCGGCGGGGACCGGCCGTTCCGCGGTGCCGTCGGTGGTCGGCACGGTCATCACCTCCTTCACGGCGATGCGTTCCTCCACCACGACCAGGCCGGCCCGGTCGACGATCAGGGTGTCCGGGGTGACCAGCCCGCTGACCACGGCTTCTCCCAGCCCCCAGGCCGCGTTGACCACGAGCCGGTCACCGCGCCCGCCGAGCGGGTCGACGGTGAACATCACCCCGGCGGCGTCCGCGGCCACCAGCTCCTGCACCACCACGGCGAGCGAGACGTCCTCGTGCGCGATGCCCGCCCTCGCGCGGTACGCGAGGGCGCGGTCGGTCCACAGCGATGCCCAGCAGCGCCGCACGGCCGCCAGCAGGACGCTCCGGCCGGTGATGTTCAGGTACGTGTCCTGCTGGCCGGCGAAGGACAGGTCGGGCAGGTCCTCCGCCGTCGCCGACGACCGTACGGCGACCGTGCGCGCGCCGTCGCCGAGTTCCGCGTACGCCTTCGAGACGGCCCGCTCCAGGGCAGGGGGCAGCGGCCCCTCTTCGAAGAGCGCCCGTATGCGGGCCCCCGCACCGGCGCCCGGGTCCGGGTCCGGGGCACCGTCGGGTCCGGGTGCGGCGGTGAGCTCCGCACGGATGCGGTCGGCCAGGCCCGTCGATGTGACGAACTCCCGGTACGCCGCGGTCGTCACATGGAACCCGCCCGGTACCGGCAGCCCTGCGCGCGCAAGCTCGGAGAGGGCCGCTCCCTTGCCGCCCGCCGTCTCCAGCGTCGCGGTCGCGGCGTCCAACGAGAGCACGAAGACCATGATCCAACCCCCAACTCGGCTTCCGGGAACGGATCATGGTCGCACCCGGACCGGCCCCGCGAACAGGCCTGCCCGCAGACCGCGCGGCGGTGGCGCCGGCGCTCAGCCGCTCCGGCCGCCGTCATGCCCGACCGCGGTCGGACGCAGTTCGCGTTCGAGGGCGGACAGGGCGAAGGCGTGGGCGGAGGTGTTCTGCCAGCGGGACCGTCCGAACATCACGTCTTCGGAGAGCCCGCTCAGCATGGCCACGGCCCGGATGGTGAACTCTGGAAGATCCACTTCGGCGAAGTGCCCCAGGTCCCGTCCTTCGCGCAGGATGGCTTCCAGTCGCTCGTCCCAGCCGTCCAGCAGTGCGGTGAGCACCTGCCGCCCCGCCTCGTCGTGGCGCTGGGCCAGTACCTGCGTCCACAGCGCGTAACGCTCGTCGCCCTGGTGGCGGGGCAGGTAGAAGCGCACGAACAGGTCCAGCTTCTCGGCGGGGGACGCTGCCTGGTCGGCGGCCTGCCGGAACCGGCCCCAGAGGTCCTCCTGGCTCCACGCGAGGACTTCGAGCAGGAGCCGGTCCTTCTTGCCGAAGTGGTAGAGGATGTGCCCGGTGCTCATGCCCGCCCGCGCGGCGATGTCCGACATCCGCAAGGCCGCGGTGCCCTTCTCGGCGATCACACCGATGGCGGCCCGCATCGCCCGCCCCCGCGCTTCGTCCCCGCTGGGCTGACGTTTCCGGTCGACCGGGGCCCTGGAGGCGGGCCCGGAAGCGCCCCCGGCCTCGGAGCCCGCCGGTCCTCTCGCGGTTTCCGGCGCGAGAGGGCGGTCAGGCCGCGCCGGCCCGGTCTCTGACGTCGACATGAGCGCACCTCGGTTCCCAGAGTTTAGATTTTCAGTCTAGACTGAAAATCTAGTCAGTGCATCGGGGAGTGCGACGGCCGCAGGCCGCCCCGGTGCCGCCGGCTCGCCCGTGCGACCCGACCATCCTGGAGACACCCTCATGACGCGTGGATTCGATGTTGTGGAGACCTGTATCGCCGACCTGCGCGCAGCGCTGGAGACGGGCGAGACCACGGCGGTCGGCCTGCTCGACGCCTACCTCGCGCGGATCGACGCGTACGACCGGCCGGGTACGGCCACCTCCCTCAACGCGATGGTCGTGATGAACCCGCGGGCCCGCGCGGAAGCGGAGGCCTCCGACGCCCGCCGCGCCCGCGGTGGGACGCTCGGGCCGCTGGACGGCATCCCGTACACCGCGAAGGACAGCTACCTCGCCGAGGGACTGACGGCCGCGTCCGGCTCCCCTGCGTTCGAGCACCTCGTCGCCCAGCACGACGCCTTCGCCATCGAGCGGCTGCGCGCGGGCGGCGCCGTCCTCATCGGTCTGACCAACATGCCGCCGATGGCGAACGGCGGCATGCAGCGCGGCCTGTACGGCCGCGCGGAGAGCCCGTACAGCGCCGACTGGCTCACCAGCGCCTACGGCTCCGGCTCCTCCAACGGCTCGGGCACGGCGACGGCGGCCTCCTTCGGCGCGTTCGGCCTCGGCGAGGAGACCTGGTCCTCGGGCCGGGCCCCCGCGTCGAACAACGCCCTGTGCGCCTACACGCCCAGCCGTGGCGTGATCTCGGTCCGCGGCAACTGGCCGCTCGTGCCGACCATGGACGTCGTGGTCCCCCACACCCGCACCATGGCGGACCTGCTCGAACTGCTCGACGTGATCGTCGCCGACGACACACGGACCCGTGGGGACCTGTGGCGCGCACAGCCGTGGGTGGCGCTGCCCGCGGCGTCGCAGGTACGTCCCGCCTCCTACCCGGCCCTGGCACCCGCCGACGCCCCGGCCGCAGCCGACGCGCTCGCCGGCAAGCGCGTCGGGGTACCCGGGATGTACGTCAACGCCGATCCCGACGCGGGAACGAACCCCGACGGAGGCATCGGCGGTCAGACCGGCCGGCGCATCGACACGCGCCCCTCGGTCATCGCCCTGTGGGAAGCCGCACGCCGCGACCTGGAGGCCGCCGGCGCCGAAGTGGTCGAGGTCGACTTCCCCGTCGTGTCGAACTACGAGTCCGACCGCCCCGGCGCGCCCTCGCTGCTCACCCGCGGGCTGGTCGGCCGCGACTTCCTCACCTTCGAGATCGAAGACCTGTCGGCCTGGGCCTGGGACGACTTCCTGCGGGCCAACGGCGACCCGGCGCTCCCCACCCTGGCCGGGGTCGACGGCACCCGCATCTGGCCCAAGCGGGAGGGCGAGCTCCCCGACCGCTACGACGGCTTCGACGACACGATCGGCGACTACCCGCGCTTCGTCCGCGAGCGCCCGTACGCCTCCCTCACCGACATGCCGCACCTGGAGCAGGGGCTGCGCGGACTCGAGGAGACGCGCCGCGTCGACCTGGAGCTGTGGATGGACGGGCTGGGCCTGGACGCGGTGGTCTTCCCCGCGGTCGCCGACGTCGGGCCCGCCGACATGGACGTCTCCGAGGCCTCCGCCGACCTCGGCTGGCGCAACGGCGTCTGGGTCGCCAACGGCAACCTGGTCCCCCGCCACCTCGGCATCCCGACCGTGACCGTCCCGATGGGCACCATGACGGACACCGGCATGCCCGTCGGGCTGACCTTCGCGGGCCGCGCCTACGACGACAACGCCCTGCTGTCCCTGGCCGCGGCCTTCGAGAAGACCGGCAGCCGGCGCACGGTGCCGCCGCGCACACCGCGCCTGTCGGCGCAGTGACCCCGGTGCTCTCAGGGGCCCGTCTCGAAGGGGGGCGCCTTGAGGGTCTTCAGGCACGCGGTCTTCGGGGCGGACGGGGTGTCGAAGAAGGAGACGGCGATCTCCTGGGCGCACTTCGAGGTGGCGAACACCACGTGCGGCTCGTACGGGACGGTGACGACCTTGGCCTTGCTCAGCGTCCGGGCGACGTACGGGCCGTTGTCCGCGCCGGTCTGGGAGTCGAAGCCGCCTGACAGGGCGAGGGTCGGGACGTCACCGCGCGTGGCGTCCCGGATCGAGCTCGGGGCCGCGGGGACGTTCCAGACGTCGCAGTCCGGACGGAGGAAGGTGAGTTGCGGGGCCTGGGCCTGTACCGAGCGGGGGAACGTCGGGAAGGCGTCCTGGCCGCCCTTGAGTGCCTGGGCCTGGGTCTCGTAGGGGGTCCACTCGCTGCAGAACACCCCGTAGACGAGACCGTGCGCGACCCGGCCCACGGCCTGCGGGCTGAGCTTTCCGCCCGCCCACTGCCGTGCGATCCGCTGCGGCTTGCCGTGTGCCAGCTCGTCGAGGGCGATGGGGACCTGGGGTGCCACGTGCGTGGCGGAGGTCATCCAGTTCACCAGGGCCCCGCCGTCCAGTACGACTTTCACCGGCTTGTCGCTGCCGGGGAGCGTGACGGTGGTGGTGACCGGCTCGGCTTCGAGCCGGCGGACGAGCCGGTCGAAGGTGGCCGACAGGTTCGGGTAGCGCTTGTTGCACGCGGGCTGGGCGGCGCAGGCCTTGAACAGGCCGTCGAAGCCCTGCCGGGCGCTGCTCCAGGTCGCGGCCGAGCCTCCCGTGGACGGCGGCAGGATGCCGTCGAGGCCCACCGCGCGGAGTCCCTCGGGGTGCAGGCGCATGTACGCCAGCGCGAGGTGGGTGCCGTAGGAGATCCCGTACAGGTTCCACTGCTCGAGGCCCAGCGCGGCACGCAGGTCCTCGTAGTCGGCGGCGCTCTGGATGTCGTTGTAGGCGCCGAGGTCGATCCCGCCGGCCGCCAGCCGGTCGCGGCAGGCCTTCGTGGCCTCGACGTGCAGGCGTTCGGTGGACGGGGCGTCGTAGACGAGGCCGACCGAGCGTGCGTTGAACTCGTCGATGTTGGGGCACAGGAGGTTCGGCCGGGCCGAGTACGTGCCGCGCTGGGACATGAAGATCACGTCGCGGTCGCGGTTCAGGCCGCCGTCGATCGCCATCTTCGCCTCCCCCACGGCGTCGTCGCCGGGGCCGCCCGCGAGCCAGACGATGGGGTCGGCTTTCGGCTTGTCGGCCTTGGCGGGCACGATCGCGACACCGAGTGTGATCGTCTTTCCGGTCGGCTCGGCGCGGTTCTCGGGCACGGTGAGGGTGCCGCAGCGGGCCCCCTCGAGCGCCTCGACCGGTTCCGGTGTCCTGGGGCAGGGGCCCGGTTCGTACCGGGCGTCGCCCACGGTGCGGGCGCTCGTGCCGATCGGCGCCGAAGGGCCGTCGGTGGCGTCGGTGCGGGACAGCGCCTGAGCGGGCGCCGCGAGCAGTCCGGTGACGAGGAGCCCGGTCGCCATGCCGGCCGACGCGGCCCGGACTCGCCGTGCGCCACGGCGGCGACGGGGGTCTTGGTGGCGGGTCATCTGGCCTCCCGGTCACTTCGGGACGATCGTGAACGGCGCGGGTTCGAGGCCGTCCACGCAAGCGGTGTCGGGCGCGGTCGGACGGGCGAGGAACGAGGCCAGCACGCGCTGCGCACACGGCGACTGCGGGACCACCCAGTGGCCGATCCCGGGGATCTCCACGGCGGTCGAGCGGGACAGGTCCCGCGCCACGCCCTTCGCCCAACTCGCCCCGGTCTTCACGTCGAACGTGCCGGAGATGAGGAGCGCCGGCACCGGGCTGACCGTGGCCACCCGCTGGACTGACGCGCGGTCCGCAACGTTCCAGATCCGGCACGCCGGGTACTGGAAGGGGAGTTGCGGCACCTGGGCCAGGACCGTGTCCGGCCAGCCGGGGAAGGCCGCGCGCCCCGCCTTCAGCACGTCGGGTTCCCCGTACCCCGGCGCCCACTCGCTGCACGCCACCGAGTTCGTCAGGCCGTGCGCGAACGCTCCGGTGTTCTGCACCGAGCCGGCCGCTCGGGCCTGTGCGAAGCGCTGCGGGTTCCCGCGGCTCAGTTCGTCGAGCGCCGCCGGGAGGTCCTTGGGCCGGGGGGTGAAGGCGACGATCAGGTTCAGCAGGGCGCCCCCGTCGAGGACGACCTTGACCGGCTCGCCCCCGCCCGGCGGCGGGACGTTCAGCGTCAGGGGGTGGGCCTCCAGCTTGCGCACCTGCTCCGTGAGCGTGCGCGGCAGGTCCGGGTACCGGCTCTTGCAGGCGGGCTCCGCCGCGCACGCCGCGAAGATGTTGTCGATCCCCTCGGCGGCGCTCGGCCACCCCCACGGCAGGACCGCGCTCTGGGGCGGCGTCACCGAGTCGAGGGCCACGGCGCGTATTCCCTCGGGGTGCAGGCGCAGGTAGGTCAGGGCCAGGTCGCTGCCGTACGAGTAGCCGTAGACGTTCCACCGGGGGATGTTCAGCGCGGTCCGCAGGTCGGCGAAGTCGGCCGCGTTCTCGGTGCTGTTGTAGGCGCCCAGGTCGACACCGGCGGACGTCAGGCGGTCCCGGCACTCCTTCACCGCCTTCAGCATGAGCTGCTGGGCCTGCTTCGCGTCGTATCCGAGGCCCACGGACCGCGCGTTGAAGCGGTCGATCTCCGGGCAGGCGAGATTCGGCCGGTCGTAGAGGTTGCCGCGCTGGGCCATGACGATCAGGTCGCGGTCCTTGTTCAGGCCGGACTCGACGAGGAAGGGAATGTCGTCGAACGTGTCGCCACCGGGGCCGCCCGCCATGAACACCAGGGGGTCCTGCGCGGGCTTCGCCGGCTTGGCTGCCGGAATGACCGCCACGGCCAGCTTGATCGTCCGGCTGCCGGGGCGGGAGCGGTTCTCGGGGACCTCGAGGTGGCCGCACCGCGCGCCGGCGAGCGCTTCGATCGGCTCGGGCGTCTGGGGGCAGGGCCCGGGGACGAACCGGGACGGGGTCGCCGCACCGGACGGCGCGGCGGACCGGGCCGATGGTGACGCGGCGCTGACCGGTGCGGGGCCGAATGCCGCCAGGCAGACCAGAGCGGCCGCGGCGGTCACCGCATGGGCGTTGTGCTTCGGCATGTGATCTCGTCCCTCTGCCGTGCCTGCGGCGGGACCGCCGGGCCTGACCGAGCGGTGTGGACGGAACGCTCCCTCCCGACGCTACTCGGTGGACCGCACGCGCGCACGCGGAGCGACCGGCGGCCCCGTCCCGTCCCCGCCGCCCCCGCCGACCGGGTCGGCGGGGGCGGCGGGGGCGGCGGGCAGCGGTCGGCGGTCCTTCAGAGCCGGCAGGCGTGGATCGCCGTGGTGAGGATCGCGCGGGCGCCCAGCGCGTAGAGGTCGTCCATGATCTGCTGCGCCTCCTTGGCCGGGACCATGGCCCGCACGGCCACCCACCCCTCGTTGTGCAGCGGGGAGACGGTGGGTGCCTCGAGCCCCGGGGTCAGGGCGACCGCGGCCTCCAGGTGCTCGGCGCGGCAGTCGTAGTCCATCATCACGTAGGCGCCGGCCACCAGGACGCCCTGGAGGCGGCGCAGGAACTGCCGGGCCCTCGGATCGTCGGTGCCGGGGCGGCGGACGAGGATGGCCTCCGATTCCATGATGGGCTCGCCGATCACTTCGAGACCTGCGTTGCGCAGCGAGGTCCCGGTCTCCACCACGTCCGCCACGACCTGGGCCACGCCCAGCTCGACGGCGGTCTCCACGGCGCCGTCGAGGTGGACGACCGTGGCCTGGATGCCCTGGTTCGCCAGGTGCTTGGCCACGATGTTCTCGTACGAGGTGGCGATCGTCATGCCGTCGAAGTCCGCCGTGTCCCGCGCCGAGCCCGGCCTGACCGCGAAGCGGAACGTCGAGCGGGCGAAGCCGAGCGCCAGCACCTCCTCGGCGTTGACGCCCGACTCCAGCAGCAGGTCGCGGCCGGTGATGCCGAGGTCGAGCCGCCCCGTGCCGACGTACACGGCGATGTCGCGCGGGCGGAGGTAGAAGAACTCGACCCGGTTTCCGGGGTCGACCGTGACGAGCTCCTTGGCCTCCTTGCGCTGCCGGTAGCCGGCTTCCTTCAGCATGGCCGAGGCCCGCTCGGACAAGGAGCCCTTGTTGGGAACCGCGATCCTTAGCATCCGTCTGAACTCCTTGCGTGCGCACGACGAGGGGTGGGCGTGGGCCGGGTCCGGGGGACGGCTCAGGTGTCGAAGGTCAGGACACCGGCCGCCTCCGCACCGCTGGAGGCGTTGATCGCCGAGGCGGACCTCGGCGGGGCCTGGCGCAGGAACGTGCCGGCGAAGCGGCCGCCGAACACCAGCGGGGCCAGGACCACCTCGCGCCCGGCCGGTTCCGCTCCGGGCACGTCGACGACGGCGGGGCGCAGCCGGCGCTGGAGGACGTACGTCTCGCCCGGGTCGGCGAGGCGCTCCTCCAGCAGGGCCCGCCACTGCGCGTCGTCCTGGGTGAAGCCGAAGGCCAGGTCCTTGCCCCCGTAGGCCGAGGCGGGTTTGCAGACGAGCTCCTCGCGTTCCGCGAGGGCGCGGTCGAGGGTGTCGGCCCGCAGCCGGAGGGTCAGCGGGACGTGTGCCCGCGCAAGGGCCCGTTCCTCCTCGCTCAGGAGGTGGTCGAACTCCGGCTCGGTGAGCAGGGCCAGGTTGGCCTTGTTGTCGTGGAGGGCCGTCGCCGGGGCGCCGATGAAGTCGAGCTTCTCGGCGATGTCGAGTTCCATCAGCGTGCGGGTGAGGGCGGGCGGTACGTACTTCTTGGTCTCGTGCCAGGTGTACATGGTGACGACCACGTCGACCCGCCTGCCCTCGAAGGAGGCCCCCTCCTCGTCGAGTTCGAGGTCGGTGACGAGGCCGCAGCTGACCTCGTACCCGCCCGAGCGGATCATGTCGACGAAGAACCGCCGCCCGGAATCGGAGTCGGCGGGGTTCGCGATCGCCTCGAACACGTGCAGCGGGCGCTCCGTGTCGTGGTCGCGCAGCAGGCCGACGAACATGTCGAGCCAGATGTGCGAGGTGGCGGCGGATTCCGGGACGAGGCCGCGCTCCGCGAGGAAGCGGGCGTAGTCCGTGTCGAGCGTGGCCTCGGTGTAGGGGGCGATCGTGCTCATGCCGCCCATCGGAGTGGAGACGTTGAGCTCGACGAGCTGGAGTCCGTGGTCGGTGACGACCAGGTCCGGCCGCATGATCGACGTGGCCGCGCGGCCCGTGCGCGGGTGGCGCAGCGCGCTGACCATCAGGTCCGCGTCCTCGGCGGGGACGCCGAGGTACCCGGCCCAGGCCTCCAGGTCGTCGCCGAAGGCGCGGCGGGGGAAGTCCGAGACCAGCTCGGCGAGGCGCAGGCCGAGGTCGGTGACCTCGTCGGCCGCCGCTCCGTGGAAGACGACGGGCGGGTACGCGTGGACCCAGCCGGGACGGTGGAGCCGCTTCTGGAATCGCTCGTTGTCCGGGCCGGCCGCGCCGGTGGCGGCGAATTCCGTCCAGGCGACGGTGGCTCGCGGATCGAGCGAGGACCAGGCGGTCACGAGATCTTCCCGGCGGTGCGCAGTGCGGCGAGGACGGCGTTGACGGTCTCGGAGGACTGGTCGACGCCGGTGGCCCGGAAGGAGTAGTTGAGCCCGCCCGGGTTCACCAGGTTGAACTCCATGACGTACGGGTACGCCATGTCGATGCCGGAGTAGAAGATGCCCAGGTCCATCATGCGCTTGCCGAGGTCGCGGACGAACGCGTCCTCCTCCGGAGTCAGGGTGAGGCCCTCGAACTTGGTGCCGAGCGTGACGTTGGCCCGGTCGTCGTTGTCGAAGTGGAAGCGGCGGAAGCCGCAGACCGGGACGTCACCGGCGATGATCACGCGCTTCTCGTTGCTGCGGACGTTGGGGATGTACTCCTGCACGGCCGTGTACCGCTTGGAGAGCCCGATGATGTTGCGGCTGTACATCTCGTAGCGCGGCACGGCGTTGCCGGTGGCGGCCTGGAGCAGCGCGGGCCGGTTGCGCTCGTTCTTGTGGACGAAGTACACGCCGGCGCCGCAGCCCTCGTTGGTCGGCTTGAGCACCCAGGTGCGGTTCTCGTCGGATTCGACCAGCTCGGTGAGGTAGTCGAAGTCGTTCGAGACGTACGAGGCGGGCAGGTGCTCCGCGGGGACCGCCGCACCCAGGGTGATCTTGGAGTTGAGGTAGAAGAGGGCGGAGGCGTCGTTGACGAACGGCACCCTCTTGTTGAGCAGCCACAGCAGCTGGAAGGAGTCGGCGAGCGCCTCGGGGTGGGTGCCGGTGAGCACCCAGACCAGGTCGAAGTCCTCGGCGGAGGCGTAGGACTCGCTCAGCGCGGGGAAGTCGTGGCCGGTCAGGTACTCCTCGCTGAGCCGCACACGGTCGACGACCACGGTGTTGTCGTGCAGGCAGAGGGTGTCGATGTCGCCGATGTGGACGTCGTGCCCTTCGCGGTGGAGCGCACTCGGAATGATCGAGTGGTTGTCGAGCCGGAATTTCGCTGCCTCGGATACGAGGACCAGGATCTTGTACGACATGGGAAGTGCCTTTCGGGCGCTGGCGTGTTGGCGTGCCGGTGCACGGGGGGTGGGTGGGACGGTGGGGGGCGGGGAGGTCAGCGGCCGGCGGTGAGGGTGCGTACGGCGAGGTCGAGACGGCTCTCCAGCTCCTCGCGGTCGGCCCCGAAGGCGACCACGAAGCCGTGCCGGTCTCCGGAGCGGTGTATCTCCGGGGGGAGTTGGCCGGCCGGGACGGCGATGGCGACCTCCGTGACCCCGGGGAGGGCGGCGACCGCCGCGGTCTGCGCGTCGGTGACCGTGAGCGGGACCGTGCGGTCGAAGGTGACGTAGCGGATCCCGGCGACCCGGTCGCGGGTGGGGGCGCCCGGGACGGGCAGGCCGAGGAGGTCCGCCATGGCCTGTTCGAAGACGTCCTCGCCGAGTGCCAGGTCCAGCATGTCGCTGAGCCGGTCGCCGCCGGGGCGGCCGTGCGACTCGATGAGGCGGGGCCCCTTGGCCGTGAGCATGACCTCGGTGTGCGAGGGGCCCGTACGGTAGCCCGCCGCGTCCAGGGTCGCGGTGACCAGGGCGGCGACGGCCTCCTCGTCCTGCGGGTCGAGCCGTACGGGCAGTGTGTGGCCGGTCTCGACGAACCCGGGTGCGCCGGTGGTGGCCTTCTCCGTGATCGCGAGGATCCGGTGGCCCGCGGAGGAGCTCATCGCCTCCACGCTGTACTCGGCCCCCACGAGGAACTCCTCGACGAGGTGCGGGGTCTTGAAGTCCAGGGTGGCCAGGTGGCTTTCGAGCTCGTCCGGCCCCGCGAGGCGGCGCACCCCGGCGCTGCCGGTGCCGTCGGCCGGCTTCACGATGCAGGGGTAGCCGATGGCCTCGACGGCCGCGGGGATCTGGCTCTTGTGCGTGCACAGCCGGTACGCGACGGGCGCGCCGGCCCGGTCTCCCACCGCGGAGCGCAGCTTCGCCTTGTCCTTGAACGCCTCCATGGCCTCGGGCGGGTTGCCGGGCCAGCCGAGGCGGCGGTTGACCAGCGCGGCCACGGAGCAGCCCAGTTCGCCGAAGCCGAAGCAGCTGACCGGGGCGGGCAGGTCGAGCGCGCGCAGCCGCTCGACGAGGTCCTCGGGGTCGGTCGTCCACGGGGAGTGGAAGGCCAGTCCCGGACCGTCCGCGGGCAGCGGCCTGCCCGGTTCGGGGACGGTCACGGTGGCGGCGCCCAGCTTCCGGGCCGCGGCCAGGACGTGGCTGCGCGGATTGAGGAGCACGACGGTCGGCTGTGTGTCAGGCATGGCGCGTACGCACTTTCGGTAGGAGGAGGCAGACCGCGGCGGCGGCGAGGGAGGAGCCGACGAGCACCAGCCAGACCTCGCTGCCGCCGCGCGCGGTCTGCAGCAGGTAGCCGCTCGCGCTGGAGCCGAAGAGGCTGCCGAGGGCTCCGGCCGCGCTCATCGCGCCGAGGGCGAGCCCGGTGCGGCGGGTGGCGGCGGCGTTCACCGCCTGTTCGTCGAGGCTGGGGCCGATCAGCATCTCCGCCAGCGTGACCGGCACCACGAAGGCGAGCAGCGAGTACCACCCGGCGAGCGGTATCAGCGTGGCGTAGGCGCAGGCGAAGGCGAGGAAGCCGAGGACCAGCAGGGTGCGGGCGGTCGCGCGGCGGAACACGTGGCGCAGCAGGGTGTACTGGAACACCACGACGAGCAGGCCGTTGGCCGTGAACACCACCGAGATGGCGGCGGTGCTGCCGGTCATCTCGTTCGCGGTGATCGGGAGCAGGACGTTGAGCTGGCTGTAGATCGCCCAGTACGCGACCCCCAGACCGCACAGGGGCAGCCACTGGCGCAGGGTCCACGGCGTGGCGGGAGTGCCGTCCGCCGCCGGGGCGGGCGCCCGTCCCGCGGCGGGCCGTGACCGGGAGGCCGTCACGGACCGTCGCAGGACCAGGCAGGTGCCGAGGACGAGGTGCGAGAGCACGCAGGCCGCCAGGATCCAGCCGAACCCGAGGGGGTACACCGCGGCGCCGAGCGCGGGCCCGGCCACGACCCCGACGTTCACGAACGTCGAGCGCAGCGCGAGCATCGTGCGCGGATCGCTGCCGTCCTGGGAGACGAGCAGCGTCTTGGTCGACAGGCCCAGCAGCGAGCCGCCGACCCCGACCGCCACGATTCCCGCCACGAGCGGCGCCCGGGCGCCGCCGCCTGCGAGCCCGAGGAGTACGTAGCCGAGGACGCGCAGGAGGAAGCCGGCGGACATCACCCGGTGGGCGCCGAACCGGTCGACCAGCAGCCCGGTCAGGAGCGAGAACGCCTGGCCGGAGAAGGCGAGCAGACCGACCAGGAATCCCGTGCGGCCCGCCGGTATGCCCTGCGCCGTCAGTTCTATGGCCAGCAGGGGCAGGAACATGAAAGTGGTGAGGCCGGTGAAGAGCACCGCCACCAGCAGGAGGCGCGCGGTGGGGGACGCCTCGCGCCATGCGTTCACGGCGCGGGGATCCGGGCGGGTTCGCCGACCTCGGTCAGGTTGTCCAGGATCCATTCCTCGACCTGGAGCAGCCGCTGCTCCACCTCGGCGGTGTCGGCCCCGCGGACCAGGGCGAAGCAGAGGTTGGAGGTGCTGTTCTGCGCCGTGGCGCCGGGCGCGAGCTGCTCGTTGACCTGGTAGTGCTCGACCCAGTCGAAGGGCAGGGTGCGCGGTGCCCGCACCGGGCGGCCCTGGGGGACGATGCCGATGGAGCCGCGGAGTTCGGCCGGCGGGGCGGTCGGCGCCGGGTCCACGGGCAGACCGCAGGACAGCCGCAGCCAGGTGGCGTGCAGGTCGACGCCGTAGGTCAGGCGGGTGAGGGCGGGGATGCGGGAGCCGCCGACGCGGGAGGCGATCTCGCACAGCACCAACTCGTCCTCGGGCGTGCGGAACACCTCGAGGTGGTAGGCGCCGACCTCCGGGGTGTCGAAGGCTTCGAGGACCCGGTCGAGGAACTCCTCCAGCCGCTGCGCCGGTTTGCCGGCGGGGTCGAGCTGGAGCGAGCCGTTGTTCCGGCCCGACAGGACGCCGAGGCAGTCCCGCAGGTACCGGGAGGAGGCCACGAACCGGTAGCCGGGCGCCAGGATCGCGTCGACGTGGTAGATCTCGCCCTCGACGAAGTCCTCGACCATGAGGTCCTCGCGCCAGTGGCGGCGGCTGAACTCCATCAGGTCGTCCTCGTCGCGCAGCACCACGATGTCGCGCGAACCGCCCTGGCTCACCGGCTTGACGACGACCGGGTAGTCGTTCTCCGCGATGAACCGGGTGAGGTCGACGATCGTCTTGAGCCGCGCGTAGCGCGGGGTGGCGACCGTGCGGCCGGCGGTCTGCTTCATGACGACCTTGTCGCGGAACTGCCGTGCGCTGCGCGCCGACTGGCCGGGGATGCCGAGGTCCTCGCGGATGCGCGCGGCCCGCTCGAGGTCGTACTCGTTGTCGGTGATGACGTGCGCGAAGCGGCGGGTCCGCGCCAGCTGCCGGATGCGCAGCTCGGCGTAGGGGACGAACTCGCAGTCCTGGACGTGTTCGTAGGAGCCGAGCCCCGCGGTGTGCGCGAGCGGGTTGTGGCTGTAGACGTGGAGCCCGCCCGCCAGCTCGTGGAGCATGGCCGGATAGTCGTGTTGGGCGCCATAATTGATGATGGCGACATCGGTCATGGGTGCTGCCTCGGATTCTTTACGGTGGAATTAGGCGAGCCAGGGTCGGCCGTGCGGGCATTCAGCCCTGCAGGGCGAGCACCGGGAGGTCGTCCTCGACGCTGTACGGCCTTCTCGCCCAGTTCATCGTGGACCAGGGTCCGGTCAGCTCCTCCAGCGCGGATATGACCACGGGCCGGTATTCGGGGTCCTCGACGAGCGGGCCGTCGGGCGGGAAGACCTGCTTGATGTAGCGGTGTCCGGGGTCGGCCGCCATGAAGACGACGGGACCTCCGGAGGGCTCCGTCGAGCGGATGTACCGGGAGGCCTGCCAGCCGGCGCCCGCGGACAGTCCGGCGAAGACGCCCGTGGTGGAGAGCAGGTGGCGGCAGCCCGCGGCCGACACGTCGAAGTCGACCCAGTGGATGTCGTCGTAGGCGCTGTAGTCGATGTTGTCGAAGCGGATGCCGCTGCCGATCCCGGCGATGATGAACCCGTCGAGCGGGAAGTTCTCGGAGCCGAAGGAGCGGCTGCCGAACGGCTGGATTCCCGCCACCCGGACGTTGGGGCAGGACTCGCGCAGGTAGCGGCTCATCGCACTGGTCGACGCGCCGGTTCCGACGCCGCCGACCAGGGTCATCTCCGCCCAGCCCAGCTCCTTCAGGAGCAGCTCCGCGACGTGTTCGTAGCCGGCGTAGTGCACGTCGTCGTGGTACTGCTGCATCCAGTACGCGTCCGGATTGCGCCGCAGGTAGTCGTGGACGAGCCGGACGCGGGCCTCCTGGTCGTGCTGGAGGTCGGCCCCGCCGCCGGAGACCTGGTCGTAGGTGGCTCCGAGGTACTTGAGCTGCGTCTTGATGCCGTCGTCGACCGCGACGGACGCGAAGACGTGGCATTTGAGGCCGAGCTCGCGGCAGACCAGGGCGAGCGCGTGGCCGTAGATGCCGCTGGAGCTGTCGACGAGGGTCTGGCCGTGCCGGATCACCCCGCGCGCCAGCAGTTCCTTGACCGCCCGGTAGACCGAGGTCACCTTCATGACCTCGAACCGGAGAACGTATATGCCGTCGCCGAGATCTATCAGATCCGGTTGGGACATTTTCTCAGTGAATGACGAATACACCGTACTCCGTACTCCCTTCTCCGTTTCTGGGATGTGGGCCTATCAGATGCCCCGCAAAAATGGGGCAGGTGGCTACTGAATCGATCCTGAACGGTTCCCGCGGGACGGGAACGAAACGGGAACGGCATGTGGCTGAATCGGATCCCCGCAGCCGTCGCCCCGCCGCCCGAGGAGAGCTCTCGTGACACCCGAAGCCGTGCCGGACGAGCCGCGCACCGAGCGCGCGGACGTGGCCGGGGCCCACCGGATCGTGGTCAAGATCGGCTCTTCCTCGCTCACTTCGGAGTCGGGGCGGCTGGATCCGGCCCGGCCGGCCGCCCTGGTCGAGGTCCTGGCCGGGCTGTGCCGGCAGGGCAAGAGCGTCGTCCTGGTCTCCTCCGGCGCCGTCGCGGCGGGACTGGCCCCGCTGGGCCTGAGCGCGCGGCCCGCCGAACTGTCCGCGCAGCAGGCCGCGGCCAGTGTCGGGCAGGTGCTGCTCACGGCGGACGACATCGCCCGCCGCGACCACTACCACAACGCCCGGCGCACCCTGAAGAAGCTGATGCTCATGGGGATCGTGCCGGTCGTCAACGAGAACGACGTCGTCGCCACCCACGAGGTCCGCTTCGGGGACAACGACCGACTCGCGGCGCTGGTGGCCGAGTTGATCGGCGCAGACCTGCTCGTCCTCCTCTCCGACGTGGAGGCGCTGCACGACGGGGACCCCCTGGCCCCCGGAAGCGGCCCGATCGCCGAGATCCGCGGACCGGCCGACCTCGCCGGCATCCGTACGGGCGCCCCCGGGCGCTCGGGGGTGGGAACGGGCGGCATGGGGGCCAAGGTCCAGGCGGCGATGACCGCGGCGAGCGCCGGGATCCCCGTCGTGCTGGCCGCCGCCTCGCACGCCGCGCGGGCGCTGGCGGGCGGTCGGACGGGGACGTACTTCCACCCCGCGCGGCAGCGGCCCGCGGAGCAGTTGTTCTGGCTCGCCCACGCCACGGCGCCGCAGGGCCGGATCGTCCTCGACGCCGACACGGTGCGGGGCGTACGGGAGCACGGCCGGCCCGTGCTGTGGAGCGGAGTCACCGCCGTCGAGGGGCAGTTCACGGCGGGCGACCCGGTGGACCTCGCCGACGGCGCGGGCAGGCCCGTCGCCCGCGCCCTCGCCCGGCTGGCCTCCGGCGACCTGATCCGGCTGCTCGCCGGATTCCCCGTACCGGACGAGGGGCCCGCGGCCCTGGCGCATCCCGAGGTCGTCGGCGCACAGGACGTGGCCCTGTTCGCACCGCACCCGTACGCGGAGACGGGCTCGGGGTGACCGGGGGCGGCCGCCCCGCTTCTCTTCCGTCACTTCCACCACGAGGGAGCAAGTCATGACGTGCAAGGTCGCCGTGCTCGGCGCGGGCAAAATGGGCGAGGCACTCCTCGGCGGGCTGCTGCGCTCCGGCCGGCCTGCCCGGGAGCTCGGGGTCACCTGCCGCCGCAAGAAGCGGGCCGCCGAGATCGAGGCGCGCCACGGGATCGCGCCGATGGGCAACACGGAGGCCGCCGCGTGGGCCGACGTGCTGATCCTCGCGGTGAAACCGCAGGACATGGGTGCGCTGCTGGAGGAGGTCTCCCCCGCGATCGCGCCCGGGGCCCTGCTGATCAGCGTGGCGGCCGGGCTGACGACGGCCTTCTTCGAGGAGCGGGTCCCGGACGGCGTCGCGGTGGTCCGGGCGATGCCCAACACGGCGGTGCTGGTCGACGAGGGGATGACCGTGCTCTCCGGCGGCAGCCACGCCTCGCAGCAGCACGTGGAGCAGGCCGCGGAGCTGTTCCGCGGCGTCGGCCACACCCTCACCGTGCCGGAGGCCCAGCAGGACGCCGCGACCGCGCTGTCGGGGTCGGGACCCGCCTACTTCTACTTCCTCGTGGAGGCGATGACGGACGCGGGCGTCCTGCTGGGGCTTCCGCGGGACAAGGCCCACGAGCTCGCCGTACGCAGCTCCGTGGGCGCCTCGGTCATGCTGCGCGACTCCGGGACGCACCCGGTCAGGCTCCGTGAGGCGGTCACCTCACCGGCGGGGACCACCATCAGCGCGGTGCGCGAGCTGGAACGGCACGGCGTGCGCGCCGCCCTGATGGCGGCCCTGGAGGCCGCCCGCGACCGCAGCGGTGAGCTGGCCGCCTCGTACGGGTGAGCCGGACGGGCGTGGGGGCGGGCGTCAGGACGGCAGCCACGCCCGCCAGGTGGCCTCGTTCGCCTTCACCCAGCGGGCCGCCGCCTCCTGTGGCGCCAGCTTCTCCTCCGCGATCATCAGGGAGACGTCGTTCTGCATCTCGGTCGTCCAGCGGAACTTCTTCAGGAAGGCGGCGGCGTCGCCCCCGCCGTCCGCGAAGCGCGCGTTGAGGAACTTGCGCAGCGGGGTGTGCGGGTACGCGCAGGCCACCTTCTCCGCGTCGGCGTCGCAGCCCTCCTCGTGGGCGGGCAGCTTCACCTCCGTCATCGGGACCTTCTCGAACAGCCACTGGGGCTTGTACCAGTAGCTCAGGAAGGGCTTCTTCTCCTTGGCGAACTGCTTGATCTGCGTGATCTGCGCCGCCTCCGAGCCCGCGAACACGACCTGGTAGTCGAGGCCCAGGTTCTTCACGAGCGCCTTGTCGTTCGTCACGTAGGAGGGGGAGCCGTCCATCAGCTGGCCCTTGCTGCCGCTCTCCGCCGTACGGAAGTCGTTCGCGTACTTGTTCAGGTTCTTCCAGTCGGTGACGTCCGGGTGCTGTTCGGCGAAGTACGTCGGCACGAACCAGCCGATGTGGCCGGTCACCCCGAGCTCGCCGCCCGGCTTGATCGTCTTCTTGTCGTCGACGTACCGCTTCTCCTGCTCGGGGTGGCCCCAGTCCTCCAGGAGGGCGTCCACCCGGCCCTGGCTGAGCGCGTCCCAGGCCGGCACCTCGTCGATCTGCACGGTGTCCACCCGGTAGCCGAGCTCGTGCTCCAGCAGGTACTGGGCCACGGCGACGTTGGCCTGTGCGCCCACCCACGACTGGACGGACAGCGTCACCGTGCGGGAGCCCTTCGCGTCGGCGTACGGGGAGGCCTGGCGGGTCATGTCGGCGGCGCCGCAGCCGGTGAGCGCGGTCAGGGCGACGGCGGCCGCGAGGGCGGCGAAGCGGGTACGGGGCGCGGCGCGGCCCGTACGGGGCGCGGTGGCGCGGGTGCAGGTGGTGAGGCGTGTGCGAGCCATGTCAGGCCCCCTTTCCGGCGAGGTCGCGGCGGTCCGTCGGCTGGGTGACGCGGTCGAGCATCAGGCCGAGGCAGACGATCGCGGCGCCGGCGACCAGACCGGTCGCCAGGTCGCCCTGGGCGAGGCCGAAGACCGCGTCGTAGCCGAGCGCGCCGCCGCCCACGAGGCCGCCGATGACGACCACGGCGAGGACCAGCACCACGCCCTGGTTGACGGCCAGCAGCAGCGCGGGGCGGGCCAGCGGCAGCTGGACCTGGAGGAGCTGCTGGCGCCCGGTGGCGCCCATCGAGCGCGCGGACTCCAGCGCGGCCGGGTCCACCGCGCGTACGCCCTGGGCCGTGATCCGCACCACGGCGGGCAGCGCGTAGACCACGGCGGCGGCGACCGCCGGGGCGCGGCCAACGCCGAACAGGGCGACCACGGGGATCAGGTACACGAACTGCGGCATCGTCTGGAAGACGTCGAGGACCGGGCGCAGCGCGCGCCCCAGGCGGGTGCTGCGCCCGGCGGCGACCCCGAGTGCGAAGCCGAGCAGGAGGGTCACGGCGACGGCGGCCAGCACCTGGGACAGGGTGTCGAGCGCCGGGTCCCAGACACCGAGCACGCCGATGGCGGCCATGGCGAGGACGGCGGTCACGGCGGTGCGCCAGGTGCCGATGAGCAGGGCGAGGGTGGCGACGGCCAGCAGGACCGCCCACCAGGGCAGCCATTGCAGGCCGTCGCGCAGGGGGCCCAGGACCCAGGTGGTGAACCCCGCCGCCCAGTCGGCGGTGCCGCCGACGAGGGGCACACCGGAGTAGAGGTGGGCGGTCATCCAGTCGACCGCCCGGTTGACGGGTTCGGCGATGTCCACCGTCCACCCGTCGGGCCACGACAGCCGGTCCGCCAGGCGCCCGCCGACGGCGAGGGCGGCGGTCACCGCGGCCGCGACGGCCCAGCCGAGCCGGGACCGGCCGGGACCGGCCGTGCCGATCCGCTCGCCCGCCGCGGCGGTGACCCGGTCCAGGACGATGGCGAGCAGCACGATCGGCACACCGGCGGCGAGCGCGGCGCCCACGTCGACGGAGGCGAGCGCCTGGTACACGCGGTCGCCGAGGCCGCCCGCGCCGATGACGGACGCGATCACGGCCATGCCCAGCGCCATCATGATCGACTGGTTGACGCCGAGCAGCAGTTCCTTGCGGGCCAGCGGCAGCCGGGCGGTCAGCAGCCGCTGCCTGCCGGTGGCGCCGAGGGAGGTGGCCGCCTCCACGACTCCGGCGTCCGCGCCGCGCAGCCCGAGTGCGGTGAGACGGGCCATGGGCGGAGCCGCGTAGACGACGGTCGCGAGGACGGCGGCGGGCACACCGATGCCGAAGACCAGGACGACGGGCAGCAGGTACGCGAAGGCCGGCAGCACCTGCATGGTGTCCAGCACGGGCCGCAGGATCCGGTGCATGCGGTCCGACAGCCCGGCGGCGAGCCCGAGCACGCCTCCGACCAGTACGGACGCGGCGACGGCGACCACCATCAGGGCGAGCGTCTGCAGGGTGGGGACCCACATGCCGAGCAGTCCGCACGCGGCGAACGCGGCGACGGAGGTCAGCGCGAGGCGAACTCCCGCGACCCGCCAGGCCACCAGTCCGGCGGCGGCGGTGACGCCGGCCCAGCCGAGGGCGAGCAGCAGCAGGTAGACCGCGCGGACGGACACGACCACGAGGTTGCTGACGTGGCCGAGGAAGTAGAGGAACAGCGGGTGGCCGTCCCGGTTGTCGATGATCCAGTCGCTCGTGCGGTCGAGCGGCCCGGACAGGTCGACGGAGAGCGCGGCCGGCCAGCTGCCGCCGCCCAGGAGGACGGAGCCGAGGACGAGCGCGAGGGCCGCGCCCGCGCCGATGAGCCGGCCGCGGTGGCGCGCGAGCGCGCGCAGCCCGCCGGGCCGGGTGGCGTCGGCGGTCGTGCCGCCCGGCGGCGGCCAGGTCGTATGGGCGTACATCAGGCCACCGCCTTCCCCGGTGCCACCGGTACCCCGGCGACGACACCGAGCAGTCCCGCGTGGTCGACCACGCCGAGGCAGCGGCCGTTCTCGACGACCCGCGCGTTCTCGCCGGTACGGGCGACGGCCTCGATGGCCTCGTGGACGGTGGCACCGGGGTCGAGCGCGGGACCGGTGTCGCGCTCGCCGGCGAGGGCGGGACGCATCGCCGAGCGGACGGTCAGCACCTGCTCGCGCGGCACGTCCCGGACGAAGTCCCTGACGTAGTCGTCGGCGGGGGCGCCCACGATCTCCTCGGGCGTGCCGAGCTGCACGATCCGGCCGCCCTGCATCAGTGCGATGCGGTCGCCGAGCTTCAGCGCCTCGCTCAGGTCGTGCGTGATGAAGACCATCGTCCGCCCCTCCTCCCGGTGCAGGCGTACGACCTCCTCCTGCATGTCGCGCCGGATGAGCGGGTCGAGCGCGCTGAACGGCTCGTCGAACAGCAGGACTTCGGGATCCACGGCGAGTGCGCGGGCCAGGCCCACGCGCTGCTGCTGGCCTCCGGACAGCTGGCTCGGCCTGCGGTCCTCCATGCCGTCCAGCCCGACCTTGGCGACGAACCCCGCCGCGCGCTCGCGCCGCTCGGCGCGCCCCACGCCCTGGATCTCCAGCCCGTAGGCGATGTTGTCGAGCACCGTGCGGTGCGGCAGCAGCCCGAAGTGCTGGAAGACCATCGCCGCCCGGTGCCGGCGCAGCTCGCGGAGGCGGCCGGTGTCCATGGACAGCACGTCCTCCCCGTCGATGGAGATCGTGCCCGAGGTCGGCTCGATGAGCCGGGTCAGGCAGCGTACGAGCGTCGACTTGCCCGAGCCGGACAGGCCCATGACGACGAAGACCTCGCCCTTGCGGACGTCGAAGGAGACGTCCCGGACGGCGGCGGTGCAGCCGGTGCGCTCGCGCAGTTCGGCGGCTTCGAGGGAGGCGAGCTCCTTGTCGGCGGGCACGCGGTCGGCCTTGGGGCCGAAGACCTTCCACAGGTCGCGTACGGAGAAGACGGAGTCCGCGGGGGGCCGGAGCTCGGTCGGGGGGTGCGGTGCGGTGTTCATCGGGTGGTGCCTCCCAGCAGGTCGGCGCACTTCTCGCCGACCATGAGGACGCCGATCATCGGGTTCACGGCGGTCATGGTGGGGAATACGGACGCGTCGGCGATCCGGATGCCGTCCAGGCCCCGGATCCGCAGGTCGGGTGCGACGACGGCGAGTTCGTCGTCGGCGGCCCCCATCCGGCAGGTGCCGGCGGGGTGGTAGACGGTGTGCGCGACGTGGCGGGCGTAGGCGCTGAGTTCCTCGTCGGAGGTCACCTCCGGCCCCGGGCAGACCTCGCGCGCCAGCCATCCGGCCAGCGGTTCGCTCGCCGCGATCTGCCGTGCGATGCGGATCCCGTCGACGAGGGTCCGGCCGTCGTAGTCGTCCTCGTCCGTGAAGTAGCGGAAGTCGAGGGCGGGCTTGACCTCGGGGTCGGCGCTCGTCAGGTAGAGCCGGCCGCGGCTGCGCGGCTTGGGGATGTTCGGGGTCATCGACACCCCGTGCGCGGGCCGTTCGTAGCCCAGGCGTTCGGGGTTGTCGGTGAAGGGGACCTGGTAGAAGTGGAACATCAGGTCCGGGCCTTCGGACGCCGGGTCCCGGCGGACGAACAGCCCGGCGTCGGAGTCCATCGCGGAGTTCTCCGGGATCGGGCCGTGCGTCTCCCACACGATGACCGACTCGGGGTGGTCGAGCAGGTTCTCGCCGACGCCCGGCAGGTCGTGGGCGACGGGAATGCCGAGCTTCTCCAGGTCGGCGCGGGGACCGATGCCGGAGTGCAGCAGCAGGCGCGGGGTGTCCACGGCCCCGGCGCACACCAGGACCTCGCGCCGGGCGCGTACGACGTGCTCCTGGCCCTCCTTGGTACGGACGTGCACGCCGGTCGCGCGGGCGCCCTCCAGCTCCAGCCGGAACGCCCAGGTCTCCAGGGCGATGTGCAGGTTCGGCCGGTCCAGGAACGGGTGGAGGTAGGCGACGGAGGCGGAGGACCGTTTGTTGTCCTCCGGGTGGTACGCGAGGTCGAAGAAGCCGGCGCCCTCGTGGAAGGGAGCCTTGTTGAAGCCCTCGACGCGGGGCACGCCGAGCGCGGTCTGCGCCGCGTCGACGAAGTCGCGGGCGATCGCGTTCCGGTCGGCCTCGGCGACGGGGACGATGTTGTTGCGCAGCCGGGCGAAGTAGGGGTCCATGGCCGCCGCGTCCCAGCCCTCGGCGCCCGCTTCGGCCCACTCGTCCCAGTCGGAGGGCAGGGGCTTGAACGCGATGAGGGTGTTGTGCGAGGAGCATCCGCCCAGCACCCGCGCACGGCTGTGGCGGATGTGCGAGTTGCCGCGGGGCTGCTCGGTGGTGGGGTAGTCGTAGTCCAGTTCGCCGCCCAGCAGGCCCATCCAGCGGCGCAGGGTGAGGACGTCGTCGCGGCCGACGTCGCTGGGGCCGCCCTCGATGACGGCGACGCTGACGTCCGGGTCCTCGGTCAGCCGGGAGGCGATCACCGAACCGGCGGTGCCGCCGCCGACGACGACGTAGTCGTACACGTGCTGGTCGTTCATGCCCGGCCCTTCTGCGTCGCGCCCGCGAACCAGCGCACGGGGCGCGGGGCGAGGTTCTGGTAGATGTGCTTGGCCTCGCGGTACTCGCCGAGGCCGCCGGGGCCCAGCTCGCGGCCGATGCCGGACTTCCCGAAGCCGCCCCACTCCGCCTGCGGCAGGTAGGGGTGGAAGTCGTTGATCCATACGGTGCCGTGGCGCAGCGCGGCCGCGACCCGGCGGGCACGGTCCCCGTCGGAGGTCCACACCGCTCCGGCGAGGCCGTACTCGGTGTCGTTGGCGAGGGCGACGGCCTCCTCCTCCGTGCGGAAGGTCTCCACGGTGAGGACGGGGCCGAACACCTCCTCGCGGACGACGCGCATGCCGCGGTGGCACCGGTCCAGGACCGTGGGCCGGAAGAAGTAGCCGGGACCGTCCGGCTTCTCGCCGCCCGCGCGCAGGACCGCGCCCTCGGCGAGGGCGGAGGCCACGTACTCCTCGGTCCGGGCCAGCTGGGCCGCGGAGACCAGCGGACCGCATTCGACGCCCTTGTCGGTGCCGCGCCCCAGCCGGATCAGCTCGGCCCGGCGGGCGAGCTCGGCGACGAAGCGATCGCGCAGCGGCTCCTCGACGATGAGGCGGGAGCCCGCGGAGCAGACCTGGCCGCTGTGGATGAAGGCGGCGTTGAGCGCCTGGTCGACGGCGGTGTCGAACCCGTCGGGCGTCGAACAGGCGTCGGCGAAGATCACGTTGGGGTTCTTGCCGCCCAGTTCGAGGGCGACCTTCTTCACGCTGTCGGCGGCCGCCCTGGCCACCTTCGTACCGCTGACGAGACCGCCGGTGAAGGAGATCAGGTCGACGTCGGGGTGTTCGGCGAGCCGGGCGCCGACCGTACCGCCGGGGCCGGTGACGATGTTGGCCGCGCCGAGCGGGAGCCCGGCTTCCAGGAGCAGTTCGATCAGCGCGACGGTGGTCAGCGGGGTGATCTCACTGGGCTTGATCACGAACGTGTTGCCGGCGGCCAGTGCGGGGGCGATCTTCCAGCTGGCCTGGAGCAGCGGATAGTTCCACGGCGTGATCAGGGCGCAGACGCCGACCGGCTCGTGCACGACGACACTGCGGATCTCGTCCGAACCGGCGTCGACGACCCGTGCGCCGCTCTCGTTCGCCACGAGGTCGGCGAAGTAGAGGAAGGCGTCGCGGACGCAGTCGACGTCCACGCGGCCCTCTTCGAGCGTCTTGCCCGCGTCCTGGCTCTCCAGGGCGCCGATCCGCTCGCGGTCGCGCTCCAGCAGGGCGGCGACCCGTCGCAGCAGGGCGGCCCGCTCGGCGACCGGGGTACGAGGCCAGGCACCGTCGTCGAAGGCGGCTCGCGCCGCGGCGACGGCTTCGTCGGTGTCCTGGACGCCGCCCTCCGCCACGACCGCGAACGCGGTCGCGTCGACGGGGTCGATGATCTCGCGGGTGGCGCCGGAGAGGGCCGCGCGCCACTCTCCGCCCACATGGATGCTCTGTTGTGCTGCGGTCACGTTGCGTATTGCCTTTCGTCCTCTGGATCCCCCTGTCGGGTTGACCGACATGAACCGGCCGCCTGCCCCGGGTCCCCACATCCATGCGCAATACCTTGCGGAGAGTGTTCTTGTTCACGCTCGAAGACAGGGCAAATACGGACATGTAACGCAGGTCGCGCGGTGTGGAATTCACAGAGGTCCACCGCTGCACCAGGTCGTCACACAGGGTGAGGGCGGGCGTTCGGCTCCGGCCGCGCGAAATGGCCACCCCCGTACGGGGCGTCGGCGCGATCAGGACGGGGAAAGACCCAGAGCGGAGCGGGAACGTCCGCCGGCAGCTCGGCGACCACCAGGGCCACGCCCTCGGCCGCGCCTCGGGCCTCCTGGAGCCGGCCGTCGCAAGTGCGCGCCTGGTAGCGGCCGTTGCCCAGTGCCCGCACGAGTTGCAGGTCCCCGGTTTTCCCTCTGACGCGCGGTCAAGCATGCGGGCCCCGGCGAGGATCGACCGCGGCTCCCGGCGACGGCCGGGGCGCGATCGCCCGTGTCACGCGGGCGTCGGATAGACCCGGGACTGTTTCACGCTGCCGAAGGCGAAGCTCGACTCGATCGACGCGATGCCGGGGATGGCGTGGATCCGGTTGCGGACGAGGGATTCGTACGCCTCCAGGCTCTCGATGACCACGCGGAGCAGGTAGTCGCTGCTTCCGGCCATCAGGTAGCAGTCCTGGATGTGCTCGATGAGCGCGACGTGCCCCTCGAAGACGCCGACCGCCTCCTTCGTGTGGCGGTCCAGGCGGATCCGGACGAAGACCGTGATCGGCAGGCCGAAGGCCACCTGGTCGACCATGGCCGTGTAGCCGCGGATCAGGCCGGCCTCCTCCAGGCGCCGCACGCGGCGCAGGCAGGGCGACGGGGACAGCCTGACCCGGTCGGCGAGGTCCTGGTTGGACAACCGCCCGTCGGCCTGCAATTCCCGGATGATCTGGAGATCGACTGCGTCCATGACCCCTCCCCCGCCCTTCCTTGGCAGATTCTGCCTCAAACGTATGTCCGGAAGGCAGAACTGGCAATCGGCTGCCCCGGCGGAAGCCCTAGCGTTGCTCCATGGCCGGATCCGGCCCCCGAGGCTGGAGGAGCCCCCTTGGTCACCACGCACACCGGTCCCGCGACGGCGCCCCTTCCGGCCGCCCGCGCCTCCGGCCGCCCGCGCATGTCCCCGCAGGCGAAGGGCTCCGTGGCGCTGGCCGTGACCGTCCTGATCTGGGCCGCCTTCGCGCTCAGCGCCCGCGCCCTGAGCTCCTCCTCCCTGCTGCCCGCCGACGCGGCCCTGCTCCGCTTCGGCGTGCCGCTGCTCGTCCTGGCGCCCGCGCTGTGGCGGCGCCGCCGGCAGATGGCCGCCGTCCGCCCCGCCACCGCGCTCAAGATCGCCTGCGGGGCCGGGGTGCCGTTCTTCCTGGCCGCGATGTACGGCGGCTCGCTCACCTCGGCGGCCTTCGTCGGCTCGATCGTCCCCGGGATGGTCCCGCTCTTCGTCTCCGCACTGATGGTCGCCGCGGGCAAGGGCCTGCCCCGGGGCACGCAGGCGGCCGGGCTCGGACTGATCGCGGTCGGCGTGATCGCCCTGGTCTGGCGCCACGTCGTCCCGCTGAACACGCAGGTGCTGGCCGGCGCCGGGATCCTGCTCGTCGCGAGCGGGCTGTGGGCCCTGTACACGGTCGGCCTGAAGGAAGTGGACCTCGATCCCGTCGGATCGATCGGCCTCCTGTGCCTGCCCTCGTTCGCGGTGATGGCGCTCCTGGTCCTGACCGGGGCACTGCCCACCGGCCTGGCCTCGGCCACGGGGAGCGACATCGCCCTGTTCCTGGTGGTGCAGGGGCTGGGGGTCGGCCTGTGCGCCGGCCTGCTGTACGCCTTCGCCATCCGCAGCCTCGGCGCGGAGCGCAGCTCCACCGTGGGCAGCCTCAGCCCGGTCGCCGTGGTCCTGCTGGCGATCCCCCTGCTCGGCGAGGTGCCGACCGCGGCCGTGCTCGTCGGCGTCCCCCTCATCACCGCGGGCGTCGCCCTCGCCAACCGACGCCCTCGTACCACCACCCGCATCCAGCAGCCCGAGGTTCCCGACCATGCTTGAGCTCCTCCTCCCGCCGCCCGTCGACCCGCTGTGGGACCTCACCGAGGCGTACGGAGCCGACGCCCGGCCCGAGCGCCTGAACCTCGTCCTCGGCGTCTACCGCGACCAGACGGGCGGCACCCCCGTCATGGCGGCGGTGCGCGAGGCCGAGATACGGCTGGCGGAGCGCTCCGCCTCCAAGGAGTACCGGGGTCTCTCCGGCAACACGGCCTTCAACCGGGCGATGCTGTCGCTGGTGCTGGGCTCCGGTGGCGCGGCCGAGCGGGCGGTGGCCGTCCAGACCGTCGCGGGCAGCGGCGCGCTGCGGCTGCTGGCCGACCTGATCTGCCGGACCCGGCCCGGTACGACCGTGTGGATCAGCGACCCCGCGTACGTCAACCACCGGCCCATCCTGGAGGCCGCCGGGCTGACCGTGCGGACGTACGGCTGGCAGGACGCCGAGGGCCGCTTCGACACGGCGGGCCTGCTGCGCGACCTCGGCCAGGCGCGCCGCGACGACGTGGTCCTGCTCCAGGGCTGCTGCCACAACCCGACCGGGGTCGACCCGTCCGGGCAGGACTGGGAGGCCGTGGCCGAGCTCGCCGCCGAGCACGGCTGGGTGCCGTTCGTGGACCTGGCGTACCACGGGCTCGGCGACGGCCTGGAGGCCGATCTGGCGGCCACGCGCATGCTCGCGGAGCGGGTGCCGGAGATGCTCGTCGCCATCAGCTGCTCGAAGAACTTCGGGCTCTACAGCGACCGGACCGGCTGCGCCGTCGTGGTCGGCGCCTCGCGGCAGTCGCTGCGGCACGTGGAGACGGCGCTGCAGAACGCCGCCCGGACCCTGTACTCGATGCCGCCGGAGCACGGCGCCGCGGTGGTGACGGCGATCCTCGAGGACGACGGGCTGCGGGCCCTGTGGCGCGCGGAGCTGGACGGGATGCGGGCGCGCATCGAGGACAACCGGCGCGGGCTGACCGCGGAGCTGACCGCACTGGGGTGGGAGGCGCAGGCCGACGTGCTGGCGCGGCAGAAGGGGATGTTCTCGATGCTGCCGCTCACCGCGCGTCAGATGCTGCGGCTGCGCAGCCGGTTCGCCATCTACGGGACGACGGCCGGGCGGATCAACATCGCGGGGATCCCGGCGCACCGGATCCCCTGCCTCGCGCAGGGCGTCGCGGCGGTCCTCGCCGAGGGCGCCGAGTAGCGGCGCCGGGCCCTCCCCCGGGCGGGCCCGGCCCGTCACATGACATTCCATCAGGTCGTCCGTCCCGGACCCTTGACTCTGTTACCGCCGGTAGCCATTCTCGTCACACTGCCTGCGCGGGACATGACAATCAGCCGGCTCCCTCAGACGGTCTGCGTCCTCGACCGCGCCATCCGCCGACCGATGACGTGAGTGATGACCATGACCCGAGTCCCGCACCGAAGGCGCAGGCCCCTCGCGCTGCTCGCCCTTCTCCTCGCCATGGCGGCCATGGCCCTCGGTCCCGCGCCCGGCGCGGCGGCCGACGGCGATGCCGGCTGGTGGAACCCGACCGCACGGCCCGCGCCCGACTCCCAGATCAACGTCACGGGCGAGCCGTTCAAGGGCACCGACGCCCAGGGGCGGGTCCGGGGCTTCGTCGACGCCCACGACCACATCATGTCCAACGAGGGCTTCGGCGGCCGGCTCATCTGCGGCAAGGCCTTCTCCGACCTGGGGGTGGCCGACGCCCTCAAGGACTGCCCCGAGCACTACCCCGACGGCTCCCTCGCGATCTTCGACTTCATCACCAAGGGCGGGGACGGCAAGCACGACCCCAACGGCTGGCCGACGTTCAAGGACTGGCCCGCCCACGACTCCCTGACCCACCAGCAGAACTACTACGCCTGGATCGAGCGCGCCTGGCGCGGCGGCCAGCGCGTCCTCGTCAACGACCTCGTCACCAACGGCGTGATCTGCTCGGTCTACTTCTTCAAGGACCGCAGCTGCGACGAGATGACCGCCATCCGCCTCGAGGCGCAGAAGACGTACGACATGCAGGCCTACATCGACAAGATGTACGGCGGCCCAGGCAAGGGCTGGTTCCGGATCGTCACCGACTCCGCGCAGGCCCGCGACGTCGTCCAGCAGGGCAAGCTGGCCGTCGTGCTGGGCGTGGAGACCTCCGAGCCGTTCGGCTGCAAGCAGATCCTGGACATCTCCCAGTGCAGCAAGCAGGACATCGACCGCGGGCTCGACGAGCTGTACCGGCTCGGCGTCCGCAGCATGTTCCTCTGCCACAAGTTCGACAACGCGCTGTGCGGGGTCCGCTTCGACGAGGGCGCCCTGGGAACGGCGATCAACGTCGGGCAGTTCCTGTCCACCGGCACCTTCTGGAAGACCGAGCAGTGCGCCGGCCCGCAGCACGACAACCCGATCGGCCTGGCACCCGCGCCCTCGGCGCAGAAGGAGCTGCCGGCGGGGGTGGCGGTCCCCTCGTACGCGGCGAACGCGCAGTGCAACTCCCGCGGCCTGACCGATCTCGGCGAGTACGCCGTGCGCGGCATGATGAAACGCAAGATGATGCTCGAAGTCGACCACATGAGCGTCAAGGCCGCGGGCCGGGCCTTCGACATCCTCGAATCCGAGTCCTACCCGGGCGTGATCTCCTCCCACAGCTGGATGGACCTGGGCTGGACCGAACGCCTCTACAAGCTCGGCGGGTTCGCCGCGCAGTACATGAACGGCGCCGAGGGGTTCAGCGGCGAGGCCGCCCGTACGAAGGCGCTGCGCGACAAGTACCAGGTCGGCTACGGGTACGGCACCGACATGAACGGGGTCGGCGGCTGGCCGGGCCCGCGGGGCGCCGACACCCCGAACCCGGTGAAGTACCCCTTCCGCAGCACCGACGGCGGCTCCGTCATCGACAGGCAGACCACCGGGCAGCGCACCTGGGACCTCAACACCGACGGCGCCGCGCACTACGGCCTGGTCCCCGACTGGATCGAGGACATCCGGCAGGTCGGCGGCCAGGGAGTCGTGGACGACCTCTTCAAGGGCGCCGAGTCCTACCTGCACACCTGGGGGGCGTCGGAGCAGCACAAGGCGGGGGTCAACCTCGCCGCGGGCGCGCCCTCCTCGGCCAGCTCCGCCGAGTGGAACCCGTTCGTCAGCTACGCGCCCGGCCGGGCCGTGGACGGTGACACGGGAACCCGGTGGGCGAGCGACTGGAACGACGACCAGTGGCTGCGGATCGACCTCGGCTCCGCCGGAGTGGTCAAGCGCGTCACCCTCGACTGGGAGCGCGCGTACGGCAAGTCCTACCGGATCGAGGTCTCGACGGACGACGTGAACTGGCAGACCGTGTGGTCCACCACCGCCGGCGACGGCGGACTGGACACGGCACGGTTCGCCGGGGTCCCGGCCCGGTACGTACGCGTCCACGGAGCGGGGCGCGGCACGCAGTGGGGCTACTCCCTGCACGAAGTCGGCGTCTACAGCAGCTGACGGCCCGAAGCGGCGCCCGCAGGCCGGGGCCGGTGGGATCGGCTCTTCCGATCCCGCCGGCCCCGGCCTCGGCCGTACCGCCGCCCGCACGAAGGGAACCGATTCCGCATGGCACGGATGCCGTTGGCGCAGCGGCGCAGACACCTGACCGAGGCCGCGATCCGGGCGATGGCCCGCGACGGCGTCCCGCGGACGACGACCCGGTCGATCGCCGCCGAGGCGGGCGTGTCGCTGAGCGTCTTCCACTACTGCTTCGACTCCAAGCAGGCACTGCTCGAATCGGTCATCGAGACCATCACCGAGCACTACCTGGCGGTGGTGAAGGAGGCGATCCTGCCGCGCACCACCCTCCGCGAGACCGTCAGGGCCGGTTTCCGGGCCTACTGGGACCACGTCCGCGCCCACCCCGCCGAGCACATGCTCACGTACGAGCTCACCCAGTACGCCCTGCGCGAGCCGGGGTTCGAGCACCTGGCGCGGCGCCAGCACCAGTTGTACTGCGCGACGTACGCGCAGCTGCTGGAGCAGGTCTGCCTCGACATGGAGACCGGGCTGCGCGTCCCCGTGCCCGTACTGGCCCGCTACCTGGCGGCGATGACGGACGGGCTGACCTTGAACTTCCTCGTGCTCGGCGACGCGGCCGCGGCGGAGGCGATCCTCGACATGGTCTCCGACCACGTGGCCGGCCTCGTCCACGACGAGCGGCCGCCTCCGCCGTCCTGCTCCCCGGCCCTGAAGCCCGCACAGGCCGCCGAGGTCCCCTGAGGCCCGCTGACGCCCGCGCTCACCCCAGGACCGGGTGCGCCTCCGGGTGGGCGTCCCACCACGCCCGGTGGAAGGGGTTGTTGTCCACGTTGGCCAGGTACGCGCCGGCCGCCGCGCGGTAGAGGGCGTCCGCCTGTCCGGCGGAGACCGCCGAACGGTTCCAGGCGAGCCGGATGCGCCCCGTGATCGGCGTGCCGAGCAGCGGGCGCATCACCGTGCCCTCCACCGCGGGGGCCGTGGGCTGGGTGAGGGAGATGGCGCGGCCCGCCGCCACCAGGTCGTGGCGCATCTTGCGGTCGGTGATCCGGTGGCGCAGCGAGGGGGCGAAGCCCGCCTTGGCGCAGGCCTCCACCAGCGCCTCGGGACCGCCGTCGTCGTCCTCCACGAGGGTCATCCACTGCTCGCCCGCCAGTTCGGCGAGGTCCAGCACCTCCCGACCGGCCAGCGGGTGCCGGGTGGACATCCGGATGCAGAACGGCTCCCTGGGCACCAGGGTCCGGGCCAGGGTGCCCTGGGGCAGCGCCACCTCGTGGTCGTTGACCTCGCCGTAGACGATGACGTCGTACCGGCCCGCTCCGAGCATCCGTACGAGCGCGGTCACCGAGTGCTCCACGTCGACGGTGATCTCCCGCCCGGACAGGACGAGGTCCGTCCGCGCGAGCAGTCCGTCGATGAGGACGAGCAGGATGCAGCCGAGCCGCAGCGGGGCGTCGGTCGCCATCGCGCGGGTCTCGGCTCCGAGGCTCTCCATCTCGGTGAGCACGCGCCGCGCCTTGGCCAGGACGAACTGGCCCAGCGGCGTGGGCTCCACCCCGCTGCGGCCGCGGACGAAGAGCTCGCCGCCCGTGACCCGCTCGATCCTGCGCAGCTGCGCGGAGAGCGCGGGCTGGGAGACCCCCAGCCGGCGGGCCGCGCCGCCCAGACTCCCTGACTCCGCTATCTGGCACACGGCTTGCAGATGCCTCAACTCCAGCTGCATCCGGGCAGCTTACGCAGCGTGACCCCACGGCACCATAACGCGGACCTTATGTGCGCAGGGATGTCCCAATCTCGCCATGTCCACGCCCATACTCGGCGCCAACACCCACCCGTAATGCCCCCCACACGATCGGAGTGGACTCTTGCAGCCCACCAGATGGACGGCCTCCGTGGCGGCCATGGCGCTGACGGCGAGCCTCGCCGGCACGCTGGCCACCGCCGCGTCCGCCTCGGCGCAGGCCCAGCCCCCCTCCCCCTCCCCGCAGGCCACATCCGCCGAGCGCGCCGTCGCCGCCGCCGACGCGGCGGTCCGCAGCGGCCTCGACACCCTGGTCAACTCGGCCCAGCAGCAGTACGACCGGCGCCTGGTCACCCCCTGGGTACAGGACCTGTACTCCGTCTCCTACGAGCGCAGCTACCGCGGGCTGCCGGTCGTCGGCGGCGACGCCGTCGTCCTCGCCGACGGCGCCGGCCGCGTGCGCGCCGTCCAGTCGGCCTCGGCCGCCGCGATCGACGTCGCGACCACCCCCACCGTCAGCGCCAAGGCGGCGGAGACGCTCTCGCGCGCGGAGCTGGCCAAGGTCGACAAGGTGCTCGACAGCCGGCTCGTCGTCAAGATCAAGGACGACCGGCAGGTGCTCGCCTGGGAGACCGTCCTCTCCGGCAACAGCAAGACCGCGCCCAGCAAGCTGCACGTCTTCGTGGACGCCCGCACCGGCAAGGTCGTCGACCGCCACGACGAGGTCGTCGCCGGCAGCGGGACCAGCAAGTGGAACGGCCCGAACCCGCTCACCCTCGACACCACCGCCTCGGGCGGCTCGTACTCGCTGCGCGACCCGAACCGGCCCGGTCTGAGCTGCGCCGACTACAGCACCGGCAGCGTGTTCACGAAGTCCTCGGACTCCTGGGGCACGGGCAACGCCACGTCCAAGGAAACCGGCTGTACGGACCTGATGTTCGCCGCGCAGAAGCAGTGGGACATGCTGGGCCAGTGGCTGGGCCGCAACGGCGTCAGCGGCAACGGCCGCAGCTTCCCCGGCAAGGTGGGCCTGAGCGACCTCAACGCGTACTGGGACGGCAGCTCGGTCACGATCGGGCACAACAGCGCCAACGAGTGGATCGCCGGGATCGACGTGGTGGGCCACGAGTACGGGCACGCCATCGACTCCAACACCCCCGGCGGCACCAGCGGCCAGGAGTCCGGGCTCGGCGAGGGCACCGGCGACATCTTCGGCGCGCTGACCGAGGCGTACGCCAACGAGCCGGCCCCGTACGACACCCCGGACTACACCGTCGGCGAGATGATCAATCTCCAGGGCCGCGGGCCGATCCGGAACATGTACAACCCGCCGGCCGTCAACAACGACCCGGCCTGCTACAGCTCCGCGATACCCGGCACCGAGGTGCACGCGGCCGCGGGACCCCTGAACCACTGGTTCTACCTGCTGGCCGAGGGCAGCAACCCGGGTGGCGGCAAGCCCACCAGCCCCACCTGCAACCAGTCCACGGTCACCGGTGTGGGCGTGCAGACCGCCGGCAAGATCTTCTACGGCGGCATGCTGCTCAAGACCAGCAGCATGTCGTACAAGAAGTACCGGACGGCGACGCTCAGCTCCGCCAAGTCGCTGGACCCGGCCACCTGCAACCTCTTCACCAGGACCAAGGCGGCCTGGGACGCGATCAGCGTGCCCGCCCAGTCCGGCGACCCGACCTGCACCCCGAGCGGGCAGAACGATGACTTCTCGATGGCGCTGAACCCGTCCGCGGGCAGCGTCCAGCAGGGCGCCTCGGTCACCACCACCGTGACCACCAGCACCACCACCGGCCAGGCGCAGCAGGTGACCCTCACCGCCACCGGCCTGCCGTCCGGGGTGAGCGCCTCCTTCAACCCGGCCACCGTCCAGTCCGGGCAGTCCTCGACCCTGACCCTGTCCGCCACGGCCAACGCGGCGCCCGGATCCTCCACCATCACGGTCAAGGGCCAGGGCCCGAGCCTCGCGCACACCGTCGACTACGCGCTGACCGTCGGCAGCACCCAGCCCGGGAACGACCCCCCGAACATCAACGTGGCCAACGTCCAGGCGCACCTGACCCAGCTGAACACCATCGCCTCGCAGAACGGCGGCAACCGCCGCGCTGGCAGCGCCGGTTACACCCAGTCCGTGGCGTACATCAAGGGCAAGCTGCAGGCGGCCGGCTTCACGGTCACCGAGCAGAACTGCACCTCGTGCACCTACCCGTCCAACAACCTGATCGCGGACTGGCCCGGCGGCCCGGCCGACCAGACCGTCATGTTCGGCGCCCACCTCGACAGCGTCTCGGCGGGCCCCGGCATCAACGACAACGGCTCGGGCTCCGCGACCCTGCTGGAGAACGCGCTCGTCCTCGCGCAGAAGAACCCCACCCTGACCAAGCACGTGCGCTTCGCCTGGTGGACCGACGAGGAGCAGGGCCTGAACGGCTCGGAGTTCTACGTGGGCCGGCTCAGCAGCGCCGAGAAGGCCGCCATCAAGGGCTACTACAACTTCGACATGGTCGGCTCGCCCAACGGCGGCTACTTCATCAACAACCTCAACTCGACCACGGCCGCACCGCTGAAGGCGTACTGGGCCTCGCTGAACCTCGCCCCCGAGGAGAACACCGAGGGCCAGGGCCGCAGTGACGACTACTCCTTCCAGCAGGGCGGCATCCCCACCTCCGGCTACGCCGCCGGCGCCAGCGCCCGCAAGACCTCGGCGCAGGCGACCAAGTGGGGCGGCACCGCGAACGCGGCGTACGACTCCTGCTACCACAGCTCCTGCGACACGACGAACAACATCAACGCGACGGTGCTGGACCGCAGCGCCGACGGCGTCGCCTACGCGATCTGGAAGCAGGCCGTCGGCGGCGACACCCCGGCGCAGGACTTCTCCATCTCCACGTCACCGGCCGCCGGATCCGCCACCCCGGGCACCAGCGTCACGTCCACGGTGAACACCACCACCGTGAGCGGCAGCGCGCAGACCCTCGCCCTGTCGGTCTCCGGCGCCCCGTCCGGGGTGACCGCGACGCTCAGCCCGTCCTCCGTGCAGTCCGGCGGCTCCTCGACGCTCACCGTGCAGGTCGACGCGGCCACCACGGCGGGCACCTACACCCTGACGGTCACCGGTACCGGCACGGTGGCGCACAGCACCACCTACACCCTGACCGTCGGCGGCGGGGGTACGTGCACCCCGAAGCAGGTCGTGGTCAACGGCGGATTCGAGAGCGGCAGCAGCCCGTGGACCGCCACCGCAGGGGTCGTCACCAACCAGTCCGGCCAGGTCTCGCACAGCGGCTCGTACATGGCGTGGCTGAACGGCTACGGCGCCTCGCACACCGACAGCGCCTCGCAGTCGCTGGCCCTCCCGGCCGGCTGCGCCACGGCCCGGCTCGCCTTCTACCTCCACATCGACACCGATGAGGACGAGAGCGTGGTCTACGACCGGTTCACCGTCTCGGTGGGCGGCCAGACCCTGGAGACCCTGTCCAACCTGGACGCGGCCCCGGGCTACGTGCTCAAGAGCTACGACGTGTCCCGGTTCGCCGGCCAGACCGTCACCCTGAAGTTCCAGGGCGTGGAGGACCAGTCCCTCCAGACCTCCTTCGTCGTGGACGACGTCACCCTCCAGGCGAGCTGACGCCCGCCTGATCCCCTTCCGGGCGGCATGAGCCCCGGCCACACGGCCGGGGCGCGTGCCGCCCGGCCGCGTGCGCGGCCGTCGGCTGCCGGCTGCCGTCAGTAGCGGCGCGGGGACATGACCTGGGGAACGGCGTCCGGGGCCTCCAGGACGCAGCGCGGGAGGCCGGGCCCCGGCGTGGCGCGTACGGACACCGGTGTCGGCGGATCGGTCGGCAGCTCCACCTGCACGGTGACGGGCCGGTCGTGGTGCGTGGAGCCGTGCCCGGTCTCCTTGCCGTCGACCAGGATCTCCACCTCGACGTGGTGGCCGGTCTCGACGGTGGCGCTGACGGAGTGCCCCGCATGATCGATGTGGAAGTGATGGCGTCGTCTCATGGGATCGCCTCCGGCTTCGGGGCACTGCGAACCGTCCCCCCGTCCAGGGTAGCCGCGCCGGCCGGGGACGGCAGGTCGGCCTCGGCCGCCACCGGGCCGGGCAGGGTTGCCCGGAACGTTTTGGTCCCGGGGCGGATCCTCAATACGATCCGGCGATGATCACAAGAAAATGGGTGGCGGCCGGGGCCTGTGGCCTGTTGGCCACTCTGGCGGTCGGGCTCTTCCCGGCGAATGCC
Source organism: Streptomyces sp. NPDC001194 (assembly GCF_042896985.1). Lineage (NCBI taxonomy): Bacteria > Bacillati > Actinomycetota > Actinomycetes > Kitasatosporales > Streptomycetaceae > Streptomyces > Streptomyces sp. NPDC001194. The sequence continues at coordinate 118,975 of NZ_JBIAXU010000005.1, read as the reverse complement.
GCCGCCGGCGAACCGGTGGCGAAGGAGTCCCCCAAGGTCGAGCTGGTCCTCGACGTCAGCGGCTCGATGCGGGCGACCGACATCGACGGCAAGTCCCGGATGGCCGCGGCGAAGCAGGCGTTCAACGAGGTGCTGGACGCCACTCCGGACGAGGTACGGCTCGGGATACGGACCCTCGGGGCCACCTATCCCGGTGACGACCGGCAGCTCGGCTGCAAGGACACCAAGCAGCTCTACCCGGTCGGCAAGCTCGACCGGACCGAGGCGAAGACGGCGGTGGCCACCCTGGCCCCCACCGGCTGGACGCCGATCGGGCCGGCCCTGCTGGGTGCGGCCGAGGACCTCAAGGGCGGCGACGCCACCCGGCGGATCGTGCTCATCACCGACGGCGAGGACACCTGTGCCCCGCTCGACCCGTGCGAGGTGGCCCGCGACATCGCGGCCCAGGGCATCCACCTCGTCATCGACACGCTCGGGCTCGTCCCCGACGCCAAGACGCGCAACCAGCTGATCTGCATCGCCGAGGCCACCGGCGGCACCTACACCTCGGTGCAGCACACCGCCGAACTCTCCGGCCGCGTCAAGCAGCTGGTGGACCGGGCGGCGACACCGGTCGTCACCCCGGTGGCGACCGAGGGCGCCAAGCAGTGCGCCGGCGCCCCGCAGCTCGGCGCGGGCCTGTACACCGACCGCGAGACCTTCGGCGAGCACCGCTGGTACCGGGTGGACGTCAAGCCCGGCCAGGAGCTGCGCGCTTCGGTGAGCATCGCCGCCGACCGGACCGTCAACAACGACTACGGGGTCATGCTGCGGGCCACCACCGTGCACGGGCGGGAGATCGTCCGCGGCTCGGAGGCGGGCGACGGACGCACCGACATGATCTCGACCGGTCTGCGCTACCCGAAGGCCGAGGTCGACGACGCCGACGAGGACGGCGACGGCAAGCAACCGGTGGAGACCGTCTGCCTGCAGGTCAGCAACTCCTTCTCGGCGCCCGCCTCGGTCAAGACCACGCCGGGCCTGCCCGTCGAGCTCACCATCGACGTGGTGGACGGGCCCGACGACGCGTCCGACGCGGCGGCGTTCGGTCTCGGCCGCGGCTGGTGGCTGCTCGGCGTGCTGGTGCTCGCCGGCCTCGTCGCCGGTCTGCTGTGGGGCTGGGTCTCCCGCTGGCGTATCTCGGTCTGGAGGACCAACTGATGCGTACCGTACGCATACTGACCGCTGCCGCCCTCGCCGCGGGCGGTGTGCTCGGCATGGCGGGCGCCGCCCTGGCCGACACCCCGTCGGCGAGTGCGAGCGCGAGCCCGGGTGGCAAGGCCTCCGGTCCGACCGAGGCGGGCACCGCCTTCCGTACCGCCACGGCGATCCGGCCGGGCCAGCGGGCCACGGCCGAAGCGTCCACGGGTGACTACCTGTACTGGGTGGTCCCGCTGGACTCGGGGCAGCGGGCCACGGTCAAGGCCACGGTGAAACTGCCTCCGGCGGCGAACCGGCACTCCGCATCGACGTGGCAGCTCGACGTGTACGACGGGCTGCGCCGCCGCCAGGCGTGCACCTACGGCACGCAGCAGGCCGCGGCTGCCAAGGAGGCCGCCTCGGTGGAGCTGTCCTGCACGCTGCGCACCGTCCGCCCGGGTGCGGAGCCGTGGGCCAACGACCCGCTGCCCGGCAGCTACTACGTCCGCCTGACGGTGGTCGGCGTGGCGGAGGAGGACCTCGGTCTTCCGGTACGGGCCGAGGTCGAGGCCTCCACCCGGGACACGGGAGGCGCCTTCGCGGTGGACGGGGCACTGGCGAAGCCGCTCGTACCCGGCATCGGCAAGACCGCGCAGGCGGGGTCCGGGAGTTCGGCGCAGCCGGCGGCGCTCGGCGAGCCGGCCGACGGCTGGTCTGGCGGCCGGTGGTCCGACCGCTGGATCTGGACGGCGGCGGGCGGGGTCCTCGGCGCCCTCGCCGGCATCTTCGGGTACTCCCTCACCCGCGGCAGGGGCCGCCCTTCCGGGGTCCCGCCCCGCGGCTGACCGCCCCGGCGGCCGCGGCACCCCGCCGCGGCCGCCGGACACCCGCCTGGGGGTGTCCGCGAAGGAGAGCCGTCCGCACGGAGGGCGCTCCCGCGGCGTCCGGTGCCTGCTCCCGGTGTCAGTAGCCCGCCTCGGCACGGCCCGCTTCCGCCGCGATGTCCAGCCGGCCCGCCGCCGACGGATCGTGCAGGCCGGGCGCGATGTCGCAACGACCCGCCCCGGCCCGGGCCGTGACCCGGAAGCGGGTCTCCGCGGGCACGGTGAGCCGGAGCCGCCCCGCACCCGCCCGGGCGGTGACCCGCTCCGGCGGGGCGGCGAACCGGACGACGGCCGAGCCCGCCCCGGCCCGGACCTCGGCCTCCGGCGAGCTGAGCCCGGTGGCCTCGAGCGAGCCCGTGCCCACGCTCGCCCTCAGGGGCCCGCGCAGCGCGCTCAGCCGGAGGGTCCCGGCACCGACCGAGGCGTCGACGGCCCCGCCCAGCCCGCTGACCGCCACCGTGCCGGAGCCCGCGGTGACCTTCACCGGGATGCCGGCGGGCACGGTGACGCCCAGGTCGACCGAGCAGCCGATGCCGGAGGCCACGAAGCCCGCGGCCGCCGGGCAGCGCGGCGTCAGCTTCAGGGTGTCGCCGAGCCAGCTCTCCTCGATGGCCGGAGCCGCCGTCGACCAGCGCGTCTCGGCCCGGTAGACCACCTGTCCGTCGGAGCGGGGGGTGATGCGCACGTCGGCGCCGCCCGCGTCGATCTCCACGGCGGACACCGGCCGTTCGCCGCTGCCGCCGCTCAGCGTCGCGCGGCCGCTCTCGCCGGAGGCGTACGACCAGACCTGCCAGGTGGCGGGGGCGACGACGAACACGGCGCTCAGGGCCGCGGCCACGACCCACGCCGTACGCCGGGGCCGCCGGGGCCGCCCGGGACGCCGGGGACCGCCGCCGCCCCCGCTCACGAGGCGCCGTCCAGGAAGCGCAGGACCGCCAGCACCCGACGGTGGTCGCCGTCGGCCTGCGGCAGGTCCAGCTTGGCCAGGATGTTGTTGATGTGCTTGGCGACCGCGCTCTCGCCGACCACGAGTTGCGCCGCGATCCCCGCGTTGGAGCGTCCCTCGGCCATCAGCGCCAGCACCTCCCGTTCGCGCGGGGTGAGCCGCTCCAGCGGATCGATGCCCCCGCCGCGCCGCAGCAGGAGCTGCGAGACCACCTGCGGGTCGAGGGCGGTGCCGCCGGCCGCGACCCGTCTGACGGCGTCGATGAACTCCTCGACGTCGGCGACGCGCTGCTTGAGCAGGTACCCGATGCCACCGGCCCGACCGGCCAGCAGATCGGCCGCGTAACGCTCTTCCACGTACTGGGAGAGCAGCAGGACCGAGGTACCCGGCCACTGCCGGCGGATCATCAGGGCCGCGCGCACGCCCTCGTCGGTGAAGCCCGGGGGCATGCGCACGTCGACCAGGGCCAGGTCGGGTTCGTGCGCGGCCACGGCGGCGAGCAGGGCGTCGGCGTCCCCGGTCTCGGCGGCCACCTCGAATCCGGCCATTTCGAGGACCTTGACCAGCCCTATTCGCAGCAGCACCGAATCCTCAGCGATCACAGCCCGCACGGCAGCTCCACAGTCACGACGGTCGGGCCCCCGAGGGGGCTGTTGATCAAGATGGTTCCGTCGACCGACCCTACGCGTTTGCGCAGGCCCACCAGTCCGGTGCCGCGGGCCGGGTCCGCGCCGCCCACCCCGTCGTCGGTGACGGTGATGCGCAGCAGGTCGGCGTCCCGGCGGGCGTCCACGCGGCAGCGGGAGGCCTTGGCGTGCTTGGCGACGTTGGCGAGGGCCTCGGAGACGACGAAGTAGGCGACGGCCTCGACGGTGGGGCCGGGCCGGCGCGCCAGCTCCACGGTCAGTTCGACGGGCAGCGGCGCCCGGGCCGCGATCCCGGACAGGGCCGCGTCGAGCCCCCGGTCCTCCAGGACCGCCGGATGCAGGCCTCGTACGAGGCTGTTGAGCTCCTCGATGGCCTCCTTGGCCTCGCGGTGGGCCTCGTCGATCACGGCTTTGGCCTCCGGCGGCAGATCGGTGAGCGTGGCGCGGGCGATGCCGAGGTTCATGGCGAGGGCGACCAGGCGCTGCTGGGCGCCGTCGTGCAAGTCCCTTTCGATCCGCCGGCGTTCGAGGTCGGCGGCGTCGAGGACGTCGGCCCGGCTCTCGGCGAGGTCCTCGACGCGCCGCTCCAGCTCCTTGGCCCGGTTGGGCCCGAGGAGGGCGGCCGCGGCGAAGGCGTCGAGCCGGGCCAGGGCGGCGGCGAGCCAGGGGGTGGCGAGCAGCAGCAGGGCGCCGAGCACGGTGACGGTGTCGTAGCGCCCGGTCCAGCCGGGGCCGCCGTACTCGTCGGGCAGCATCCACGACCAGCCGTACACGGCGGCCCCGGCGAACCCGCCCGCCCAGGCCAGGACGACCAGCGCCCCGCCGATCCCCGCGAGCGGGCTGACCAGCAGGTGGTACCCGTACTGCCGCCAGGTCGACTCCGCGCGCAGCCATGCGGGCAACGCCTTCGGGTGGAGCGTCCGCCGGCCCTGCGCGACGGCCGGGATCTCCCGCTCCAGCAGCTCCCTGAACCGGCTGCGCTGCGCCAGGGTGAGCAGCGGGGTCAGGATCAGCAGCGCGAGCAGCGTGAGACCGGCGGCCTTGGGGAACACGAACGCGGCCGCGGCGGGCAGGGCCATCGGAATCGCGGCGACGGTGAAGGCGGTGCTCCGCCAGGCCCACGCCGACCAGGGCGCGTGGTCGGCGATCCACCGTGTGGTGCGCCTCAGCGCCCCGGAAAGTCCCATGCCCGTACGGTAATCGCACTGGTCAGGGCCGCTCCACCACCCTGGTACCCGGTCGGGGGTGTAGCCAGTGCCACCCCCGGTTCGGACAGTGCCGCTACTGATTCCGCCCCTGCGCGCGACCAGAGTGATGTCCGTACCCGGAGGACGGACCACCGGGGCCGGAAGGAGCTCCACCGCCATGACCCTCGTCGCCCCGCACCTGCGGACCCGCCGCACGTCCCGCCCCCGGCTGGCCACGCTGCTCACCGGCGCCGGGGTGGCGCTGCTGCCGTGGATGGTGGTGCTGGCGAAGACGCTGCCGCAGACCGCGGAGGTCTCCAACTGGTCGACCGCCTGGATCGGGCTGGACGCCATGCTGGCGGCCGGGCTGAGCGGTACGGGTCTGCTGCTGGGGCGCGACGATCCCCGCGCGGCGCCCCTGGCCGCGGCGACCGCCGCGCTGCTGGTGATGGACGCCTGGTTCGACGTGACGACCGCGGCTCCGGGCAGCGCCCGGGCGGCGGCCGTGGCCCTGGCGGTCTGCGCGGAACTGCCCCTGGCGGCGGCCTGCGCGGCGGTGGCGGGCCGCCGCCCGGTGTTCTAGCGTCGGAAGGGCGGGGTGACCGATGTGCCACGCCGGCCGCTCTCCCGGAGTGCCCGCGCCGCACCGCCCCCGCCCGTGGCCCGGCGCCTCGGCGGGCCACGTGACCGACCGAGAGAGCAGGTGCGTCCGTATGCGTCCGTCGGCCCGTATCCCCAGCGTCCTCGCCGGTTTCGTCCTCGCCGCCGGCGGCGCCTTCCTCGCCGCTCCGGCAGCCGGCGCGGCCGCCCCCACCAGCGTCCAGGAGTGCGAGCAGTACATCACGCAGCACGGCAAGAAGATCGTCGACGGGGTGGGGCAGGCCTGCTACGAAGGCCAGATCGGCAACCAGACCAGCTGCGCCGCGAGCCTCCAGGCGGTCGGATTCTCCGCGGACATCGCGTCCGGGGCCTGCCGCGCCGCGCACTAGGGGGCGTCTTGCCGATCACGCCGGGCTCGCGGCGGCGGGCACCGCGCCTCGCCGCGTTGTCCTCGCTCGCCGACACACCACGTCGCCTCCTCCCCCTGCCTTCGGCGGGGGGACCCCCACGTCCGCCTTGCGATCCACGGCGCCCACCACCGCTCCCTGACCCGGCCTGATCGACAAGACACCCCCTAGAACGCCGGGCGGACGTCACACCGGATGGCCTTCGTCGTCCGTGGGCTCCTTCTGTGTGGAGAACCTGGAGACGAACACGTCGAAGAGGCCGTCCGGGCGCCGGGTCAGCGTGGCCCCGTCCTGCCAGATCCCGTTGTCCGGCCACCACTGGCTGTCGCGGGGATCGCCCTGGTTCTGGTGGACGTTGTGCATGCCGAGCCCCTCGTCGAAGGGTTCGCCGAAGACCAGGACGGGGCGGCCCACGACGAGGATCGGCTCCAGCGCCGCCGAGGCCTCCAGGTACGAGCCCGAGACCCAGGGCCGGGGCGGGCTCAGCCGGTCCAGGATCCGCTGGAACCAGCGCGGCGGGTGGCCGCCGAGCAGGCAGCCGGGGCGGTCCGCGAGCGCCGGGTGCCGCAGGTAGTCGAGCGCGCCGGATCCGCAGGTGCGGGCGAGGTCGTGGTAGCCGGGCGCGGGCGAGTCGGCGGGCTCGAGCACCGAGGCGTGCAGGGTGAAGACCTTCCACTGCACCCCCACGGCGGAGTGCTTGCTGTCCACGTCGATCGCGCACTCGTAGCGGCCGGCGGGCGTGTCGACCTCCAGGTGGACGTGGAACCAGCGGCCCTGGTCGTCGGGCCGGTCACGGAAGTGGCGGTGCAGGGTTCCGGACAGCACTCCGTAGTTTTCGAGCGGCATGCCGCCAGTGAACCACCCGGGCCGCCCGGCCGCGGGTGCCCGCAGGCGTGTCCCGGCGATCTCCCAAGCCATGGTGAACACTTGACGGAACGTTGACTCCTTCCGGAGTGAGCCGCACCGCACCCGGTGGCTACCGTCCCTGCCATGCCCCTACCTCCTCCCCTCCCGGTCCTCCCGTACCGCAAGCCGACCCGCGGACGCGACTACTGGGTACTGGACGACGTACTGCCCGACCTGGACGCCGTACGGGAGCGCTGCCTGGCCAAGGACGACTGGACCGAGGGCTATCCGCACAAGCCCGAGAGCTGGCCGGGGCTGCGCGCGATGCCGGGTCTGGAGCCCGATGAACTGGCCCTGGTGGAGCGGCTGGTGCGCAAGTCCACCGGCGCCCCGAAGCTCTGGGCCGAACGGCACGCGGGCGGCGGCACGTTCAACCACAACTGCGTCCAGGTCGTCGGCGAGGGCGAGTCCGAGCCGCGCCCGCACACCGACTCGCGGAGCCTGTGCCGCTACGCCGCCGTGCTCTACCTCAACCCGACGGTGCCGAAGGACTGCGGGACCAGCTTCTACCGGCAGAGCCTGCCCGGCGGCGCACTGGGCGGCAACCAGGTGATCGCCCCGCACAACAACCTGGTCGACGCCCTGGGCACCCGCTTCGTCTCCCCGGATTCCTTCACCGAGGACGTACGGGTCCCCCATCGCGCCAACCGGCTGCTCCTGTACTCGGCGAACCTGATCCACAGCGCCACCGGCTACTGGGGCCGGACGCTGGAGGAGAAGCGGATGACGGCCGTCTTCTTCTGGAAGGCCTGACCCCGGCGGCGCCGGCGGCGGGGAAGGTGTGACGGAAGTCTGACGGACCGCCGCCGGGCCTGGCGCGGGCGCGGCGGCGGTGGTCGAATCGGGCTGTGAGCCCAGCACCCGCGGCCGAACCCGCACCCCAGCCGCCACCGGACCCCGACCCCGACCCCGACGGTCAGGGCGCGCCGATCGGGCGCCGCCTGGTCCTCGGCACGATCGGGCTCGGCGCCGCCGGGCTGGTCACCGCCCCGTACCTGCAAGGAGGCTTCGAGGCCTTCCTCGGCGCGGCCTCCACCAAGGACCCCACCGGCCTCACGGGACTGCTGCCCAACGGCGGCGGGTTCCGCTACTACTCGGTGACCGCCTCCGTCCCCGAGCGCGGCCCCGGGAACTACCGGCTCACCGTCGACGGCCTCGTCGACCGCCCCATGACGTACACCCTCGACGCGCTCCGGGCGCTTCCGCAGACCCGCGTCGTACGGGACGTGCAGTGCGTCACCGGCTGGCGGGTGCCCGGCACCCCCTTCGAGGGGGTGCCGCTGACGCGGCTGCTCGACGCCGCCGGGGTGCGCCCCGAGGCCCGCGCGATCCGCTTCAGCTGCTTCGACGGCACGTACACGGAGAGCCTGACCCTCCCCCAGGCCCGCCGGGACGACGTCATGGTGGCGCTGCGCATGCGGGACGAGCCGCTGAGCCATTCCCACGGCGGCCCCGTCCGCCTGTACGTGGCCCCCATGTACTTCTACAAGTCCGCGAAGTGGCTCTCCGGCATCACCGTGACCCGTGACGTGGAGCCGGGCTACTGGGAGGACCTCGGGTACGACGTCGACGCGTGGGTCGGCCGGTCGAACGGACGCGACGATGCCCCGACCGTCTGAGCCGGCGCCCGGGCGCGCCGAGCGGATCCACCGGTTCAGCCGGGCCGAGCGGTGGATCCACCGGTCCACCGCCGCGCTGATGGGGCTCTGCGCGGGCACGGCGGCCTGCCTGTACCTGCCGGCGCTCGCCGAGCTCGTCGGCCGCCGCCACCTCGTGGTCACCGTGCACGTCTGGTCCGGGCTGCTGCTGGTCGTCCCGTTCCTGCTGGGGCTCGCCTCGAGCGCCTTCCGCGCCGATCTGCGGCGCCTCGGCCGCTTCGGGCCGCACGACCGGGTCTGGCTGCGGGCCGCTCTGCGACGGGACCGGGTGACCGGGCGGCCCGCCGGGAAGTTCAACGCCGGGCAGAAGGTGTACGCGGGCTGGCTGGCCGGGGCGGTGCTCGTGATGGCGGGCACCGGGACGCTCATGTGGTGGACCGGACTCGTCCCGCTGGTCCGGCGCACGGCCGCCACCTTCGTCCACGACTGGCTGGCCCTCACCGTGGGTGTCGTGCTCGCCGCACACATCGGCAAGGCCCTGGCCGACCCCGAGGCGCGGCGGGGCCTGCGTACCGGCTCCGTCGACCGAGGGTGGGCCGAGCGCGAGCACCCGCTGTGGCGGACCGGGCGCGTCGGCCCCGCGGACCGGGGGGAGCCGGCCGACGCGGATCGCGCGCCGGCCGGCCCCGGGTGAGCCGCCGTCAGCCGCCGTCGCGCACGGCGACGATGCCGTTGAAGACGCCGACGTACGCGGTGCCGTCGGGTCCGAGCGTGATCGGCGCCCAGTTGTTGTCGTACAGCGGCCCGGTGCCGGTCAGCTGCCGCCAGCGGCGCTCTCCGGTGCGGAAGTCCACCGCCGTCAGGTACCAGGCGTCGATCCCCCAGGCGTTGGGCTCCTTCTCGTAGAAGTAGAGCAGCCCGTTCGCGGTGGAGAGCTTGGGGACGACGGAGGGCGAGCGGACGGAGCTCTGCCACACCGTGTCGCAGCCGCTGCCGTCTGCGCGGACGTCGATCCGGCTGGCCCCGCCCACGACGGACTTGCCGAGCAGCAGACTGGTGAGGTTCTCGTAGCCGTAGTTGTTCTCGACGACGATGCTGTTGCCCCAGGTGATCAGGGAGTTGTCGGTGGTCGACGCGCCACTGGCGAACACCGGGACCTTGCAGACCAGCCGCCGGTCGGCGGGTACGTCGGCGCCCCGCCGGTAGACCAGGACGTTCATCCGGTCGTCGGCGTTGTCGGTGATGGCGACGTAACCGTCGCCGAAGAGGTCCGGGGTGGTGCCCGAACCCTGGTTCACGGAGCCGGGTTTGGTTCCCGTACCGCGGTCGTACGTCTGGCGCCACTGCACTTCGGGGGTGCCGTCGGCGGAGGCGCGGAAGCTGTAGAGGGCGTGGTCGGAGACGATCGACACACCGTCCTCGGCGACCGAGAAGGAGTTCTGGATCTCCTCCCCCGGGAGGCGGACCGAGCGGATCCGCGAGGTCTGCGGATCCACGGTGCCCACGCGGCCCTGGCGGGTGACCCACCAGATGAGGCCGTTCCAGTCGGGCATCACGGAGGTGACGGGGTCGCAGGTGCCGCTGGGCCGCAGGTTGGTCCAGGTGACGCAGTCGTGCGGGACCTGGCCGGTGAGGTCCCAGTCGTCGTCGACGTCGAACGTCCAGCTGCCGTCGGGCCGCTGCGCGTGCGAGAGGCGCAGGATGTGCTGGCGGGAGTCGGCCAGCACGGCCCGGTCCTGGTCGTCCAGGTAGAAGTAGGCGCCGCCCGAGGTGTCCTTGAAGATCTTCGAGAAGTCGAGGGAGGTGATCGCCTCGACCGTCGAGGAACGCTGCGGGAGCTGGTGTTCCGCGAGCGTGGACAGCGTACGGCGGTCGAGGAGCTTGACCTTGAAGCCGGTGAAGGTGCCGCACACGGTGACCAGGCGGCCTCCCGCGTCGAAGGTGGCGGTGGCGCATTCGCCGCCCAGAGCGGCGATCTTCTCGCTGCTCACCCGCGGGTTCCTGCCGAGCGGCCCGGACCACGGGGAGGTGGCGCTGCCCCCGGCGTCGGAGTGCATGCCGCTGCGGCCGTTGGGCGCGAGGAAGGGGTGCTGGGGCGGGGCCTCGCCGGGCAGCGGGACGGCGGCCGCGGCGGCGCCGTCGTAGTGGCTGACCAGGCGGTGGCCGGGGGCCTGGGGTATCTCCGCGGCCTGCGCCGGGGAGGTCCCGTACATCGCGGTGAACACGATGAGGGCGGGGACCACGGCGCAGTTCAGCGCTCTTCGGAACATCCGGACTTCCTCCGTTCTCTTCAGTTTTATTGACAGTGCGTATGACATCGCGCCGCCGCCAGACGCTAGATCGCACGGCCTGAGGAGTCCATGGAGGTGCCGGATGATTCACGAAGGCGCAACAGTTGATCAATCCGCCCCGGACCGCCGGCCTACGGGCGCAGCCCGGAGACCACCTGGGCCGTGGCGGTCAGACCGTCGTGGATGGTCGCCGCCATGCTGCTGCCGGCCAGGTAGAAGCCGAGCAGCGCGCAGACGAGGGCGTGGGAGAACTTGAGGCCGCCGCTGCGCATGAAGATCGACGCGAGGACGAGGAGCAGCACGACCACGGAGAGCGAGATCACCATCGATACCTCCTTAGGCGGCGCCATCGTGGCGCAGGAGGGGGTGCCTTCGGGCGAAACCCGTGTCCGCCGTACGGGTGTTGACCGTCCGTGACGGGCGGTCAGTGCTTGACGATCCCGTCCCGGTGGGTCGTACGGTCGCACCAGCGGGTGAGCGGGAACGGATCGCGGCCGACCGCCAGGAGCCCGGCCCCGGTCTCGGCGCGGCACTCCTCGACCACCCCCACCAGGGCGGCAGCGGTGGAGGCGTCCTCCATCGCGGTCATCTCGTCGCAGACCAGCCGGCGCGGGCGAGGCACCGAAGCGCGGGCCGGGCAGGCGCGTTGCAGCCGGCCGTCGCCGGCCTCGTGGGGGCGCCGGGCGGGCAGATCCGCGCCCAGTCCGACACGCGCGGCCCGCTCGGGGACCGCCTCGTCCGCTTCTGCGCGCCGGCCCGCGGCGCACGGGGCTTGCCGCGCCGCCCGCACCCGTGCCATATATGTCTAGACCTTTACGAGGAAGCGGAAGCCGAGGAAGGCCCCCCGTGCGACGCACCGCCCCCCTGCTCGCCCTCTGCCTGGCCGCCACCGGGCTCACCGCCTGCACCGCCGCCGACACCACACCCCCCGCGGCCCCCGCCGGGATCACCGCACAGGCCGGCAGCGCCACCTCCGTGCACGTGATGTGGCAGGCGGCGGCCCCGGCCGACGCGGTGACCAACTACCAGGTCTTCCAGGCGGGCCGGCTGGTGCGCGAACTCCCGGCCGACAAGACGATGGTGGACATCACCGGCCTCAGCCCGCAGACCGGCTACGCCTTCACGGTCCGGGCCCGCGACGCCGCCGGGAACACCTCCGCCCCGAGCGCCTCCGCCGAGGCCACCACCCCGGCCGCCAAGGCCGAGGACCGCCAGGCCCCCACCGCTCCCGCCCGCACCACGGGCCGGGCGGACGGCCCCCGGTCCGCCACGCTGTCCTGGTCCGCGGCGACCGACGACACGGGCGTGACCGCCTACGACGTCTACCAGGGCGGCATCCGGATCCACACGGCCGGCCCCGGCGAGACCGCCACCACCCTGACCGGCCTCCAGCCGGACACCGGCTACACCTTCACCGTCCGGGCCCGCGACGGCGCGGACAACTCCTCCCCCGACGGCCCCGCGGTGGACGTGACCACCCCGGCCTCCGCCGGGCAGGGACCGGGCACCGAGCCCGCCGGGTTCACCGCGACCGCCTCTCCCGGCGCCGTCACGCTGACCTGGACCGCCCCGGACACCGGCCGCCCGACCACCGAGTACGAGCTCCACGTCAACGGACGGCCCGTCACCGTCATCCAGTTCGGCGCCGGCGCCGTGCCCGCGCCCGGGGCCGCCGGGGTGGAGTACCGGCTCACGGTGACCGAACCGGCCGGCACCCGGTGGACGCTCAAGCTGCGCGCCCGGCTGCCCGACGGCAACTGGGGGGCCTTCTCCGCGGAGCGGAGCATCGTACTCGCGGCATGAGGCGCACGGCCGGTCTCCCGTCAACGTGACGGCAATCCGAACGGAACGGCACGTCCGGACGAGAAGATCGCGCACAATACAACCGTGTTCGGTGAGTACGCGTCCAACAGAAAACGGCCGGATTCCGCGGAAGCCGACGGCGATCCCGATCCGGCTCCCTGCGCCCCGCCGGGAAACCTGCCGCCCGACCCGGCGGGGTTCATCGGACGGGAGAGCGAACTCGCCCGACTGCACGACGTGTTGGGCTCCCACAGACTGACCACCCTCACCGGGGTGGGCGGTGTCGGCAAGTCCCGCCTCGCCCTGCGGGCCGTCAGCGATCCCGAACAGGCCCGGCCCGACGGGGTCTGGTGGGTGGAGCTCTCGCCGCTGCGCGATCCCGGCCTGCTCACCATGACCGTCGCCCACGCCGTGGGCCTGGCCGACCACTCCGCCCGCCCCCTCGACGAGGAGCTGTGCGCGTGGATGGCCGACAAGGAACTGCTCCTCGTCCTCGACACCTGCGAGCACATGGTGGCCGAATGCCGTCATCTCGTCGGTGAACTCCTGCAGTCCGCCCCCGGCCTGACGGTGCTGGTCACCTCCCGGGAACCCCTCGACAGCCCGTGCGAGAAGGTCGTCGAGGTCTGCCCCCTGCCCTGCGAGGGCGCCGACAGCGACGCCCTCGCCCTGTTCCGCGCCCGTGCCGTGGCCGCGACCCCCGATGCCGCGGCCGCCTTCGACGACCCCGGACGGGCACGGCTCGCGGCCGAGGTGTGCCGCCGCCTCGACGGCATCCCGCTGGCCCTGGAACTGGCCGGCGCCCGGCTGCGGCTGTGGACCCTGGAGCAGATGGCCCAGCGGCTCGGCACCCGCTTCGCCGTGCTGTCCGACAGCGGGCCCGGCCTGCAGCCCCGGCACCGGACGATGCGGACCGCGATCGGCTGGAGCCACGAACTGTGCGAGCCGGTGGAACGGCTGCTGTGGGCCCGGCTGTCCGTCTTCACCGGGGACTTCGACATCGCGGCCGCCCGGGCGGTCTGCTCGGGCGGCCCGCTGCCCGCCTCCCGGGTGGAGCGGGTGCTCGCGGGCCTGGTCGCGAAGTCCGTCGTACGGCGCACCCTGGAGCGGGGGGCGGGCGCCCGCTACCGGATGCTGGACACCATCCGCGAGTACGGCCACGACTGGCTGACCGAGCTCGGCGAGGTGCAGACCGTCGCCGACCGGCACGCCCACTGGTACGCGGCGCTCTGCCAGGCCGCCGACCGGGGCTGGATGAGCCCTGAACAGGTCGACTGGTACCGCAGGATGACCGCCGAGCACGCCCAGCTGCGGACGGCACTGGAGCACCTCATCGGCGCGGACCCGGCGGCCGCTCTGGAGATGGCCGGGGCCCTGTGGTTCTTCTGGTTCTCCTGCGGACACGTCCACGAGGGCCGGGGCTTCCTGGAACGGGCCCTGCGGACGGCCCCGGGGACGGGCGCCGCGTACACCCAGGCCCTGTGGGCGCTCGGGCTGACCGCCCTGCTCCAGGGGGACATGGACGCGGCCCGGGAACTCGGCGCGGAGTGCACCCGCGCGGCGGCCCGGCTGGCGGACCCCGAGCCGGAGCTGCGCGCCGCGTACCTGCACGGGGTCTCGGTGCTGATGCCCGGTGATCCGGTACGGGCCCTGGAGCTCGCCGGCCCCCGGGCACGGGCCGGCCACGGCGGCCGGACCAGCGGCCCGGGCTGGCTGCTGTGCCGGCTGGCCACCGGGTACGCCCTGTGCGACCTGGAGCGCTTCGAGGAGGCCGCCGACGAGGCCCGGGGACTGCGCGAGGCCTGCGCGGAGCTGGGCGAGCGCTGGCTGCGGGCGTATGCGGACTACATCCTGGCGGTCGCCGCGCTCGGGCTCGGCCACCACGGGGAGGCGGCGCGCCACGTACGGGCGATGCTCTCCGGGAAACGGCTGCTCGGCGACCGGTTCGGCATCGCGCTCGGCCTGGACGTACTCGCGGCGGCGGTGGCGGCGCTGGGCGACGGGGAGCTCGCGGCGCGGCTGCTGGGCACCGGGCACGCCTGGTGGCGCACGGTCGGCCGGCCGCAGATGGGCTCACCCTCGCTGACGGCCCTGCGGGACCGGGGCGAGCGACAGGCCCGCGCGGCGATCGGGGACGCGGCGTACGAGGCCGCGTTCCTGGGCGGCACGGCAGCGCCCACCGGCTGAACTCCGGCCGGTGGGGCCGCATGACGTCGGGGCTCCCGTCAGTACGGGAGGGGTCTGCCCGACGGTGTGCGCAGGTCCAGGTCTCGTGGTGCGGGCTTGGGGACGGGCTTGCGGATCAGCTGCTGGCGCATGCTGCCTCCTAGCTCAGACCAGGGCCGGGCGGCGGGGTTCCACCGCGCGGCCGTCGGGGAGCAGCTCACCGGTGTCGTCGAAGACCACCAGACCGTTGCAGAGCAGGCTCCAGCCCTGTTCGGGGCGGAAGGCCACGGTGCGGGCGGCGTCGTGATCGGCGCTGTCGGCGGACGGGCAGGGGGGCTGGTGGGAGCACATGGCGCACCTCCTCGCAGTGTGGGGCGGGAGGGCCGGTGGTCACCCGGTCGAATCCGCGATCCACGGTGGCGGTGAGTATTGCTGATCGCCGCCCCCGGACGGAACCCATTTCGGCAGTCCAGTTCAGGGTGTGTATGCCCGCTCACCATGCGCTCATGCCGGGTATCCGGATCGTTCACCCGACGCCCCTTGGCGGGCCCCGCCGCCGTGCCCCGCAGGGGTGTTCACCCCCGGCGCGGGCGTGGCCGGGATCACGTCCGGCGCGGGCCCTCGCCCGGCTGCCGCCGCGCGGGCGCGGGCTAGGGTGCCGGTGATCACCGGCCGCCCGGCGATCACCGCGAGACCCCGCGAGACCCGAGGAGAGATCCGTGGCCACTCCGCCACCGCAGCACGGCGCCGGCCCCTACCACCCGTACGGCCCGCAGCAGGGCCTCCCCCACTCCCCGTACGGCGTGCCGCCGCAGCCGGTCCCGTACGGCCACCGGCAGATGCCGCAGGCCCCGTACGGCTGCCGCGTGTGCGGGGCCCAGCCGGCCGTGCGGGCCACCGTGCGGGGGCACCAGGGGATGGTGGTGCTCATGCGGTTCCTGCGCCAGGAGGGGCCGTTCTGCCGCGACTGCGGGCTCGCCACCTACCGCAAGATGTCCGCGGACACGCTGTGGCAGGGCTGGTGGGGCCCGCTGTCGGTGTTCATCACACCGGTCACCGTGCTGCTGAACCTCGGCGCGCGCTCGAGCTTCCTCAGGCTCGCTCCCCCGGCCGGCGCCATCGTGCCCTCGCTGAGCCCCGGCAAGCCGCTGTGGCGCCGCCCGCCGGCGCTGGTCTTCCTCACGGCGACCGTGCTCATCGCCTTGGCTCCGCCCCTGCTCGTGCTGCTGGGCCTGATGGCCGGGAAGGACGGTCTGCCGACCGGCCCGGCCATCGGGACCTGCGTGCGCGACGCGGACAAGCTGCGCAACGAGAAGCTGGTGCCGGAACCCTGCGGTTCCCCGCTGGCCAAGTACCTGGTCACCAGGGAACGGGGCACCGGCGGCGCGGACTGCGCCGACGGCGACCTGATCAGCGTCCCCGACAAGTGGGTCGAGGGCGCCCACTCGCTGTGCCTCACGCCCGTGCACTGACGGAACCGCCCGTCAGGCACGGCGCGCGGGCGTCCGGCGCCGGTCCGCTAGCGGATCGGCATCTGCGAGATCGTGCGGGCGATCACCAGGCGCTGGATCTCGCTGGTGCCCTCGAAGATCGTGTAGATCGCGCTGTCGCGGTGCATGCGCTCCACCGGGTACTCGCGGGTGAAGCCGTTGCCGCCGAGGATCTGGACCGCCTGGGCGGTGACCTTCTTGGCCATCTCGCTCGCGAACAGCTTCGACATGGAGCCCTCCGCCGAGGTGAAGGGCTTGCCCGCGACCGCCATCCAGGAGGCCCGCCACACGAGCAGCCGGGCCGCGTCGATGGAGGTGCGCATGTCGGCGAGCTGGAAGGCGACGCCCTGGTTGTCGATGATCGGACGGCCGAACTGCGTACGGGTCTTGGCGTAGTCGAGGGCGACCTCGTACGCCGCGCGCGCGGTGCCGACGGCCATGGCGCCGACCGCCGGGCGGGAGGCCTCGAAGGTGGCCATGGCGGCGTTCTTCACGCGCTCGCCACCGCCGCCGGCCTTGGCCCGCTCGTGGGCCCGCGCGAGCCGCTCGTCCAGCTTCTCCTTGCCGCCGAGCAGGCAGGAGCCGGGGACGCGGACGTCCTCCAGGACCACTTCGGCGGTGTGCGAGGCGCGGATGCCGTGCTTCTTGAACTTCTGGCCCTGGGACAGGCCGGGGGTGTTCGGCGGCACGATGAAGGACGCGTGGCCCTTGGTGCCGAGCTCGGGGTCGACGACGGCGACGACGATGTGGACGTTGGCGATGCCGCCGTTGGTCGCCCAGGTCTTGGTGCCGTTGAGCACCCACTCGTCCTTGGCCTGGTCGTAGACGGCGCGGGTGCGCATCGAGCCGACGTCGGATCCGGCGTCCGGCTCGGAGGAGCAGAAGGCGGCGACCTTCACGTCGTCGGGGGTGCCGTACATCTGCGGGATCCAGGTCCCGATCTGCTCCTCGGTGCCGTTGGCGACGACGCCGATGGCGGCGAGCCCGGTGCCCACGATCGACAGGGCGATGCCCGCGTCACCCCAGAACAGCTCCTCCATGGCCATCGGGATGCCCAGGCCGGTAGGGTCGAAGAACTGCTGGGCGTAGAAGTCGAGCGAGTAGATGCCGACCTTCGCGGCCTCCTGGATGACGGGCCACGGAGTCTCTTCTCGCTCGTCCCATTCCGCGGCGGCGGGCCGGATCACTTCGGCCGCGAAGCCGTGGATCCAGTCGCGTACCTGCTTCTGGTCGTCATTGAGCTCCATGGTGAACTCCGCCATGTTCCCCTCCAGCTGTGCGTCCACCAGTGCGTTACTAGCGGTAACCCATACGGTGACCACAGTCTGTTACCGGCGAGTAGGCACTGTCAAGCAGCGCAGCCCGCGGCGCAGCCGATTCGATCGCGAGGGTGTGCGGGGTGTTACGTTGCGTGGGCGTCACGCACCATCGCAAGGGCGGGGAGAGAAACACGTCATGGAGACCACTCAGCAGGCCGGGGAACCGGGAGCGGCCGAGCGCCGCAGGCGGGAGCTGCTCGAAGCGGCCGACCGGGTCGTCCTCCGGGACGGCCCCAAGGCGTCCATGAACGCCATCGCGGCGGAGGCCGGCATCACCAAGCCGATCCTCTACCGGCACTTCGGCGACAAGGCCGGGCTCTACCAGGCCCTCGCCGTCCGGCACACCGACGCGCTGCTCGACTCGCTGCGGGCCGCGCTCGACGCCCCGGCCGAGCGCCGCAGTCGCGTCGAGTCCACCCTCGACACCTACCTCGCGGCCATCGAGGCCCGGCCGCAGGTGTACCGGTTCCTCATGCACCCGGCCGAGGACTCGCACGCCGCCGAGCGGGGCTTCGACGTGGGCCTGCACTCGGCGCCGCTGCTGCGCCGGCTCGGCGAGGAGCTCGCCGACGTGATCGGCGAGCGCGTGGACCTCGGCCCCGGCGGCGAACGCCTGGCCCGGATCTGGGGCCACGGCATCGTCGGCATGATGCACGCCGCCGGAGACTGGTGGCTGGGGGAACGCCCCTGCGACCGGGCCGAGTTGGTCACCGGGCTCACCGACCTGCTGTGGGGCCGCCTGGCCACGGCCGGCAACCGTGTGGACGGCCCGGGGTTCTGAGGGCCGCCGGGGCCGCGCTCAGCCCTGCGTGTCCCGGGCGGCGGCCCGCGCGCCCCACGGCGTCTTGCGGATCGCCCGCCGCAGCCGCCTGGCGCGCAGCCCGGTGACCCGGTCCGCGTAGACCGTGCCGTCGAGGTGGTCGCACTCGTGCTGAAGGCAGCGCGCGAAGAAACCGGTGCCCTCGATCCGCACGGGCGCGCCGGCGGAGGTGACCCCCTCGACGACCGCGCGGTCGAAGCGGACCGTGCCCGCCTCCAGGCCGGGCAGCGACAGGCAGCCCTCGGGGCCGCGGAACCCGTCCCCGTCGGCCTCCACCAGGCGCGGGTTGACGATGTGCCCGACGTGGCGGACGTCCTCGTCGTCGGGGCAGTCGTACACGAACACCCGCTGCCCGACGCCGATCTGGTTCGCGGCGAGGCCGACGCCCTCGGCGGCGTACATCGTCGCGAACATGTCCTCGATGAGCCGGTCGAGGGCCGGGCCGAACGCGGTGACCTCCTCGCACGGCGAGTGGAGCACCGGGTCGCCCAGCAGGCTCATGGTGCGGACGAGGCCGGCGGTACCGGGGATGGGGCGCTGTCGCATGGCCGTAAGGGTACGACGGGCGAATATATGAGGAGATCTGCGGCACCTCAGGGCGCCGCGGTCAAGGCCCCGGCCGGTACTGGATAGGCTGGGGCCGACCGACGCAAGGAGGACAAGGGACGATGGCAGGCAACACAGAGCCGCTTTCGCCGCGGGCCAAGCTGGCCGTGACGGCGGGCAAGGCCGCGGCGGCGGTGTCGCGGGCCGCGGGACGCGGAAGCGGATCGGTGATCGGTGGCAAGGTCGCACTCAAACTCGACCCCGATCTCCTCGGAGCGCTCGCGCAGCATCTCGACGTCGTCCTCGTCTCCGCGACGAACGGCAAGACCACGACCACCCGGCTGATCGCCGAGGCCCTGCGGGCCAGCGGACCGGTCGTCTCCAACGCCCTCGGCGCGAACATGCCGGCCGGCATCACCTCCGCCCTCGCGGGCGGATCCGACGCCAAGTACGGCGTCATCGAGGTGGACGAGAAGTACCTCGCCGGAGTCGCCCGGGACGTCACCCCCAAGGTGATCGCCCTGCTGAACCTCTCCCGCGACCAGCTGGACCGCGCCGCCGAGACCCGCATGCTCGCGGAGAAGTGGCGCGAGGGCCTCCAGGGCTCCAAGGCCGTCATCGTCGCCAACTGCGACGACCCGCTCATCGTGTGGTCGGCCTCGTCCTCGCAGAACGTGGTGTGGGTCGCCGCCGGCCAGGAGTGGAAGGACGACGCCTGGTCGTGCCCCTCCTGCGGTGGCGTCATGCAGCGCCCCGGCGACGACTGGTTCTGCGGCGAGTGCGGATTCCGGCGCCCCGCCCCGAGCTGGGTGCTGTCCGGGGACCACGTACTGGACCCGCACGGCTCGGCCTGGCCGATCCACCTCCAGCTGCCCGGCCGCGCCAACAAGGCGAACGCCGCCACCTCGGCCGCCGTGGCCGCCGTCTTCGGCGTCCCGCCGCAGGTGGCGCTGGAGCGGATGTACCAGGTGCAGGCCGTCGCCGGCCGCTACGACGTGGTGAACTTCCAGGGCCGTGAGCTGCGGCTGCTGCTCGCGAAGAACCCGGCGGGCTGGCTCGAGACGTTCTCGCTGATCGACCCGCCGCCGACCCCGGTGATCCTCTCGGTGAACGCACGCGGCGCCGACGGCACGGACACCTCCTGGCTGTGGGACGTGGACTACCCGCGCCTGGCCGGCCACCCGATCTTCGTGATCGGCGACCGCAAGCTGGACCTGGCGGTCCGCCTGGAGGTCGCGGGCCTGGACTTCCGCGTGTGCGAGACCCTCGACGAGGCCGTGCAGCTGGCGCCGCCCGGGCAGATCGAGCTGATCGCCAACTACACCGCCTTCCAGGACGTGCGCCGCCGCGTCGGCAACTAGAACTCCCACCTGAACCGCAGAGGACAAGAGCATGAGCGACAACAGCCTGCGTCTGGTGTGGGTCTACCCGGACCTGCTGAGCACGTACGGAGACCAGGGCAACGCCCTCGTGGTGGAGCGCCGGGCGCGCCAGCGCGGCCTGGACGTGCAGCGCGTGGACGTGCGCAGCGACCAGCCCATCCCGACCTCGGGCGACATCTACCTGATCGGCGGCGGTGAGGACCGCCCGCAGCGGCTCGCCGCGGAGCGACTGCTGCGCGACGGCGGTCTGGAGCGGGCCGTCTCGAACGGGGCGATCGTCTTCTCCGTCTGCGCCGGCTACCAGATCCTCGGCAACGAGTTCGTCAACGACATGGGCGAGCGCCAGGAGGGCCTCGGCCTGCTGGACGTGGTCACGGTGCGCGGCGAGGGCGAGCGGTGCGTCGGCGACGTCCTCGCGGACATCGACCCGCGCCTGAACCTGCCGCAGCTGACCGGCTTCGAGAACCACCAGGGCGTCACCCACCTCGGGCCGACCGCCCGCCCCTTCGCCCGGGTCTCGATGGGCCGCGGCAACGGCACCGGCGACGGCACCGAGGGCGCGTACAACGACACGGTCTTCGGCACGTACATGCACGGCCCCGTGATGGCCCGCAACCCGCAGATCGCGGACCTGCTGCTGAAGCTGGCCCTCGACGTGAACGCGCTGCCGCCCATCGACGACCGGTGGTACGAGGCGCTGCGCGCCGAGCGGATCGCGTCCGCCACACAGCCCGCGTAACGCCGCGCGGACCGCTCATCGGGGCGGCCCCGCAATCATGTGTTCGGCCCGGTTTTCCCTTGGGGGAACCGGGCCGACGTCGTTTCGTACGACGAGCATGACCAGCATGTGGAGGATGGTTCAGTCCACCGCTCCACCGCTTGTAGGGTGGCCGTAGTTCCAACCGGACGACGTGGTCCGGTCGTCGGCCCACGTTGCAAAGGTTCCCCCTGCCATGCGCATTGGTGTGCTCACTTCCGGAGGCGACTGCCCCGGCCTCAATGCCGTCATCCGCTCCGTCGTGCACCGCTCCGTCGTCGACCACGGCGACGAGGTCATCGGCTTCCACGACGGCTGGCGCGGCCTGCTGGAGTGCGACTACCGCAAGCTGGACCTCGACGCCGTGAGCGGCATCCTGGCCCGCGGCGGCACCATCCTCGGCTCCTCCCGCGTCCAGCCCGCGCACCTGCGCGACGGCGTGGAGCGGGCCCGCGGGCACGTGGCCGACCTGGGCCTGGACGCCATCATCCCGATCGGCGGCGAGGGCACCCTGAAGGCCGCGAACCTGCTGTCGCAGGCAGGCCTGCCGATCGTGGGCGTGCCGAAGACCATCGACAACGACATCGCATCGACGGACGTCACCTTCGGCTTCGACACCGCCGTCGGGGTCGCCACCGAGGCCCTGGACCGGCTGAAGACCACCGCCGAGTCCCACCAGCGCGTGATGGTCGTGGAGGTCATGGGCCGGCACACCGGCTGGATCGCCCTGCACTCGGGCATGGCGGCCGGCGCGCACGCCATCGTGGTCCCGGAGCGCCCCTTCGACATCGACGAGCTGACGGCGATCGTGGGCGAGCGCTTCTCCGCGGGCAAGCGGTTCGCGATCGTCGTGGTCGCCGAGGGCGCCAAGCCGCGCGCCGGCTCCATGGACTTCCAGGAGGGCGGCACCGACCAGTACGGGCACGAGCGCTTCGCCGGCATCGGCAACCTGCTCGCGGTCGAGCTGGAGCGCCGTCTGGGCAAGGAGGCCCGTCCGGTCATCCTGGGCCACGTCCAGCGCGGCGGTACGCCGACCGCGTACGACCGGGTCCTGGCCACCCGCTTCGGCTGGCACGCGGTGGAGGCCGCGCACCGCGGCGAGTTCGGGATGCTGACCGCGCTGCGCGGCACCGAGATCGAGATGGTCCCGCTCGCCGACGCCGTGCAGACCCTCAAGACGGTCCCGTCCGAGCGCTACGCCGAGGCGCAGAACGTTCTGTGATGTTTCCCCCCTTCTGCGCCATAACCCCGTAATGGCCGCCCCCGAACGCGATCGCGTCCGGGGGCGGCACTACTGTGGTGGGGCAGCACAGGTCAAGGGAGTGAACAGATGGATCACAGCGGTCACGGCATGGACATGAACATGGACATGGACCTGCCGCCGTTCACTCTCGGGCGCGGGCTGGAGTTCTCCTTCGACGCGTTCTTCCTGATCGGCTCGCTGGTGGGCCTCGGCCTGTACCTGTGGGGCGTGCTGCGGCTGCGCCGCCGCGGGGACGCCTGGCCGCCGGGCCGGACCATCGCCTTCACCACGGGCGTGCTGACCGTGGCCCTGGTGATGTGCACCAAGCTGAACGACTACGGCATGGTCATGTTCAGCGTGCACATGGTCCAGCACATGGTCATCAGCATGCTCTCCCCGATCCTGCTGCTGCTCGGCGCGCCGGTGACGCTGGCGCTGCGCGCGCTGCCTCCGGCGGCGCGGGGCACCAAGGGGCCGCGCGAACTGCTGCTGATGCTGCTGCACAGCCGCTACATGAAGGTGATCACCCACCCGGTGTTCACGATCCCCCTGTTCATCGCCAGCCTCTACGCCCTGTACTTCACCCCGCTCTTCGACTTCCTGATGGAGAGCAAGGCCGGGCACATCGGCATGATGGTGCACTTCCTGGCCGTCGGCCTCGTCTTCTTCTGGCCGATCATGGGCGTGGACCCCGGTCCGCACCGCCCCGGCTACGTGATGCGGATGCTGGAGCTCTTCGCCGGCATGCCGTTCCACGCCTTCTTCGGCATCGCGCTGATGATGGCGAGCGAGCCGATGATCAAGACGTACGCGAACCCGCCGGCCTCCCTCGGCATCGACCCGCTCCTCGACCAGCAGTGGGGCGGCGGCATCGCCTGGGCCTTCAGCGAGATCCCGTCGGTGCTCGTGCTGATCGCGCTGGTCTACCAGTGGTACCACTCCGAACAGCGGGCGGCGAAGCGCTCCGACCGGGCCGCGGACCGCGACGGCGACCAGGAGCTGGAGGCGTACAACTCCTATCTCGCCTCGCTCCAAGCGCGTGGCCAGTAGCGCGGCAGGACCTTCGCGCGCGACCATGGGGCATGACCGGATCCGTTAAGGCGATGGCCGTCATGACCTTCGCCGCTCTGGTGGCCGTCGCCACGTATTCCGTGGCCCTCGGCAGCAACGGCTGGCTGTGGTTCGGCTGGGTGGTCCTCGGCCTGCTCACCGCCGGCATGGCCGCGTCCCGCAAGCCCTGAACCGGCGCCCGCGCACCTCACCCCCGCCTCCCGCCCCGGCCGCCCCTCCCGGCCCGCCGGCCGCGGGGCCGGGCTGCCTTCCGTGGTCGTCCTGTGCCGGCCCGGCCGGTGGGATTCTGGTTCGCCATGCCCATCCGGCACCGTGTCCGGCACACTGACCTGACCCCAGGTGAAGGGAAAATGCCCCGGTGTTCTACCACTTGCTCAAGCACGTGCTGCTCGGTCCGCTGCTCCGGCTGCTGTTCCGGCCTCGCATCGAGGGACTGGAGAACATCCCGGCGGAGGGGGCCGCGATCATCGCGGGCAACCACCTGTCGTTCTCCGACCACTTCCTGATGCCGGCCATCCTCAAACGCCGGATCACCTTCCTCGCGAAGGCCGAGTACTTCACGGGCCCCGGTGTGAAGGGGCGGCTGACCGCGTTCTTCTTCCGCAGCGCCGGGCAGATCCCGGTGGACCGCTCCGGCAAGGACGCCGGGCAGGCCGCGCTGCGCGAGGGGCTCGGGGTACTGGCCAAGGGCGAGCTGCTGGGCATCTACCCGGAGGGCACCCGCTCCCACGACGGGCGGCTCTACAAGGGCAAGGTGGGCGTCGCCGCGATGGCGCTCGGGGCCGGGGTGCCCGTCGTCCCGTGCGCGATGGTCGGCACCTTCGAGATCCAGCCTCCGGGACAGAAGATCCCGAACATCCGGCGGGTGACCATCCGCTTCGGCGAGCCGCTGGAATTCTCCCGCTACGCCGGGATGGAAGGCGAGCGGGCCGTTCTGCGGGCCGTCACCGACGAGATCATGTACGCGGTCCTCGGGCTGTCCGGCCAGGAGTACGTCGACCGGTACGCCGCCGAGGTGAAGGCGGAAGAGGAGGAGGCACGGAAGAAGGCCCGGCGCAAAACGCGCTGAGCCTCCTCCCGTGCCGTTTCACGCCGTCGTCCGCCCTAGCGGACGGCCGGCAGCTCCTCCTGCGCCGGGAGCGCGGAGGCCGGCGCCTTGGCCAGCGACTTCGCGGCGGCCGGGGCCGGGGGGACCGGAGTGGCGTGCGGGCCGCACTTCACGTCCTTGGCGTCGACCTTGCCGGTCAGCAGGTAGGCGTCCACCCGGGTGTTGATGCAGGGGTTCACCAGGCTGGTGACACCGTGCGAGCCGGCGTTCTGCTCGGTGATCAGGCGCGAGCCGGCGAGACGGCGGTGCAGCTCGACGCCACCCTCGTACGGCGTGGCGGCGTCACGCTCGGACTGGACGATCAGGACCGGCGGCAGGCCGCGCTTGGCACCGACCTCGATCGGGTTGCTCTGCTTGGCCTTCCAGGTCGCGCAGGGCAGGTTCATCCACGCGTTGGACCAGGTCAGGAACGGGTACTTCTCGTTCAGCTTGGTGTTGTCCCGGTCCCACTTGGCCCAGCTGGTCGGCCACTTGGCGTCGGCGCACTCCACCGCGGTGTAGACGGCGTTGCTGTTCTCGGACGCCGCGTTGCCCTTGGTGTCCGACATGTCCGGGGCGATGGCCTCGATCAGCGGCTTCTCGTCACCGGCGGCCCAGGCGCTGAACGCCTGCGCGACCGGGACCCACGAGGAGTCGTAGTACGGGGCGCCCTGGAAGAAGCCGATGAGCTCGTTCGGGCCGACGACGCCGCCGAGCGGGTTGGCCTTGGCCTGGGCCCGCAGCTGCTGGTACTTGGCCTCGACCTTGGCGCGGCTGTCGCCGAGGTGGAAGACGGAGTCGTACTTGGCGACCCAGTCCTGCCAGTCGTTCCAGCGCGTCTGGAAGGCGACGTCCTGGCCGAGGTTGGCCTCGTACCAGATGTTGTCGGTGTCCGGGTTGACCACGCTGTCGACGATCATGCGGCGCACGTGGGTCGGGAACAGCGTCGCGTAGACGCCGCCGAGGTAGGTGCCGTAGGAGACGCCGAGGTAGTTCAGCTTCTTCTCGCCGAGGGCGGCCCGGATGACGTCCAGGTCGCGCGCGGTGTTCGGCGTGGTCATGTGCGGCAGCATCTCGCCGCTGCGCTCCTTGCAGCCGTCCGCGTACTCGGCGGCGAGCTTGCGCTGGGCGCGCTTGTCCGCCTCGTTGGACGGGACCGGGTCGGCCTTGGGCGCCTTGACGAACTCCTGCGGGTCGATGCAGGAGATCGGGGCGGAGTGGCCGACACCGCGGGGGTCGAAGCCCACGAAGTCGTAGGCCTTGGAGGTGTTGACCCACAGCGGGCTCTTGGTGGTGACCCGGCGCGGGAAGCGCATGCCGGAGCCGCCGGGGCCGCCCGGGTTGTAGACGAGCGCGCCCTGGCGCTCTTCCTTGGTGCCGGTGCTGCCGATCCGGTCGACCGCGAGGTCGATGGTCTTGCCGAACGGCTTGGCGTAGTCCAGCGGGACCTTGACCCAGCCGCACTGGATCGGGGCCTCGAAGCCCCAGTCGGCGGGGCAGTCCTTCCACTCGACCCCGGTGGCGGCCGCGCGGGCGGCGGCGAGCTGGACGCCCAGTGCCTCCGGGAAACCGCTGTTCTGGCTGGACGAAGCCGCGGCGGCCGGCGGGGCCAGCAGCAGGCCCGCGGCCAGCGCTCCGGTGATCAGAGTGGCAGCGCTCCCCAGCGCTGCAGTGCGTATCACGTGGTTGTTCCCCCTGCGTCAGACCCGGCCGGAGGAGGCCGGGTTGGTCGGGTCGGTCGGTCGAACAGTGGGATCCTTTCGCCTGACCAACACCTGACAACAGGGCAAGGTCGCGTTCTTTGCCAACCCGATAACCGGAAAGGCGTGTACCGCTGAGCGGTGTCCCATTCGTCCCAGGTTCGCTCGGCGATTACCAGCCGTACGTACGACACGCCGCGTCGAGTACCTCGCGCAGCCGCAGCGCGTCGGGTGCCAGAGCCGTCACGAGGACGGCGGGACCGGCCAGCGGGGTGACCACCGCGAACTCCCCGAGCACCGCGGCGGTCGGCGCCGAAGCGGCGAACGCCGGGTCCACCACCAGGAGCTGACCGAGCGCCCGGTGCCCCGCGAGCCCCGCCGGGCCGTCCCAGCCGCCCGGAGCGCCCGGTCCGCAGGCCAGCTCCTGGTCCAGCAGCGGGCGCCCGCCCCGGTTCACGGTGAGCCGGCTGCGCAGGAGCCCCGGCGCCTCCCCCGCACGGCCCAGCACCTGCTCCTCGCGCAGCAGCAGCCGGGCCGTGGGGTCGAGTTCGGCGCGGGTGCGCACCCGCAGGTCGCTGCCGCGTACGGAGACCAGCGGCTCCGGCAGCCACCGCAGGGCCGAGTCCCCGGCCAGGGTCAGCCGTACGTCGTACCGCGCGGGCGCGCCACCGCGGCCGGGCAGCGCCAGGGTGGCGGCCGCCGAGCCCAGGGCGAGCCGGGCCCCGGGACCGGTGGCGGCCTCGACGGTGAGGTGGTCCCCGCCGAGCGGGGCGCTCATCGCGCCGACCAGCATCACGCCGGCCTCGGCGGCCGTGCCGCGGGTGCGGCGCAGCGCGAGCGGTCCCTCGCCGGCCAGCAGGGGCAGGGCGGTCCCGCCGCGGCCGTCGGCGACCGCGGCGATCCGGGCGGTGGCCCGTACGCCGGTGCGGGCCGGAGCGGGCCCGGACGATGCGGGCCCGGACGATGCGGCCGGTTCCGACGGGGCCGGTTGCGACGGGGCCGGGCCGGGCGGAGCCGGGGCCGGCGGCGCGGCGGGGGGCGCGCCGGCCACCGTAAGGCTCACCGGGCGGCCCAGGCGGTGATCCGCTCGCGGACCCAGGCGGCCACCGGAGCCACGCCCTCGGCGCCGCGCAGCGACTGGAAGGCGACGGGGAGTTCACCGCGCTGCTCGGCGGCGTCGCGGGCCATCCGGTCGAGGTCGGAGCCGACGTGGGGGGCGAGGTCGGTCTTGTTGACGACGAGCAGGTCGGCGGTGGTGACACCCGGGCCGCCCTTGCGCGGGATGTCGTCCCCGCCCGCGACGTCGATGACGAAGATCTGGGCGTCGACGAGGCCGCGCGAGAAGGTGGCGGTCAGGTTGTCGCCTCCGGACTCGACGAGGATCAGGTCGAGCGGGCCGACCGTTTCCTCCAGCTCCTCCACCGCCTCCAGATTGGCGGAGATGTCGTCGCGGATGGCGGTGTGCGGGCAGGCGCCCGTCTCCACCGCGCTGATCCGCTCGGGCGGCAGGACGGCCTCGCGGAGCAGGAACTCGGCGTCCTCCCGGGTGTAGATGTCATTGGTGACGACGGCCATGGACAGCTCGGCGCGCAGGACGCGGCAGAGCGCGGCGACGGTGGCCGTCTTTCCGGATCCGACGGGTCCGCCGAGTCCGATGCGCAGGGCGCGGCGCGAGCCGTCCGCCCGTACGGGCTCGGCACCGTGGGTGTGGCGCTGGGGGTAGGTCACGCCGTGGTCGAGGTGCATGGGGATCTCCGGTCGTGGAGGTGTGGGAAGGGAAGTCAGGAGGCGAACAGCCGGACCGGCCAGTCGGCATGGACCTCGGCCGCGATCTCCAGCAGCGGCGAAGAGGCCGCGGGCAGGGCCCCGGGGCCTTCCCGCCGGGCCCGGTGGGCGGCTCGCGCGGCCCGGTCCGCGACCGCGTCGAGCTCGGGGGCGAGGCGGGCCAGGACCCCGCTCGCCTGGAAGGGGTCCAGGCCGAGCAGCCGTACCGTCGCGGTCGCCGGTCCGCTCACGCTCTCGTACGCCGCCACGTGGGCGGCCTCCGGCGGCCCGAGCCCCGCCGCCCGGGCGGTGAGCCCGAGCACCACCGGCTGGTGCGCCCCGCGCGGGAAGGCCGCGGCGAGCGCGTCGAGTTCGGCGGCGGGCCAGGTGGCCCGGGCGGCCCGCAGCAGCTGCCGGCCCAGCCGGCGGGCCGCGGCGCGCAGCGCGGGCGAGGGCGTGCGGGCGTCGGCCGCGGCGTCGAGGACCGCCGGGTCGAGCCCGAGGGCCGCGGCCGCGGCGAGTGAGGCGGCGGTGAGTCCGGCCGTGTGCAGCCGGCCGCGGCAGAACTCCTCCAGGGTGGCGGCGTCGTGGATCCGGCCGGCCTTGCAGGCGGCCTCGGCCCCGCCGGAGTGGGCGTGGCCGCCGGCGGGGAAGCGTCCGTCGGCGAGGACGAGGAGGGCGGCGAGGCTCATGGGGCCGCCGCCGTCAGCAGGGATTCCATGTCAGAAGAGGAAGTATCGCTGTGCCATGGGCAGTTCCGCGGCGGGCGCGGGCTCCACCACCTCGCCGTCGATGGTGACGGTGAAGGTGTCGGCGTCGACCTCGACCCTCGGCATGGCGTCGTTGTTGCGCATGTCCGCCTTGCCCACCTTGCGGGTGCTCTCGATGGCCACGAACCGCTTGCCGAGTCCGAGCCGTTCGGGCAGCTCGTCGTCGAGCGCGGCCTGCGCGGTGAAGTTGACCGAGTTCAGCCCGGGGGCCCGGCCGTGGCTTCCGAACATGGGGCGGGGCAGCACCGGCTGGGGGGTCGGGATCGAGGCGTTCGCGTCGCCCATCTGCGCGTAGGCGATCTGGCCGCCCTTGATGACCAGGTCGGGCTTGACCCCGAAGAACGCGGGCGTCCACAGCACGAGGTCGGCGAGCTTGCCGGTCTCCACCGAGCCGATCTCCCGTGCGAGGCCCTGGGCAACGGCGGGGTTGATCGTGTACTTGGCGACGTAGCGGCGGGCGCGGTGGTTGTCGGCCGGTCCGTCGCCGGGCAGGAACCCGCGCCGCTTCTTCATGACGTGGGCGGTCTGCCAGGTGCGCATCACGACCTCGCCGACGCGGCCCATGGCCTGGGCGTCGGAGGAGATGATCGAGATCGCGCCGAGGTCGTGCAGGACGTCCTCGGCGGCGATGGTCGAGGGCCGGATCCGGGATTCGGCGAAGGCCAGGTCCTCGGGGACGGCAGGGTTGAGGTGGTGGCAGACCATCAGCATGTCGAGGTGTTCCTCGATGGTGTTGACGGTGTGCGGCCGGGTCGGGTTCGTCGAGCTGGGCAGGACGTTCGGCTCGGAGACCACGGTGATGATGTCGGGTGCGTGCCCGCCGCCCGCGCCCTCGGTGTGGTACGAGTGGATCGTCCGTCCGGCGATGGCGGCGAGGGTGTCGCCGACGAAACCCGCCTCGTTGAGGGTGTCGGTGTGGATGGCGACCTGGGCGCCGGTCTCTTCGCAGACGCGCAGACAGGCGTCGATGACGGCGGGGGTGGCCCCCCAGTCCTCGTGGATCTTGAACCCGAGGGCGCCGCCGCGCAGCTGCGAGTGCATGGCCTCCCGGGACATGGTGTTGCCCTTGCCCAGCAGGCCGATGTTGACGGGGTAGGACTCCAGGGCCGCGAACATCCGGGCGAGGTGCCAGGGGCCGGGCGTGACGGTGGTGGCCTTGGTGCCCTCGGCGGGGCCGGTGCCGCCGCCCACGAGGGTGGTGATGCCGGAGGCGAGGGCCTCGTCGACGACGGTCGGCGAGATGAAGTGCACGTGGGCGTCGATCGCGCCCGCCGTGACGATCTTCCCGTTGCCCGCGATGATCTCGGTCTCGGGGCCGATCACGAGGGCGGGGTCCACCCCGTCCATGGTGTCGGGGTTGCCGGCCTTCCCGATCCCGCAGATGCGGCCGTCGCGGATGCCGAGGTCGGCCTTCACGATGCCCCAGTGGTCGAGGACGACGACTCCGGTGATCACCGTGTCCGGGGCGCCCTCGGCGCGCGTGGTGCGCGCCTGGCCCATGGACTCGCGGATCACCTTGCCGCCGCCGAACACGGCCTCGTCGCCGCAGAGTCCGGGGCCTCCGCCGAGGTCCCGCTCGATCTCGACGAACAGGTCGGTGTCGGCGAGCCGGATGCGGTCGCCCGCGGTCGGCCCGAAGAGGTCGGCGTAGGCGCGGCGCTCGAGCTCAGCCATCGAGCGGCCCCCCGGTCTCCCCGCGCAGGCCCGGTACGGTGCGCAGGCCGCCCAGCGGTACGAGTTCCACGGCGACGGGGATGCCCGGCTCGAAGCGGACGGCGGTGCCGGCGGCGATGTTGAGCCGCAGCCCGCGGGCGGCCGGGCGGTCGAAGTCGAGGCCGGGGTTGGCCTCGGCGAAGTGGTAGTGGGAGCCGACCTGGACGGGCCGGTCGGCGGCGTTGAGCACGGTGAGGCGGGTGACGGGCCGGCCCTCGTTGAGGCGCACCGGGCCGTCCCCGTGGACGATTTCGCCGGGGATCATGCGGGTTCTCCCCTTCAGACGATCGGGTCGTGGACGGTGACGAGCTTGGTGCCGTCCGGGAAGGTCGCCTCGACCTGGACGTCGTGGATCATCTCGGGGATCCCCTCCATCACCTGGTCACGGCCGAGGACGGTGCGGCCGGAGGCCATGAGCTCGGCCACGGTCCGCCCGTCGCGGGCCCCTTCGAGGATGTGCGAGGTGATCAGGGCGACCGCCTCGGGGTGGTTGAGGAGTACGCCGCGCGCCTTGCGCTTCTCGGCCACGTCCGCGGCCACGTGGATGAGCAGTCGTTCCTGCTCGTGCGGTGTCAGTTGCACTCTTATCACCAAGTTTCCGGGGACCAGATCAGCGTCGCGCCGGGCCGACCCTAACGGCCTTCAACACTTTGTTGACCTGCGCATATCCGAGCCAAGCCTCTCTTGCCCAACGCAGAGAAAGGCTTTCCGTCCCGCGCACCGGCGCTTTGCCGAAGGATGGGTGATCATTGACGGAAGCCCGTGTCCGCCACGCTAGGCGGCGCGTTTTTCCGCCGCGTTAACCCACGTTTCGGGAAGGCACCCGGTTCAACTCCCGGGCCGCACGCACCCGGTTCCGTATACGGAACGCGCACCGGCCCCCGTGGCCGTACGGGCTCAGCGACCCGAGACGCTCTCCGCGGGGGCCCCGACGGGCCAGGGAAGGGCGATCCAGACGGTCTTGCCGCCGTCCTCGGTGGGGCTGACCGAGAGCCGGCCGCCCGCCTCGGCGGTCAGCCAGCGGATGATGACCATCCCCCGCCCGTTGTCCTGCTGGACGGCGGCCGGAAGGCGCCTGGGCCAGCGCGGGTGACTGTCCGTCACCCCGACGCGCAGCCACTCCCCGCGCTCCAGGCGGACGTCGACGGTGAAGGTGGGCGACTGGCCGAACGTGTGCTGGACGGCATTGGTGGCGAGCTCCGAGACGATCAGCCGGACGCTGTCCGCGGTGTCGGCCCCGTCGGGCAGTCCCCATTCACCGAGCACCTCCGCGACGTAGCGGCGGGCGGTGGCGACCGAGGCGGGATCGCTCGGCAGAGTGACGGATGCTTCCTGGTGGTCTGCCATGGCGACGGTCCCTTTCCCACCGGGGCGAAACGCCCCGGATCTGTGCTGGACGCCAGAGTGCCACCCATCGTCCCGCCGGTGCGGCCGTTCCCCCAAGATATGCATATATCTGTCGCCCGATGCGGTGAACTCTGCTACGGAAGAGCGTATTTGGACGGCAGACTGGTGCGAGCTGTGCCGGTGGAAGGAGGCGGGTATGCAGCACGGTCCCGCGGTGCGTCGGCGCAAGCTCGGCGAGGAACTGCGCGCGCTGCGCGACCGGACCGGACTCACCAGTGGTGAGGCCGCCCGGATCGCGGGGTGGCACCAATCGAAAATCAGCCGCATCGAAACAGGGCGCAGTGGCGTGAAACCGGAGGACATCCGCCTCCTCCTCGACGTGTACGCAGAGGTCGTCAGCCCCGAGCAGCGGGCGCTGCTGGAGGCCCTGTCCGCCTCGGCGGCCGGACCCGCCGCGGGCGGAGGCGAGGCCGGGCGCGGCCGCCAGTGGTGGCACGACTACCGGGGCCTGCTGCCCCAGGAGTACCGGGACTTCATCAGCCTCGAGGCGAGCGCCCGCTCGGCCCGTACGGTCGAACTCTCCGTGGTGCCGGGCCTGCTGCAGACCCCGGAGTACGCGCGGGCGGTGACCCGGGCCGCGCTGGGCGGGCTGCCGGAGCCCAAGGTCGACGCGCTGGTCGACGTACGGCTGGCCCGGCAGTCGGTGCTGCGGGCTGATCCGCCGCTGGAGCTGAGCGCGGTACTGGACGAGGCGGTGCTGAGGCGGCAGATCGGCGGCCCCGGGGTGATGGCGGCGCAGTTGCGGCACCTGGGGCAGGTGGCCCGGCTGCCCCAAGTGCGGTTGCAGGTACTGCCGTTCAGCGTGGGGGGTCATCTCGGCCTGACAGGACCGTTCGTAATTTTCTCATTTCCGAACATCGCCGATCTGGACGTGGTGGTACTCGACCATTTGACGAGTAGCCTCTACCTGGAGCGGAAGGAAGACCTCGAGGCGTACAGCGCCGCATTCCGCACCATCCAGGCGCACGCCCTCCCGCCCCAGGACTCGTCGGATCTCATCAGCTCACTCGCTGACGACGCGTAAGGAGGCACCCCCGTGTCCGCAACCCCCCTCTCCACCAGCGGACTTCTGATCAGCGCGCGGTGGCGGCGGAGCAGCCGCAGCACCGGAATGAACAACTGCGTGGAAACCGCCGTCCTCGGTGGCGGCGGCCTGCTGGCCGTCCGCGACTCGAAGCGGACGGACGGCCCGGCCGTGCTCTTCACCGGGCCGGCCTGGCACGGCTTCCTCGCAGCCGTACGGGCAGACGCGGACGTACTCGCGTGAAGTCCTAGCAGTCCGTGGCTCCGGCGGGGGCGGTCCTCAGGATCGTCTCGACGGCCCGGTCGATCTCGTCCCCCGTGAGATCGGCCCGTGCGGTCAGCCGCAGCCGGGAGATGCCGTCCGGCACCGACGGCGGACGGAAGCACCCCACGGACAGACCTGCCTCGCGGCAGTCGGCGGCCCAGCGCAGTGCCGCCGCGGCCGACGGGGCCCGTACCGACACCACGGCCGCGTCCGGCCGGGCCGCGGTCAGGCCGGACGCGGTGAGCCGCCCGTACAGCCGATCGGCCACCTCGCGGGCCCGGCCGGCGCGCTCCGGCTCCCGCCGGAGCAGGCGCAGGCTCGCCAGCGCCGCACCCGCGGCGGCCGGCGCCAGCCCGGTGTCGAAGATGAACGTCCGGGCCGTGTTGACCAGGTGCCGGATCACCTTCGCCGGACCGAGCACGGCCCCGCCCTGGCTACCCAGGGACTTCGAGAGCGTGAGCGTGGCGACCACCCCGGGCGCGCCCGCGAGTCCGGCGGCGTGCAGGGCACCCCGGCCGCCCTCCCCCAGGACGCCCAGCCCGTGCGCGTCGTCCACGACCAGGGCCGCGCCCGCCTCCCGGCAGGCCGCCGCGTACGCGGCGAGCGGGGCGGCGTCCCCGTCCACGGAGAACACCGAGTCGCTGACCAGCAGCGACCGGCCCTCCTGCGCGCCGAGCGCCTTGCCCGCGGCCTCCGGGTCGGAGTGCGGGATCACCTCGATCGCGGCGCGCGAGAGCCGGCAGCCGTCGACGATCGAGGCGTGATTGCCCGCGTCGGACACGACGAGGGTGCCCCGGTCGCTGAGGGCCGTGACCGCCGCCAGGTTGGCGGCGTACCCGGAGGACAGGACGAGGGCGGCCTCGAATCCGCAGAAGGCCGCCAGCTCCCGCTCGAGCTCGGCATGAAGCTCGGTCGTACCGGTCACCAGGCGTGATCCAGTGGCCCCGGCCCCCCACCGTTCGGCGGCCTCGAGGGCGCCGCGTACGGTCTCCGGGTGCCGGGACAGGCCGAGGTAGTCGTTGCTCGCGAGGTCCAGCAGCGGCGAGGAGGCCGGGCGGGGGCGCAGCGTCCGGACGAGTCCGGCCTGCTCACGGGCCCGCTCCGCGTCGTCGATCCAGGCGAACACGTCATCGGGCTCGGGGCTGTGCTGGCTCATCGGCGGGTCCTCGTTTTTTGTCGGCAGTCCACAGACCTGCCTGACCCTAACGGCCGTCACTTGAGTGCCAGGTGTGGCGATCCACACACTCCGTTCCGGCCATGTTGTGCGATCTCTCCTTGGCCGGGAGTGCTCGTGTAGTCCAGGATCGGCGTCATGGACCTGCTGAACACCCTGGTGGACAAGGGGCTGCGGCGCGAGCTGCCGACCCGCGAAGAGGCACTTGCCGTACTGGCGACCTCTGACGACGAACTGCTCGACGTGGTGGCCGCGGCCGGCAAGGTGCGCCGCCAGTGGTTCGGGCGTCGGGTCAAGCTGAACTACCTGGTCAACCTGAAGTCCGGGCTCTGCCCGGAGGACTGCTCCTACTGCTCCCAGCGACTGGGATCGAAGGCGGAGATCCTCAAGTACACGTGGCTCAAGCCGGACGAGGCCTCGCAGGCCGCCGCGGCCGGTGTCGCGGGCGGCGCGAAGCGCGTGTGCCTGGTGGCGAGCGGGCGCGGCCCGACGGACCGCGACGTGGACCGCGTCGGCAAGACGATCGAGGCGATCAAGGAGCAGAACGAGGGCGTCGAGGTGTGCGCCTGCCTCGGCCTGCTCTCGGAAGGCCAGGCCGAGCGCCTGAAGGACGCGGGCGCCGATGCCTACAACCACAACCTCAACACCTCCGAGGCCACGTACGGCCAGATCACCAAGACCCACACCTACGCGGACCGGGTCGACACGGTGCAAAAGGCGCACGCGGCGGGCCTGTCGGCCTGCTCCGGCCTGATCGCGGGCATGGGCGAGAGCGACGAGGACCTGGTCGACGTCGTCTACTCGCTGCGCGAGCTGGACTCCGACTCGGTGCCGGTGAACTTCCTGATCCCCTTCGAGGGCACCCCGCTGGCCAAGGAGTGGAACCTCACCCCGCAGCGCTGCCTGCGGATCCTGGCGATGGTCCGCTTCGTCTGCCCCGACGTGGAGGTCCGGATCGCCGGCGGCCGCGAGGTGCACCTGCGCTCGATGCAGCCGCTCGCGCTGAACATCGCCAACTCCATCTTCCTCGGCGACTACCTCACCAGTGAGGGCCAGGCCGGCCAGGCCGACCTCGACATGATCGCGGACGCCGGTTTCGAGGTGGAGGGCGCCGGTACGACGACCCTGCCCGCGCACCGCGCGGACGCGTTGGCGGCGGCCAGGGCCGCGGCGGGTCAGAGCCCGTGCGGGTCCTCGGCGGCCGAGGCGGGCTGTGGTTCCGCGTGCGGCGGCTGCTCGGGCCACGAGGCCGTCCCGGCCCAGGCGCCGGTCGCGGCGTCGGCTCCCGTGCCCGCCGGGGCTCCGGCGCAGGCTCCGGCCGGCGACGTCCGTCCGGACCTGGTGGCGGTCCGCCGCCGCGGCGCGGGAACGGACCTCGCCCCCAATGCCTGACCAGCACCACTCGCTGCCGGCCGCGGAACTGCTCGCGCTGGACCGGCAGCACGTCTGGCACCCGTACGGTCCGATGCCCGGGCGGCAGGAGCCCCTCGTGGTCTCCTCCGCCTCGGGCGTGCGGCTGCGGCTGGCCGAGCCCGCGCAGGGCCAGGACGAGCTGGTCGACGGCATGTCCTCCTGGTGGTCGGCGATCCACGGGTACAACCACCCGGCGCTGAACGAGGCCGTGACCGACCAACTCGGCCGGATGTCGCACGTGATGTTCGGCGGACTCACCCACGAGCCCGCCGTCCGCCTCGCCGCCCGGCTGGTCGAGATCACCCCGCCCGGCCTGGAGCACGTCTTCCTCGCCGACTCGGGGTCGGTCTCGGTCGAGGTCGCGGTGAAGATGTGCCTGCAGTACTGGCGCTCCATCGGCCGGTCCGGCAAGACCCGGCTGCTGACCTGGCGCGGCGGCTACCACGGGGACACCTGGACGCCGATGGGCGTCTGCGACCCCGAGGGCGGCATGCACGAGCTGTGGTCGGGGATCCTCCCGCAGCAGCTCTTCGCCGACGTCCCGCCGAGCGGCTTCGACGCGCCCGTGGACCCCGCGTACGTCGACCACCTGCGCTCCCTGCTCTCCGCCCACGCGGACGAGCTGGCCGCGGTGATCCTGGAACCGGTGGTGCAGGGTGCGGGCGGCATGCGCTTCCACAACCCCGGCTACCTGCGGGTGATGCGCGAACTGTGCGACGAGTACGACGTCCTGCTCATCCTGGACGAGATCGCGACGGGTTTCGGCCGCACCGGCGCCCTGTTCGCGGCGGACCACGCCGGGATCACCCCGGACGTGATGTGCCTCGGCAAGTCCCTGACCGGCGGCTACCTCACGCTGGCGGCCACGTTGTGCACGGAGCGGGTGGCGAACGGGATCTCCCGGGGAGCCGTCCCGATCCTCGCCCACGGGCCGACCTTCATGGGCAACCCGCTGGCCACGGCCGTGGCGCTGGCCTCCATCGACCTGCTCCTCGGCCAGGACTGGCAGCGCGAGGTCAAGCGGATCGAGGCGGGCCTGCTGGAGGGCCTGGCTCCGGCACGGGAGCTGCCCGGTGTACGGGACGTACGGGTCCTGGGCGCGATCGGCGTGGTCCAGCTGACGCACGAGGTCGACGTGGCGGCGGCGACCCGGGCCGCGGTCCGCGAAGGCGTGTGGGTACGCCCCTTCCGCGACCTGGTCTACGTGATGCCGCCGTTCGTCACGGGCGACGGCGACGTGGCCCGCATCTGCCGTGCGGTGTGCGCGGCCGCGCAGGAGGGCTGACATGACCGTACTGATGGTTTCGGGCACGGGCACGGAGATCGGCAAGACCGTGGTCACCGCGGCGGTCGCGGCCGCCGCCGTGGCGGCGGGCCGCTCGGTGGCGGTCCTGAAGCCGGCTCAGACGGGGATGGAGCCCGGCGCCGCGGGGGATGCGGCCGAGGTGGTCCGCCTGGCCGGACCGACGATCACGGCGGTGGAACTGGCCCGCTACCCCGAGCCGCTGGCCCCGGACACGGCGGCCCGCCGCGCGGGCCTGCCGACGCTCTCGCCCGGCGAGATCGCGGACGCGGCGCGGGACCTGTCCCGCTCGCACGACCTGGTCCTGGTGGAGGGCGCGGGTGGGCTGCTGGTCCGCTTCGACGCGGCCGGCCACACCCTCGCCGACGCGGCCCGTCTGCTCGTCGCGCCGGTCCTGGTGGTCACCCCGCCGGCCCTCGGCACCCTCAACTCCACCACCCTGACGGCGGAAGCCCTCCGCGCCCGGGGGCTGCAGTCGCCGGGCGTGGTCATCGGCAGCTGGCCGGCGGAGCCGGACCTGGCCTGCCGCTGCAACCTGGCGGACCTGCCGTCGTCCTCGGGGCTCCCGCTGCTGGGCGTCGTACCGGAGGCCTCGGGATCCCTGTCCCCGGAGTCCTTCCGCGCGGCGGCTCCCACCTGGCTCGCCGGCGGCCTCTCGGGCACGTGGTCCCCGGAGTCCTTCCTGGAGACCTGGCAGCCCTGACCGGCACCCGCGGAGGAAGCGGGCCGGCGACGCCGTCCGGGCCGCCGGGCCGTCCGGCCACTTCCTCCGCGGGGCGTTCCGCGAGCGGGGCTGCGTTCAGTGGCCGCCGCGCGGCTCGTGGCAGCCGCCCTCCATGTAGGGGCCGTGCGCCTTCACGCTCACGGGTGGGCCCACCCGGCCCGTCACGCACGGCCCGCTCTCCGGAATCGACAGGACGAACGAGAGGTCGCCGGTGCTCGATGCGTACACGTCGCCCGGCTCGACCTCGTAGCCCATCGCGGTCAGGCGCCCGCCGAGCTCCTGGGCCGTCCGCGGTGCGCCCTTCCCGCCGGAGCCGCCCAGCGCCGCCTTGATCCGTGCGGCGTGGGCCTCCCCGCGGCACCGGGCGGCGGGCGTGAGCGCGGCCTCGTTCCGGTACGCGTGGTTCTCCGCGTACTTGCGCGCCGCGGGGTCCGTCGGCAAGTCGTCCGGCGCCGCCGATCCGGTGGGCGCCACGCTCTCCCGGCCCGCGCAACCCGCGGCCACCTCGGGGAAGCGCTTGTCGTGGCGGGCCACCGCGGCCGCCGCCTGCGCGGCGTGGTCCGGGGTCAGGCTCGGCAACGGGGACGGGGCCGCGACCGCGCCGCTCCCGGACGCCGTGGTGCCGCAGGCCGTCATCGCGAGCAGCCCCGCGGCGAGCAGCACGGCACGGGCGGGTGTCGTACGGGATGTCACTGGGTCTCCACTTCCTGGGGCGGGCCCCGGCGGCCGGGGCCCCGGTGCTCGGTTCAACCGATTGTCGTCACGGCACCGCCCCGAACTCCTGAGTACGCGTACTCAGCCTCCGCCGGCACCTGTTTTGCCCGCCGCGCGCATGGGGAACAGCCCGGCAGGGCACCCGCACCCGTAGCCACCCCGCCCGGAGGTCCGCCA
The DNA here is from genome assembly GCF_042896985.1 of Streptomyces sp. NPDC001194. NCBI lineage: Bacteria > Bacillati > Actinomycetota > Actinomycetes > Kitasatosporales > Streptomycetaceae > Streptomyces > Streptomyces sp. NPDC001194. The sequence continues at coordinate 80,499 of NZ_JBIAXU010000005.1, read as the reverse complement.
TGCCCTCACCCCACCGCGACCCGGAATCCGTCGAGCACCCGCTCTTCGCCCGGTTCTACGCGAGGCTCAGCACCACCGCCGACACCCGGGGCGGCGTGCGCGAACTGCGCCGCGAGCTCCTGCACGGGGTGTCCGGCCGCGTCGTCGAGATCGGCGCCGGCAACGGCCTGAACTTCGCCCACTACCCGCGGGCCGTCTCCGAGGTCGTCGCCGTCGAGCCGGAGCGGAGCCTGCGAAGGCTCGCCGCCGACGCGGCCCGGCGCGCCGAGGTCCCGGTCGACATCGTGCCGGGCGTCGCGGAGGCGCTGCCCGTGAAGAGCGAGGCCTTCGACGCCGCCGTCGCCTCCCTCGTGCTGTGCACCGTACGGGACCTGCCCCGCGCGCTCGCGGAGCTGCACCGGGTGCTGCGCCCCGACGCCGAGCTCCGCTTCTTCGAGCACGGCCGCGCGCCCACCGCCGGGATGGCCGCCGTCCAGCGCACCCTGGACCGGACCGTCTGGCCCCGCCTCTTCGGCGGGTGCCACACGTACCGGGATCCGGTCGGCGCGATCGAGGCGGCCGGCTTCCGGGTCACCTCGTACCGCACCCTCCGGGTGCCGGAGCGCGGCCCGGCGCTCCCGAGCTCGTACTGCGTGCTCGGCACGGCCCGCCGCGGTCCTGCCTGAACCCTTCAGCCCAGTGGCTTGACCCAGCGCGTCCACTGGTCCTGGCGGTGGTAGCCGCCCGCCGCCCACGCGCCGTGGGCCCGCTCGTTGCGGTCCAGCACCATGGCATCGGCGCGCCGTCCGCCGAGCTCGCGGAACCGCTCCTCGGCGGCGGCCAGCAGCGCCGATCCGATGCCCCGGCGGCGGTGGTCCGGGTGCACCGCGAGCCGGTAGAGGTGGCAGCGCCAGCCGTCGAAGCCCGCGATCACCGTGCCGACCAGTTCGCCCTCGCGGCGGGCCAGCAGCAGGGAGTGCGGATCGCGGGCGTGGAGCCGCTCGACCCCGGCGAGGTCGTCACTGATACTCGTTCCCTCGGCAGCCGCCTTCCAGAACTCGAGCACGGCGGTGAGATCGGCCGAGGACGCGGGACCTATATGAAGATCGCTCATGGCCGGATCCCATCATCCGGTTGCGCTCCGCCAAAAGAATGATCCGATCACTTTGCCTTTCCTTTACTATGATGGTCAGTGGTCGACCGACCCGAAACCGACCCGAACGAAAGGTGTGAGCGTCCGCCCATGGGCGAGCCCCCCAGTACCCGACATCGCGCGACACCCCTCCTCCTGACTGATCATGGGACGGAGGTGACCGACCGATGACCGAAGTGCTCCTGCTCCTCGTGGCGCTGCTGCTCTGCCTTGCCTGCGGCGTCTTCGTCGCGGCCGAGTTCTCGCTGACCACCGTCGAGCGCAGCGAGCTCGAACAGGCCGCCGAGCGCGGCGAGCGCGGCGCCGAGAGCGCCCTCGCGGCCGTGCGGAGCCTGACGTTCCAGCTCTCCGGCGCCCAGCTCGGCATCACCGTGACCGGCCTGGTCATCGGCATGATCTCCAAGCCCTCGATCTCAGCCCTGCTCCAGGGCCCGTTCGAGGCCATGGGGCTGTCGGCCGCGGCCGCCTCCTCCACCGCCCTGATCCTGGGCACCGTGCTGTCGACCGTCGTCCTGATGGTCGTCGGCGAGCTGGTGCCCAAGAACTGGGCGATCTCCTCACCGCTGGCCATCGCCAAGCGCGTGGCCACCACGCAGCGGGTCTTCAGCCGTGCCTTCCGGCCGTTCATCAGCCACCTGAACACCACGGCCAACCACATGGTCCGCCGGCTCGGCATGGAGCCGGCCGAGGAACTGGCCTCGGCCCGCACCCCGCAGGAGCTGGTGGCCCTGGCCCGGCACTCCGCGAAGGCGGGTGCGCTGGAGAAGGACACCGCCGAGCTGTTCGTACGGACCCTGAACCTGGCCGACCTGACCGCGGAGAACGTCATGACCCCGCGGGTCCAGGTCACGGCCCTCGACGTGCAGACCACCGCCGAGGACGTGGCGAACGCGACGCTCGCGACCGGCCTGTCGCGCTTCCCTGTCTACCGGGGCAGCCTCGACACCGTCGTCGGCACCGTCCACATCAAGGACGTGCTCGCCCTGCCCGCCGAGGAGCGGCACCGGCGCCCGGTCTCCCGGCTGCTGCGCGACCCCCTGCTGGTACCGGAGTCGCTGACCGTGGACCGGCTGCTGGACCTGCTGTCCGGCCGCCAGACCATGGCCGTGGTGATCGACGAGTACGGCGGCACCGCCGGCGTGGTGACCCTGGAGGACATCGTCGAGGAGGTCGTCGGCGAGGTGCGCGACGAGCACGACCCGCACGAGACCTCGGACCTGGCCACGGCCGGCACGGACGCCTCCGGGCGCCGCCTGTACTCCGCCGACGGCGCCGTGCGCACCGATCAGCTCGCGCGGATCGGACTGCGCGTGCCGGACGGCCCGTACGAGACCCTCGCCGGGCTGATAGCGACCGAGCTGGGCCGGATCCCGGCCGTCGGCGACAGCATGGAGCTGGCCGGCTGGCGGCTCGACGTGGAGGACGCCAGTGGCCGGCGGGCCGCGCGGGTGCTGCTGCACGCGCCGGCCGAGCCCGCGCAGGAGTCCTCGGACCAGGGTGGGGAGGGAACGCGATGACGGTGCTCCAACTGCTGATCGGCCTGGCGACCCTGGTCGTCAACGCCTTCTTCGTCGGCGCCGAGTTCGCCCTGATCTCGGTACGGCGCAGCCAGATCGAGCCGTACGCCGAGCAGGGCGACCGGCGGGCCCGCGCCGTGCTGTGGGGCCTGGAGCACGTGTCGGCGCTGATGGCGGCGGCCCAGCTGGGCATCACGCTGTGCACCCTGGTGCTGGGTGTGGTGGCCGAGCCGGCCATCGCACACCTGCTGACCCCGCTCTTCGACCTCGTCGGGGTGCCCTCGGGGCTGACCCACGCGATCTCGTTCGTGGTGGCACTGGCGCTGGCCACGTACCTGCACATGCTCTTCGGCGAGATGCTGCCGAAGAACGTGGCCCTGTCCGAGCCGGTGCGCACCGCGCTCCTGCTCGGTCCGCCGCTGGTGACCCTCACCCGGGCGCTGCGGCCGGTGATCTTCGCGATCAACGCCTTCGCCAACCTCCTGCTGCGGCTGCTGCGGGTGGAGGTGAAGGACGAGGTCTCGGCGACGTTCTCCGACGACGAGCTGGCCCGGATCGTGAAGGACTCCAGCGACGCGGGGCTGATCGACGACCGGGCGAGCGAGCGGCTGCACGACGCCCTGGAGCTGGGACGCAGACCCGTCACCGATGTGGTGCTGCCGCTGGACCGGGTCGTCGTGGCCCGCGACGGCGTCACGCCGACGGCCCTGCAGCACCTGTCGGCGGAGTCGGGGTACTCCCGCTTCCCGGTGATCGACGCACAGGCCGGGATCCTGGGGTACCTGCACGTCAAGGACGCGCTCGACGCGGAAGGACCGGAGCGGGACCAGCCGTTCCCGGTGTCCGCGCTGCGTCCGATCGCGCAGGTACGGGCGGAGACCCCGCTCGACGACGTGCTGACCGCGATGCGTCGCAGCCGGACGCACCTGGCGGCGGTCATGGGCTCGGGCGGGGCGATGACGGGCCTGGTCACGATGGAGGACGTGCTGCGCGAGCTGTTCGGCAGGCCCGCCTCCGCCTGACGCGGCTGCCACCGCCGTGGTGCCCCGCCCCTGCGGGGCCGGGGTACCGCGCGGTAGCATCGCTGCGCCATGGAGATGAATGCGTCTTACACCAGTTTCGTCGCGGTCGGCGACTCCTTCACCGAGGGCATGTCCGACCTGCTGCCCGACGGCTCCTACCGCGGCTGGGCCGATCTGCTGGCCGCCCGCCTCGCGGCGCGCGAACCCGGTTTCCGCTACGCGAACCTCGCCGTCCGCGGGAAGCTGATCGGGCAGATCGCCGAGGACCAGGTCCCGGTCGCGGCGGAGATGGGCGCGGACGTGGTGACGCTGGTCGGCGGTCTGAACGACGCTCTGCGGCCGAAGGTCGACATGGGCCGGGTGCGCGGGCACCTGGAGCAGGCCGTGGAGCTGCTCGCCCCCGCGTGCAAGACGCTGGTGCTGATGCGCTCTCCCGGGCGCAACGGGCCGGTGATGGACCGCTTCCGGCCGCGCATGGAGGAGCTCTTCGGCATCATCGAGGAGCTGGCCGCCCGGCACGGGGCCCTGGTCGTGGACCTGTACGGGGCCGGCGTGTTGGCCGACCCCCGGATGTGGGACGTGGACCGGCTGCACCTGACGGCCGAGGGCCACCGACGGGTGGCCGAGGCGGTCTGGCAGACGCTGGGCCTGCCGCCCGAGCAGGACTGGCGCGCCGAGCTCCCGGCGGCGGTGCCCCCGGGCTGGGCCGTGCGCCGGTCCCAGGACCTGAGCTTCGCCCGGCAGCACCTGCTGCCGTGGGTCGGCCGCCGGCTGACCGGCCGCTCCTCCGGGGACGGCCGCCCGGCCAAGCGCCCGGAGCTGCTGCCGTACGGGGCCACGGCGGGCGAGCCGCTCTCGTAGCAAGGCACAATCCGAGGCGGGGTCCCCACCTGCGTAAACGCACAGCTGCGGCCCAAGTAGAATCCCTACACGTGACAGCCAAGCCCCGCATCCCCAATGTCCTGGCCGGCCGCTACGCCTCCGCGGAGCTCGCCGTCCTGTGGTCCCCCGAGTACAAGGTGACGCTGGAGCGGCGGCTGTGGCTCGCCGTACTCCGCGCCCAGAAGGACCTCGGCATCGAGGTCCCGGACGCCGCCCTCGCCGACTACGAGCGCGTCCTGGAAACGGTCGACCTCGCCTCCATCGCCGAGCGCGAGAAGGTCACCCGGCACGACGTGAAGGCCCGCATCGAGGAGTTCAACGCCCTCGCCGGCCACGAGCACGTCCACAAGGGCATGACCTCCCGCGACCTCACCGAGAACGTCGAGCAGCTCCAGATCCGGCTCTCCCTGGAGCTGGCCCGCGACCGTACGGTCGCCGTCCTCGCCCGCCTCGGCAAGCTGGCCGGCGAGCACGCCGAGCTGGTCATGGCCGGCCGCTCCCACAACGTCGCCGCGCAGGCGACGACCCTGGGCAAGCGCTTCGCGACGGCGGCCGACGAGCTGCTGGTCGCCTACGACCGGCTGGAGGACCTGCTCGGCCGCTACCCGCTGCGCGGGATCAAGGGCCCGGTCGGCACCGCCCAGGACATGCTCGACCTGCTGGGCGGCGACGCCGCGAAGCTGGCCGACCTGGAGCAGCGGATCGCCGCCCACCTCGGCTTCGCCCAGGCCTTCACCTCCGTCGGCCAGGTCTACCCGCGCTCGCTCGACTACGACGTGGTCACCGCCCTGGTGCAGCTGGCCGCCGCTCCCTCGTCGATCGCGAAGACGATCCGCCTGATGGCCGGCCACGAGCTGGTCACCGAGGGCTTCAAGCCCGGCCAGGTCGGCTCCTCCGCGATGCCGCACAAGATGAACACCCGCTCCTGCGAGCGCGTCAACGGCCTGATGGTGATCCTGCGCGGCTACGCCTCGATGACCGGCGAGCTGGCCGGCGACCAGTGGAACGAGGGCGACGTGTCCTGCTCCGTGGTCCGCCGGGTGGCCCTGCCCGACGCGTTCTTCGCGTTCGACGGCCTGCTGGAGACCTTCCTGACGGTCCTCGACGAGTTCGGCGCCTTCCCGGCCGTCGTGGCCCGCGAGCTGGACCGCTACCTGCCCTTCCTCGCGACCACCAAGGTCCTGATGGGCGCGGTGCGGGCGGGCGTCGGCCGCGAGGCCGCCCACGAGGTCATCAAGGAGCACGCGGTGGCCTCCGCGCTCGCCATGCGCGAGCAGGGCGCCGAGCGCAACGAGCTGCTGGACAAGCTGGCCGCCGACGAGCGGATGCCGCTCGACCGGGCCCAGCTCGACGCCCTGATGGCCGACAAGCTGTCCTTCACGGGTGCGGCCGGTGACCAGGTGGCCGCGGTGGTCTCCCGTATCGAGGCGATCGCCAAGCAGCACCCGGAGGCCGCCGGGTACGCGCCGGGGTCGATCCTCTGACCCCCGAGGAGCTGAGCGCCGCCCGTGACCGCGTCCTCCCGGACGTGGTCGCGGGCGGTCTGCGTGTGCTGTTCTGCGGGATCAATCCGGGTCTCCTCTCCGCCGCGACGGGCCACCACTTCGCCCGCCCCGGCAATCGCTTCTGGCCGGTCCTGCACCTGTCCGGCTTCACTCCGCGCCGCCTGGCCCCCGCGGAGCAGGAGGAGCTGCTGACCTACCGGCTCGGCATCACCAACGTCGTCGCCCGCGCCACGGCCCGCGCCGACGAGCTGAGCGCCGAGGAGTTCCGCGAGGGCGGCCGCATCCTGACCGCCAAGGTGGAGCGGCTGCGCCCGCAGTGGCTGGCGGTCGTCGGAGTCACCGCCTACCGCACGGCCTTCGGCGAACGGAAGGCGCAGATCGGACCCCAGGAGCGGACCATCGGCTCCACCCGCATCTGGGCGCTTCCCAATCCCAGCGGCCTCAACGCCCACTGGACCGCGGAGTCCATGGCCCAGGAGTACGCCCGCCTCCGTACGGCCGCCGAATCGGCCTCCGAGCAGGCCCCGGACCACTCCTAGGGCGGGTCGATCACGGTCACCGCGGCCATCAGCTGCGGCGAGTGGTCGGCCCCCCACCGGGCCTCGTAGACGGCGACCCAGCGGTCCTCCGCCCGCCACAGGTGGAGGTGGTCGCTGGTGTCGCCGATCTCCTGCCACGGCTGCGCCACGTCCCCGGCCTCCGTGCGCAATCTCAGGCCCTCGAGCGTGAACCGGTCCGGCTTGCCCCAGCGTTCCTCCAGCCGCTGGGCCAGGGCCTCGAACTCGGCGGCCACCTGGTCCTCGTGCGCCAGGCGATCGGCCGCGTCCTCGTCCCCGTACCACCGGCTGCCGCCCAGCTCGGCGAGGTGGTAGCCGGGCCCGCTGGTGCCCACTTCGGACCTGCCCCGGACATCGGGGAAGGCACGCGTCCGGAGCCGGTCGATCGTGTCGAGATGCTCTGCCGTGGTCATGCCGTCAGTATCGCGGCGAGGTCTGACAACTGGCTCGGCGTCACGCGTCGCGCCGGCGCACCGCCAGCCAGCCTCCGGCCAGCGCGGCCGCCGCCCACAGTGCCAGCACCCCGAGACCGCTCCAGGGACCGAGCCGGCCGCTCGACTCCAGGTGCATCACGAGCTGCCCCGCCTGGTCCGGCAGGAACTCGGCGACACCGCCCGCCGCCTGGCCGACGATGAACGGCACCATGACGACGAAGGGTATGAGCACGCTCAGCACGACCGCCGCACTGCGCAGCACCGCCGTCAGCCCGGCCGCGAACAGGGCCATGAGCATGAGGTACACACCGCTGCCGAAGACGGCACGGAAGGTGCCCGGGTCCCCCGGCGACAGTGCGTACCCGCCCATGAACGCCTGGCCCAGGACGAAGGTGAGCACTCCGGTGACCTGGCCCACCAGGAAGGCGAGGCCGCTCACCAGGGCCATCTTCGACAGGTAGAAGCGCGTACGGTTCGGCACCGCGGTCAGCGTCGTGCGCAGGGCGCCGCCCTGGAACTCCGCGGACAGCGCGCTCGCCCCGAAGGCGAACGCCGCTATCTGGCCGAAGTTGATGCCGTAGAAGGCGCCGAGAAGCGGGTCCTCCCCCATGCTGCCGGCTTCGGCCTGCCCCACGGCCGCGGCGGCGAGGGCCTGTATCCCGGCGGTGGCCACGAGTATGGCGATCAGGGCCCCGAACGTGCCCCGAAGGGACCGTATCTTTATCCATTCCGAGTGCAGGACGGGGATGGTGGGCGCAGCGGCGCTCATGGCGAAGCCTCCTTGAGTGGTGGGGAACGTCAGTGGTTGGCGGCGAATTGGGCGTGGTCGGCGGTGAGGTCGAGGTAGGCCTGCTCCAGCGAGGCCCGTTCGTCGGAGAGTTCCAGCACGGGGATGCCTTCGCGGGCGGCCAGTCCGCCGAGCTGCTCGGCCCGTATGCCCTCCACGCTCCAGCGCCCGTCGTCGGCGCTCGCCATCCGGAAGCCGTCCCGGGCCATGGCGGCCCGGAGCCGGACCGGGTCCGAGGTGCGCAGACGCACCTTCGGGGTGCTGCGGGCCTCGATGAAATCCTCCATGGAGGAGTCGGCGAGCAGCCTGCCCTGCCCGAGCACGACCAGATGGTCGGCGAGCGCCGCCGTCTCGGACATCAGATGGCTGGAGACGAGCACCGTGCGGCCCTCGGCGGCGAGACCCCGCATCAGCTCGCGGATCCAGATGATGCCTTCGGGGTCGAGCCCGTTGGTCGGCTCGTCCAGCAGCAGCACCGCGGGGTCTCCCAGCAGCGCGGCCGCTATGCCCAGGCGCTGGCGCATACCGAGTGAGAAGGTCTTGATCCGCCGCTTCGCCGCCGAGGCGATTCCCGCCTGCTCCAGCACCTCTTCGACCCGGCGCACCGGGATGCGGTTGGCGGCGGCGAGGAAGCGCAGGTGGTCCCGGGCGGTGCGGCCGCCGTGGGCCGCCTGGGCGTCCAGCAGTGCGCCGACCCGGTGGAGCGGGTCCGGGAAGTCGGTGAACCGGGCTCCGCCGATCGTGGCCGTCCCGGAGGTGACCCGGTCCAGGCCGAGCAGCAGGCGCATCGTGGTGGACTTGCCGGCACCGTTGGGGCCTAGGAATCCGGTGACCCGCCCGGGCAGGACATCGAAGGTGAGGTGGTCCACGGCCCGGGTGCGGCCGTACTCCTTGGTCAGTTCTCGGATCTCGATGCTGTTCATGGCTCAAGACTCGCCGCCCGCCCCACCCCCCTTCCTCCCCCATGCGAGGGTGCCGTCTCCCCCACGTGGGGGAGACGCATCCGGGCCGGTCGCTGCCACGATGGGGGCATGTACCGACTGCTCCGTGCCCCGCTCCAACCGGTGACCTACTCCCGCTGGTTGCACCTGTGCGTGCCCGTGCTGCTGCTCGCCCTGTGGATGTTCATAGAGCCGGCGTGGCCGTGGATGCCGTTGGTCATCGTCATACCGTTCGGCCTGGTCCCGTGGGTACGGCTGGCGGAGGGGCTGCAGGCTCAGTTCCTGCTCACCCCGCACGACCACGGCACGCCCGACAGCGGCATCAGTGCCGCGCCGTCGGCGCGGTGGGGCGACCGGTGGCGGACGCTGCTCTGGCTCGAGGCCCGGCTCGTCATCGCGCTCGCCGCGATGGCCGCGACCGTGTGGCTCCCGGTGGTGACGGTCGAACTGGTCGCGGCGGCGCTCGGACATCCGCTCGGCTCGGACCTCATGATCCCTTCCATTCCGCCGCGTTGGGCTGCCGCACTGCTCATTCCGGTGCCCTTGATCCTTCTCATCGTCATCGTGGTGCTGCTGGGCGAGCTGGTCACCGCGGTCGCGCGCCGACTGCTGGGGCCTTCGGCCGCCGAACGGCTCACCGCCCTGGAGGCCCGTACCGAGCAGCTGTTGGAGCGCACGCGCATCGCGCGGGAGCTGCACGACTCGATCGGGCACGCCCTGACGGTGGCCGTGGTGCAGGCGGGGGCGGCCCGGGCCGCCGGCAATCCCGAGTTCACCGACCGGGCGCTGGGTGCGATCGAGGAGACGGGGCGGGCCGCGCTGGAGGACCTGGAGCGGGTCCTGCTGGTCCTGCGGGAGTCGGCGCAGCCCGTCTCCCAGCGGCCGACGCTCGCGGAGGCGGACCGGCTGCTGGAGTCGGCGCGCGCATCGGGATCGGAGGTCGACGCGCAACTGACGGGTCCGCTGGAGCAGTTGCCGGGCCCGGTCACCCGGGAGGGCTACCGGATCCTGCAAGAGGCGCTCACGAACGTGCTGCGGCACTGCGGACCGGTGCCGGTCCGGGTCCGGGTGGAGATGGCCGTCGGCAGGCTGGACATGGAGGTCACGAACCCGCTTCCGGAGGGCCCCGCCTTCATCCCCGGCGGCGGGAGCGGGCTGCGCGGCATGCGGGAGCGGGCCGCGCTGCTGGGCGGGGAGGCCGAGACGGGCCCGTTCGAAGGCAGTTGGAGGGTGCGCGCCCGGCTTCCGCTGGAGCGAATACGCTGACCGGATGCCGGTTACCGTTCTCCTCGTCGATGACGAACCCCTGGTGCGCGCGGGTCTGCGTGCCGTCCTGGATGCCCAGCCCGACATCGAAGTGGTGGGTGAGGCGGCCGACGGGGCCTCCGTGGTCCCGCTCGTGCGGCAGCTGCGGCCGGACGTGGTGGCCATGGACGTTCGGATGCCGCTGCTCGACGGGATCGAGGCGACGCGGGCCGTTCTGCGGACCGTGGACTCCCCGCCGAAGATCCTCGTGGTGACCACGTTCGAGAACGACGAGTACGTGTACCAGGCGCTGCGGGCGGGGGCGGACGGCTTCCTGTTGAAGCGGGCCCGGCCCTCCGAGATCGTGCACGCGGTGCGGCTGGTGGCCGAGGGCGAGACGCTGCTGTTCCCGGCGGCCGTACGGGCTCTGGCCGCGGAGTACGGGAACCGGCAGGCGCGGGCGGCGCTGAAGCAGGCGGCGCTGACCGAGCGCGAGGAGGCGGTGCTGCGGGCGATGGCGCGCGGGCTGACGAACGTCGAGATCGCCAAGGAGCTGATCGTCGGCACGGAGACGGTGAAGTCCCATGTGAGCGCGATCCTGGGCAAGCTGGGGGCTCGGGACCGGACCCAGGCGGTGATCACGGCCTACGAGTCCGGATTCGTTGCCCCGGCCTGAGGGGAGGAGCCGGTTCCGGCCGATGGGGGGCTGCGTCTCGCAGTGGCCCCGGGGGCACAGTACGATCCGGCAGACAAGCTCGCTAGCTGGGAGGACACACGTTGGGGCAGCTGACCGGCGGGGATCCCTCTCTGCTCCGGCGGATCAATTCGGCCGTGGTGCTGCGCGCACTGCGGGCGGCCGAATCGCCGACCCTCACCGATCTCACCCGGGTGACCGGGCTGTCCCGGCCCACCGTGGAAGGCGTGGTCGAGGGGCTGATCGGTACCGGGCTCGTCGTCGAGGCAGGTGCGGAGGAGGGTGCGCGCCGCCAGGGGCGGCCGGCCAGGCGCTACCGGTTCCGGGCCGAGGCGGGGCATCTGCTCGGCATCGAGATCGGCTCGCACCGGATCGCGGTGCTGCTCTCCGGCCTGGACGGGCGGGTGATCGGCGCCGGCACCAAGGACGTCGCCGAGACGGCCTCCGCCGACGAGCGGCTGGAGCGGGTTCGGGCGGCGGTGGCGGATCTCCTGCGCCGGGCCGGCGTACCGCGGGACTCCCTGCGGGCGGTCGGCGTCGGCAGCCCCGGGATCGTGGAGGCCGACGGCACCGTACGCCTGGGCACGGCCCTGCCCGGCTGGACGGGACTGCCCCTCGGTGAGCGGCTGAGGCGCTCGTTCCGCTGCCCGGTGCGGGTGGAGAACGACGCCAACGCGGCCGCGGTCGCCGAGCACTGGAAGGGCGCCGCGCAGGACACGGACGACATCGTGTTCGTGATGGCGGGGCTCAGCCCCGGCGCGGGCTCACTGATCGGAGGCAGGCTCCACCGCGGGTTCGGCGGGGCTGCGGGCGAGATCGGCGCCCTGCACCTGCTGGGCCGCGACGTCACGCCCGAGAAGCTGTTGTCCACGACCGGGGAGCCGCTCCACCCGCTCGACGAGCAGGCAGTGGCCGAGGTCTTCGCGATGGCCCGCCGCGGTGACGAGCGGGCGGTGGCCGCGGTGGAGCGCTTCATCCAGAGGCTGGTGCACGACGTGGCGGCTCTGGTCCTGGCCATGGATCCGGAGCTCGTCGTGGTCGGCGGCTGGGCGGCCGGCCTGTCCGGCGTGCTGGACCCCCTGCGCCGGGAGCTGGAGCGCTACTGCCTGCGCCCGCCGCGGGTGGCGCAGTCCCTGCTCGGCGAGGCCGCGGTGGCCACCGGAGCCCTGCGCCTGGCGCTGGACCACGTGGAGGAAGAGCTCTTCGCGGTGGAGAAGACGGTCACGACCCGCCGCCGCTGAACCCGCCCCGGCGAACACCCGCTGCCGTCACCGGTGTGCGCGGGCCCGTCGCCGCGCGCCGATCGCGCCGCGGCCGGCTTCCGCGACCGGGGCCTGACCGGCGGATCGGCGGATCGGTACCGCGAGAGCCCCGCCTGATCGGCACGACACCGGCGCGACACCCCCTGGGCCTCCCCGGGCGGACGCGGCGTCCCGGCTCGAAGGGACGTCACCTCCCGGCCCGCGGCCGGTAACGCGAACGGCCCGGCACCGGCAGGAACCGGGACGGGCCGTTCCGGGCGGGGCGGGGCCGCCGCGGAGGTCAGGAGGCGACGCGGGCTTCGTGCGTTATCTCCACGTCGCCCGAGTCTGCGAAGGTCAGGCGGCAGGTGTCCGCGCGGTACGTGGCCACCGAGACGGCGGCCGTTCCCGCGGCGGTGAAGTACCGGGTGGTGACCACGAGCACCGGCGCACCCGGCAGCCGGTCGAGCTCCTTGGCGTCGTCGGCACGCGCCGAGCCGAGCTCCACCGAGCGGTCCTGCCCGTCCAGGGCGAGCCGCTGGAGCTCGCGCAGCACGGCCCGGGCGCGGGCCGGTCCGGCCGGGGCGTCGATGGCGGAGAGGCCGGGCACGGAGGCGGCCGGCACGTACAGCAGCTCGGCGGCGACGGCCTGCCCGTGGGAGACCCGGGTCCGCCGCACGGTGTGCACGGGCTGGTCGGCGGCGACGGCGCCCAGGAGCTTCAGGACGGCTGCTGACGGCAGGGCGGCGTCGGTCACGTCCGCGTCCACGACCTCCCAGCCGTCGGTGCTCTCGCCGGGCCAGCTCTGCCCCGCGCTGCCGACGGCCACGCCGACCCGCGGCGGGGCCACGGTGGTGCCGACCCCGCGGCGGCGCTGCAGCCGCCCCTCGAGTTCGAGCTGCTCCAGGGCCTGGCGCAGGGTCGCGCGGGCGACTCCGAAGCGGGCGGCGAGCTCACGCTCGTTGGGCAGGACCTCGCCCACGGCGAAGTCCTGGTCGAGCGCCTCGCTGAGGACGGTCTTGAGGTGCCAGTACTTAGGCTCCGGCACCGTTTCGAGCTGCGTGGTCCCCACCCTGACTCCTCCTGCCATCGCTGCAATCGCCGTGTTCCAGCGGCAGTTCCGCGCCTTTGTTTATTAAAGGTTCCTGCACTATCCCTGCGACGATAGGACGGCGCACCCCCTTGGTCAAGACCAATCCTCACCCCTTTACCGGGCACATCGGGCATACGTATCAAGCCGTTCATGCGATGTTCTCGCTCTTCCGACACGCACCAGAGGCTTGTACCGGCGGGCTACCGGACGGTAATCATTACTGACAGCCCGTCTCACACGAGGAGCAAGGAGCAGCATGACCGCCACGGTCTCCTTCCCGATCGACTCGCCCCTGGGCCCCCGAACCGCCACCGTCGCCTACGAGCGCAAGGGCGCCGGCGCTCCGCTCCTCCTGCTGCACGGCATCGGCCACCATCTCCAGGCCTGGCATCCGGTGACCGACATCCTGGCCGCCGAGCACGACGTCATCGCCGTCGACCTGCCCGGCTTCGGAGCCTCGGAGCCGCTGCCGCAGGGGGTCCCGTACGACCTGAGCACCTTCGTCCCCGCACTCGGCTCGCTCTGCGCGGCCCTCGGCCTCGAGCGCCCGCACGTCGTGGGCAACTCCCTCGGCGGGCTCCTCGCCCTCGAGATGGGCCGCAGCAACCTGGCCCGCTCGGTCACCGCGCTCTCCCCCGCCGGCTTCTGGACCGAGGCCGAGCGCAAGTACGCCTTCGCCACCCTGCGCGCGATGCGCGTCGGCGCGCTGACGCTGCCCCACTCCACGCTCGAGCGGCTCTCGCGCAGCGCCGCCGGCCGGGCCGCGCTCACCGGCACCATCTACGCCCACCCGGCCCGCCGTTCCCCCGAGGCCGTGGTCGCCGAGACCCTCGCCCTGCGCGAGGCCACCGGCTTCGAGGAGACCCTGGCCGCCGGCCGCTCCGTACGGTTCACCTCGGACGTGCCCGGTCTGCCGGTCACCATCGCCTGGGGCTCCCGCGACCGGCTGCTCCTGCCCCGCCAGGGCGTACGCGCCAAGCACACGGTCCCGGACGCCCGGCTGATCCGGCTCCGCGGCTGCGGCCACGTACCGATGAACGACGACCCGGCGCTGGTCTGCCGCGTGGTTCTGGACACGGTGCGCGCCACAACCGGCCAATCGGCCTGACCGGCTGACGGCTGTTCATCCACGGTTCGGTTGGGCGACGCGGGCGGGCCGGTGTGCGGCGACACACTGGGCCGACCCGTCCCCGCCGGCCCCTGGAGACGCTCCGATGGCACCGATTCCGCACACCCGACGGTCCCTGCTCGGCGGTTCGCTCGCCGTTCCGGTGGGCCTCGCCCTGTCCGGGGCGCTCGCCGCGCCCGCGTTCGCCGCGCCCACCACCGCCGCGGCGTTCACCCGCTCCGGGCGCCCGAGCGCGCCGTGGGGCACCCAGTCCGGTGAGATCACCGCGCACTCGGCCACCGTATGGACGCGCTCCGACCGGCCGGCGCGGATGTACGTCGAGACCTCCCCGAGCGAATCGTTCCGCTACGGCGTCCGACGGCACGGAGGCCCGTTCCTCGGCCCCGCCACCGACTTCACCGGCACCACCACCCTGCGCGACCTCCCGCCCGGACAGCAGATCCACTACCGGGTGGTCCTGGCCGACCCGGACGACCCGCGCCGCACGGGCGAGCCGGTCCGCGGCACGTTCCGGACCACCCCCGTCTCCCGCCGCCACGACGTGCGCTTCCTGTGGTCGGGAGACCTCGCGGGCCAGGGCTGGGGCATCAACCCGGACCTCGGCGGCTACCGCGTCTTCGACGAGATGCGCCGGCGCGACCCCGACTTCTTCCTGTTCAGCGGGGACACCGTCTACGCCGACGGGCCGATCCTGGCCTCCGTCCCCCTGCACGACGGCAGCATCTGGCGCAACATCACCACCGAGGAGAAGGCGAAGGTCGCCGAGACCCTCGACGAGTTCCGCGGGAACTTCCGCTACAACCTGCTCGATCGCAACCTGCGCGACTTCAACGCCCAGGTGCCGGTCCTCGCCCAGTGGGACGACCACGAGGTGCGCAACAACTGGTACCCCGGCCAGGTGATCGACGACCCCCGCTACACGGTGCGCGACGTGGACACCCTCGCGGGCCGCGCCCGCCGGGCCTTCGGCGAGTACTTCCCGGTCACCGACCTCCGCGGCGGCCGCGCCGAGGGCAGGATGTACCGCGTGATGCGGTACGGGCCGCTGCTGGACGTCTTCGTCCTCGACATGCGGACCTACCGCGACCCCAACTCCCCCGGCCGCCAGACCGTGGACCCGATCGGCATCCTCGGCCGGGAGCAGCTGGCCTGGCTCAAGCGCGAGCTGTCGCGCTCGCGCGCCACCTGGAAGGTCATCGCCTCCGACATGCCGCTGGGCATCGTCGTGGCCGACGGCACCGAGAACTTCGAGGCCGTCGCCCAGGGCGACCCGGGCGCCCCGCTCGGCCGCGAGCTCCAGATCGCCGAACTCCTGCGCCACATCAAGCACCAGCGCATCACGGGTACTCTCTGGCTCACCGCCGACGTCCACTACACGGCCGCGAACCACTACGCCCCGGAGCGGGCGGCGTTCACCGACTTCGCGCCGTTCTGGGAGTTCGTATCCGGTCCCATCGGCGCGGGCGGGTTCCCCGCCGGGAAGCTCGACGCCACCTTCGGCCCCGAGACCGCCTACGTCCAGTCCGCTCCGCTCGCCAACATGTCACCGTCCGAGAACCCCCCGTACTACGGGGAGGTCGAGATCGACGGCGAGAGCGGGGAGCTCACCGTCCGGTTGCGGCGCCAGGGAGGCGGCGTACTCTTCACCACCTCGCTCCGGCCGGGACGCGTGGGCCAGTGACCACCGCGGGTCCGGGTCCCGGAACTCCCGGGACCCGGGACCCGTTCGCCGACCACCGTCACGGATTCCGGATGCCCGCACCCCACGCGAAAACCGGGCGAAATCGGCCAGACGGATACTTAACCAGGCGGACACAGATCGTTCGTGATCACGCAACACCCCTGCGCCACAGTGGCATGCATGACTGAACGCAACCACGCCCCCGCCCACCGCCACCACCGTCACCACTGGCGCCGCGACGTCGTCGAACTGGCCGCGCTGTTCTGCGCCGTCGCGGTCGCAGACGGCATCGCCAATCTCGTCGCGCACGGCCCCCAGGGCCCGATCCTGCTCATCGCCTCGGCGGTCGCGCTCCTCGTCACGGCGGCCTTCCACACCTGGTGGGCGCGGCGCCACAACAGCCATGCACCGCCGCCGGGCACAGCGCCTTCCGATCGGACCCCGGGCGCCGTCCCGGTCCCGTCCGCGTCCGAGATCGCGTCGGCGCCGGCGTCCGGCTCGGAGAGCGCCACCGCCGCCACGACCTCCCTGTGGCGGATGCGGACGACCGTACGGGACGAGCCCGGCAGCCTGGCGGCGATCTGCAGCGCCCTCGCCCGCCACGAGGTCGACATCCTGACCCTCCAGACCCATCCGCTGCCCGAGGGCGGCACCGTCGACGAATTCCTGCTGCGCGCCCCGCAGCGGCTGGCCGCCGCCGAGCTCTCGCGCGCCATCGCCGGGTCCGGCGGCCACAGCACGTGGATCGAACGCGCCGACGCGCACGACCTCGTCGACACCCCGACCCGCGTCCTGGGCCTGGCCACCCGCACCGCCCTGGACGCCGCCGAACTGCCCCTCGCGCTGCGCCAGCTGCTCGGCCGCTGCACCATCCACTCGATCCCGGCCACCACCCTCTCCGGCCGCCCCAACGCGGGCGCCGACGCCCCGGTCGAGGGCGTCCTGGAGGCCACGGTGATGCGGCTGCGCGACCCCTCGGGCGGTGCCATCACCGTGGAGCGCCCCTACCTGCCCTTCACCCCGACCGAGTTCGCCCGGGCCCGCGCCCTCGTCGAGCTCGACGCCCGGCTCGGCCCGCGCGTCCCGCGCAGCCAGGACGTGCTGACCCTGCCCGAGGGCAACGAGATCACCGTCCGCCGGGCCGACGGCTCCGATCTGGCCGCCGCCCGCGCGATGCACGACCGATGCTCCGAGCGCACCCTGGGCCTGCGCTACCACGGACCCGTGGCCGACGCCGACCGCTACCTCAGCCACCTGCTGAGCCCCCGGTTCGGCCGTACGCTCGCCGCCACCACCGCGTCCGGCAAGCTCGTCGCCCTGGGCCACCTGCTGTGGGACGGGGACGAGACCGAGGTCGCGCTCCTGATCGAGGACGACTGGCAGCGCCGCGGGATCGGCTCCGAGCTCCTGGGCCGCCTGATCGCGATGGCCGTCGAGACCGGCTGCAACAGCGTGTACGCCGTCACCCAGGCCTCCAACACCGGCATGGTCGCCGCCATGCGCGGCCTCGGCCTCCCCCTCGACTACCAGATCGAGGACGGCACTCTGGTGATCACGGCCCGGCTGGACGCGGCGCCGGCCGCCTCCCGGGCCGCGCACGAGGCCCCGCGCGCGCGGCAGTCGTACGGCGGGCAGCAGCAACCGCGCTGAGCCTGCCGCACGGGTCCGGCCACATGGCGTGAACTCGCCCCCGGACAAGGCCGTCGACGGCACGGGAGCGGGACCGGGCTCCGCCGCTCCCGTGCACGTCAGGAGGCTGACAGCGAACGGTGATGACGCGGAGCCTTCCCTCGTACGAAGATGGCGGCATGTCAGAGACCCTTCGCAGCGACAGCGCCTCCCGGCTGCCCCGCCAGGTCGCCGACGCATACGTCGACGACCTCATCGCCATCGATCCGATCACGGGCACCTATCTCGGTGTCGCCGCGTGCTCCAGCCGCCTCCCGGACTTCTCGCCGGCCGGCCGTGCGGCCGCCGCCGACCTGTCCCGTTCCACCCTCGCCCGCCTCGACGCCGCCGAACGGCTGCCCGGCGCGGACAGCGACGCGGAGCGCCGCTGCGGCCGCCTGCTGCGCGAGCGCCTCACCGCCGAACTCGCGGTGTACGAGGCGGACGAGGACCTGCGGACCGTCAGCAACATCCACTCGCCCGCGCACGCCGTCCGTGACGTCTTCACCCTGACCCCGGCCGAAACGGACGAGGACTGGGCGGCGATCGCCGAGCGGCTGCGGGCGGTCCCCGCCGCCCTCGCCGGCTACCGCGAGAGCCTCGCGCTGGGCCTGCAGCGCGGCCTGTACGGGGGCCCGCGCGCCACCGCCACCTTCATCGACCAGCTCACCACCTGGGCCGGCGAAGACACCGAGGGCGGCGGGGCGGACGCCGGCGGAGAGGCCTTCTTCGGCGAACTCGCGTCCCGCGGCCCGGAAGCGCTGCGTGCCGGGCTGGAGGAGGCGGCCGCCGGAGCCACGGCGGCCGTCGCCGGACTCCGCGACTGGATGCGCGACGTGTACGCACCGGCCGTCGCCGACGCGCCGGACCAGGTGGGCCGCGAGCGCTACGCCCGCTGGTCGCGGTACTTCAACGGCACGGACCTGGACCTGGACGAGGCGTACGCCTACGGCTGGTCCGAATACCACCGGCTGCTCGCCGAGATGAACGCCGAGGCCGCCAAGATCCTGCCGGGCGCGGGTCCTTGGGAGGCACTGGCCCACCTCGACGAGCACGGCACCCACATCGAGGGCGTCGACGAGGTCCAGGCCTGGCTCCAGGGCATCATGGACGAGGCCATCGAGAACCTCGACGGCACCCACTTCGAGCTCGCCGAGCGCGTCAAGCGCGTGGAGTCCATGATCGCCCCGCCGGGCGGTGCGGCGGCCCCGTACTACACGAACCCCTCGGAGGACTTCTCCCGTCCGGGGCGCACCTGGCTGCCGACGATGGGCCAGACCCGCTTCCCGGTGTACGACCTGGTCTCCACCTGGTACCACGAGGGCGTTCCCGGCCACCACCTGCAGCTCGCGCAGTGGACGCACGTCGCGGACCAGCTCTCGCGCTACCAGTCCACCGTCGGCTGGGTCAGCGCCAACTGCGAGGGCTGGGCGCTGTACGCGGAGCGCCTGATGGACGAGCTGGGCTACCTCAAGGACGCCGAGCAGCGCCTGGGCTACCTGGACTGCCAGATGATGCGCGCCGCGCGGGTCATCGTGGACATCGGCATGCACCTGGGTCTGGAGATCCCGGCGGATTCGCCGTTCCACCCGGGCGAGCGCTGGACGGTGGACCTGGCCCAGGAATTCTTCGGTCTGCACAGCGGCCGGCCGGCGGACTTCATCGAGAGCGAGGTGACCCGCTACCTGTCGATGCCGGGACAGGCGATCGGCTACAAGCTGGGCGAGCGGGCCTGGCTGCTCGGGCGGGACAACGCCCGCGCCGCGCACGGGGACTCCTTCGACCTGAAGGCGTGGCACATGGCGGCGCTGTCGCAGGGCTCGCTGGGGCTGGACGATCTGGTGGACGAGCTGTCGAAGCTCTGACCGGCGGCGCTCACGCGTACGGGCCGCCCGCTCCCCGCACGGGGAGCGGGCGGCCCGTACGGCGTTCCGGGTACGGGAGGCGGCCTCAGCAGCCGCAGTCGTCGGAGTCGGTCGGCGCCGTCAGCGGGTCCGCCTCGGCACGCCGCTCGCTGCCCTGCCAGGTCTCGACCTCGAAGCCCTCGCGGATCCAGTACTCGATGCCGCCGAGCATCTCCTTGACCTGGAAGCCGAGCCGGGCCAGGGCGAGCGCCGAGCGGGCACCGCCGTTGCAGCCGGGGCCCCAGCAGTACGTGACCACGGGAAGGGCCTTGTCGAGGAGCTGCTCGGCCTGCTCGGGGATGAGCGCGGTCGGCAGGTGGACCGCGCCGGGCACGTGGGCCTGGTCCCAGCCCGGGGTGGAGCGGGAGTCGACGAGCTGGAAGCCGAGCTCGGCGCCCTGCTCGCGGTGGACCTTGAAGGCGGCGGCGACGTCGGACACGTCCGCGTGGAAGGCGAGGCTCGCGGCGAAGTAGGCGGCGGCCGCGGCCGGGGCGGCCGGGGGCACCCGGAGCACGGGGTTGGCACCCGGAGCAGGGGCGGTGGCAGGGACGTCGGCCGGGGCGGTGGCAGGGACGTCGGCCGGGGCGGCGCTGTTCTGTGTCGTCGTCATGGCTTCGAATCTACGAGCCGCTGATCATCCCGAGAAGTGCCATTCCCCGGCCTTCCCCTTGTTCGGCCGGGGATTCCCCTGCTACATCTGACCCATGACCGACTATTCCCCTGACGCCACCGACTGGCGCATTCTGACCGCCCTCCAGGAGGACGGCCGGGCCAGCTTCGCCGATCTCGCACGCGCCGTCTCGATGTCGGCGAGCGCGGTCACCGAGCGGGTGCGCCGCCTGGAGGAGGCGGGCGTGATCACCGGGTACACGGCCGTGGTGGACCCGGAGAAGCTGGGCAAGTCCATCCTCGCGCTCGTCCGGCTGCGCTATCCGCACGGCAACTACAAGCCCTTCCACGACCTGCTGGAGGCCACCCCGGAGATCCTGGAGGCCCACCACGTCACGGGCGACGACTGCTTCGTGCTCAAGGTCGCCACCCGCTCGATGGGGCATCTGGAGGAGGTCGCGGGCCGGATCTCGGGCCTCGGCTCCGTCACCACCAGCATCGTCTACTCCTCGCCGCTCTCCCGCCGCCCGCTCAGTCCGTGAGGGAGGCCGTGCGGTGGCGCACCAGCGAGCCGCCCCGCTGTTTGACGATCTCCAACTGGGCCTGGACGCGGGTCCGGAGGTCGGCGACGTGGCTCACGATGCCGACGCTGCGGTCCCGTTCGCGCAGCGAGTCCAGTACGTCGAGCACCTCGTCGAGCGCCTGGTCGTCGAGGCTGCCGAAGCCCTCGTCGATGAAGAGGGTGTCCAGGCGCATGCCGCCCGCCTCGTCGGTGACCACGTCGGCCAGTCCGAGCGCCAGGGCGAGAGAGGCGAAGAAGGTCTCGCCGCCCGAGAGCGTGGCCGTGTCCCGCTCGCTGCCCGTCCAGGCGTCCACCACGTGCAGTCCGAGGCCCGAACGCCCGCGTCCGCTCGCCTTGGCGTCGGAGTGGACGAGGGTGTAGCGGCCGCCGGACATCCGCAGCAGCCGTACCGTCGCCGCGGCGGCGACCTGTTCCAGCCGGGCGGCCAGCACGTACGCCTCGAGCCGCATCTTGCGCTCGTTGTCCGCGGAGGTGCCCGCGGTGAGCCCGGCCAGCCGGGCCACGCGGTCGTACGCCTCGCGCAGCGGGCCGAGCGCGCGCAGCTCCTGCTCCGCCTGCCGGGAGAGCCGGTCCAACTCGGCGCAGCGCACCCGGGCCGCGTCCACGGCCGAGCCCGCCGTACGGAGTTTCGCCGCGGCCATGGCCTCGTACGCCTCCGCGGCGTCCGGCGCGGCCGGGGGCAGCGTCGCGGCCGCGGCGGTGTCGCTCTCGCCGAGGCGGTCCGCCAGCATGGCCTCCTCCGCCTGCCAGGCGTCCAGCCTCCTTTGGAGCGCGCTGCGTTCGTAGTCCGGGAGAACCGCGTCCGCGGCGGCTTCGGTGGTGTCGAAGCCGGCCTTGAAGGCGGCGTCGGCGAGCTGGGCGTCGGCCTCCTTGAGGCGTGCGGCGCTGTCCTCGGCCCGGCGCAGCGCGGCGGCGGCGCCCGTGACCATCCGGACCCGGTCCTCCAGGGTCCGGGCGCGGGCCGCCACCGTGGGCGCGTCCCCCCGGACGAGGGCCAGCTCGGCCTCCAGCGCGGCCTGCTCCCGGTCCAGGGCCTCGCGCCGGGAGGCCCGGCCGGCGGCCCGGCGCTCGGCGTCGAGCCGGTCGGAGCTGCGGACGGCGTGCTCCCGCTCGGCGCCGGCCAGCCGCTCCCGGGCGGAGTGCAGCCCGGCCGCCGCGGCGTGGGCGGCGGCGTGGCGGGCGCTCAGGTCCGAGGTGAGCGCGAGGAGTTCCGCGGTGGTGGCCTCCCCGGCGGCGGCCGCGGCCTCGGCGCGGGCCTCCTGGACGGCGGCGAGTTTCCGCTCGACGGCGGCCCGGCGCTCCTCGGCCTGCTCATAGCGGCCGTGGGCGGCGTCCTCGGCGGCGCGGTCCACGTGCCCGGGGGCCGGCCGCGCCGGAGCGGGGTGCTCCGCCGATCCGCACACCGTGCACGCCTCCCCCGCCACCAGCGCCTCGGCGAGCTCGGCCGCGATCCCCCGCAGCCGGGCCTCCTTGAGCTCCAGCCAGCGCTCCCGGGCGGCGGTCGACTCCTCGCGTACGGAGAGCAGTTCGCCCTCGGCGCGCTCCGCGGCCCCGTCCAGCTCGTCCCGGCGCCGGGCGGCGGTCAGGTGCATCCGGGCCGGCTCCAGCCGCCCCGCGAGCTGCTCGGCCAGTGTCGCGGCCTGCTGGGCGGCGTCCACCCGCTCGGCCAGCGCGGTCCGGGTGGCCTCCCAGCGGCCGAGCCAGTCGGCGGAGTCCCGCAGCTGCTCCTCGGCGTCGCGGGCCTCCCGCTCCAGGGTGGCGCGCTCGCGGCCGATCTCGGCGCTGCGCTGCTCCGCCCGCTGGGCGGCGCCGAGCGCACCGAGGTCCTCCCGCAGCCGCTGCTCCACGGCGGAGAGCTGCTCGGTGCCCGCCTCGGCGAGGGGCGGCGGGAGTTCCGCGCGGGCGGCGGCCTCGGCGTGGGCGGCGGACAGGTGGGCCGCCGACGCGGCTCCGCGCAGTTCCAGGGCGGGGGCCACCAGGGCTCCCCGGCGGGCCCGGTCCAGCAGGGCGCGGACCCGCTCCCGCTCGGGCTCCGCCTCGGCGAGCAGGGCGGTGCGGCGGGCCGTCTCCGCGTGGCGGCGCTGGAGGCGGTCGAGTTCGCGGGCCTCCCCGGCGGCCCGCCGGGCGGCGGCGTGCCGGCCCTCGACGGCGGCCAGCGCGTACTCGGCGACCGTCAGCCGCTCCCGGGCCGCGCAGCGGGCCACGGCGGCCCAGGCCCGGACGGCCGCGGCCAGCCCGGGGTCGCCCGGCTGGTGCCCGGGCAGCGGCCAGGCGCGCAGGTCGGCGCTGTCCCCGGCGGCCTGGGCGAGCCGCTGGGCGGTGCCGAGCACCTTCTCGTCGCCGGCCCGGACCCTGGCCTCGGCGGCCCGGCGGCGCTCGGCGAGCAGCGCCTCGACGGCGGCGAAGCGGCGGGTGTCGAAGAGCCGGCCCAGCAGCCGGCCCCGCGCCGCCTCGTCGGCCCGCAGGAACTTGGCGAACTCTCCCTGCGGCAACAGGACGACCTGGCAGAACTGCTCGCGGCTCATGCCGAGCAGCTGCTCGACCTCCTCGCCGATCTCCTGGTGGGAGCGGC
This sequence comes from Streptomyces sp. NPDC001194, assembly GCF_042896985.1. Lineage (NCBI taxonomy): Bacteria > Bacillati > Actinomycetota > Actinomycetes > Kitasatosporales > Streptomycetaceae > Streptomyces > Streptomyces sp. NPDC001194. Next base: position 57,303 of record NZ_JBIAXU010000005.1, on the reverse strand, counting down.
TGAGCCCCTGCCAGACCTCCCCGTCGTATTCGCGCAGCCAGCTCTGCGCCTTGTCCTTGGTGGTCCCGGTGCCGCGCTTCTTCGGCCGGTCCTGCTCGGGGCGCCGGGTGATCTCCAGGCGCCGCCCGCCCGCGGTGAGTTCGAGGGTGACCTCGGTCGGGATCTGGGCGTCGGCGTGGTCGCTGCGCAGGCTGGTGCCTGGGGCCTGGCGGGGTCCGGGCACCGATCCGTACAGGGCGTAGCAGACGGCGTCGAGGACGGAGGTCTTGCCCGCTCCGGTGGGGCCGTGGAGCAGGAAGATCCCGGCGCCGGACAGCGCGTCGAAGTCGATCTCCTGGGGTTCAGCGAAGGGCCCGAAGGCGGTGATCCTGAGCCGGTGCAGCCTCATCGGCGGGTCTCCTGCCGGCTGTCGTCCGCCCGTACGTCCTCGAAGGCGCCCTGGAGCACGGCCCGTTCGGCCTCGTCCGCGGCCCCGCCGCCGCGCACGTGGGCGACGAAGTCCTCGGCGATCTCCTGGTCGCTGCGCCCCTTGAGGCGCTGGGCGTACGAGGCCGCGCCGGACTCCTCGCGGCCCTCGGGGTCGAAGGCGAGGCTGAGGGTGTGCGGGAAGCGGGCGGCGAGCCGGGCCATGGGGTCCTCGGGGCGGACCGGGTCGGTGAGGGTGGCCTCGATCCAGGAGTCCTCGTACGCGGTGTACGCGGACTCCTCCAGCAGTGCGTCGAGGCGCCCGCGGAGCCGGGCGAGCGGGCGCGGCACGGGCGTGTCGAGGCGCTCGGCGGTGATCTCGCCGGCCGGGCCGAGGTCGATCAGCCACATCGTCTTGCGGTGGTCGGCCTCGGAGAAGGAGTAGGCGAGCGGGGAACCGGAGTAGCGGACGCGTTCGTTGATCGTCTGGCAGCCGTGGAGGTGTCCGAGGGCCGCGTAGTCCACCCCGTCGAAGACGGCGGCCGGCACGGCCTCGACCCCGCCCACGGCGATGTCGCGCTCGCTGTCGCTGGCCAGTCCGCCGGTGACGAAGGCGTGGGCGAGGACGACGGAGCGGGTGCCGGGGGCGCGGGTGGCGAGGTCGGCCCGGACCAGGTCCATGGCCGCGCCCAGCACGGCCTCGTGGCTCACCTTCCGCGCGCCGAAGCGGTCCTTCACCAGGGCGGGCTCCAGGTACGGCAGTCCGTACAGGGCCACCTCCCCGTGTGCGTCGGCCAGCACCACGGGGTCGGCGCAGCCCTCGGGGTCGGTCCGCAGGTGGATCCCGGCCCGGCCGATCAGCCCGGCGCCGACGCCGAGCCGGCGGGCGGAATCGTGGTTCCCGGAGATCATCACGGCGGGCACGCCGAGGTCGGCGAGCCGGTGCAGGGCCCGGTCGTACAGCTCGACGGCGGGCAGCGGGGGCACGGCCCGGTCGTAGACGTCTCCCGCGACGAGGACCGCGTCGACCTCGTGCTCGCGGACCGTCTCGACCAGGTGGTCGATGAAGGCGGCCTGGGCCCCGAGCAGGTTCACGCGGTGGAAGGACCGGCCGAGGTGCCAGTCGGAGGTGTGCAGGAGCCTCACTCGCCGGCCCCGCGGGACGTCTCGCCGCACATGTTTCTTCCGTCCCCCTGGTCGTCCCGGTCGTGTCCCGCTCACTGAGCCCCTCTACGCTAACGCGTCGCCGGGGCCCCCGGGCCACGTCCTCAGGACGCGTACGTCTCCCCGCCGAGGGTGAGGGTGGCGCTCCCGGCCGTGCTGTCGGCGAGCCAGGCCTCGAAGGCCGGCAGGTCCGCCTCGGGCAGGGCGACCTCGATCTCGACCGCGGCCCCGTAGCGCAGGTCCACCACGGTCCGGCCGGTGGAGCGCAGGTCGTTCTGGGTCTTGCCGGCCCGCTGGTGGTCCACGGTGACGGTGGCGAGCCGGTAGCGCCTGCGGGTGACGGTGCCGAGCGCGTCGAGGGCCTCGCCGACGACTCCCCCGTAGGCGCGGATGAGCCCGCCGGCGCCGAGCTTCACGCCGCCGTAGTACCGGGTGACGACGGCGACGGCGTACCGCACGTCCCGGCGCATCAGCATCTGCAGCATGGGCACCCCGGCGGTGCCGCCGGGCTCCCCGTCGTCGCTGGCCTTCTGGACGGAGGCGTCGGCCCCGACGACGTAGGCGAAGCAGTTGTGCGTGGCGGTGGGGTGCTCCTTGCGGACGCGCGCGATGAACTCCTGCGCCTCCTGCTCCGTCGCGGCGGGCGCGAGCGAGCACAGGAACCGGGAGCGGTTGATCTCCGCCTCGTGCACGCCCTCCCGGGCCACCGTCACGTACTGGTCTGCCTTCACCGCTCCACCCTAAGCCGTGCCCGGGACCGCCCCGGCCCGCGCCGGCGGCCGCAGGGGCCGGCGGGAATCGGGCGTGCGGGCCGTCGGTTGATCACAGGTGCGGGCCGCGGTGGCGGGCCGCACCGGAAGGCAACAGGAGGCGGCATCCGTGTACGGCGACCCGGCAACCATCCGCAAGATCCTCACCGAGCTCGGCGACACCTGGGCCGTGGTGGGGCTGTCCAACAACCGTGAGCGGGCGGCCTACGGCGTGGCCCGCACGCTCCAGCGGTTCGGGAAGCGGGTCGTGCCCGTGCACCCGAAGGCGGAGACGGTCCACGGCGAGCAGGGGTACGCCTCGCTGGCGGAGATCCCGTTCAAGGTGGACGTGGTGGACGTCTTCGTCAACAGCCACCTGGCCGGGGCCGTCGCCGACGAGGCGGTCGCCGCGGGGGCGGACGCCGTCTGGTTCCAGCTCGGCGTGGTCGACGAGGCCGCCTGCGCCCGAACCCGCGGGGCGGGCCTGGACATGGTGATGGACGTCTGCCCGGCCATCGAGATCCCGGCGCTCTGAGGCGTCCGTGCGCCCCGTCCGCGGGGGCGGGGCGCACCTGAACTACCGTGCTGGGTGTTCCGACTGCACTTCCCGTACTGCGAGGCCCCTGCCATGACCGCCCTCTTCGCCCTGGCCACGGCCCTGCTGTGGGGTCTCGCCGACTTCGGCGGCGGGCTGCTGACCCGCCGGCTGCCGGCTCTGACCGTGGTCGTCGCCTCCCAGGTCCTCGCGGTGATCGCGCTCGGTGCGGTCGTCCTGGGCACGGGGGCCTGGCGGGAGGCCGGGCCGCAGCTGTGGTTCGCGGTCGCGGCGGGCCTGGTCGGGCCGGTGGCGATGCTCAGCTTCTACAAGGCGCTGGCGCTCGGGCCGATGGGCGTGGTCTCGCCGCTCGGCTCGCTCGGGGTGGTCGTGCCCGTCGCGGCGGGGCTGGCGCTGGGCGAGCGGCCCGGGCCCGGGCAGTTCGCCGGGATCGCGGTGGCCGTCGTGGGCATCGTCCTGGCGGGCGGCCCGGAGCTGCGCGGTGCGCCCGTACAGCGCCGGGCGGTCGTGCTCACGCTGACCGCGGCCTTCGGGTTCGGCGCCGTGATGGCCCTGATCGCGCAGGCGTCGAGCAGCGTCACCGGGCTGTTCCTCGCCCTGTTCGTCCAGCGGGTCACCAACGTGGCCGCGGGCGGCGCGGCCCTGTGGGTGCGGACCCGTCGCGGCGCCGCGGCCCTGCCGGCGGGGACGGGTCCGCGGATCCTGTGGGGTCTGCTGCCCGCGCTCGCCTTCGTCGGCCTCGCCGACGTGGCGGCGAACGGCACGTACTCCGTCGCCGCCCAGAACGGACCGGTGACCGTGGCCGCCGTGCTGTCCTCGCTCTACCCCGTGATCACGGCGCTCGCCGCCTTCGTCGTCCTCAAGGAGCGGCTGCGGACGGTCCAGGCGGCCGGCGCCGGGCTGGCCCTCGCCGGAACGGTTCTGCTCGCCGCGGGCTGACCCCCGGCGCCTTCGCGGGACAGGCCCTCAGGACTGCTCGGCCTCCGTCAGCAGCGCCACCGCGCGCAGCTGCTCGGGCGTCACCCCTTCCGGGATCGGGACCGGCGCCGGGGTGCGCAGCGGCGGCTGCCAGCCCGTCTCCGGCTGCCACCGGCGCACGATCCGCGCGGGCGCCCCGGCCACCACCGCGTGGTCCGGCACCTCGCCCCGTACGACGGCCCCCGCGGCCACCACGACGTTGCGGCCCAGCCGCGCCCCCGGCAGGATCACCGCGCCCGTGCCGAGCCAGCAGCCCGGGCCGATCTCCACCGGGGCGCTGCGCGGCCACTGCTTGCCGACGGGCTCGTGCGGATCGTCGTAGCTGTGGTTGGTGGAGGTGATGTACACCCCGGGTCCGCAGAAGGTGTCGTTGCCGATGGTGATCCGGGTGTCGGCTATGACGTGGGTGTCCCGGCCGAGCACCACGCCGTTGCCGAGGACGAGCACCGGCTCGGTTCCGAGGTCGAGGCCCGGCATCATCCCGGCGGTGAGCGTGACCTGCTCGCCGATGATGCAGTGGTCGCCGAGGCGGATCCACGGTTCGCCGAAGACCGTGCCCTGCGGGAAGGCGAGGCGGGTGCCGTGCCCGATCGCGCCGAAGCGCAGCCTGCCGGGCGTCTGCGCGGTGACCGCACCGGCCTGCTGCATCCAGCGCCAGCCGGCGTGGACGGCCCGGTTGGCGAGCCTGCGGCGCAGGGCGGCCAGGGCGGTCAGGGCCGTCTGCGATGAGAACGTGTTCTGGTTCTTCGGCACCGGGTCACCGTAACGCGCCGAGTGCCCGGAGCGCGCCGTGATCTTCACCCCATCGCCGGTCGGCCGGGGCCGTGCCCTACCGTGCCGGTAGCGCGACAGGCAGGGCACTCCAGCACACAGGACTGAGGAAGAGAACATGACGGATCAGGCGGACCGGGGCCAGGCACTCGTCGCGGGCGTGGGGGGCAAGAGCCCGCGGATCGATCCCACGGCCTTCACCGCACCGACCTCGGTCGTGCTCGGCGAGGTCACGATGGCCCCGAACTCGAGCCTCTGGTACTCGGCGGTGCTGCGCGCCGACTGCGGCCCGATCTCGATCGGCGCGGACAGCAACGTGCAGGACAACTGCACGCTGCACGTCGACCCCGGGTTCCCCGTCTCGATCGGCGAGCGCGTCTCCATCGGCCACAACGCGGTGGTGCACGGCTGCACCGTCGAGGACGACTGCCTGATCGGCATGGGCGCCACCGTCCTGAACGGCGCGGTGATCGGAGCCGGCTCGCTGGTCGCCGCACAGGCACTGGTCCCGCAGGGCATGGTGGTCCCGCCCGGTTCGCTGGTCGCGGGCGTGCCGGCGAAGGTGCGGCGCGAGCTGACCGACGAGGAGCGCGAGGGCATCAAGGTCAACGCCCTGATGTACGCGGACCTGGCCAAGCAGCACCGCGCCGCCGTCCAGCCCCCGCAGTAGCCCCGCGCGGGCGTCCGTGCCCCGCGGCCGGCTACTCGGCCGCGGCGGCCGCCGTCTCCGTTGCGTCGGCGGCCGCGGCCGCCTTCTTCATGCGGCTGCGCAGCACCATCGTCACCGTGAGGCCGAGCACCAGGGCCAGCGCCAGCGCGACCCAGGAGAAGCCCTTCAGCCAGGGCTCCGCGACGATGCCGATCGAGTAGATGACGGCCGTGGTGCCGCCCGCCCAGAGGATCCCGCCGAGGATGTTCGCGACGAGGAAGCGCCAGTACGGCATGTGCAGGACGCCGGCCAGCGGACCGGCGAAGATGCGCAGCAGCGCCACGAACCGTCCGAAGAAGACGGCCCACATGCCCCACTTCTCGAAGGCGCGCTCCGCCTGGGCCACGTGATCCGGACCGAAGTGCTTGGGGAAGCGCCGCCCGAGCCGCTCGAGCAGCGGCTTGCCGCCCTTGCGGCCGATCGCGTAGCCGATCGAGTCGCCGATGATCGCGCCGGTGGACGCGCAGATCCCCAGGACCACGGGGTCGATCTCGCCGTGCTGCGAGGCCAGCAGCGCCGAGCTGACCAGGACGATCTCTCCCGGCAGCGGGATGCCGAGGCTCTCCAGCCCGATGACCAGACCGACCAGGAGATAGATGCTGACCGCCGGAATCGTCTCCAGCCATTCCTGGATGTGCACCGGTACGTCCTCCCGAGTCGCGGCGGCGCGTCCCCTGTGACACGCCGAACGGGCAGCCTATCTGCTCGTGACCACAGCCTTTGCCCTCAGGTGGAGTTCGCGCGAGGAACGGCCCGCGAACACTTCACGACGGCCTGAACCCAGCACCCAGGCGTGTGCTTCGGGGTCCCAGGAGGACAGTGCGCGGGCGTCGATGTCCAGGACCACCTGCCGCGCCTCGCCGGCCGCCAGGGTGAGGCGCCGGTAGCCGGCCAGCGCGCGCACCGGCTGGTCGAGCTTCAGCTCCGCGGAGGGGCCGACGTACACCTGGGCCACCTCGGTGCCCTTGCGGTGCCCGGTGTTGCGGACCGTGAAGCCGACCCGCAGCCCGCCGCGCTCCGGCCGGACGGTCAGGTTCTCGTACTCCCAGGTCGTGTACGAGAGCCCGTGCCCGAACGGGAACAGCGGGGCCACCCGTTGCGCGTCGTACCAGCGGTGCCCGACGTGCACGCCCTCGGCGTACTCCTGCCGCCCGCCCACCCCCGGGTAGCGCAGCGGGTCACCGCCGACCGGGGTGGCCCGCTCGTCGGCCGGGAAGGTCTGGGTGAGCCGGCCGCCCGGGTCCACGTCCCCGAAGAGGAGGTCGGCCGTGGCGGCGGCGCCCTCCTGGCCCGGGTAGTACATCTGGAGGACCGCCCCGGTGCGGGAGAGCCACGGCATGGTCGTGCTGGAGGAGGTGTTCAGCACGACCGTGGTGCGGGGGTTCGCGGCGGCGACGGCCTCGATCAGCCGCGCCTGCCCGCCCGGCAGCCCCAGCGAGGTCCGGTCGGCGCCCTCGGTGGCGTCCTCGTAGGCGAACAGCACCACGCTGTGTGCCTGCTCGGCGGCCTTCACGGCCTCGGCGAGGTCGGCGGCGCGGCTCGCGTTCGTGGTGTGCCGCAGCCGGAAGCGCTGGCCCTCGGCCCCGCCCTCGGCGAAGACGGCGAGCCGGTGGGTGCCCGCCGTGAGGGAGAGGGTGCGGCGGCGGACGGCGAGCCCGTCGGGCGCTGCGCCCAGGAGTCCGCCGGCGAACTGCTCGGCCGCGCCGGGCCTGACGGGGAAGAGCTCCTCGCCGTCCAGGCGTACGCCGGGCCGCTTCCCGGTGTAGTGGACGAGGAGCGTCCACTCCTCGTCCGCGGCGAGCGTGAACTCGCCCTGGTGGCTCCAGTTCCGCCCGGCCTCCACGTGCCGGTCGGCCAGGTCGGCGGGCGGGTCGAGCAGTCTCGCGGGGAGCGGGCGGCCGTACAGGTCCTCGCCGAGCGCGTAGCGCACCGTACTGCCGTTGCCGGCGCGCCGTCTGATGGCGTCGACCGGGCTGGGCGCCCGGTCGGTGCGGACGTGTGCGCTGCCCCCGCCGCTGACGAAGGGCACCTGTCCGGTGGGGCCGATCACGGCGATCGAGCGCGCCGAGTCGCCGGTCAGCGGCAGGGTCGCGTGCTCGTTGCGCAGCAGTACGGCGCCCGCGGCCGCGACCTTGCGGGCGACGCGGGCCCCGGCGGCGGCGTCGCGGGCGGGCCGGGCCGGCGGGCGCGCGGCGAGCAGCCCGAACCGGTCCATGGTGGCCAGGATCCGGCGTACCGAGAGGTCCACGGTGTCCTCGTGGACGGTTCCGCCGCGCACCGCCTGCTGGAGCGGGGCGCCGAAGTGGGTGCCGCCGGGCATCTCCATGTCGAGGCCGGCGCCGATGGCGGCGACCGTGCTGTGGGCCGCGTTCCAGTCGGACATCACCCAGCCGCCGAACCCCCAGCTCCCGCGCAGCAGTTCGTCGAGCAGGGGCTTGTTCTCGCAGGCGTACGTGCCGTTGACCTTGTTGTACGCGCCCATCACCGCGCCGGCCCCGGCGGCGACGGCCGCCTCGAACCCGCGCAGCTCGGTCTCGTGCAGGGTCTGTTCGGCGGCGATGGCGTCGACGGTGTCGCGGCCCTGCTCCTGGTTGTTCAGGGCGAAGTGCTTGACGGTGGCGATGAGCCCCTCGTCCTGGATGCCGCGGACCACCTCCGCGACGAGGTCCGCGGTCAGCCGGGGGTCCTCGGCGAAGGTCTCGAAGTTCCGCCCGGCGTAGGGGGTGCGGATCAGGTTGGCCATCGGGGAGAGCAGTACGTCCTGGCCGAGCGCCCGGCCCTCGCGGCCGATGACCCTGCCGTACTCGCGGGCCAGGGCCGGGTCGAAGGCGGAGGCCAGCATGACGGGGGCGGGCAGTGCGGTGGCGGGCCGCGCGACCCGCACCCCGGCCGGGCCGTCGGCGAGCCGCAGCGGCGGGATGCCGAGGCGCGGTACGCCGGGTACGTACCCGGCCTGCCCGAGCGGCGCGGGGTCCGGGCCGCCGTGCAGCAGGGCGGTCTTCTCCTGCAGGGTGAGCCGCTCGAGCAGGGCGTCGATGCGGGCGGCGCTGCCGGGCCGGCCCGCGGCGGCCCCGGTCGCCGCGGCGGATGCCGGGGTCTTGCGGGGGCCCGGGCCGCCGGGCGGTACCGCGGCCACGCAGCCTCCGGCCCCCAGGGCGGTGCCCATCGCCGCGAGCAGCCCGATCGCGCGGCGTCTGGACACGGCCTCGCTCATGGGCGCTCCCTGCGGCTGCGGGCTCGGGTCGGCGGGAGCGGCCCGCGCCGGACCGCTCCCGCCGTCCACTGTGCGCCGCCGCCCCGCCCGGGCCCGGCCGGACGCGCCACCGCCGCGCCGAGTTCAGCCCTGCGGCGGCTGCTCCGGGGCGTCGGCCTCGCGTCGGGGCCCGCCGTCCTGCGCCCGTACCCGCGCCTCGGTGCGGTGCCCGCGCGCGATGTAGTCCCGTACGACGGCCTCCACGGCGTCCTGGGCGACCCGATCCCGGCGAGGACCATCACCTCCACCACGAGCTCGGCGTCGAGCTTGATGTCGACCTTGGCCACGGCCACCTCCGGTTCGTCGCGCGCGGACTGCAGCCCTGCCCGCGCCGCCACCCCCGAAACCCCCGAAACCCCCGAAAATACGGAACCCGCCCGGGACGCGGTGCTCTCGTCCTCGGGCGGGTCCGGGGCCGGCGGCTGCCGGCGGGCGCGCGCCTACGCGTTCGGGCGCAGGGTCCAGACGACCGTCATCTCGCCGGTCACGGCCTCGTCCTCGCGCTGGATGGCGATGGTGACGGGGAACTCGGGGCGGCCGCCCGCGTCGAGTTCGGCGATGACCTCGGCGGCCGGGCGACCGAGGGTGGCGGTGGCCGTCACGACGCCCTTGGCGAGCTTCTTGTAGCCGATCTCGGCCTTGACGGCGAGGGGCACGGCGCGCGAGAGCTGGTCGCCGAAGGCGGCCAGGACGATGGCGCCGCTCGCGGACTCGGCGAGGGTGAACATGGCGCCGGCGTGCGGGCCGCCCACGTGGTTGTGGTAATCGGGCTGGTCCGGCAGCCGGACGACCGCACGCTCCGGGGTGGTCTCCAGGAACTGGAGGTTCAGGGTCCGGGCCATCGGCACGGTCGCGGCGAGCAGTTCGCCCACGTTCATCTGGTCTGCGCTCATGGGACGCGATGTTACCCGCGAGTAGACACCCTGGCCAGACCTTCACACGGGGCGGACGTGCCTCCCGACATCCACTCCCACTATCGTTACCGGCCATGTGGCCAGGACAGCAGCAGCCGCCCGGGGGACAGCAGAACCCTCAGGACGCGCATCAGAACCCGTACCAGCAGCAGGGGCAGCCGGCGCAGCCGGGACAGCAGCCGAACCCCTACCAGCAGCAGCCCGGCTACGGATACCCGCAGGCCGGCTACCAGCCCCAACCGCCGACCCAGCCCTGGGGCCAGCCGCAGCAGCCCGTGCAGCCGCCGAAGAGCGGCGGGAGCCCGTTCTCGACGAAGACCGTGGCCATCGTCGCGGCGTCCGCGGTCGTCGTGGCGGCGGCCGGCACCGGCGCGTTCGTCCTGACCCGGGACGACAAGAAGAACGACGTGGCCGACAACAAGCCCGCCGCGTCCTCCTCGGCCCCCGCCGCGTCCCAGGCCCCGGCCTCGCCCGGCGCCAACCCGCGCTCCGGTGACGACGTCAAGCCCGTGATCCCGGGCTGGAAGGTCGTCCTCAACCCCAAGTACGGCACCGCCTTCGACGTCCCGCCGGAGTGGAACGTCGCGAGCGCCGGCGTCATCTCGGGCTTCACGGACGACAGCAAGAACGACGGCATGCCGATGATCAGCTTCTCCGCACCGGCCTTCCTCAAGGAGGACTGGTGCAAGATCGACTCCAACAAGGACGGCCGTGAGGAGTCGACCGGACTCGCCGGCACCGGCACCAAGGGCGGCCAGGGCGCCAAGGACACCGCCGAGGCGGTGAAGAACGAGGCCGGCAACTGGGCGTACGCCGCCTACGCGCAGAAGGCGCCCAAGGGCACCGTGAAGGTCTCGGAACCGAAGGAGTACACCACCTCCTCCGGCCTGAAGGGCCACATGGCGACCGCGACGGCGATCGGCGTGCCCAAGGAGAACAAGTGCTCCTCCGACGGCAAGTCCATCGCTTTCAGCTTCAAGACCGCCAACGGTGACTTCTCCAGCTGGATCCTCTACAGCGCCGCCGGCGTCCAGGGCGAGGTCCCGCAGGAGACGATGGACAAGATCCTCAGCTCGGTGCGCCTCAACGGCACCGCCAGCAACGGCTGACCCGCCGGCCGAACCCTTCGGCACCATTCGTCCCACCCCACGCCCCGGACCCTAATCCGTTTGGATTCTCGGCCCGGGGCGTGGATAGTCCGGGGGTGAGCTCTCCCCCCACCGCCCCGCCCCGTACGACCGCACACCGCCGCCGGCCCGCCTGGGCCGGCCGCAACTACACCCTGCTCACGGGCGCCGCGGTCGTGACGAACCTCGGCAGCCACGGAGCGCTCATCGCCTCCGCCTTCGCCGTCCTGGAGGCGGGCGGCTCCGGCGGCGACGTGGGCCTGGTGGCGGCGGCCCGCACGCTGCCGCTCGTCCTCTTCCTGCTCATAGGCGGGGCGCTCGCCGACCGGATGCCGCGCCACCGCGTGATGGTCGCGGCCAACGCCCTCAACTGCGTCTCGCAGGCCGCCTTCGCCGTCCTCGTCCTGACCGGGCATCCGCAGCTGTGGCAGATGATGCTGCTCACCGCGCTCTGCGGTACGGGCCAGGCCTTCTTCAACCCGGCCGCCGAGGGCATGCTGCTCGCCAGCGTCCCCGCGGCGCACGCCAACCGCGCCTTCGCCCTGTTCCGCATGGCCATGAACGGCGCCGGCATCGGCGGTGCGGCCCTCGGCGGCGCCATGATCGCCGCGATCGGCCCCGGCTGGGTCCTGGCCGTGGACGCGGCGGCCTTCGCCGTCGCGGGGGCGATGCGCGCCTTCCTCGACGTCGGCCACGTGGCCGACCGGGCTCCCGGCGGCGGTCTGCTGGCGGACCTGCGCGAGGGCTGGGTGGAGTTCCGGACCCGGCCCTGGCTGTGGAGCATCGTGCTCCAGTTCTCCGTGGTCGTCGCCGTCGTCGGCGCCGCGGAGGCGGTGTACGGGCCTCTGGTCGCCCGGGACCGGCTGGGCGGGTCGGCCCCCTGGGGCCTGGCACTGGGCTTCTTCGGCATCGGCACCATCGCCGGCGCCGTCCTGATGATGCTGTGGAAACCTCGCCGGCTGCTGCTGGTCGGCACCCTGTGCGTGTTCCCGCTGGCCCTGCCCTCGGCGGGTCTGGCGGTCCCGCTGCCGGTGTGGGGGCTGTGCGCGGTGATGTTCGTCAGCGGGACCGCCATCGAGGTGTTCGGCGTGAACTGGATGACGACCATGCACCAGGAGATCCCGGAGGAGAAGTTCTCCCGGGTCTCCGCGTACGACTGGTTCGGCTCGGTGTCGATGCTCCCGCTGGCGACCGCCGTGGCCGGCCCGGTCGAGTCGGCCTTCGGCCGCACCTCCGCCCTGTGGGGCTGCGCCGCTCTGGTGGTGCTGGGCACCGCGGCGGTCCTCTTCGTCCCGGACGTCCGCCGGATGACCCGCAAGCCCGCGCCTGCGAAGGCCGTCGTGATCCCGGCCGCCGCCGCTCCCGCCCCGGCGGCCGAGTCCAGCGGCGTCAGCCCAGGCTGAACGCGCCCTCCGGCGGCTCCGGCGAGGCGACGGCGTCCGCGTCGGCCACCGGCGCCGCCCCCTTCATGAACCGGGCCAGGGCCGCGCCTTCCTCGACCCGCGCCGCGAACGCGTCCGCGGCGCACCGCCGGGACAGCGCGGCGACCGGCAGCTGCGCGTCCGAGGCGAGCAGCACGGCGTTGCCGAACCGCCTGCCGCGCAGCACCCCCGGCTCCGCGACGAGCGCGAGCTCCCCGAACACCGCGCCGAAATTGGCGAGCTGGGCCCGCAGGAAGTCGAACGGCGCCCCGTCGGCCAGGTTCGCCGCGTAGACCCCGCCCGGCCGCAGCACCCGCGCCGCCTCCCGCGCGTACTCCACGGAGGTCAGTTGCGCCGGCACCCGCGAGCCGCCGAACACGTCGGCGACGAGCACGTCCGCACTGTCCGCGGCGGCGCCCTCCAGCCAGGCCCGCGCGTCGGCGGCGCACACGGTGACATCCGATCCGGCCGGCAGCGGCAGGTGCTCCGCGACCAGCTCCACCAGTGCGGCGTCGAACTCCACGACCGTCTGCCGGGAACCCGGCCGGGTCGCCGCCGCGTACCGGGGCAGCGTCAGCGCGCCGCCGCCGAGGTGCAGCAGGTCCAGCGCGGCCCCCGGCTCCGCCACGCTGTCGAGTACGTGCCCGAGCCGGCGTACGTACTCGAATTCCAGGTGCCCGGGATCGTCGAGGTCCACGTACGACTGCGGCGCGCCGTCGACGGTCAGCAGCCAGGCCCGTTCCCGGTCCACGTCCGGCATCAGTTTGGCGGTGCCCTGGCCCACGTCCCGGACGACCGGGATCTGTTCGTCGCTCACCGCACCATTGTCCGGCAGCCGGCGGGTCAGCCCGCCCAGACGGCGGCCGCCTCGGCGGCGTGCTCCGCGGCCTGCGCGAGCCCGGCCCGCGCCGCCGGGTCGCGCCGCGCCGGGTCCAGGACGTTGCGCCCGAAGACCTTGCGGGCCTGCGCGGACGGGGTGATCAGCAGCACCCGCGCGCCCGCCTCGCGCAGCCGGGCCGCCTGGGCGGCCGGCGAGGGGACGAGTCCGGATCCGAGTGACATCGGCGCGAGGATCACCACCCGTGCGCAGCCGGAGGCGAGGTCGGCGTTGGTCGCGGACCGGATCCCGCCGTCGATGAACCGTCGCCCGCCGACCGTGACCGGCGGCCACACCCCGGGCACCGCACAGCTCGCCGAGACCGCGTCGACCAGCCCGGCCCCGCTCTCCCGGTCGAAGGCGGCGAGCTCGCCGGTGAGCGCGTCGACGGCGGTGACGACCAGCCTGCGCTCGGGCCACGCGTGCGAGACGAGCCGGGCCTCCAGCACCTTGCGCCGCTCCGCCTCCTCGCCGGTGTCGGCGGCGAGCGCGAGGGCGCCGACCCGCCTGCGGTAAGCCTCCGGATCCCGCGAGCGCACCATCGCGACGGCGTACCGGGCGATGAGCCCCGTACCGAGCCGGGCGGCGACCTCGCCGGCGGGGTCGCCGAGCTGGCGCTCGTACAGCTCCTGCGGGCTGAGCAGCCCGGAGGTGAGCTGGGCCCCCACCACCGAGCCGGCGGAGGTGCCGACGACGAGGTCGGCGGCGGTCAGGTCCACACCCGCCCGCGCGAGCCCGTACAGGATGCCCGCCTCCCAGCCGACGCCGGTGAGTCCCCCGCCGCCCAGCACCAGTGCCGTATCGCCGCCCATGCCGGCCCGCCCCTCTTCGTACGCCCGTGGTGACGGCAGTCTGGCGCAAGCCGGCCGCCGCCACCACGGCGGGGCGTCAGGAGGCCGGCGCGGGCGCCGAGGGCGCTTCAGCCGAGCACGGCCGTGACCGTCCCCGCGCCGACGGTCCGCCCGCCCTCGCGGATCGCGAAGCCGAGCCCCGACTCCAGCGGCACGTCCCGCCCGAGCTCGACGGTCATCTCGACCGTCTCCCCCGGCCGCGCCACCCCGGCCGCCCCCAGGTCCACGTCCCCCACCACGTCGGCGGTGCGGATGTAGAACTGCGGCCGGTAACCGGAGGCCACAGGGGTCGTACGGCCGCCCTCCCGGGCGGAGAGCACGTAGACCCGCGCGCTGAAGCGGCGCTTGGGCACGACGCTCCCCGGAGCGGCGACCACCTGCCCGCGCCGTACGCCGTCGCGCGGCACCCCGCGCAGCAGCAGCGCGACGTTGTCCCCGGCCTCGGCGGACTCCATCGGCTTGCCGAAGGTCTCCAGGCCGGTCACCACGGTCTCGACGGGCTCGCCGTCGCCTCCGAGGACGCTCACGCGGTCGCCCGTGCGGACGCTCCCGCGCTCGACGGCGCCGGTCACGACGGTGCCCCGCCCGGTGATGGTCAGCACGTTCTCGACGGGCAGGAGGAACGGCGCGTCCGTGTAGCGCACGGGCATCGGCACGTACGTGTCCACGGCGTCGAGCAGCGCCTCGATCGCCCCGGTCCAGCGCGGGTCACCCTCCAGCGCACCGAGTCCGGAGACCCGTACGACCGGGGCGCCGTCCCCGCCGTAGCCGTTGGCGGTGAGCAGCTCGCGGACCTCCAGCTCGACCAGGTCGGTGAGCTCGGGGTCCCCGGCGTCCGCCTTGTTGAGGGCGACGACGATGTGGTCGACGCCTACTTGGCGGGCCAGGAGCACGTGCTCGGCGGTTTGCGGCATGACCCCGTCGAGCGCGGAGACGACGAGGATCGCCCCGTCGAGCTGGGCGGCGCCGGTGACCATGTTCTTGACGTAGTCGGCGTGCCCGGGCATGTCCACGTGGGCGTAGTGCCGGGTGTCGGTCTCGTACTCGACGTGCGTGAGGTTGATGGTGATGCCGCGGCGGGCCTCCTCGGGGGCCCGGTCGATGCGGTCGAAGGGCACGAAGGAGGCGCCGCCGCGCTCGGCGAGGACCTTGGTGATGGCGGCGGTGAGGGTGGTCTTGCCGTGGTCGACGTGACCCATGGTGCCGATGTTGAGGTGCGGCTTGGTGCGCACGAAGGCCGTCTTGGCCATGATGTCTTCCCGAATGTCCTGCGAAGCCGGTGACGGGACCCCTGGAGCGAGCCGACCCTCCCCCTGTGGGGTCCGCCGGACGATCCGGGAAGGGTCAGCTTCGTGCGCCGTCGAATGCGGCGAAGGCGGTTGCCTCGAAGACCTCGAGGGCTTCGAAGCCCTCGAAGGGGAAAGCGGCAGCCTTCGGCGCGTCCGCGACTGCGGACGGCGCTGCGGTGAAGGCGTACCGGGACATGTACCGGATCCTGCCGGACCGCCCGCGCCGCGTCGAATGAATTACCGCGCGGTCAGAGGTTCTTGAGCGCCTCGCGCACCGACAGCGGGGAAAGCCGGCCGCCTTCCGCCGCGACGAAGGCGCGGACCGCGTCCGGGTCCGTCTTCGCGTACTCGCGCAGCGCCCAGCCGATGGCCTTGCGGATGAAGAAGTCCGGGTGGCCGCACTGGCGGCGGCAGTAGGCGAAGAGGCGTCCGGTGTCCGTCGCGGACTTGTAGCGCAGCTGGTGGAGGAGGGCGGTGCGGGCGAGCCAGAGGTCCTCGTCCCCGATCCATTCGTCCATCACGGCCGTGAGCTTCGGATAGGCGGCCACGAGCGGACCGACCGCGTGCGCCGCGAGGAGGTCGACGGTGTCCCACCACGAGGCGGTGACGATCAGCCGCCGCACCACCGGCAGGAAGCCGGAGGAGCAGACCCGGACGTGGCGGCGCAGATAGTCCACCGCGAAGTAGTGGTACTCGCGTTCCGGGAGCTCCCAGCACCGCAGCACGAGCGCCGTCACGTCCGCCTCCGCCGGCTTGGCGCCCTGCCCGGTCACGGCCTTCGACAGCTCGCGCCGCAGCGGGGTGCGGATGCCGAGGAAGGGCGCGACGTCCTTCATGTAGGCCGCCATGGACCGGGCCCGCTCCGGGTCGGCGGCCGCTCCGTACGCCGTGGTGAGGCGGTCCACGAGGGTGTCCGCGAGCTCGCTGCGCGGGACCTTCGGGGGTCGCTGGTCGTTCGGCCGCATGAGGCCCAGATTACGGCGCGACGCCGCATTGGTCGGCTAGTCTCCCCGGATGTCCCTCCTCCTCGCGCCGTGGACCCGGCTGTCGCTTCTCGTCGTGCTGCTGCTGGCGGCCGGCGTCTGCGTCGTGCTGTACGAGCCCCAGCGCATCCTCTCGGAGGGGTGGCCACCGGGGCTCCCGGTCGGCGCGGCCGTGCTGCTGTTCGCGGCCGCGTACGGCGCGGGCACGGCGGCCCTGGTGCCGCGCCCGCTGCTCAACCTGGCGGCGGGTGCCGTCTTCGGCATCCCCTTCGGTCTGGCCGCGGCGGTCGGCGGCTCCGTCATCGGCGCCGGAATCTCCTTCGGGCTGGGCCGGTTGCTGGGCCGGGAAGCCGTACGGCCACTGCTGCGCGGCCGCTGGCTCCAGGCGGCCGACGACCAGCTGGCCCGGCACGGCTTCCGCTCGATGCTGGCGGTCCGGATCTTCCCCGGCCTGCCCTTCGCGGCCGCCAACTACCTTGCGGCGGTGTCCCGCTGCGGCTGGCTGCCCTTCCTCCTCGCGACGGCGATCGGCGTCGTCCCGAACACCGCCGCGTACGTGGTCGCGGGCGCGAGCGCCTCCTCCCCGGACTCCCCCGCCTTCCTCGCCTCCTTCGGCTTCATCGCCGTCTCCGCTGTCGCGGCCGCGGTCGTCGGATGGCGCAAACGGCACCGGCTGGCGCCCGTACCGGCGTGCGAAACGCGCGATCCGGTGCCCGAGCACCCCCCTGTGGTCAGCGCCGCTCCCCACGGGCCCTAGCATCGGACCCGAACTGCCCGACGATCACAAGGACGAGCGCACCCCGACATGAGCTGGTTCGAATCCCTAATCCTCGGTCTCGTCCAGGGGCTTACGGAGTTCCTCCCGATCTCCTCCAGCGCCCACCTCCGGCTGACCGCGGCATTCGCCGGCTGGCAGGACCCGGGCGCGGCCTTCACCGCGATCACGCAGATCGGCACCGAAGCCGCCGTGCTGATCTACTTCCGCAAGGACATCGCGCGGATCATCTCCACCTGGTTCCGCTCGCTGTTCACGGCGTCGCTGCGCTCGGACCAGGACGCCAAGATGGGCTGGCTGGTGATCGTCGGATCGATCCCGATCGGTGTCCTCGGCATCGCGTTCAAGGACCAGATCACCGGCCCCGCCCGTGATCTGCGGCTGACCGCGACCACGCTGATCGTGATGGGCGTCGTCCTCGGCATCGCGGACCGGCTGGCCGCCCGCGACGAGGAGGGGGGCCGGCACCGTGCCATCCGCGAGCGCAAGACGCTCAAGGAACTGGGCGTCAAGGACGGCCTGATCTTCGGTCTCTGCCAGGCGATGGCCCTGATCCCGGGCGTCTCCCGCTCCGGTGCGACGATCTCCGGCGGTCTGCTGCTGGGCTTCACGCGTGAGGCAGCCGCCCGCTACTCGTTCCTGCTCGCCATTCCGGCCGTGCTGGCGTCGGGCGCGTTCGAGATCAAGGACGTGGTCGAGAGCCCGGGTCACATCACGTGGGGGCCGACGATCTTCGCGACGGTCATCGCGTTCTTCGTGGGCTACGCCGTCATCGCGTGGTTCATGAAGTTCATCTCCAGCAAGAGCTTCATGCCGTTCGTGATCTACCGGATCGCCCTGGGCATCGCGCTGTTCGTGCTGATCGGCATGGGCGTGCTCAGCCCCTTCGCCGCCGAGTCGGCCGGCTGACACCGCCGCCGCTCACCGCTTCGCGTGAACCGGAGGCCGCTCGGGAACGTTCCCGGGCGGCCTCCGCGTCGTTGTGCCTGAAGAGACCTGAAGCGACCTGAAGGCAAACAGCAGGGGGTGTCCCATGGGTCGAGTGGTGCTGGAGCGGTTTCCGGCCGGAAGTCCGAGGGGAAGCTGGCCCGCCGAGGAGTACGCGGCGGAGCGGATGCGCGAGGGCGTGCCCGCCGAGGTGGTGATGGACCTGGCCACCGACGCGTTCCTCGTCGTGGTGCGGCAGCGGGAGGCGCATTCCGGTCATTGATCCACCGCGCGCGGATCCGGACGGCGCACGCCCCTTGGCCTCGCCGCCGCGCGCCCCCACACTGACCCGATGACGCAGCGTGTGGATCTCGCCACGGTCATGGACCGGATGGCGATCGACGAGGTGGTCACGGGGTACGCGGTGGCCGTGGACGACGGCGACTGGGCGGCGTACCGCGCGCTGTTCACTTCCGAGGGGCGGGCCGACTACAGCTCGGCGGGCGGGATCGAGGGCCCGGCCGCGGAGGTCGCGGACTGGCTCGCGCAGACGATGAAGCTCTTCCCGGTGCGCCAGCACCTGATCGTCAACCGGCTGATCCGGCTGGAGGACCGGGGCGGCTGGCCCGGCGACCGGGCCGAGGTCCGGGCGGACTTCCTCAATCCCATGCGGCTCGCCGGGCCCGAGTTCGACGGGACGGTGACCGCGCCGAACTTCGTGGCCGCCGGCCGCTACACCTTCGGCCTCGCCCGCACGACCGGCGGCGGCTGGCTGCTCACCGGCGTCACCGTCCGCGAGAAGTGGCGGCACATGAGCGTGCAGGCGGGGTGAGCTGTCCCGGAAGGCCGTCCGGACGGCCCTGTTCCACACTGGAAGCGGAGGCGCGTCATGGTCGCGAAGCGGATCCGGTACCGGCGGGCGGCGGCCGCCGTCGCCGCGGGAGCGCTGCCCTGCCTCGCCTTCCCCGCCCCCGCGCTCTGGTGGTTCGCGTACGTCGCCCTCGTGCCCTGGATGCTGCTGCTGAGGTCGGCGCCGACCGGGCGGCGCGCGGCCCTGGAGGGGTGGCTCGGGGGCGCCGGTTTCATCGTCGCCGTCCACCACTGGCTGCTGCCCAGCCTGCACGTGTTCCTGCTCCCGGTGGCGGCCCTGGTGGGGCTGCTGTGGATCCCCTGGGCCCTGCTGGTGCGGGAGTTCCTCGGCGGGGTCCCGGATCCGGGGCGTGCGGCGGCCGCGCTGCTCCTCGTACCGGCGGGCTGGCTGCTGTCCGAGCTGGCCCGGTCCTGGCAGGGGCTCGGCGGGCCGTGGGGGCTGCTGGGGGCCAGCCAGTGGCAGGTGCCGCCCGCCCTGCGGCTCGCCTCGGTGGGCGGGGTGTGGCTGGTGAGCCTGCTGGTGGTGGCGGTGAACTGCGCGCTGGTGCTGCTGATCTCCGCCCCGGCGGCCCGGGTCCCGGCGGTGGCCGGGGTGACGGGGTGTGTGGTGCTGACGGGGGCGGTGTGGCTGTGGGTGCCGCGGCCCGAGGTGTCGGGGGCGCTGCGCGTGGCCGTCGTACAGCCAGGCATGGTGGCGGACGGCCCGGACAGCGCGGAGCAGCGGTTCACCGCCGGGGAGCGGCTGACGCGGACGCTGGCCGGGCAGCGGGTGGACCTGGTGGTGTGGGGCGAGAGCAGCGTCGGGGCGGACCTGGCCGCGCGCCCGGACCTGGCCCGGCGCCTCGCCGTGCTCTCCTCCGAGGTCGGGGCGCCGCTGCTGGTCAACGTCGACGCCCGGCGGCCGGCCGGCCCGGCCGTGGTCCCGGTCCCGGGTCCGGCCGTGGGCCCGGTCCCGGGTCCGGCCGTGGGCCCGGTCCCGGGTCCGGCCGTGGGCCCGGTCGCCGCCGCGGCCACCGCTCCCGGGGGCGGCATCTACAAGAGCTCCGTCCTCGTCGGCCCCGGCGGCCCCACCGGCGACCGGTACGACAAGATGCGCCTGGTTCCCTTCGGCGAGTACGTACCGGCCCGCTCGCTGCTCGGCTGGGCCACCTCGGTCGGCAAGGCCGCCGGCGAGGACCGCCGGAGCGGCGCGGAGCCGGTCCTGATGAACCTGCCGGGCCGGCCCGGAGTCCGGATCGGCCCGCTCGTCTGCTTCGAGTCCGCCTTCCCCGACATGAGCCGGCGCCTGACCCGCGACGGGGCCGCGCTGCTGATCGCCCAGTCGGCCACCTCCAGCTTCCAGCGCAGCTGGGCGCCGGCGCAGCACGCCTCGCTCGCCGCGCTGCGCGCCGCCGAGGACGGCCGGCCGATGGTGCACGCCACCCTCACCGGGATCAGCGAGGTGCACGGCCCCTCCGGGGAGCGGATCGGCCCGGCGCTGCCCACCTCCGCGCGCGCGGCGCACGTGTACGAGGTCCCGCTCGCCCGCGGCTCGACGTACTACGTCCGCTTCGGGGACTGGCCCGTGGGCGCCGCTCTGGCCCTGCTGGCCGCGTACTGCGCCATCGAGGGCGTCAGGACGCTCGGGCTCAGGAAGCCTGCTCCAGAGCCGACGCCACCACCCGCTCGCACAGCTCGTGGGTGAGCAGTGCGTCTCGGGCGCTCAGCGTCCGGCCCGCCGCGACGGACTCCAGGAAGGCGTCCACGACCTGCTCGATGCCGCGCTGGCGGGCGACCGGGACCCAGTCCCCGCGGCGCCGCACGGTCGGCTGCCCGCGGTGGTCGATGATCTCCGCGAGGTTGACGACCTGCCGCTTGGTGTCCTGCCCGGAGACTTCGAGGACCTCCTCGGTGGAACCGGACAGCCGGTTCATGATCCCGAGCGCGGTGAAGCCGGGCCCCGACAGCTGGAGGACGACCTGGTGCATGAGGCCTTCGCGGACCTGGGCACGGACGTCGATGTGATCGGCCTCGCCGGGGAGCAGGAAGCGCAGGGTGTCGACGACGTGGATGAAGTCGTCGAGGACGAGGGTGCGCGGGTCCTCGGGCAGACCGACCCGGTTCTTCTGCATGACGATGAGCTCGCGCGGGTGCTCGGCGCACTGGGCGTAGCCGGGAGCGTGGCGGCGGTTGAAGCCGACGGCGAGCGAGACCCCGCGTTCCTCGGCGAGTTCCACGAGCCCGCGCGAGTCCTCGAGCGCGTAGGCGAGCGGCTTGTCCACGTACGTCGGCACGCCCGCTTCGAGCAGCCGCGTCACGATCTCGGGGTGAACGGCCGTCGGGGCGTGGACGAATGCCGCGTCGAGGCCCTCGGCCAGCAGTCCGTCGAGGGTGGTGTGGCGGCGGGAGGCCGGGATGTGGTGGATCTCCCCGATCCGCTCCAGCGTGGCCGGGGTCCGGGTCTGCAGGTGCAGTTCCACGCCCGGGCGGGCGGTGAGGACGGGCAGGTACGCCTTCTGGGCGATGTCGCCGAGTCCGATGACGCCGACCTTCACCGGGAACCTCCTGGTAGATCCTTCTGGGACCTGCGCAGCTTAATCCCTGGTGGCAGGGGCTTCATTCGCCGAGGATGGCGTCATGACCACCACCACCGGATCCCACCGCACCGAGCCCTCCACCACCGCGACCGAGCGGGAGATGCTGGACGGCTGGCTCGACTACCACCGCGCCACGCTCGTCTGGAAGTGCGAGGGCCTCGGGGACGAACAGCTGGGCCGCGCCCCGCTCCCCCCGTCCGAGCTGAGCCTGCTGGGCCTCGTACGGCACATGGCGGAGGTGGAGCGGTACTGGTTCCGGGAGATCATGCTGGGTGAGGACCTCCCCGAGCTGTACTGCACGCAGGAGGATCCGGACGGGGACTTCCACTTCGGTCCCGGGGACACCTGGGCCGAGGCCGAGCGGACCTGGCAGACCGAGGTCGAGCTGGCGCGGCAGGCCGCGGCGGGCCGTTCACTGGACCTGGTGTCGGATGCCGAGAGCCACCACCGCGGCGAGACGTTCAGCCTGCGCTGGGTCTACACGCACATGATCGAGGAGTACGCGCGCCACAACGGGCACGCCGACCTGCTGCGCGAGCAGATCGACGGCGCGACGGGCGACTGACGCGGGCCGGACGCCCGCCGCACGCCGGCGGCGCGGCGGGCCCCGCAGCGAGCGCGGCGCGCAGGTGACGGGCGGGTGTCCGGGGGATGTCCGTCACCCGTGCGGGGTCAATTTCGGCTCCGGGTTTTCACAACGGGGTCCTCGCACAGCAGAGTTGCGCGAGTGCATCCAACGCGAACCACGACGAAGCTGCTGCTCGGAGTCGCCTGCGCCGTCTCGGCCGTCTCCGGCTGCGTGAATGTGACACCCGCCCCGATGCAGCCGGCGGCCGCTCCCGGGACCGCGGCGGCGCCGCCGCGGCACGAGCCGCGCGGCGGACCGGCAGCCGTGCCGGTGGAGGTCCAGGCGCCCGCCCTGGAGGCCCTGAAGGCGGTTCCGGGGCAGTCCGCGGGGTCGGCGGCCCCCGTCGCGGGCGGAGCGCCCGCGCCGCGCGGGGCGGCGGTCCCGGCAGGCGCGGCGGTCGTGCCGGGCGCGACCGCCGGGGAGGCCTCACGGGCCGTCCCGCCGGTGCCGGACATCCCCGAGCCGCACCGGCCCTCCCGGCGCACCCCGGGGGGCAAGGGGGGCCGCGCGGAGCGCCATGGGGCGGAGGCCGAAGTGCCGCGCGAGCTGGCGAAGGAGCTGCCGGTCCGGCCCGCCGACGTGTGCGCGCTGGGCCGCCGGCACGGGCGGTGGCACCCCGACAGCCCGGAGGCCCGTATCTGCGCGAACGTCCACGACGGCTGAGCGGCCGCCGGGCCGAGCGGCCGTCGGGCCGAGCGGCCGTCGGGCCGAGCGGCCGTCGGGCTGCCGGGCCTCCGGGCCTCCGGGCCGCTAAGGGTGCTGTTCCGGGAACGGACGGTGGCCCCCGCCCGGTTCCGCGGCCAGGCGCCGCTCCAGCCGGGCGATGGCCGCGCGCACGCCGTTCCCGTACCCGTCGTCGGCCAGGGCCCCGGTGGCGGCCCTGGCCCGGGCCAGGTGCAGCCGGGCCGCCTCGTGCCGCTGGAGTTTCACGTAGTCGGCGGCCAGGTTGAGGTGCAGCGACGGATAGAACACGCGCACCGCCGGATGGGGCTCGTGCTGCGCGGGCAGACCGTCGCGCAGTCCCCGCCCGAGCCCGTCGGCGGCGGTCAGGGCCCGCAGGTCCCAGGCCAGTTCGTCGGCGGGATCGTCCTGCGCGTCGGCCATGTAGTGCGCGAGCGTGCAGCGGTGGAGCGAGTCGCCCTCCTCGCCGATCTCGGTCCAGATCTCGCCGAGGCGGTTGCGGGCCTCCTCGCGGTCACCGGCGTGCAGCAGGATGACGGCCTGGCCGATCCTGGTCATGACGGCGTCCTCCGACGCCTCCTGCTGCTCCGTCACGGCGGCCTCCGGCCTGCTCTGCCAGACCTGCTCCGGTCTGATCGTCACGACGCTAGCCGGAGGCGCCGATTCTGGCGCCGAGGCGCGGTGGGACGTCAGCCCAGGTCCGGGATCGTCCAGTCGATCGGCTCATGGCCCTGCGCCGCGACGGCCTCGTTGATCTGCGTGAAGGGTCGGGAGCCGAAGAACTTCTTGGCCGACAGCGGGGAGGGGTGGGCGCCCTTGACGACCGCGTGCCGCTCCTCGTCGATGAGCGGGAGCTTCTTCTGCGCGTAGGCGCCCCACAGGACGAAGACGGCCGGGTCGGGGCGGTCGGCCACGGCGCGGATCACCGCGTCGGTGAACTTCTCCCAGCCCTTGCCCTTGTGCGAGTTGGGCTCGGCCTCGCGGACCGTGAGCACCGCGTTGAGCAGCAGGACGCCCTGCTCGGCCCACGGCATCAGGTACCCGTTGTCCGGGATGGGGGTGCCCAGCTCCGCCTGCATCTCCTTGTAGATGTTGCGCAGGGAGGGCGGGGTCTTGACCCCGGGCCGCACGGAGAAGCACAGGCCGTGGCCCTGGCCGGCGCCGTGGTAGGGGTCCTGGCCGAGGACCAGGACCTTCACCTGGTCGAACGGGGTGGCCTCCAGGGCGGCGAAGACCTGCTCGCGGGGCGGGTAGACCGGCCCGTTCGCCCGCTCCTTCTCGACGAACTCGGTGAGCTCGGCGAAGTAGGGCTTCTCCAGCTCGTCGCCGAGGACGGGGAGCCAGGACTCGGGCAGCATCTGGGTCACGTCTACAACCTCCGGTACAAGTTTCGCGCAACTGCGTCGTGCAACAGCTCCAGAACCTACCGGGGGCCACTGACAACGCCGCATCCGCGGGCTCCCGGAGGCGCCCGCGGATGCGGCGTGGGTACGGCGGGCGCCGGGAGGGCGGGCCGGCTACCAGCTCGTCTTGCGGTAGAGCTCCCACATCTGCATGGCGGTCTGCGGGTCGAGGGCCCGCTCGGCGCCGGCGATGTCCTCGCGGGCGGCGACGTACAGCTTGCCCTGCCACAGCGGCAGCAGCCGGACGTCCTCGGCGAAGATCTGCTGGGCCTGCTCGAACTCGCGCACGCCGGCCGAGCGGTCGCTCTCGCGGCGGGACTTGGGCAGCAGGTCGGTGAGGATCTCGTTGGGCTCGTACGGGGTGCCGACCGCGTTCTCCTTGCCGACGAACGGCGCGATGAAGTTGTCCGGGTCCGGGAAGTCGGGGAACCAGCCGCGGCCGAAGACCGGGTACTCGCCGTTCTTGTAGCCGACCTGGAACACCTTCCAGGGCTGGCCGCGCAGGGTGACCCGGAAGAGGCCGCTCTCGTCCAGCTGGCGCTTGAGCTCGGTGAACTCGTCGGCGGTGGAGGCGCCGTAACGGTCGGTGGTGTACCAGAAGGTCAGGTCCACCGGCGTGGGGATCCCGGCGTCCTTGAGGAGCTTCTGGGCCTTCTTGACGTCGGCCTGGCCGTACTTGTCGTAGAAGGGCGTCTTGTGGCCCACGACCCCCTTGGGGACCATCGAGTACAGCGGTTCGGCGGTGCCCTGGTAGACCTTGGAGACGATCGCGCCGCGGTCGACGATCTGGGCGATGGCCTGGCGCACGGGCAACTTGGCGACCTGCGGGTCCTTGGGGTTGAAGACCAGGTAGCGGATCTCGGCGCCGACGTTCTCGACGACCTGGACGCCCTCCGAGTGCGCGGCGGGGGTCTGCAGGTCCTTGATCTCGGGGGCGGAGAGACCGCGGTAGGTGGCGTCGATCTCCTTGGCCTTGAGCGCGGCGACCATCTTGGTGGAGTCCGCGAAGTAGCGGATGGTCACGCCGTCGTTGCGCCGGTTCGCGAAGCCGTTGTAGGACGCGTTCTTGCCGAGGACCGCCTCGCCGCCCTCCTTGTACGAGTCGAGCACGAACGGGCCGGAGCCGGTGATCTTGTCGTCCTCGCGGACCTTGTCGGCCGGGTAGTCCTTGGGCGCGACCAGCGAGGCGGCCGGCGAGCCGAGGACGAAGGGGAAGGTGGCGTCCGGCGTCTTCAGGTGGAAGACGACCGTCAGCGCGTCCGGGGTCTCGATCTTGTCCAGGCTGCCGAAGAGGTCCTTCGGGCCGGTCTGGGAGTTGATCGTCCGGATCCGGTCGAGGGAGTGCTTGACCGCCTTGGCGTCGAGCGGCTCGCCGTCCGAGAACTTCAGGCCCTTTTTCAGCGTGCAGCGGTACGACTCGTTCGCGGAATCCGTGAACTCGCAGGTCTGGGCGGCGTCGGGCTGGGGCTTGGTGGAGCCCGTCGGGAATGCCAGCAGGGTCTGGTAGACGTTCCGGTACAGCTCCCAGGAACCGTCCCAGGCCGCGGCGGGATCGAGGGTGCTCGGGGCGCTCGTCGTGCCGACGACGATTCTCTTCGCGGCGTCACTGCTGTCGTCCGAAAGCAGACCGCATCCGGCGAGCAGGGATATGGACGCAAGGGCTGCAGTGATCTGCAGGCATCTGGTCCGGATGAACACGTGCACGCTCCTCGATCAGCCAGGGGTGCGGCAGACCCTACCGCAGTGCCTCACAAATCCAATGGGCAGGTTTCATGTGACACTTGACCGATTTCGTGCACGTTAGGTACGCATTTGCCTCCCCCTGGGAGGCAAATGCGTCCGATTATCGATCAGTGCACTCCGGCATTGAGGAACATTCCCCCGTCAACGACCAGAGTTTGGCCGGTGATCCATTCCGCTTGTGCAGATGTAAGAAAAGCGGCCGCCCCGCCGATGTCCTCCGGCAGCCCCAGCCGGCCGAGCGGATAGGCCGCCGCGGCCTCCTGCTCCCGGCCTTCGTAGAGCGCCTGCGCGAACTTCGTCTTGACCACCGCGGGCGCGATCGCGTTGACCCGGACCCGGGGGGCCATCTCGTGCGCGAGCTGGAGGGTGAGGTTGACCATGGCGGCCTTGCTCATCCCGTACGCGCCGATGAAGGGCGAGGCGGAGACGCCGGCGATGGACGCGATGTTCACGATCGCGCCGCCGTTGTCCTTCTGCCAGGCGTGCCAGGTCCGCTGGGCGAACCCGAGCGCCGAGATCACGTTGGTCTCGAAG
The DNA here is from genome assembly GCF_042896985.1 of Streptomyces sp. NPDC001194. NCBI lineage: Bacteria > Bacillati > Actinomycetota > Actinomycetes > Kitasatosporales > Streptomycetaceae > Streptomyces > Streptomyces sp. NPDC001194. Next base: position 31,119 of record NZ_JBIAXU010000005.1, on the reverse strand, counting down.
ACCTTGCGCGCGACGCCGAGGTCCAGGTCCGCGATCGGACCGAAGACCGGGTTGGTGCCCGCGTTGTTGATCAGGAAGTCGACGCGCCCGAAGGCCTCCATCGTCCGCTCGACCGCGATGGCCTGGTGGGCCTCGTCGTGGGCCTTGCCCGCGACCCCCATCACCCGGTCCGCGCCGAGCGCCTCGACGGCCTCCTTCAGGGCGTCCTCGTTGCGCCCGGTGATGCACACCCGGTCGCCGCGGGCGACGAGCGCCTCGGCGATTCCGTAGCCGATGCCCCGGCTTCCTCCGGTGATCAGCGCGACCTTGCCGCTGTCCGCCGCCCGCTCCGTGCTGCTGTCCGTCATGACCTGCTCCTGCCTCTCGTCAGTTGAGCGGGCCGCCGGCCACGTACATGACCTGGCCGGAGACGAAGCCGGCGGCCTCGCCCGTGAAGAAGGCGATCGCGTTGGCGATGTCGTCCGGACGGCCGACGCGCTGGACGGGGATCTGGGTGGCCGCGGCGGCCTGGAACTCCTCGAAGCCCATGCCCACGCGCGCGGCCGTCTGGGCGGTCATCTCCGTGACGATGAAGCCGGGGGCGACGGCGTTGGCGGTGACGCCGAACTTGCCGAGCTCGATGGCCAGGGTCTTGGTGAAGCCCTGCAGACCGGCCTTGGCCGCGGAGTAGTTGACCTGGCCCCGGTTGCCCAGCGCCGAGCTGCTGGAGAGGTTGACGATGCGGCCGAACTTGGCCTCGACCATGTACTTCTGACAGGCCTTCGACATCAGGAACGCACCGCGCAGGTGGACGTTCATGACGGTGTCCCAGTCGTTCTCGCTCATCTTGAAGAGCAGGTTGTCGCGCAGCACGCCCGCGTTGTTGACCAGGACGGTCGGCGCGCCCAGGGTGCTCGCGACGCGCTCGACGGCGGCCTCCACCTGCGCCGCGTCGCTGACGTCGCAGCCGACCGCCAGGGCCTTCCCGCCGGCTGCCGTGATCGCCTCGACGGTGTCCTTGCAGGCCGCCTCGTCGAGATCGAGTACGGCGACGGCCCGGCCCTCGGCGGCCAGGCGCACGGCGGTGGCCGCGCCGATGCCCCGGGCCGCCCCGGTCACGATCGCGACGCGCTGCTCGGTGGTGGACATGGTGGATCTCCTCGCCCTCGGAATCCTCGTCAGCGGCTCCCCATGGGTGAGCAACCGCTTAGTAGCTTCAGCTGAGGAGACGCTAGGAGCCCTGGCACCCGGTGTCAACGGCACTGGGTGTCAGGGCTCCACAGGGCGTGGCGGCCGTCGTCCGGATCACCGCGCGGATGGCCGTACGATCAGCGGACCAGCAGATCGAGCAGCCGTTCCACCTCGGCCTCCGGGTCGGCGGTCAGGCCGGTGTGCACCGGGCCGGGCTGCACCACCGTGCTGCGCGGGGCGATCAGCCAGCGGAACCGGCGGCCCGCGTCGTCGCCCGCCGCCTGGCCCGCCCGCTCTCCCCCGCTGCACACGCCCGCCACGGCGCGCAGGGCCGCCCGTACGCCCGCCACGTCGGCCTTGGGGTCCAGGGCGAGGAGCTTGGCCTCGTCCAGGTGGGTGCGCGCGGCCACGTACGAGCGGGCCCGGCAGTAGACGATCACGCCGGCGTTGAAGCACTCGCCGCGCTCCATCCGGGGCACCACGCGCACCAGCGCGTACTCGAACACGTCCCGCTTGGTCACTCGTTGTCGCTCTTGTTCTTCCGGGGGCGGGGGTCGAGGCGGTCGGCGATCCAGCCGGGAGGGCCCGACCGGGGCTTCACCTCGGCCTCCATGGAGATCCTCTCGTGGATCGTGGCCGCGCGCGGCAGCAGCACGTCCACGTAGGCGCGGCGCAGCGCGTCGGTGGAGTCGAAGCCGGGCTCGTCGACCAGCCACTCGTCGGGCACGTCGGCGACGACCTCTTCGAGCAGTTCCCTCGTCACCAGGGGCGCGAGCGCCGCGGCGGCCGCCGCGACGTCCGGGCCGAAGGGGGCCAGGACGTGGTCGGAGGCGTTGTACGGCTTGGCCGCGGCGCTCTGGGCGGTGGGCCAGTTGTGGTGCCAGATCATGGTGGCGCCGTGGTCGATGAGCCACAGGTCCCCGTGCCAGACCAGCATGTTCGGGTTGCGCCAGGACCGGTCGACGTTGTTGATCAGCGCGTCGAACCAGACCACGCGCCCCGCCTCGGCCGGGTCCACCTCGTACGCGAGCGGGTCGAAGCCGATCGACCCGGGCAGGTAGTCCATCCCGAGGTTGAGCCCGCCGCTGGCCTTGAGCAGCTCCTGGACCTCCTGGTCGGGCTCGCCGAGCCCGATCACGGGGTCGAGCTGCATCTGCACCAGCCGCGGGACCCTCAGGCCCAGCCGCTGGGCCAGGCGCCCGCAGACGACCTCGGCGACCAGGGTCTTGCGCCCCTGGCCGGCTCCGGTGAATTTCATGACGTAGGTACCGAGGTCGTCGGCTTCGACGATCCCCGGGAGCGAGCCGCCCTCACGCAAGGGCGTGACGTAACGGGTCGCGATCACTTCGGACAGCATCCGCCCAGGTTACGGGGGCCGGCGCGCGGGACGCCCGTTTTTTCAGGGGCGGGCCCACTGCCGCAGCAGGGCGTCGGCCGTGGTGATCGTCGCGACGAGCGCCAGGGTGTTGCGGATCACCTCGGCGGTGTAGGCGGCGGGCACCCCGGCGATGGCGTCGGAGGGCACGACGACGCGGTAGCCGAGGTTCACGGCGTCGAAGACGGTGTTCGGGATCGCGATGTTCGAGGAGACCCCGGCGACGACGAGGGTGCGGATGCCGAGGTTGCGCAGGAGCGCGTCCACGTCGGTGCCGGCGATCGGGGAGAGCCCGTGCAGCCTTCGGACCACCAGGTCGTTTTCGGCCACCTCGACGGGGGCCGCCACCTCCACGGCCCGGCTCCCGGACAGCTGGCGGACGGGCAGCTTCCCGGCGGCCCGGAACAGCCGCGCGTTGTCGTTGGCCGCCAGCCCGTCGGGCCGCCGCTCGGCGACGGCGTGCAGCACCTGTACGCCGGCCGCGTGCGCGGCGTCCACCAGCGCGGCCACCCGCCCCAGCATCCCCGAGTCCCGGGCCTCCTTGGCGAGCTCGGGCAGGGCGCTCTCCTCGCCGACGACGCCGTTCTGGCATTCGACGGTGAGCAGTGCGGTGGTGGCGGGATCGAGTTCCGGCATGGCTCCCCCTGGCGTGGCGGCGATCGATCCCGCATGATTCCTGACACTCAGTCAGATGTGAAGGGGTGCGGGACGGATGGACGGATCACAGCGGCGGGGCCGCCGCATCATGATGACCGACGCGGAAGTGGACGCCTTCCTGCGCGAGCAGCGCACCTGCCGGGTCGCGACCGTCTCGGCGGACGGCCGTCCGCACGTGGGCGCCCTGTGGTTCGCCTGGGACGGCGCCTCGCTGTGGCTGTACTCGATCACGCGCAGCCGGCGCTGGTCGGACTTGCGGAAGGACCCGCGGATCTCGGTGGTCGTGGACGCGGGCGAGGCGTACGACGAGCTGCGCGGGGTCGAACTCTCGGGCAGCGCCGTCTTCGTGGGCGAGGCCCCGCGCACGGGCGAGCCCTGTCCCGAGCTGGCCGAGGCGGAACGGCTCTTTCCGGCCAAGAACTTCGGCATCGAGGAGATGCCGCACGACGGCCGCCACGCCTGGATCCGCCTCACCCCGGAGTCGATCGTCTCCTGGGACTTCCGCAAGCTCTGACGTGCCGGCGTCCTACTCCACCGCGAGGGCGGCCTGCCCGAGCGCCTCCACGGCGGCCCGGATCGAGGGCCGCCGGTCCGCGTCCGCCCGCCAGACGACGTACACGTGCCGCCGGACGGCATCGCTCACCGGCAGCAGCCGCACCCCGGCCGGCACCGGTCCGCGCCCGAGCCGGGGCGCCACGCACACCCCGAGCCCCGCCTCCACGAAGGCCAGCTGGGTGTGGTGCTCCTCGGCGATGTGCGCGATGCGCGGCTCGATGCCGGTTCCGCGCAGCGTGTACACGAGCCACTCGTGGCAGAACTGGCCCTCGTTCCAGGAGATCCAGTCGTCGTCGGCGAACTCGGCCAGCGAGATCCGGTCCCGGTCGGCCAGCCGGTGGCCGGCCGGCACGGCGATGTCGCAGGAGTCGTCGAGCAGGTGCGCCCGCGTGAGCTCGGCGGGGACCGGCATCCGCTTGTTGTGCCAGTCGATGGCCAGCGCCAGGTCGAGGTCCCCGCGGACGACCGCCGCCATGCTGTCCTCCGGCTCCTGCTCCCGTACCCGGGTCCGCAGTTCGGGGTGACCGGCGCGCAGGGCGGTCAGCGCCTGGGGCAGCAGCCCGCGCATGGCGGTGGGGAAGGCGCCGATCCGCAGCTCGCCGACGGCGCAGCCCCGTTGGGCCTCCACGTCGGCCTGGGCGAGCTCGACCTGGGAGATGATCCGGGCCGCATGGTCGGCGAGCAGCCGTCCGGCGTCCGTGAGCCGGACCCCGCGCCCGTTCTTGGCCAGCAGCGGCTGGCCGACCTCCCGCTCCAGCTTGGCCATCTGCTGGGAGACCGCGGAGGTGGTGACGTGGAGCCCGTCCGCCGCTCCGCTGACCGAGCCGTGGCGGGCGAGGGCGTCGAGGGTGCGCAGGCGCTCCAAGTTCAACATGTAAGCGATGCTACGCCGTCACCGCGAAGAAATCTCGCTTGTCCTACGTAGTTGAGCGGAGCAGAGTTCTCCTCATGAGCGCACCCGCCACCCCTCGCCCCGCCCCCGTCCTCTCCCCGCCGGTCACCGCCGCCCGCACCGCCCGGGTGGACTGGCGGATCCGCTTCGCGGTCCTCTCGGTGGTCTGGGGCTTCAGCTTCCTGCTGATCAAGGTGGGCACGGAGGCCTACGCCCCCTTCCAGGTGGCCCTGGGCCGGGTACTGTCCGGAGCGCTCGCCCTGCTGGCCGTGCTCCTGGTCCGCCGCGAGCCGCTCCCCCGCGGCCGCCGTACCTGGGGCCACCTGTTCGTGGCGGCGCTGCTGCTCAACACCGTCCCCTTCTCGCTGTTCTCGTACGCCGAGCTGACCATCCCGTCGAGCCTGGCCGGGATCTGCAACGCCACCTCGCCGCTGTGGGGCATGGCGCTGTCGCTGGTGGCCCTGTCCGAGGACCGGCCCACGCGGCGCCGCTTCGCCGGCCTGGGCCTGGGCTTCCTCGGCGTCCTGACGGTCCTCGGCGCCTGGCAGGGCTTCTCGGGCATCGACGCGAAGGGCACCGCGCTCGCCCTGCTCGCCTCGCTCTCCTACCCGGTCGGCTGGATCTACGTCCGCCGCACGCTGGCCTCGGTCCCGGGCTCGCCGGTGGCGCTGACCGGCGCGCAGCTCATGCTCTCCACGCTCCAGCTGCTGGTGGTCAGCGCCGTGTTCACCTCGGCCCCCACCTCGTTCCCGCTCTGGCCGACCCTGTCGGTGGTCGCGCTGGGCGCCCTGGGCACGGGGATGGCCCTGCAGATGCAGTACGGCCTGGTGACGGAGGTCGGCCCGACCACGGCCCAGATGGTCACGTACTTCATCCCGGTCATCGCCACCACGGCCGGCGTCCTGATCCTCGGCGAACAGCTCCACTGGAACACCCCGGTGGGCGCGGCGATCGTCCTGGCGGGCGCGGCCCTCACCCAGACGCGGCGCCGCTAGGGCGCCCCTCTAACCGCAGTCACCGAGGATCGGCCCCGACCCGTCGGGCGTGTTGGTGGTCCACAGCATGAACAGCTCCAGCAGGATCGCCACGACGTTGAGCGAGGCGACGACGAAGGCCAGGATCCCCGGCCAGGTGTCCCAGATCCGGACCCCGCAACGACGCCGGATCCACCGAGCGAGCAGCATGCAGACGACCATGGCCGACAGCCCGAGGACCGGCCCCGCCCATGCGAAGACGTACTCCGCCTTCGGGAAGGGCATGAGCCGGCAGGCCTCCTGCTGCCGGTGCACCCAGGCCATGTCCATGTCCTCGACGTGCAGTGAGGAGAGCACGCCGAGCACGGCCACGACCGGCACGAGCATTGCCGTGATCACCATGCCGGGCGTGACCGAGCGGCCTTGCGAGAGGGCGGGCGAGGCGTCGGAAGAAATGTCCATCGGTACCAATTCGGGTGCGGTCGGACGATGTGGATGCGCTGCTCACCGTGGTTCCTGGTGGCAACGTGCTCGCGGCTCTCCAGACTCACGTTCTGGAACGAGCTGGTGTGCCGGGTCGGCGCGGGGCGGTTCCGGGTGGGCGGTTCAGTCGAGGCGGCCGCCCGGCGTGCGGCGGACCGATGCCGCCACCGCCGCCGCGAGGCCCGGCACCTCGGCGGGCCGGACGGCCGACACCGTGATGCGTACGCCCGGCCCCGACTCCACCCGGAACCGGCTGCCCGGGGCCACCGCCCAGCCGGCCGCCAGCAGCCGCGTCACCGCGCCCGTCTCGTCGGCGACCGGCACCCACACGTTCATCCCGCTGCGCCCGTACGCCGGCACGCCCCGCTCGCGCAGCGCCGCGACCAGCGCGTCCCGCCGCTCCGCGTAGGAGCGCGCGACCGCGGTCCGGTCCACCGCCTCCGCGGTCCACAGCTCGACCACCGTGTACTGGAGCAGCCGGCTCACCCACCCCTGGCCCAGCCGCTGCCGTCCCCGCACCCGGTCCAGGGTCACCGCGTCGCCGGTCAGCACCGCCAGCCGCAGGTCCGGCCCGTACGCCTTCGCCGTGGACCGGACCAGTGCCCAGTGCCGGGTCACCCCGCCGAGCGAGTGCAGGGGCAGGTCCACGATGGCGTGGCCGTGGTCGTCGTCGACCACCAGCACCTCGGGATGGCGCGCCAGCACCGCGCGCAGCTCCGCCGCCCGCCCCGCGCTGACGGCCGCCCCGGTCGGGTTCTGCGCCCGCGCCGTGACCAGCAGCGCCCGCGCGCCCTCCGCCAGTACCCGCTCCACCGCGGAGACGACCGGTCCGTCGTCGTCCACCGCCACCGGGACCACCCGCAGCCCCAGCGCCGCCGCCAGGTCCAGTACGGACCCCCAGCCCGGATCCTCGATCGCCACCGCGTCCCCCGGCCGCAGGTGCGCGGCCAGCACCCGCTCGATCCCGTCCAGTGCGCCCGAGGTCACGCCCACCGGCCCGGCGGGAACACCGTCGGCGTCGAAGTCCGCCCGGGCCAGCCGCTCCAGCTCCGGCACCACAGGGTCGTCCCCGTACAGCGTGGGCGCCTGCGCGTACCGCCGGGCGGCCCCGGCCAGGGCCGCGTCCAGCGCGGGCAGCAGCCGCACGTCCGGATTCCCTGACGCCACGTCGCGCGCGCCCGGAGGCACCGCCACCCGCAGCTCGTCGCGCGGGGCGCTCGCCGGCCGCCCCCGGACCCGGCTGCCCCGCCGGCCGTCGGTCTCGATGACCCCGCGCTCGCGCAGCGTCCGGTACGCGGCGGCCACGGTGTTCGGGTTCACCCCGAGCACGCCCGCGAGCTCCCGCATCGGCGGCAGCAGCGCTCCGGGCGCGAGCGCGCCCGATCCGACGCCCGCCTCGACACTCGCCGCGATATCCGATGCGCGACGGCCTGTGATCCGATACTCTCCTAGCACAAAGCCGAGTATGCACTAGTACAACGGAGAACGCACCATGACCGCCACGACCGACACGCAAGAGATGCCCGAGACGAACGGGGCGACCGGGGCGACCGGGGCGACCGGGGCGACCGGGGCGACCGGCGGCGGCTACGAGCCCACCGACCGCACCGTCCCGAGCCGCTCCCGCGAGCGGGCGCGCTACGACCGCGAGACGGTGCACTCGATACTCGACCAGGCCTACGTCTGCCACCTCGGCTTCGTCCGCGACGGCGCCCCGGTGGTCCTGCCGACCCTGTACGGGCGGGTGGGCGAGACCCTCTACGTCCACGGCTCGACCGGCTCGCGCCCGCTGCTGGCCGCCGGCCAGGCCGACCCGGGTCTGCCCGTCTGCCTGACCGTGACGCACGTGGACGGGCTGGTGCTGGCCCGGTCCGCCTTCCACCACTCCATCAACTACCGCTCGGTGATCGTGCACGGCACCGCGTACCAGGTGACCGACGAGGCCGAGCGCCGGATGGCCCTCGACGCCCTCGTCGACCACGTGGTCCCGGGCCGCTCGGCCGACTCCCGGCCCGCCAACGCCAAGGAGCTCGCCGCCACTGCGGTGATCCGCCTGGACCTGAACGAGGTGTCGGCGAAGCTCCGTACGGGCGGCCCCAACGACGAGCCCGAGGACATGACCCTGCCCTACTGGTCGGGCGTGGTCCCCGTCGCGCCGGTGCACGGCACCCCGATCCCGGCCGACGACCTGGCCCCCGGGATCGCCACGCCGGACTACCTCGCCGCGCTCTGAGCCCCGCGAGGCCCACCGGACTCACGCGGCTCAGGCAGCTCGCGCGGCTCGACCAGCTCGCGCGGCTCCCGCAACGCACCCGACTCCCGGGCGGGCCGGACCCCCGGCCCGCCCGCGGTACCTTCCCCGGCCCTGCCCGCCTCCGCCGCGATCAGCGCACCCACCGCGGTCAGCAGCAGTACGGTGCCCAGCACCACGGCGCCGGTCAGCCGCTCCCCGAGCACCAGAACGGCGATCACCGCCGCGCTGACCGGCTCGATCAGCATGATCACGGACACGGTCGCGGCCCGCACCGCGGCGGCCCCGGTGAAGTACAGCGCGTACGCCAGCGCCGTCGGCACCGTGGCCACGTACACCAGCAGCCACAGCACCCGCCCGATCTCCGCGGTGTGCGGCAGCAGCCCCTCCGCCGCGGCCAGCGGCAGCAGGCACACCGTGCCCACCGCGACCGACCAGGCGGTGGTGACCAGCGGGTCCCCGCCCGCCCCGCGCCGCCCCAGCCAGCGGGCCCGCAGGGTCATCCCGGCGTACCCGGCGGCAGACAGCAGGGCCCAGCCCACGCCGAGCGGCCGCACCTCGCCGCCCCCGCCGCCGAGGACGAGTACGGCGAGCCCGGCGAGCGCCCCGAGGACGGCGGCCACGCCGCCCCGGCCGAGCCGCTCGCCCATCCAGTACCGCGCGCCGACCGCGATCAGCACAGGCCCAGCACCCAGGGTGACCACCGTGCCGACCGCCAGGCCGGTTTCGCGCACGGCGCCGAAGTACGCGGACTGGAAGAGCGTGAACATCAGCCCGGTCCCGATGAGCGAGGCCGCCGACGGCCGCGCCGCGGCCCGGGCGGCAGCCGCCGCGCCCCCGGGCCGGCGTACGGCGAGCACTCCGAGCAGCACCACCAGCCCGCCGGCGCACCGCCAGAACGACAGGGCGAGCGGGCCGAGGTCACTGGCCAGGAAGAGGAGGGAAGCGGCCGCCCCGGCGGTGCCCCAGGCGGCTCCGGCGACGACGAGGTACAGCAGACTGCGCCCTGAGGCGGGCGAATGATTCGACACGAGTGTGCTCCGCGCATGCGTGAAGGATGAAAGGGAAGGTCATCGCTTCGCGGGCAGCGCGGATCCGCCCGGGAACTCCCCAGGGCCGGATCCTCTTCGCAGGGGCGGCTGCCCGCGGCTACGCGGCGGGAGGCGGAAGGACGGTCGAATGCACGATCGCCACCCTAGGCTTTCGTCGTCTCGCGGTCCAGAACGACCGCGTCCGGATCGGCCGCCCCCGGCGGGGTGGGCCGCGCCGACTGCGCGATGAAGGCCCCGCCCAGCACCAGCGCACCGCCGATGATCTGCGGGCTCGAGAGGTGCTCGCCCAGCAGGATCCAGGCGAACACGGTGGCCACGACGGCCTCCAGACAGGCGACGACCCCGGCCACCTGCGGCGAGAGCTTGCGCACCGAGACGACTCCGGTCAGGTACGCGAAGACCGTCGCGATCAGCACCACCCAGCCGAGCAGGGCCCATGCGGGCACCCTCAGGTCCCCCATCGCGGCATGCCCGCCCAGCACCTGCCAGTCGATCTGCCACGGCCGGGCGATCACCGTCATCACGAGGGCGCCGATGAGCATGCCGTACGCGATCACGCCGATCGGGTCGGGCACGTCGTCCTCGGCTCCGCCGTCGGCGCCGTGGTCGGCGAACACGAAGTAGAACGCCTGGCAGCAGGCGGCGGCGAGGCCGAGCAGCACGCCGAGCGGGTCCAGGCTCAGCCCGGACCAGATCTCCACCACGCAGGCCAGTCCCACGACGGCGACGGCGGCGCCGGCCGCGGCGGCCCGGGTCACCGGCTTGCGCTGTACGAAGCGGATCCAGCCGAGCAGCAGCGCCGGACCGAGGTACTCCAGCAGCAGGGCGCAGCCGACCGGGATCCGCGACAGGGAGGCGAAGTAGAAGGCCTGCACGCCCGCGACGGCGACGATGCCGAAGCCGGCGAGCAGCAGGGGTTTGCGCACCAGGAGCCGGCGGTGGCGCCAGGCGAGCGGGGACAGCACGAGCGCCGCCCCGGCCACCCTGAGCCAGACCATGTGGAGCGGGTCCAGACCCGCTTCGATCAGCGGCTTCGCCGCCACACCGGAACCACCGAACGCGACCGCCGAGACGAGGGCGAGGCCCAGTCCGGCGTTTCTCCCTGACGCTTGCATCGGGCCATCATGGCAGGGTCGGTCAGCACCGTCACAGGCGTGACGCCTGTTGAGACGGATCCGAGACCGGGCGTGACCGGGCCGATGGTTTCTGACAGGTCGTCAGTATTGAATGTTGTGCCCGCCGGGGCTACCTTCCGCCGCACGTACCCGACGAGAAGGGGTGGCCCCATGGCCGAAGTGACCGCGGAATCACGCATCGAGGCCTCCGCCGCGAAGGTCTGGGCCCAGCTGACGGACTGGGCGGCGTACGGCGAGTGGAGCATGACCCACACCAATTTCCCCAAGGGCGGACCCGAGACCCTCGCGGTCGGGGCGACCTTCGTGGAGAACATGAAGATGATGGGCTTTCCCGCCGAGGTCGGCTGGACCGTCTCGGAGCTGGAGGACGAGCGCCTCTTCGCCATCACGGGCAAGGGTCCGATGGGCGTGGCCATCCTCACCCGGTACACCCTCGTACCCGACGGCGCGGCCACCACGGTCCGCATCGACGGGGAGTTCAACGGGGCCGCCGTCTCCCTGATGGCGGGCAAGCTCAAGGACTCGGCCACCGCGGCCCTGAACGAGTCGCTCCGCAAGCTCGCCGGCCTGGTCGTCTGACATACCGCCCCCGGCGGGTACCCGGATACGGCGGCGCGCCCCGCGAGAGGACTCGCGGGGCGCGCCGTTTTCTTGCGGCCGGCCGGCTCAGTGCTCGTCGGCCAGGATCAGGTAGAGCTTCTTGCGGGCGTCGTTGATGACCGCGAGGGCCTTCTCGCGCTGCTCGGGCGAGCCGGTCTTGAAGACCTGCCCGAAGGCCTCGAACAGGCCGATCCCGGCCGTGCGGACCTCGTGCATCGCCTCGAAGTCGAACCCGCGCCCGGCGTCGGCCCAGGGGGCCTCCGGGCCGGACTCGGCCTCGGTGCGGCCGGCGTCGGTGAGCGTGAACAGCTTCTTGCCGCCCTCGCTCTCGCTGGAGATGAGCCCCTCGTCCTCGAGCAGCTGGAGGGTCGGGTAGACCGATCCCGGGCTGGGCTTCCAGGCCCCGCCGCTGCGCTCGCCGATCTCCTGGATCATCTCGTAGCCGTGCATCGGCCGGTCCTTCAGCAGCGCCAGGATCGAGGCGCGCACGTCTCCGCGCCGGGCCCGGCCGCGCGGTCCACCGCGCCCGCCCCGCCCGCCCCAGGGGCCGCCGCCGAAGGGCGGTCCGAACGGGCCGAAGGCGGCGCGCCGCCCCTTGAACTCCTCCCGACGATCGGGCCCGCAGTGGCCGTGGCCCCGTCCGTGCTCGTGTTCGTGCTGTCCGTGTGAACGCATGACTGCGCTCCTTTCGTCTTCCGGTTTCACGTCATCGCTCTTGCGATGCCTCTACTATCGTTGACCCATCGCGATGCGTCAACGATATATCGGAAACTCGTACCGAACACGTGCGTGACCAGGCCAGTCATCCGCGATTGGCCTTTGTCGACGTTCAAGAAACGGTCCTACCGTCGGTCCATGCGCCTCCGAATCGTCGACGCCTTCACCGACCGCCCCTTCCGCGGCAACCCCGCCGGAGTCCTCCTCCTCGACGGGGAGTTCCCCCCGGACGCCTGGCTCCGGCAGGTCGCCGCCGAGGTCAACCTCTCCGAGACCGCCTTCGCCCGCCCGCTGCCGCCCGGCGGGGACGCCGACTGGGCCCTGCGCTGGTTCACCCCGACCGCCGAGGTCGACATGTGCGGCCACGCCACGCTCGCCACGGCGCACGTGCTCGCGACGAGCGGCCTGGCCACGGGGCTGATCCGGTTCTCCGCACGGTGCGGCATCCTCACCGCCCGGGCCGCCGGGGACGGCACGATCACCATGGACTTCCCGACGTCCTCGCTGACCCCGGTGGAGGCGGAGCCCGCCGTGCTCGGCGCCCTCGGCGCGGAGATCAGGTCGGTCCACGACACGTCCGAGCACATCGGCGACCTGCTCGTCGAGCTGGCGGACGAACGGGCCGTACGGGAGCTCACCCCCGACATCGCCGCTCTGCGCGGCCACGCCCGCCGCGGGGTGATCGTCACCGCGGCCGCCGAGGACCCCTCACGCGGGTACGACTTCGTCTCCCGCGGCTTCTTCCCGGCCTTCGGGATCGACGAGGACCCGGTCACGGGCAGCGCCCACACCGCGCTGGCCCCGTTCTGGGCCGCCCGGCTGGGCCGTACCTCGCTCGTCGGCCTCCAGGGCGGGGCGCGCACCGGCCGCGTCGCGGTCCGGCTGGCCGGCGACCGGACGCTCCTGACCGGCAACGCGGTCACCGTCATCGACGGCGAACTGCTGGCGCGCCCCTAGGCGGTGTGCGGAAGGGTCCGCCTACGGGGTCGGCAGCCAGCCGACCTTGCCCGCGAGCAGCGCGTACCCGCCGAAGGCCACGATGTCGAGCAGCGCGTGCGCGACGACGAGCGGGGCCACCCGGCCCCAACGGCGGTAGGCCAGGACGAAGACGACGCCCATCACCATGTTGCCGAGGAAGCCGCCGATGCCCTGGTACAGGTGGTACGAGCCGCGCAGCACCGAGCTGGCCAGCAGCGCGGCCGCCGGCGACCAGCCCAGCTGGTCGAGCCGGCGCAGCAGGTAGGCCAGCACGATGATCTCCTCGACCACCGCGTTCTGCAGGGCGGAGAGGATCAGCACGGGGAACTTCCACCACACGTCGGGCAGCGCCTCCGGCACCACCGTGAGGTTGAAGCCGCTCGCCCGCGCCGCCAGGTAGAAGGCCAGCCCCGCGCTCCCGATCCCGGCCGCGACCAGGGCTCCGCGCCCCAGGTCCCAGCCGGGCCGGGTGCGGTCGAAGCCCAGGGCCCGCAGCCCCGGCACGCCCTCCCGGGTCAGCAGGTGCGCGACCAGCAGCACCGGCACCAGCGCGGTGCCGATGCCGAACAGCTGCCAGGCCAGGTCCAGCCAGGGCCGGCCGGGGGCGTACGAGCCGTTGAGCGTGGCGGCCTGGTCCTTGAGCCCGCCCGGCTTGGTCAGCGAGCCGATGAAGCTGATCAGCGAGGAGACGGCGCTCGCCCCCAGCGACAGCGCCAGCACGAGCAGCGTCTCGGTGCGCAGGACCCCCCGCCCGTCCTCGTGCAACGCCTTGACCACCGGCTCCGGATCCGCCCGCACGTCCGACTCCCGTCCCGCCGTTCCGCTTCGTCCACCCCATACTGCCTCTTCGGACGGGGAAGGGGATCACCGGACCCGGAACGCGGGCGGAGCCGCCGGTCAGCGCCGTACCGGAACCGCCGCGCTCACCTCCTCGTCCGCCAGTCCGACCGGCCAGGTGTGCACGGGGTCGCCCTTGTGCATCAGCTCGCTGTAGCGCCGGGTGATGGCGGCCAGCGCCTCGTCCCTTCCCATTCCGGACGCGAGCGCGCGGTGGTAGGTGTCCACCTGCCAGGTCGCCCCGTTGACCCGGCGCTGGCAGCGCTCCTCGATGATGCCGAGGTAGTGGTCCCGGTCGGCGGGCTCGATGCCCCAGGCGTCCAGCCCTGCCGCCGCCATCGGCAGCAGCTCGTCCAGGACCAGGCGCACGGCGGACACGCTGGCGAGGCCGCCGCCCCGGCCCCGGCGCGGCCAGCGCAGCCGGGCGTCGATCCCGTACCGGCAGGCCGCGTCGAAGTTGGCCTCCGCCTCGGCGAACGGCAGCCGCGTCCACACCGGCCGCTGCTCGTCGGCGAGCGTCCGGACGAGCCCGTAGTAGAAGGCGGCGTTCGCCACCACGTCGGCGACCGTCGGCCCGGCCGGCAGCACCCGGTTCTCCACCCGCAGGTGCGGGATCCCGTCGGCGACCCCGTACACGGGCCGGTTCCACCGGTAGACCGTTCCGTTGTGCAGGACCAGCTCCTGCAGGCTCGGCACCCCGCCCTCGGCGAGCACCCGCAGCGGCTCCTCCTCGTCGCAGATGGGCAGCAGCGCCGGGAAGTACCGGACGTTCTCCGCGAAGAGCTCGTACGCCGACTCCACCCAGCGCTCCCCGAACCAGGTCCGCGGCCGCACCCCCTGGGCCTGCAGCTCCGGCGGCCGGGTGTCGGTGGCCTGCGTGAAGAGCGGCGGCCGCGACTCCCGCCACAGCTCGCGCCCGAACAGGAACGGCGAGTTGGCGCCGACGGCTATCTGTACGGCGGTCACCGCCTGCGCCGCGTTCCACACGTCGGCGAACCGGGCCGGCGTCACCTGCAGGTGCAGCTGTACGGAGGTGCAGGCGGCCTCCGGGACGATCGACCCGGTGCTCCAGGTGAGCCGCTCGACCCCGTCGATGTCGAGCAGGAAGTCCTCGCCGCGCATCATCAGGATCTGCTCGTTCAGCAGCGAGTAGCGGTCCACCGCGGACAGGTTGGCGGTGACCAGGTCGGAACGGGTGATCGTCGGCAGGATGCCGATCATCACCACGCCGGCGTCGATCTCCGCGGCCTGCCGGTGGGCATAGCCGAGCCCCGCGCTCAGTTCCTCGGCGAGCCGGTCGAATACCCGGCCGCCGAGCCGGTGCGGAAGTACGTTGACCTCAAGGTTGAACATTCCCAGTTCCGTTTGGAAATCCTGGCTCGCTATCCGCTCCAGAACCTGGGCATTCACCATTCTCGGCAACCCGTCGGAACCCGCCAGATTCAGCTCGATCTCCAGTCCCATCATGTTCTTGGGTCGATCGAACCTCTTCTCCGCCAGAAGCCGCTCCAGCCCCTCCAGGCACTCGTGGAGCTTCCTCCGATACTTCTGCCGATCGGACAGGTCGAATCCGCCCGCCACGACCTTCTCCCCCATCGGAGCGTCCCTCCTCGATTTGCGCCTGGCCCATGCCACCCAGGCGCGCGTGTACGGTCGATGATGCCCCGGAGGCGAGATCGATAACGCCCGAGGGGGCGCGCGTGGCGGGGAGCGCGCGCCGGTTTGGCCGAAGGGCGCTATGGCACATTCACCTGGCAAGATGTCGTATGCAAATTCCGCATCGGTTTTGCCGGTTCCGGATAATGGGCGCTTTCCAGCCGAGCCCCCGTCCGGTAACCTCCGAGGTCAGCGCGACATGTTCGCGCGCAACCGGCATGAAAGCCATGTCAGCGGGACCGGTAAGCGCCTTGTCGGCAATAGGCGGGACAGCTAGCCGAAACACTGCGTGAACACATGTCGTATAAACTCCGCAAACGAGGCAGAGAGTTGGCGCGCGGCCATTGCCCCTCAGCCCCCCTCTGGCCCCAGAATGCGACAGCGCCGTCCGCACCTGCCCCGTTCCACAGGTCTCCCAAGTGAGAGGCGACCCACCATGCCGCTGCATGTCCCTCCGGCTCCCGCGCCCGCCCTGCGCAGCGTCCTCGCGGCACTCGGTTCCCCCACCGCCGTCCACGAGGCGCACACTCCGGCCCTGCGCGCGCTGCAGGGCCCGATGACCGCCGAACTGCCGCTGCCCGTCCACGTCCTGGACCGGCTGAACATCTCCCAGCTGGCAGCGGGGGGCCGCCCGCCCCGCACCCGGCTGACCGCCTGGCGGTTCCTGATCCGCAGCGGCGACCGCTACGTCGCCGCCGCGGACACCCGGCTGACGCCGGACGGCTGGGTCTTCTCCCATTTCTTCGAGGGTCCCTACGTTGCGGCCACCGAACGCGCCCTGCGCCAGGCGGAATCGCTCGGCAAGAACTACCAGCCGCGGCTGCTCTCCGTACCGGAGCTGTACATGCTGACGCTGTGGCTGCACGGGGCGGTCGGGGCCGATGCCTCCGCGGGGCTGCCCGCCGCCGCAGATCTGCTGGTTCCGCTGGCTCCGGCCCCGCCCGGGATCGCCCCGTACCGGCCGCACCCGGTGTCCGAACTGCTGCCCGTGATGACGCACCGGCTCACTCCTCCGAGCCCGCCGGTCCCGCCGTCGCTGGCCGCGCCGGCCGCCTGAGCGGGGTCCGGGCCTCGGTGCGGCGGGTCTGAGCAGGCGCGTTCCCTGCTGCTGGTCCGTACTGCCCATTCGGCCTAGCCCAGTCGGGTCACCCCCGAACCACCCGAAATGACAGGGGAGTTGACTTGAACCGCCCGCACGGGTGATGCGTCATCAATGTATGAGGACAGCTGCCGGGAAATCCCTGCGGACGCAACTCCGGAGGGCAACACTGGGACCCTGACCAAACCAAGACGTTGATACGGGGGGCGGCCATGAACAAAGCATCGAGCCGCAGCACACAGACCACACCGCAGCGAAAGAACGCATCCATGTGCCAGCACCAGCCAGCGTGCCCGTCAGCCGACTCCGCCGACCGGGAGGCCGCCAAGCCGTTGGCGAACCACCCGGAACAGGGCTGGAGCCTGCTGTGCAACGGCGTCCTGCTCTTCGAGGACACCGGTGAGCTGCTGCCGGACGGCCAGATCATCGCCCCGCACCGCCCGCTCGCGGCGGCGCATGTGATGAAGGCGGCCTAGCCGGCGACAACACTGAACGGGAACGGAGCAGAAGAGAACGACGAGGGGCCGGCCCGGGGATGATTCTCCCGGACCGGCCCCTCCGTCATGCCATCACGTCATACGAACATGTCAGTTGTCGTACTCGTCGAGCGGCGGGCAGGAGCAGACCAGGTTGCGGTCGCCGAAGGCGCCGTCGATGCGGCGCACCGGCGGCCAGTACTTCTCCGCCGCCGTGACCCCGCCGGGGAAGACGGCCTCGTCGCGGCTGTACGGGTGGCTCCACTCGCCGCCCAGCGCCGCCGCGGTGTGCGGGGAGTTGGCGAGCGGGTTGTCGTCCACCGGCCACTCGCCGCCCGCGACCCGGTCGATCTCGGCGCGGATGGCGATCATCGCGTCGCAGAAACGGTCGATCTCGGCGAGGTCCTCGGACTCCGTCGGCTCGATCATCAGCGTGCCGGCCACCGGGAAGGACATGGTCGGCGCGTGGAAACCGTAGTCGATCAGGCGCTTGGCGATGTCGTCCACGCTGACGCCCGTCGCCTTCGACAGCGGGCGCAGGTCGATGATGCACTCGTGCGCGACCAGGTTGCCCGGGCCCGTGTAGAGCACCGGGTAGTGCGGCTCCAGGCGCTTGGCGATGTAGTTCGCGCCGAGCACCGCCACCTGGGTGGCGCGCTTGAGGCCCTCGCCGCCCATGAGGCGCACGTACGACCAGGAGATCGGCAGGATGCCGGCCGAGCCCCACGGCGCCGCCGAGATCGGACCGACGCCCGTCTCCGGGCCCGCGGTCGGCTGGAGCGGGTGGTTCGGCAGGTAGGGGGCCAGGTGCGCCCGGACACCGACCGGGCCGACGCCCGGGCCGCCGCCGCCGTGCGGGATGCAGAAGGTCTTGTGCAGGTTGAGGTGCGAGACGTCGCCGCCGAAGTGACCCGGCTTGGCCAGGCCCACGAGGGCGTTGAGGTTGGCGCCGTCCACGTAGACCTGGCCGCCGGCGTCGTGCACCTGGGCGCAGATGTCGGCGACGTGCTCCTCGAACACACCGTGGGTCGAGGGGTACGTGATCATCAGCACGGCGAGCTCGTCGCGGTACTGCTCGATCTTGGCGCGCAGGTCGGCCTCGTCCACCTCGCCGTCGTCGGCGGTCTTGACGACGACGACCTTCATGCCGGCCATCACGGCGCTCGCGGCGTTGGTGCCGTGCGCGGAGGACGGGATGAGGCAGACGGTGCGCTGCTCGTCGCCGTTGGCCCGGTGGTAGGCGCGGACGGCCAGCAGGCCGGCGAGCTCACCCTGGGAGCCGGCGTTCGGCTGGATGGAGACCTTGTCGTAGCCGGTGACCTCGCAGAGACGTTCCTCCAGCTCGGTGATGAGCGTGAGGTACCCCTCGGCCTGCTCGACCGGGGCGAACGGGTGCAGCTGGCCGAATTCGGGCCAGGTGACCGGCTCCATCTCGGTGGTCGCGTTGAGCTTCATGGTGCAGGAGCCCAGCGGGATCATGCCGCGGTCCAGCGCGTAGTCCTTGTCCGACAGCTTGCGCAGGTAGCGCAGCATCGCGGTCTCGCTGCGGTGCTGGTGGAAGACCGGGTGCGCCAGGTAGTCGTCCGAGCGCAGCAGGCCCTCGGGCAGCGCGTCGGCGGTGGTCCCGTCCAGCGCCTCGAGGTCCGCGCTCACGCCGAAGGCGGCCCAGACGGCCTCGACGCCGGCGCGCAGCGTGGTCTCGTCGCAGGAGACGGAGACGTGGTCGGCGTCGACCTGGAACAGGTTGACCCCGCCCTCGCGGGCGGCGGCGACGACCTCGGCGGCCTTGCCGGGCACCCGGGCGGTGACGGTGTCGAAGTACGAGCCGTGCACGATCTCGACCCCGCCGGCCCGCAGACCGGCCGCGAGCAGGGCGGCGTAGCGGTGGGTGCGGCGGGCGATCGTCCGCAGGCCGTCCGGGCCGTGGTAGACGGCGTACATGCCGGCCATGACGGCGAGCAGCACCTGCGCGGTACAGATGTTGCTGGTGGCCTTCTCCCGGCGGATGTGCTGCTCGCGGGTCTGCAGCGCCAGGCGGTAGGCCTTGTTGCCGTCCGCGTCCACGGAGACGCCGACGAGGCGGCCCGGCAGCGAGCGGGCGTGCTTGTCCTGGACGGCCATGTAGCCGGCGTGCGGGCCGCCGAAGCCCATCGGGACGCCGAAGCGCTGGGTGGTGCCGACGGCGATGTCCGCGCCGAGCGCGCCCGGGGAGGTGAGCAGGGTCAGCGCGAGCAGGTCGGCGGCGACGGCGACGATCGCGCCGAGGCCGTGCGCCTGGTCGATGAGCGGCTTGATGTCCCGTACGGCACCGGAGGCGCCCGGGTACTGCAGGAGCACGCCGTAGACGCCGCGCTCGGCGACCTCGGCCGGGA
Organism: Streptomyces sp. NPDC001194; assembly: GCF_042896985.1. NCBI lineage: Bacteria > Bacillati > Actinomycetota > Actinomycetes > Kitasatosporales > Streptomycetaceae > Streptomyces > Streptomyces sp. NPDC001194. The sequence goes on along the minus strand of NZ_JBIAXU010000005.1, from coordinate 11,839 downwards.
TGCCCTCGGAGAGGTCGGCGACGACGATCTCGATGCCGATCGGCTCGGCGCGGGTCTCGATCACGGCGATGGTCTGCGGCAGCGCGTCGGCGTCGACGAGGAAGATGTTGCCCTTGGACCTGCCGACGCGGCGGGCCAGCGTCATGGCCTCGGCGGCCGCGGTGCCCTCGTCGAGCAGGGAGGCGCCGGAGGTCGGCAGGCCGGTGAGGTCCGCGACGACGGTCTGGAAGTTGAGGAGCGCCTCCAGGCGGCCCTGCGAGATCTCGGGCTGGTACGGGGTGTACGCCGTGTACCAGGCCGGGTTCTCCATGACGTTGCGCAGGATCACCGGCGGGGTGAAGGTCCCGTAGTAGCCGAGACCGATCATCGGGGTCAGGACCTGGTTGCGGTCGGCGAGCGAGCGCAGCTCGGCGAGCACCTCCGCCTCGGTCCGCGCCTCGGGCAGATCCAGCGCCTCGGCGCTCTTGATCACATCCGGTACCGCGGCGGCGGTCAGTTCGTCCAGCGAGCCGTAGCCCACGTGGGCGAGCATCTTCGCCTGCGCCTCGGCATCCGGGCCGATGTGGCGCTGCTCGAAGGGGATGCCTCGCTCCAGCTGGGAGAGCGGAATGCGGTTGGCGGTCATGTACGGAGGCCTCCTGGGTCGTACGACCTGCGAGGGGCACCACGGCGCGGGCACCCGGACGGCCTCCCCCTCTGTCATCTCAACCTGAGAGCTTCACCGGAGCCAGCGGGGGTGGCCCGCGGATTCCGGCTTTCACCGTCGGTGAGGAGGGGAACCGGCACTGCGCGCCCGGTACCCGCCCCTGCTTTCCAGAGTGGCCTCTTCACGTGCGGTACGTATGCCTGAGAGATTCCGGGGAGGATTTGCTCCTTCGGCGCCTCCGTCGTGCTCACTCGGAGGACTCTCCCGCACAGGGTCAACAGCCGTCACCCAGCCTACCAGCGAGGTTCCCGCACCTGCCTCGAGTGGCCTGCACTCCGGAAATGCCCTTCTGTTGTCATTACGGAGGAGTTGCGACCATATGGAGGGACCGTGCAGACCGACATCGATCCGCGCAGCCTGATCGGCCGCAAGGCGTTCGACCGCAACGGAACCAAGATCGGCACCGTCGACGAGGTCTACCTCGACGATGCCACGGGCGTGCCCGAATGGGCCGCCGTCCGGACCGGCCTGTTCAGCCGGGACGCCTTCGTCCCGCTGGAGCCGAGCGAGGTCGTCGACGACACCCTGCGGGTCCCCTTCGAGCGCTCCCTCATCAAGGACGCCCCGGACTTCGGCGTGGGCCGCCACCTCTCCCCCGAACAGGAGCTGCAGCTCTACCACCACTACGGACTGGACGTCTCCCTCCCGTCGGACATCCAGCGGGACTTCGGCCGCCTGGCGAACGGGGACGACACTCCCTAGTGGGTGTCCGCAAAGTAGCGCCGTCCGCCCGGAGGGCGGTCCGGGACTTTGCGGACACGCCCTAGGGCGATCCGCGAAGTCCCGTCTGCCCCGCGGTCCCCGCAGGGCGGCCTAGGCCGCCTCCGGATCCTCCCGCCCCACGAGGGGCAGCGGATCGGAAGGCTCCAGCTCGGGGTCCTCCACCCGGAAGGTGCGCACCCTGCCCGGCGCCGATCCGGGCTGCTCGAACCGCACGGTCACCCTCCCGACCCCGCTGCCCTGCACCCACCCCGGCCCGTACACGGCGTGCAGTACGTCACTCCCGGCCGCCCAGCGCCGCTCCGGGGCCGGGTCGGGCTCCCCTGCCGGCCCGACGGGCTCCGCGGCCTCTGCGGGCCCTCCAGGCCCTCCGGCCGCTCCCGCCCCCGCGGTCTCCGGGGCACCACGGGGCTCGGCGGCCGCGCCCTCCGCAGCCGCCTCGGCGGCCGCCTCCGCCTCCGCCGCCATCGACTGCGCGAACAGGTCCTCCTGCGTGTAGTCGGCGAGGCCCGTCACGCCCACTCCCAGCAGCCGGACCCCGCCCGTGGTGTCCACCCCCTCCAGCAGTCGCGCCGCTGCCTCCCGCACCACCGCGGGGTCGTCGGTGGGCCCCCGCAGCGTCTCGGAGCGGGTCAGGGTCGAGAAGTCGTACCGCCGCACCTTCAGCACGATCGTGCGCCCCGAGTGCCCCGAGCCCCGCAGCCGCTGCACGCACCGGTCGGCGAGCCTCTGCACCTCGGTCCGGATCCGCACCCGGTCGTGCAGGTCCACGTCGAAGGTGTCCTCCACCGACACGGACTTCGCGTCGCGCTCGGCGACCACCGGCCGGTCGTCCAGCCCCAGCGCCATCCGGTACAGCCCGACCCCGTGCGAGCGCCCGACCATCCGCACCAGCTCGTCCTCGCCGGCCTCGGCCAGCTCGCCGACCGTGGTGATCCCGGCGCGCCGCAGGTGTTCCCCCGTGACGGGCCCCACCCCGGGCAGCGTCCGCACCGACATCGGGGCGAGCAGCTCCCGCTCGGTGCCCGGCTCGATCAGCAGCAGCCCGGCCGGCTTGGCCTCCTCGGACGCCACCTTGGCCAGCATCTTGGAGCCCGCGAGCCCCACGGAGCCGCTGAGCCCCGTCGCGGCCCGGATGTCCGCCCGCAGCCGCTCCCCCGTCTCCCGGGCGCTCTCGGAGTCGAAGGCGGTCCCGCCCGCCTCCAGGTCCACGAAGGCCTCGTCCAGGCTGAGGGGCTCCACCAGCGGGGAGAGCTCCCGCAGCAGCCCCATGACGACCTCGCTGACCGCCTGGTACAGCCGGAAGCGCGGGATGAGGTAGGCGCCGTTCGGGCAGAGCCGGCGCGCCTGGGCCGTCGGCATCGCCGAGTGCACCCCGAAGCGCCGGGCCTCGTACGAGGCGGTGGCGACCACCCCGCGCGGTCCGAGCCCGCCGACGATCACGGCCTTCCCGCGCAGGCTCGGCTTCGACGCCTGCTCCACGGAGGCGTAGAAGGCGTCCATGTCCAGGTGCAGGATGGTCGGCGCGGATCTCACAGCCCCGATGCTGCCTCATGCCACTGACATTCGGCCGGGCCCGGGCCCGGCGTCCTCGGACCGCGCCGGGAAGGGTGCTCAGCCGGCCCGGTTGCGGCGCGCGGCGAGCTCGTCCGTCGAGTTGTGGCCCACCACCGTCTCGCCGGTGTCGACCCGCTCTCCGTGCAGCTGCGACAGCGCGTTCTCCACGTCGCGCCAGACCACGCCCACCGCGATCCCGAAGACGCCCTGCCCGCCCTGGAGCAGGCTCACGACCTGGTCCGGCGAGGTGCACTCGTACACGGTGGCGCCGTCGCTCATCAGCGTCATGCGCTCCAGGTCCGAGAATCCGCGGTCGCGCAGGTGCTGGACGGCGGTCCGGATGTTCTGAAGCGCCACCCCGGTGTCCAGGAAGCGCTTGACGATCTTGAGGACGACGACGTCCCGGAAGCTGTAGAGCCGCTGCGTCCCGGAGCCGTACGCGGGGCGCACCGTGGGCTCCACCAGCCCGGTCCGCGCCCAGTAGTCGAGCTGGCGGTACGTGATGCCCGCCGCGGCGCACGCGGTCGGTCCCCGGTAGCCGACCTGCTCGGGTGCCGCGTCCGCGCCCACAGGCGCGACCGGCGCACTGTCCGGCTGACGGCGCGGGGAACCCGCCGCACTGCCGTGGAGCGGGTACGGCCCACCGTCACTCCGCACGGGGATGCCCCCGGTCGTACCGTCGCCCGTGACTCTCACGCCGACCCTCCGTCCTTGACCTGCCCCCTCGAAGGTAGGCAGTCACCAGGGGTGCGTCAACGATCGCCACACTCGGCACGCCGAGTGATAATCACCCTGAGAGTGGTTTCCCGTGTCCTGTGCCGGGGAATGGCTCACCGAATGGGCTGATGCTCCCCGCGGACACGCGGCGTGGACGGCGCGGCCGCGGCTCACTGCGGGCCGGTACCGAAGTCCTCCGGGGAGATCTGGTCGAGGAACTCGCGGAACTTCTCCACCTCGTCCTCCTGCTCGTCCGGAATCGCGATTCCGGCGTCGTCCAGCACGCCGTCGCTCCCGTAGATCGGCGTTCCGGTACGCAGGGCGAGCGCTATGGCGTCGGAAGGCCTCGCGCTCACCTCGACCCCGCTGGCGAAGACAAGCTCCGCGTAGAAGACGCCCTCCCGCAGGTCCGTGATCCGGACCTCGGTGAGCTCCTCGCCGATCGCCTCCAGCACGTCCTTGAACAGGTCGTGCGTCAGCGGCCGGGCGGGGGCCATGCCCTGCTGCGCGAAGGCAATGGCGGTCGCCTCCCCTGGTCCGATCCAGATGGGGAGGTACCGGTCGCCTCCCACTTCACGCAGGAGCACGATCGGTTGGTTGGAGGGCATTTCCACCCGGACACCCACAACGTCGAGCTCGTTCACACAGCAACCCTAGGACCTGCTCGGCAGGTTTGGGTAGTCGGGCCCCCTCGGGGATCCCCGAGGTCAGTGCAGACGGACCCCGAGAGCGGTCTGCACCAGGGCCTCGTGGAGCCGTACGGACAGCCCCGCGAGCTCCTTCAGGGTCGCTTCGGCATGCGCCCTGGTCTGCGGGTTGCGGTGCCGCCGAAGAGGTGCCACGACCTGCTCCACCAAACCCGCCTCACGGTCCGCGGCCGCCTTCATGGCGCGCAGGTGCCGCGGCTCCAGCCCGAACCGGCCCAGATCCGCCACCAGGCGGGCCACGGTGACCGTCTCGGCGTCGAAGCCGCCGCCCGGGGCCTCGCCGATCAGCCCGTACGACTCCCACTCGGCGAGCTGCGCCTCCTCCACCTCCGCCGCGGCGAGCAGCTCGGCGCGCCCGACGCGGGCCGCGGCGGCCCGCTCCCGGCCCACTTCGCCGTAGACGGCACAAGGGCTCGCGGGATCGACGGAGTCCCCGTGCGCCGTTGGTGCGGGGATGCGGATCTGTTCACCGCGCGCGAGCGCGTCCAGCTGCTCGCGGATGACTTTCAACGGCAGGTAGTGGTCCCGCTGCAACCGCAGGATCCGGGCCAGCCGCTCGACGTCCTCGGTGCTGAACTTGCGGTATCCGGAAGGTGTGCGCCGGGGCTCGACCAGCCCCTCCGCCTCCAGGAAGCGGATCTTCGAGATCGTGACTTCGGGGAACTCGTCGCGCAGCAGGGTGAGCACCGTGCCGATGCTCACCAGCCGTCCGGCCGAGCCGCTGCCGGCGGTGCCGCTCCTCGGGGCACCGCCGGTGGGGATACGCAGCATGGGACCTTCCCTCTGGGGTTTCCCCCGGACGGAGTCCGGAGGAGGTCAGACGCCCCGCAGGCTCGCGTAGAAGACCAGCCGGTACTTGCCGATCTGCACCTCGTCGCCGTTGTGCAGGGCGACCGAGTCGATCGGCTCACGGTTCACGTACGTGCCGTTGAGGCTGCCCACGTCGGCGACGGTGAATCCGCCGTCCTGGCTCCTGCGGAACTCGACATGCCGCCGGGAGACCGTGACGTCGTCCAGGAAGATGTCGCTCTGCGGGTGCCGGCCCGCCGTGGTCAGCTCGCCGTCCAAGAGGAAGCGGCTTCCGGAGTTGGGGCCGCGCCGCACGATGAGCAGAGCGGAACCCGGAGGCAGAGCTTCCACCGCGGCCTGGGCCTCGGGGGACAGCGAGGACGACACGTGCTGTTGTCCCGACACCTCGGCCTCGTAGGCCTCGAGGCCCGAGATCGAGATGGTGGACGTGGTCTCCGAGGCACGCTCCGGCGTCAGGCCCGCCCGCAGCGGCGCGCCGCAGTTGGAGCAGAACCGGCTGGCCGCATCGCTGCGGTGTCCGCACCTGCTGCAAACCTGCTCGGCCGACATGGACGGCTCCTCGCGCCGCGGCTGCCCCGCGGAGGCATTGGTGGCATACGGGTCGGGGGCAAACCCTCCACCCGAACTTGAGGTTGATGGTTCACCGAAACCTATGCGTCCGGAACCGGCAGGGTCAACAGACGACGCGCCCGGCGCGCCCGAAACATCCCCCGCGCCGGCGACCTCGTCACGGAAGAGCGGCCGGTCGCCCTGCCCTTCCACCTCTCCCTGCCCCGCACGGTGCTTGGCCGCACCGCTTTCCTCGCGGTTCTTCTTGCCGAACAACTTCTCAAACAACTTCACGGGCGATTCCCCTTGAACGAAACAGACCCGCCCGTGGGGCAGGACGAACTCCGAATGCACACACCTGCCGACCCGGACATTCTCACAACGTCCGTAACCACCAGACAGTTTCCACCACGCGGCACGACTTCAGTGCGCCGACCCCCCGCAGGCATCAGCCCGCGTGAGCCCGTCCGCACTCCGTCCCGCGTCACGACGATGACGACCGAGCGTAGTCAGGCTGCTTCGCAGCCCGCAAGGCATCCACAACGATCTTCGCCGACCGTGTGACGGCGACGGTGGCCTGTTCCTTCTCCAGCGTCTGCACGACACCGCCGGGAATGTTCAGGGCGGGCTCCAGATCCTGCGGCTTGCCGATCACCTTGAACTCATAAGGCTGTGTGATCTTCTTACCGTCGATGCCGATCCCGCCTCCCTCGTCCGAGAAGAACGAGCTCGCCACGATGCGCACCCCGTTGACCTGGATGGCCTCGGCCCCGGCCGCCCGCAGCTCCTGAAGGGTGTCCAGCAGCTGGTCCGACTGCACCTGGCCCTTGGGATCGGTGATCTTCAGCGTGATGCCCGGTCCCTGCGCCGCCACCGTACCGGCCAGGATCCCGAGTTGGCGTTCCTTCTCGACCGTCTGGCGACGGGCCTCCTCGGCCTGGTTCGAGCTGCTCTCCAGCTCCTTGCGCTGGTCCTCCAGCCGCTGCTTCTCGTCCTCCAGGCGCTTGGTCCGCCCGTCGAGCTCGTCGAGGATCCGTACGAGGTCCTCCTGACGGGCCCCGCGCAGCGCGCTGGAGTCGCTGTTCGAGCGCACCTGGATGGCCAGGCCCAGCCCGAGGACGAACAGGAGCAGCGCGACGATCAGTTGGGCCCGGCTCACGCGCGGCGGCCACACCGACTCCACCAGCCGCCGCCGACCGCTCTGCGCGGGCTCGGCGGGCTGCGCGGCCCGGGCCGGCTGGGCCGGCTGGGCGGCCCGGTCGGACTCGGCTCCCCCGCCCGTCGCCGCCGGCCCTGCGGGCTTCGCCGGCTTGTCCTGCGGCGGCAGCTCCGAGCCCATCGGCTCCTCGGGCGGGTTGTCGTTCGTACTCATCGGCCTCACGCCCGGAACACGTGCCGGCGGATGGCCGCGGCGTTGGAGAAGATGCGGATGCCGAGGACCACGACCACACCGGTGGACAGCTGCGAACCGACGCCCAGCTTGTCGCCGAGGAAGACGATCAGCGCCGCGACCACGACGTTCGACAGGAACGACACCACGAAGACCTTGTCGACGAAGATGCCGTCCAGCATCGCGCGCAGGCCCCCGAACACCGCGTCCAGCGCCGCCACCACGGCGATCGGCAGATAAGGCTCGACGACGGCCGGCACTTCGGGCCGGACCAGAAGCCCGACCACCACTCCGGCCACCAGGCCCAGTACCGCGATCACGATGCACCCTTCTTCGGCTCTTCTGCTGTGGCTGTACGTACGGTCAGGCTCGACGCGGCCGGCAGCCGCAGCCCGTCCGCCGGGGACAAGGTGGCGCGGATCCCGTAGTTCTCCTGCAGGGCGTGCAGGTACTGGCCGTCCGCGGAGTCCTGGAACGACGTACCGAGCCGCTTCTTGTCCCCCACCGCCAGCACCTCGTACGGCGGCACCAGCGGCCTGTTGTCGACCAGTATCGCGTCACCCGCGGCCCGGATCGCCGACAAAGCCGTCAACCGCTGCCCGTTGATCGAGATGGCTTCGGCGCCGGACTGCCACAGCCCGTTGACGATCTTCTGCATGTCCCGGTCCCGCAGCCGGCCGGTGTCCGAGAAGCCGGCGTTCTCGCGCGGCTTGCCCCCACCCCCGGAAGAGGAGCCCTTGGCGTCGTCCACGACCAGCTTCAGACCGGGCCCCTGGACCTCCGTCGCACCGGACAGCAGCGCCACGAGCTGCCCCTGGTCCCCGCCGTGCTGCTTGAGCGCCGCACGCTGGCGGCTCGCGACGTTCTCCCGCAGCCGCTCGATGTCCCGCTCCAGGCCGTCCGCGTGCTCGTCGGCCCGCTGTACCCGGTCGATCAGCTCCTGCCGCTCCTTGGCCAGCACCGGCGCGGCTATCCGCGCCTGGGCGGCACCCAGCGTGACGACCATGGCCGCGAGGACGAGCCCGGCGGCGAGCGCCAGCTTGGCCTTCAGGGTGCGCGGCAGACCCGCAGTGCCGTCCGCCTCGCGCCGGGCCGACGCTTGCGCATAGCCCTCGTCGAGACTGTGGTCCATCACGTGCGTCAGCAGCGACATGGACGCGTCCGGGCGCGCGGGAGGCGCCGGCGCCGAACTCCGGTTGTGGGGCGGCTGCGACATGCCGCTCATCGTCGCATGTCGGCGCCGCCCACACCGAATGCGCCCGTCCGGTGGACGGGGAGCGACGCCCGCCGCTCCCCGCCCACCGCACTACACCGTGCCATCAGCCGCGGACGCTCAGTGCCCGGCGCCGTCCACGACGGCCGCCCATTCGTCCAGCAGCGCCTGCGCGGACGCGTCGTCGGGCCCCTCGGCCCACAGGTGCGTGACCGCCTCCGCCGGGTCCGGCAGGACCAGCGCCCACCGCCCGTCGGCCTCGACCACCCGTACCCCGTCGGTGGTGTCCACCTGCCGGTCCCCGGCCGCCTCCACGACCCGCCGCATGACGAGCCCCTTCACCGCCCACGGAGTCGGCACGTCCCGCTTGAGTACATGGGCTCGCGGTATGCGCGCATCGATCTGGCTCAGCGTGAGCTGTGTCCGGGCCACCAGTCCGATCAGCTGGACGAACGCCGCCGACCCGTCGAAGACGCTGCTGAACTCCGGAACGATGTAGCCGCCCCGGCCGTCCCCGCCGAAGATCGTGTTCTCGGCCCGGCCCACGCGCGTCAGGTCGTCGGGCGAGGTCGTCGTCCACTCCACCTGCGTCCCGTGGTACGCCGCCACCTGCTCGGCGATCCGGGTCGTGGTCACCGGCAGCGCCACCTTGCCGCTGCGCTTCTCCGCGGCCACCAGGTCGAGGAGCACGAGCAGCGCGCGGTCGTCCTCGATGATCCGACCGCGCTCGTCCACGAGGGAGATCCGCTCTCCCACCGGGTCGAACCGGACCCCGAAGGCGGCCCGTGCCGAGGCGACGATCTCCCCGAGCCGCACCAGCCCGGCCCGCCGGGACTCCGCGGTCTCCGTCGGCCGGGACTCGTCGAGCCCCGGGTTGATCGTCAGCGCGTCCACTTCGAGCCTGCCCAGCAGGCTGGGCAGGACCAGTCCGGCACTGCCGTTGGAGGCGTCCACGACCACCTTGAGGCCGGAATCGGCGACACCGGTCGTGTCCACCCGCCTCAGCAGGGAACCCGTGTAGGCGTCGAATACGCTGCCCGGGAACTGGAGGTCACCGATCTCGCCCGGGAACGCCCGCCGGTACTCCTGCCGCGCGTACACGCGGTCCAGCTTGCGCTGCTGCTGCAGCGAGAGGTCCGCTCCCCGTTCGTCCAGGAACATGATGTCGACCGAGTCCGGCACTCCGGGCGAGGTCCGCACCACGATCCCGCCCGCGGTACCCCGCGCGGTCTGCTGCCGCGCCACCGGCAGCGGTACGTTCTCCAGGTCGCGCACGTTGATCGCGCTGCACTGCAGCGCCGAGATCACCGCCCGCTTGAGCGCTCTCGCGCCGCGGGAGTGGTCACGGGCCGTGGTGACCGTGGCGCCCTTCTTCAGGGTCGTCGCGTACGCGCCGGCGAGCCGGACCACCAGCTCGGGGGTGATCTCCACGTTCAGGATGCCGGTGACGCCACGGGCGCCGAACAGATGTGCCTGACCGCGTGACTCCCAGATCACCGACGTGTTGACGAAGGCGCCGGCCTCGATCGTCTTGAAGGGGTAGACGCGCACGTTCCCCTGGATGATCGATTCCTCACCGACCAGACACTCGTCGCCGATGACGGCCCCGTCCTCGATCCGGGCGGCCCGCATGATGTCGGTGTTCTTGCCGATGACGCAACCGCGCAGATTGCTGTGGGGCCCGATGTAGACGTTGTCGTGGATGACCGCCTTGTGCAGGAAGGCCCCGCTCTTCACGACGACGTTCGACCCGACGACGGTGTGCTCGCGGATCTCCACGCCGGCCTCGACCTTGGCGTAGTCCCCGATGTAGAGCGGCCCGCGCAGCACGGCGTCGGGGCTCACCTCGGCGCCTTCGGCGATCCACACTCCGGGCGAGATCTCGAAGCCGTCCATCTCGACCTGGACCTTGCCTTCGAGTACGTCGGCCTGCGCCTTGACGTAGCTCTCGTGCGTGCCGACGTCTTCCCAGTAGCCCTCGGCGACATAGCCGAAGATGGGCCGGCCTTCCTTCATCAGCTGCGGGAAGACGTCGCCGGACCAGTCGACCGGGACATCCGGGTCCACGTAATTGAAGACCTCGGGCTCCATCACGTAGATACCGGTGTTGACGGTGTCCGAGAACACCTGTCCCCACGTCGGCTTTTCGAGGAAGCGCTCGACCTTGCCTTCCTCGTCCACGATGGTGATGCCGAATTCCAGCGGGTTCGGCACCCGGGTCAGGCACACCGTGACGAGTGCGCCCTTCTCCTTGTGGAAGCGAATGAGATCGGTGAGGTCGAAGTCGGTGAGCGCATCGCCGGAAATGACGAGGAAGGCATCGTCCTTCAGGGCCTCCTCGGCGTTCTTCACACTGCCGGCAGTGCCGAGTGGCTTCTCCTCGTTGGCATAGGTGAGCTCCATTCCGAGCTCCTCGCCGTCACCGAAGTAGTTCTTGACGAGTGACGCCAAGAACTGGACGGTAACAACGGTCTCGCTGAGCCCATGCCGCTTGAGCAGCCTGAGCACGTGCTCCATGATCGGCCGGTTGGCCACCGGCAGGAGCGGCTTGGGCATGCTCGAGGTCATGGGGCGAAGGCGAGTGCCTTCGCCACCGGCCATCACGACGGCCTTCATGTCGGGAGAGTCCTCCTTGAGAGACGACGTTCTCGCCGACCTCACCCGTCTCGGACGGTGACTCCGCAACTCCTCCGCGTCAGCCGCACGCCGAGCGAGCTCAATCGGCCGTGGCGTCCGCCTTCACAAGCCGGCGGACTTGCACCACGTAAAGGATTCCTGCCCACCAGTAGAGGGTTGTACCCCATCCGGCGAACGCCCATCCGAAAACTGACCCCATCCAGGCCAACCAACCCGTACCGTCACTGAGCAACAGCAGGGGGAAGGCGTACATCAGGTTGAAGGTCGCGGCCTTGCCGAGGAAGTTGACCTGGGGCGGCGGATAGCCGTGACGGCGCAGGATCCAGACCATGACCAGCAGCATGAGCTCACGGGCCACCAGGGCCCCGGTGAGCCACAGCGGGAGAATGTCTCGATAGGTCAGGCCGAAGAGCGTGGAGAGGATGTACAGCCTGTCCGCGGCAGGATCCAGCAGCCGGCCGAGGTTGCTGATCTGATTCCAGCGCCGCGCCAGCTTCCCGTCGAGGTAGTCACTGACCCCGCTGAGCATGAGCACGGCCAGTGCCCAGCCGTCGTGCTCCTCCAGAATCAGCCAGAGGAACAAGGGCACGCCGGCAAGGCGAGCCATGCTCAGGATGTTCGGGATGGTGAAAATTCGGTCCGTCTGAACCCGAGTCTCCTGGACCTCCACCCGGGGGCCTCCACTGTTGAACGTACGAACGATGCCTCATGACCCTACAGGAACCTGCAGGGGCCCAGAACGCAGAAAAGCCCCGCACCATAAGGTGCGGGGCTTTCCCACAATGATTGTTCGGCGGCGTCCTACTCTCCCACAGGGTCCCCCCTGCAGTACC